>JAZQUP010000001.1:0-19281 GCA_045631345.1 Candidatus Avispirillum sp.
GAGACTGAAAATCTCCGTGTCGTTGGTTCGATTCCGACCGGAGGCACCATATGCGGATTTAGCTCATTTGGTAGAGCGCAACCTTGCCAAGGTTGAGGTGGCGGGTTCGAGCCCCGTAATCCGCTCCACATGAGCCGCATAACAATGCGGCTCGTTTTAATAATAAAGCTTCATAACCAATCGGTTAACGAAGCGACAGTTCGGCGTCATAGCCAAGCGGTAAGGCCACGGTCTGCAAAACCGTTATTCCCCGGTTCAAATCCGGGTGACGCCTCCAAAAAACAAACCAGCCAATAGGCTGGTTTTTGTTTTTTGGAGACGCCACCCACTCTGAACCGAACGCGAAGCGGAGGTTCAAATCTGAAAGCTAAGCAAGGAGTATGCCGCACCGAGCGTAAGCGTAGCGTCGAGGCAAGGCAGACGACTATGCGACCGGTGAGTCGTTACGCCTATCACCCGAAGGGTGATTATTGTTTATAGATATATTGCGACACACTACAGCGACTGGGACTCCTCCAAGCACACCAAAATGTGTGCTTTTTTCGTTCCGGAGGCGTCACTCTGCTTGAACCGAACGCGAAACCGAAGTTACTTCTTTTTTACAATTGCATTCCCTGCTCTTTTGTGTTATACTAAATGTAGAGAGGTGGTGCTCAAATGCTTAATCTAAAAAATCGTCGTGCTGTTAGTATTTCAATTATTGCGTGCGCAATTGTTTTAATTTTAATTGGCATCATTTACGCAATAACTGATTCTTTTATCGTTAATGCTATTATACATATTTATATTGATCTGCTTATTGTTCCTATTATTATAATTGTTTTAAAAAAATGCTTTAAGAATCAGTTAACACAAAGTTTGAATAAAGCTCTTACTTGGTGCAGCGCAGTTATTGTGTTAGATATGGTTATTATCGAAAACATAAGATATATTTTAAGCAACGGAGTTTCCACTATCCTATTTTTGCCACCTTTTATTCCGCTTTGCTTTATGATTATAATGTCATATTCCACCAAAGATACAGGTAGAGATAAAAAAGCAGAATCAGTAGGAACCTATATCATAGGAATCCCGCTTTTGTTACTGGCTTTGTATTTTGAAGTTTTGTCGTTTATTCAGATATAATTAATTATAAAAGCACCCGTTGGGTGCTTTTTCATTTAGACAAAATGGACTACCAATGGTCTCCCCTACGGATCAGCTTTAAAATTTCGTACATCTTAACGCTTTATGTTCAGAACATCGAAAGAAACGCAAGTGGTCCACTTCTCCCTAAAATTCGAAGGCTTTACGGCAAAGAACCTGCAAAAAATGCAAAAAAACTATACAAATGTCAATTTTTGTGATATAATTACAGTGTATGGAAAAATAATTCGTTGTAATTACAACATCTATAGGCGGTATACATGAAAAATAAAAAAAGAGCCAAATGGCTGAAGCCAAGACACCGATTGGTTCGTAATTTCTTTGGCTTTGTTTTAAAGCCTTATATTGTAAACAAATACCATATAAATATAGAACCCTTTAAAGAGCAAGGCGACAGACAGTATCTTGTTCTCTATAATCACCAGACAGGATTTGACCAGTTTTTCGTAGGGCTTGCTTTCAAGGGCCCTATCTACTATCTGGCAACTGAGGATATTTTCTCCCTCGGATTCCTTTCTTCTCTGCTCCGTTACCTTGTTGCACCTATACCGATAAAAAAGCAGACCACCGACGTGCAGGCAATTCTTAACTGCATCAGAGTTGCCAAAGAAGGCGGAACCATTGCTATTGCTCCTGAAGGAAACCGCACATACAGCGGCAAAACAGAATATATGAGCCCTTCAATTGCTTCTCTTGCAAGAAAAATGAAGCTCCCCATTGCTCTCTACAGAATAGAGGGTGGATACGGCATTCAGCCCAGATGGAGTGACGTTGTTCGCAAGGGCAAAATGAAAAGTTATGTTTCTAAAGTGATCGAACCTGAAGAATATGCTTCCCTCTCCGATGATGAGCTTTTCAAGCTTATTGAAGAAGGTCTTTACGTAGACGAAGCTAAAGCAGACTCCCTCTTCTATCACAAAAACAACGCAGAATATCTTGAAAGAGTTCTTTATGTTTGTCCCGATTGTGGGCTTTCAACTTTTGAAAGCCACAGATGCAAAGTGAAGTGCCTTAAGTGCGGCAAAGAGGTTGAATATCTCCCTTCAAAAGAGCTTAAGGGCATTGGATATGACCTTCCCTTCCGCTTTGTAGCAGATTGGTACGACTATCAGAAGGACTACATAAACAACCTTGATATAACTGCTGATTGTTCTGTGCCTCTTTATACAGAAAGTGTAAACATTTACGAGGTTATCCCAAACAAGAAAAAGCTTCTGCTTGAGAAAAGCGCTCCTATAAATCTCTATGGCAATATGATCGTTACTAAAATCAATGGAAGCGAAATAACCTTTGATTTCAACGAAACTTCTGCCATCAGCGTTCTTGGTAAAAACAAGCTTAATATCTATCACGGCGATAAAATATATCAGATAAAAGGTTCAAAAGGCTTTAACGCTATTAAATACGTAAACCTTTATTATAGATATAAAAACATAACTAAAGGAGACAACAATGACAAATTTTTGGGATTATAGTATTTGGGGAACAATTCTCCTTTTCGCAGTTCTTCTGGGCAGCTTGCTTGTAGGTAATGTTCTCAAAAAGTGTATTCCGCTTCTCAGAGAATCTCTTATTCCTACATCAGTTATTAGCGGTATATTCCTTATAATCGTTGCAGCAATATACAAAGCAATAACAGGCGATGTTATGTTTGATTCCGAAATTTTCGGAGGCAGGGGAACATCAACCCTTGAAATGATCACATACCACGCTCTCGCGCTCGGATTTATCGCATCTGCTCTTACAACATCAGATGCTAAGATGACAAAGAAAAGAGCAGCAGAAGTGTTTAACACAGGCGTTACAACCGTTTCTACATATCTTATACAAGGCGTTGTGGGTATGGTTATCACAATTATTGCCTCTCTTATTATCAAGGGATTCTTCCCTGCTGCTGGCCTTATCCTCCCCTTTGGCTTTGGCCAGGGTACAGGTCAGGCTCTTAACTACGGAAGTATCTATGAATCACAGTTCGGCTTTAATGGCGGCAAAAGCTTCGGCCTCACAATTGCAGCGCTCGGCTTCCTCAGCGCAGCAATAGGAGGTGTTATCCATCTTAATATTATGCGACGCCGCGGCAGACTGAATATTTCAGGAACAAAGATCAAGCACAATACAGATAGAATTGAAAGAGCAATTGAAATTCCTATGCAGGAAAGCATAGATAAGATGACAGTTCAGCTTTCTCTCATTTTGGTTTCATACCTGATGACATATCTCATTATGTACTTCCTCGGCAAGCTCCTCCCCGGAATGAAGGCAACTATCTTCGGATTCAACTTCCTTCTCGGTGTTCTCTGCGCAACACTTGTTAAAACTATCCTTCAGATTCTCCGCAAACACAGAATCGTTAGAAGACAGTATACTAACAACTTCCTTCTCACACGTACAGAAAACTTTTTCTTTGACCTTATGATCGTTTCCGGAGTTGCAGCTATCCGCCTTGATATTCTTGAAAGATTCTGGGGCATCGCAGCCATCCTCGCTGTTTTCGGACTTACAGTTACATTCATTTATAACCGTATTGTTGCAAAGGTTCTTTTCCCTGAATATCAGGAAGAACAGTTCCTTGCTATGTATGGAATGCTCACCGGAACAGCCAGCACAGGAATTATCCTTCTCCGTGAAATTGACGGCGATTTCAAAACACCTGCAGCTGAAAACCTTGTTTATCAGAATTTCCCTGCAATCGTGTTTGGATTCCCTCTTATGTTCCTTGCGCTCCTTGCCCCTGTTAAACCCGTTCTTACAACGATCATTCTCTTCGCATTCTTGATCGTTATGAACATTATTCTTTTCAGAAGCAAGATCTTCAAACGCAGAAATAAAAAATAATTTAAAAGCGGCGCAAAAGCGCCGCTTTTTATTTAACTTTTTAAACTGAGAATTTATATTATTATTTAGAGCCTATAGTTACCCAAAGAAAGTCAAAAGCCACCGATTTCGGTGGCTTTCTTGTTATTATTCAATGATAATAGGTACTGTATGATAATATGTATTGCCCTGAACTGTTGTAACTTCCAGTGTTACAGAAACTGTTGTTGCTTCACCCTTAGCTGTGATCTTGCAGCTTTCCTTTGTAACGCTGTCAAGAGTTACGTAAGAAAGGTTGGAAGCCCAACGATAAGAAGCAATTTCTTCTGTGTGAGGAATCACATCGCTCATAAGCTGTGCAGTAAGTGTAACGCTTTCGTTTTTAGGTACGTTTATATGATCAATACCCGTTGCGCCTGCAAATGCAATTTCAACACCCTTAGCAGGTGTATAAACCTCAAATGCTGTTGTGAGTGTGAATACTACACCATTCTCTGTAAGAACAACAGCCTTAAGGTTTGTTGTAGGTGTGCTATTCTGATCAGCTGTGAAATAGAGAAGACCTGTGGGGTTATCTACTGCATATACAATCTCATAACGCTCAGAACCTACGGGAATAGCATGCTCAATATAGTTATCGTATGTATATGTTCTAAGACCTGCAGCAGAAAGAGCATCATTGAGAGCTGTGAGAGTTGTTTCAGCTGCTGCCTGCTGAGGATCAGCCTCTGCAAGAAGCGCCTGAGCAGCCTCAGTCTTTGTTCTCAGATCAGCATACTTATACTCTTCTGTTTCAACAACGACATCGTTGCCTTCACTATCTTTTTCTGTAGTTGTTACTTTTTCTGCATACTGGGTTGATCCTGTTGCAGCTTCAATTGCAGCACTCAAGAGAACTCTGTAGTCTGCGCTGATAGAAGTTACGAGAGCAGCAGCTTCATCGCCAAGTCTCTTTTCTTCCTTAGCAATAGCATCTTCAAGCTCTGCAATGAGAGTGTTGATACGAGCGAGATCATAATCAATAACTGTGTTGCCATTGATAATATCACCTGCAGACGCAACCTTTTCAGATTCAATGCTAAGTTCTGTTGCTCTTGCAGAAAGCTGAGTGAGCTTAGCAATCTGAGCCTGGCTTATAGCTGTTACAAATTCTGCAGAAGAAGAGCTCCAGCCGATAGCGATGATATCCTCTTCGGAGAGTTCGGGATAAACAGATGTGAGCATCTTAATAGAGGGCTCAATGCGGAGATAATATTCGCCTTCACCATTTTCAGTGTATGCAGTTGTATTTGCAACATACTTATCCTGATCAATATAAGCGATTTCAACAGCCTCTGCACGAGCATCAAGCTCAAGGATTCTAAGGTCGGATGTTACACGCTTGAAGTTGGAATCATACCACTTACCGTATGTATCCTTTTCTTCGCTGATAGCCATGTAGTAGATATTGCCTTCGAAATCGTAAGGTGTGAAGTATACTCTACGCTGGAGAGCTTCCTTAGCTGCCTCAATAGCGGAAATAGCGCTATCCATTCTAGCCTCAGTTGCCTTGGCATCCATATTCACTGCTTCTGCATCATAGAGAGTTGCAGCGAGAGCGGACCAGCTTGCGTCTGTGTAAAGAGGAGTTTTAACGTCGTTACCTTCGTCAATGAAGTTATTTGCATAATCAACACGATAGATTGTGCCCTTGCTTGCAGCCTTCTGATCGTTTGTATAAGAGCCGATAGCAATATATTTGCCGGTTTCGTCTTCTATTACAATACGAGCTTCATCCTCTGTTTTGCCCATCATATTACGAATCTCAGCGATCTTAGCCGCAAGAGCATCGTGAGTGAGCTGTGCAAGAGCCTGACCTGCTGTTACGAGATTTCTCTGAGCTGCAAGGAGCTGAGCCTCGTTAGCAAGATAATTGTTGTTTACAGAAACAGCATATGTATAAGCATATGTGAACTTATCCCAAGTTACAGAAGTGAACTTGTAGTCGTTGCCTGCTTCATATGTGGACTTGTATGTTTCAAGAACCTTCTGGAGACTGGACTTATCAGGTGTAAGGTTCTTAAGGTCTGCGTTATCTGCAGGGATGAGGTTTGCATCTGTTGCAAACTGGAGGTTAAGAACGCCACCAAGGGATGTTTCGGAATCAGCAGATACCATTGTGTTATCAACAATATCACCATCGATCCATACCATAGCTGTGATAGCCTTAGCAACATTCTGCTCAAGAGACATAAGCTTATTCTCTGTCTTCTGACGCTCGCCCATTACAAGCACGCCTTCAGAGCCCGCTTCTTCGCTGATTTCATAATCATAGAGATAGAGAGGAGCCTTTACCATACCGTTTGAAATAGTACGGTTGCTTGTGTTAAGTTTTGCGATACCGAGAAGGTTACCCTGGTCGTCAATGAAGCCAACACGGATAGCATCCATAAGCTGAATTGTCTGAGCGAAATCCATGCTTTCATCGTTTGAACCAAACTCCATAAAGCTACCGCCGCCCATTGTGCTGCCGGATTCGCTTCCGTCATATACACGTTCAGCAGGGTCTGTCTGGAGAAGGAGATTGGAAACGCCCTTAGCATTGCAACGGAATGCCATATCAATAGCATAACCGAATGTAGATGTCATTTCAATGGATGTGCCGTTTGTTGCGCCGCCTGCAGCCTCAAGTGCGCTTGCAGCGATGTACAATGCAGAGAGGTATGTAGGATTCTGAGCGCTTTCAGTTTTAACTGTGATAGCCTTACTCATTGCTGTGTAATTAAATGTAGAATTAATATTGCCTGAGAAGTCAGCAATGTCAGCAAATGCGCCGGAACCGGGAGCAAGTGTGAGTGTGATCTCAGATGCAGCAATAATGTCGTTCGCATTTGATGAGCCAAGCTCGGAATAAGGAATTGCATTAACATAAGTTTTTTCTACAGCCACAATGAAAGCAAGAACTACTCTGATTTCAGCCCATGTGTATTCATTGTCTGTGAGAAGAGCGCATTCACTCTTAGCCTCTGTAAGATTTGTCTGGATAGCACTGAGCTTCTCGATCCAGTTTGTGAACTCAGCAGGAACTGAAACATACTGATTGAGCTCATTAACAAGACTTGAAAGAGAGTTGTTTGTATCCATAACCTTATTATTGAAGGCTGTGAATGTTGCCTCCTCAGCAATAGCGGAAGCACCGAATGCAACAAGACCGTTTCTGAGAGCGCTGTCGATATAAGAAACAGAAGTTTCAAGATCGGCGATCATTGCTTTGATAACATCAAGATCTGTATCGTCATATGCAGTATTAGCATCAATCACATGGTCAATAAGGATCTGGAAGAATGCCTCACCGTTTCTTGTCCATGTGGAAGAAGCTGTGCTGTTTGCATTGCTCTGACCAACGCTGATGTTGCTCTGAGCCATAGCAAGCGCACTACCCTGAACTGTTACAGATGTGGATGTACCGATAGCACGAACACCATAGTCCTGCTGACCATATGTGTACATAAAGCTTGTTCCGTTATATACAGAGCTGATTGTGTTGTTTGTCAGGTCTGTGATACGTCCGTCAAAGCCGTATGTGGGAACAGAAAGCATACCGCTGTTAACGATATAACCTTCAGCACCGGGAGTAGCATTAAGTCTGGAGGGCATGAGAACGATTTCGTTAAGACCGAAAGATTCGCTGCTCACATCCAGCAGGTTACCCCAAGTGTAGTTAGCTGAGATCTGATCTGTTGCAAGAGACTGGCCAACGGCACCGCTCTTGATTGTGGAAAGATCCAGCTTTGTTTCGGAGTTAAGAAGCGCAATTTCAAGGCTTCCGTTTGCTCCGACATTAGTTGATATACCTCTCACTTCAGGAGAGATAGACATAACCAGCCAAGCAAATGTTGCTGTTGACAAAAGCACGCTTGCAACGATAAGCATTGAAAGCGCAGCCATCAGCTTCTGCTTAAGCTGTCGGGGATCTTTGAAGATCTCCTTCTTTTGCTTTTTCATAATAATCCTCCATAAAGATTAATTATTTTTTATATAAATGGAATTGTGCGCTGTAATTTTTTTATTTGATGATTTCTGCGTTGCAGTTAGTAAACATATTTGATGTATCAGCATTAGATCTGTCCCAGTTGCTGATATCTATCGCCTTAAGGCTTGTACAATTACTAAACATTGAACTCATATCTGTTACACTTGAGGTATCCCAACCTGAAACATCAACACTCTTAAGTGAAGTACAGTAACAGAACATACAATTCATATTTGTAACCTTTGATGTGTTTAAGCCGCTGACATCAAGTTCCTCTATAAGAGCGCAATTATAGAACATTGAACCCATATCTGTTACATTTGAAGTATCAATACCTTCAAGATTGATTTCTTTCAGACTGGTTCTCTGACCCAGAGAATTATAAAACATACAATGCATATTTGTAACATTAGATGTATCAAGACCTCTTAGGTCAATAGCCTCAAAATCCGGACCATGTTGATTTTGAAACTCCCATTCCAAGTTGTCTGAGGTGAGCTTTACTTTGTTTGAGCCAACAGGAAGGAATGTTATATGCATATAGTCAATAGTGCTTGTTAAATTCTTGTAAACATTTACAGAGTTATTATAATATACAGTATATCCTGCTCCGTTAACATCAATAAGCGCTGGGATTACAATTCACTCTGTGGGGTAGTTTTCAAATGTATTAATTGTGAGTGTTTTAGCGCTTGAATTTACTGTTGCTGTAACATCAAGCTGATATGCGCTGCCATCAGCTGATCCGGTGATGGAATATGTTCCACCACCATTATCAACTAACTTATATTCATATGTAGGCTTTTCTGTGATAATCACAGCAGAACAGCCCTCAAACATACTTTCTCTGCTGGTGCCGTATTCATCAGCCGCTGTGAAGTCCCATCCGCTTATATCAAGCTTATCAAGACTGCTACAGCCATAGAATGCATAGTTCATATACAGAACCTTGCTTGTGTTCCAGCCGCTGACATCAAGCTGTTTCAAGCTTCGGCAGTTGTAGAACATATAGCCGATCGTTGTAACATTTGATGTGTTCCACTTGCTTACATCAACTGTTGTCAATGCAGTACATCCGCTGAACATACCGTGCATTGCTCTGACATTTCCAACATTCCAACCAGAAACATCAACTGTTTTAAGCGCGGTGCAATCAGCAAACATATATGCCATACCTGTATTACGATGATCATTTATATTTGAATACATACTATATGTGTATCCTGTAACACTTGAAGTATCAAAACCTGAAACGTCAACCGATTCAAGAGAAGAACACTTATAGAACATATATGCCATATTCGACACTTTAGATGTGTTAAAGCTACTGAGATTGATATCTGTTAATGCAGTGCAATTATAGAACATATAGCTCATATTTGTGACATTGGCTGTGTTGAAATTGCTGAGATCAAGCTTTGTCAATCCTGAACAATTATAGAACATACAACTCATATCTGTAGCACTATTTGTTTTAAAATTGCTGAGGTTAAGATTTGCTAAGCCTTTGCAACCATAAAACATATATGTCATATTTGTTACGTTTGAAGTGTCTATATTGCCAAGATTAAGATTTGACAAGCTTGTACAGTTATAGAACATACTTCCCATATCTGTTGCAGATGAAGTGTCCAGACAGCTGACATCCAAGGATGTTAAGCCTTTGCAACCATAGAACATACTTGCCATAGTCTGTACATTTGATGTATCAAGAGGACTGAGATCAATTGTTGTTAAGCTTGTGCAACTATTGAACATACTTGACAAGCCGTTAGAAGTATAGCTTACATCATCATTGTCATAATAGCTACTATCATCAATACCATAATAGGTATATGTTGTTTTTGTTCCTACATTAGATGTGTCAAGCCCTGAAAGATCAAGAGTAGTTAATGATTTGCAATTGTAGAACATATGAGACATATGTCTTTCTGATACATTAGGGCTATTATGCATATCAAAGAGCTTGATTTCTGTTGCTCCACTGCAATCATAAAACATACGAGACATATTTGAAACATTGGAAACAGAGAAATTGCTGACGTCAATAGTTTTCAATCTCTGACAGTTATAAAACATTGCAACCATGCTTTCAACCTTACTTGTGTTGAACTGAGAAAGGTCAACTGTTGTAAGAGAATAACAACCATTGAACATCAGGCTCATATTAGTTACATTCTGAGTGTTCCAGCCCTCTGTGTAAACAGTCACCAGCTTGGTACAGCCCTTGAACATACCTTCAAGATTTACTGTTGCGCTTGTAACCAAGCCATTCAATGTTGCAGCTGTGAGATCATTACACTTATAGAACATTGAGTTCATATATTTAACGTTTGAAGTGTTAAGATCTGAAAGGTTGATAGTTGTAAGATCCTGAGCATTATAGAACATAAAGCTCATATCTGTAACATTGGAAGTGTCAAAATTGATAAAATTAATTGCATTTGAAACATATTTGCCATCATAATTTGCAAACATATAGCTTGTGGTCTTCAAAGCTGATGTGTCAGCATCGGTGAAATCAATTTCGGATACGCTGCTGCTTGCAAACATATACGCTGATGATTCAAGACTTGAGAATTTTGTGCCTGCAAAGCTTACGTCTTCCAATGCGTAGCAGCCAAAGAACATAGAGTCTACATTGGTTACATTTGAAAAATCATTGTTTGAGAAATTAACTGATTCAAGCTTGTTACAACCATAGAACACGTAACCTAATGATGCAATATGAGAAAGATTTTTTTTACTGAAGTCAACTGTTACTACTCCTGATTCTGCAAACATTGACCCCATATCTATGACGTTTGTTACATCAAGATCTGTAAGATCTACTGTTTCAAGCGAGCTACAGTCGTAAAACATTCCATGAATATTTTCAAGTCTATCAGTGTTAACGCCTGTAAGGTTTATGTTAGTGATATTATAACAACTACGGAACATTTCCTTCATATTAGTTACATTTGGAACATAAAGATTTGCAATATTAACACTTTCAAGATTCTCACACTCATAGAAAATATCGCTCATACTGGTACAGTTAGGTAGTTGCCAATCGGGCATATTAAATTCAACCAATCCTGAGCCCCTAACAAAATAATCTAAATCTTCAACCTTTACGAAATCCCACCCTGATATATCAATTGACTGCAAATCGTAACAACTACTGAACATAGATGACATATCAGTAACATTTTGTGTTTTGAAATCACTTACATCAATACTATCCAATTCATAGCAACTGAGAAACATACTATACATTGATATGACATTAGAAGTATCAAATCCAGAAACATCAAGTTTATCTAAGCACCAACATTCTCCAAACATACCTGCCATATACGTTACTTTTGAAGTATTGAATCTGCTGACATCTACACTGTTTAAATTATTGCAACCATAGAACATAGCATACATATTAGTTACATTTGAAGTATCTATATCTCCGAGTTCTACACTTCTAAGATTTTTACATCCATAAAACATAGTGTGCATATCTACTATGTTAGATGTATCAAGACCACTAATATCTATGTATTGAAGACTTTCAATACAATAAAACAAATTTCTTAAGCTATTATTCTCATTGACACAACGGATCTTCTTTGAGCTTACGGAGAAGAGAGAAATGTCTTCAACATATGCTTTGACATCATTAAACAGATCAGTTGTGTAATCTATTTCCATGGTATAGAGCTTCTGGTCGTTGACGCAGTTTACAACAGAAGGGATTGCAACTCTGTTATTTGAGGTGGACTGAATATCCTTAACGCAAACTGAATCCTCTGTTTTGGTGCCGCTAAAATTAAGGCTACCCTCAAAGTTTCCGTCAACATCATAGGATTCTATAAGGAAGTTTGTATCGTCTATGCAATAAAGCTGATATTTCAATGAGCTTGCAGGGTCATTGGGAACTACAATATCCTCGGGAGGAAGTCCCTCTCCGCCATTACCGCTTTCACCAATGAATTCTTCTGTTCCTGCAGGGTTAAGAGCAGCATCGCTGGAGAACTGAAGATTCATTTCGCCTGTGAGGCTATAATTCATAGTTGATGCAATGCTGTTGTCTGTATAGTCGCCATCAAGCCATACTACAACTGAAAGAACTGTTGCAACATTCTTTTCAAGGGGCATGATCGTTGCGCCGCTTCCGTAGTTATAGCCCATTGTGATGCTGCCGTCTTCGTTGACAGTATATTCGTGCATATAAAGGCTTGCAGCATATGTGTTGTCGCCTTCGTCATAAACCTCGCCAAGCTTTGCAACGCCAACAAGCGCGCTTCTATTATCAAGGAAGCCAACTCGGATAGCGTTCATCATCATCTTAACCTGATCGGAATTAAGGTAGCTGGAGGAGAAGCGCATATAGCTTCCGTTTCCTTCAATCTGCGCTTCGTTTTCTGAGCCGCTCTCAACAATAGGCTTAGCTGATGTCTGAAGCTGCAAATTGGATTTAGCATTTGTTCTGAATGCAAAGTCGAGAGCATATCCGTAAACCTCGTCAAGAGAAACTGCCTTGAGCGCATAGTCGCCCTTTGCAGTAGAGGATTTAAGATAAGTTGTTACATTTTCAAGGAGCGCTGTTTCACTATTGAGAGTTCTCACTTGCATAACTGTGTCGTCAGAATAGGAGAACAGAACGTCATATTCGCCAAGAAGCACAGCCGCATCATAGAAAGCTCCGGAGCTTTCTGTTAATGTGATAGTGCTGTCAGCAAGAATTAATGTTTCTGCGTTAACATCATAGAATGTTACGTCGTTTATATATGTTGTTTCGGGATGAATAACATATCTGTAAAGAGCGTTGATCTCGCTCCAAGTATAGCTTTCCTGCCACATAAGATTGCTATATTCGTCAAGAGCACTTTCAACAAGACTCTGCGCATTCTCAAGCTTCGCTGCTGCATCGAGAATATATGAGGGAAAATATGTTCTCGCAAGAAGCGCATCACTGAGAATTTCTGCCTTTTCAATATCGCTCTTCAAATCTTTAAATATGCTATAGCTTTCTTCCTGTGTTGCCGCAAAGCCGATTGCGCTCTGGCGCACTGCTGCGTCCATATATGTAAGTGCGCTCTGAAGTCTTTCAGCTGTGTCACGAAGAAGCGCTGTGTCACTTCTGGTGAAGGAGGTTTCGCCTATGCCTCGTCTGTATGCAATGTCAAAAAGCTTAGCTCCGTTTGCATTCCATATTGCTTCAATTGCAGATCTTGCCGCAACCTGATATGAAGGAACAAGAGATCTGGCATTTGTGAATGCAGACTGCTGAGGGCTCAGCTCCTGAATAGATCCGATTCCTCGAACACCGTATCCATTTTCATCAGGATAGTATGTAAAATCATATCCCTTGAAAGCGGCTGTAATGGTATCAGTATAGAAATTCTGAAGTCGTCCGTCTACGTTGTAGGTCGGAACAGAAAGAAGATTTCCATTTACTACATATTCGTTATCTTCACCCGCAGTCAGATTGAGACGCGCAGGCTTAAGAGTCACCTTATCAAGACCATAGCTATCAGAGCTGAGGTCTACAACGTTACCCCATGTTATATTGGACTGCTGCACAGTTGTTGAAGCCGCAGAACTGCCGATGCCTGATTTTATGGATGACGGATCCATAAAGGTGTCGTTATTAAGCAACGCAATTTCAAGGCTTCCGTTTGCGCCAACCTGCGTTGTTATTCCGGAAATTTCCGGCGCACGTGACATTGTAAACCACGCAAATGTTGCCGAAATCAGCAACGCAAGGCTCATAAGGAGAACCAAAGGTATTATGAATAGCTTCTTTTTTGACATATTTCTATCCCTCTCAAACTGTCGAGAACTTTATATTAAACTCTGCTCGATTAATTAATTTTTATCTCTATATCTTGTGCTAAAGCTGCGCAAGGCACTAAATATGGCATTATATTATTATTCCATTATAATACAGAGTAATTGTATCACAAATTATACAAAAAATCAACCAAAATTTGGTTTTTTGGGCTGAAATTGTACACAATTTTCCCACAGAAAACTGTTGAAAAATGCTATCAAAACCAACTACAAATATTTATATCAAAAAAAGATCCGCTGCTTTATCAGCGGATCTTTTTCTCACTTTTCAACATATATTTTTATGCTTGTCTGCGGACGAACAACCATATATTCAACAATTGTGTTGTTTTCAACATCATCAAAACAATCAAAAACAACATATTCCTTGAAAAGCTCTGACATTTTCTCTTGATACAAAGAAGAAAAGTCGCTCATATTAACGCCATATGAAATATCAAAGCTTGAATATATCGCCTCCTTATTGCTCTCAACAGTCCCTGTACTGTTCTTTTCAGCAAAAAGATACTCCAAATATAAGCTTCCGTCAACAGATATAATATTCTCAATCTTCGGCTTAACGTTTATTGTATAGTACCTATAACCGCAATCGCCTGAAATTATGGGATATTCTATATCTACATCAAGCTCAAAATAATCATAAAAGTTTTCATTTGTTACAATCACGGGAGTATACTTATGTAAATTAACACTACTTAAATTTATATATCCCGATGTATTTATCAACTTTTCGTTGGCGCCCTTTTCAAATATGCTTGGATAAATTTTTTCATCTGCTATATAATAATCAGCAAAGCAAACCGCTCCATTATCATTGATCATCACATTCAAAGATGTTGATTGCTCCTCCATCAGCTCCCCGTCAGATGAATAGAAAGCATAATCATTTTTGACCGCAGAATCATATAAATTGAGCTGCAAAGGGATGAAATCAACGCTGACATTGCTTTCACAGGGAACCTTTGCATAAAATTCAAAGGCGCATTTCATCAATACAGGCTCATTACCACAAGAATATACAATGTCAAAATCTTTATCTATCTGATTTTCCTGAACTACTTTTTCCCAATTCCCATCAATAAACTCAAAATCTGTAAAATATGATCTGACGCCAAAATATTCATAAAAATTTTCGTTGTTTATCTCAATAGTCACAAGATCCTGAGAGTTTGCCTCCTCCATAACCATAGTTTCATCGGGTGGCACCTCAATCATATTTTCTTTATTTCTGTTAACAACAATAAAAACTGCCAGCATAGCAATAGCCATATACAGCAACACGATTAAGGCAAAAATTTTAACCTTTCCCTTAAAGAAATCGATCATCCGCAACCTCCTGTGCAAGAAATTCTCCAATTTCGCTTCTTTAAAAGATATAATATCATTATTTTATGCAATTGTCAATCTAGACGCACACAAGCCTACGATAACTTCTCTTTTTATATAAGACTTTTATTCGCTAATATAGAAGTTTTACTATATTATATTGTTGACATTTGCATATAAAAGTTGTAAAATGTTAGAGTATATATTATGATATTTTAAAATTTATATGCATATGATATAAATTTTGTATCACAGAAATAACATTTTGATCATTTATTAATTGGGGGATTCAAATGGATGAACAGAGATTGCTTCCCGGGAGCTCGTTGACATGCAAACAGTTTTTTAAGAATTGGAAGGATAATATTCCCAGTTTGTTATACAAGCTGATGATTTTATTATTTATTGTGATTTTTGCTTATACAACATTTATAAGCAACTATGACTCACCTTCACTTTTGGTTTTTCCCGCGCTTTTTGCATTTGCTGCAATAAAGTTTTTCAGAAAGCATAACAGCATTTTTGATACCACATCAGATATAATGCTGTTGATAGCATTGTCAATCGCATGCTTTGCTGTTAAATTCTTATGGATCTATAATATGAGATTGGAACCCGAAGTTGACTATGCCACATTCTATTATACTGCAGCCGACCTCGCAAAAAACTGGGTTCGTGTTGATAGATACGTAGCCTTGTTCCCTCATATATTGGGATATTCAACATTTTTAAGTATATTTTTCAAAATATTCGGTCATAGTGTTTTCCTTGCATCTCTGCTAAATGTTATCCTGTCAGTTATTTCCGGTGTTTTTATATATAAAATCACAAAAAATTTAATTTCAACAACAGCGGCTGTTTTCTCATATCTTTTGTGGATTATTTGTCCTTCACAAACCATTTATAACAGCCTTGTGCTTTCTGATCCTCTTTATACAACTCTCATTCTTGCTTTTGTTTATTTGCTTACAGTTATAGTGAAGAAAGAAGCAACTATGAACTGGGTCAAAATGATTCTTTTTGGCGTGTTGTCTGCTGTGATTCTTCAGGGCGTTAACGTAAGCCGTCCTGTTGCAGCAATATTTATAATTGCAATGTTTATCTGGATCTTTATTTTGAGATTCAAGGATTTGTTTAACAAAGCGTATTTAGCAAAATGGATACCGTTCTTTGCTGCAATGCTTGTAGTATACTTTGCACTAGGCAGCTTATGGAACGTCTATTTCACATCCCGTATCGGAGAAGCTCCTGCTTCTGTCCCCGGTTACAACATTTACGTAGGCTTTAATCCTGATTCAAGCGGTGGTTGGAACTGGGATGACTCTCAGCTTCTCTACTACTATAGTGATCAGGAAGGTGCAACTGCAGAATGGGCTCAGCAACAAATGCTGAATGAAGCGAAAAACAGAATAACCTCCGGAAATATTGATTTCACAAAGCTTCTAAAAAATAAGCTTAATATTTTCCTTGGTGAAGATTCTGTTTGCGTTGGATATACGCAGAGCATTATCAAAGAGTATGATTACCTTTGCAACACATGCAATGTTTTCTATTATTTCATTGTGTTGTTAAGCCTCTTGGGTGCTTATAAAATGCTTAAAACCTCTCATCGCTCAGCAATTTTCATTTTGCCCCTGTTCGTAATCGGAATTACATGCGCACAAATGCTTGTTGAGGTTGCTCCCAGATACCACTACAGCATTATCCCATTCCTCATAATGATTCCCCAGTTCTATCTGTTCAACAAAAACGATAAGACCGATCCTGAAGATATTTAAAATAAATTTGATTATTAAAATCGGAGGAATAAAAAATGAAGCCTACCTTGTATATGGTAATCCCTTGCTACAACGAAGAAAAAGTTTTACCCATAACAGCTCCCTTGTTTTTGGAACAGCTGAAAACAATGCAGGAAAAAGATCTCATATCTGCTGAAAGCAAAATTATGTTTGTTAACGATGGCAGTAAAGATAACACATGGAATATCATCAAACAGCTGTCAACAGAAAACGAAGCATTTATCGGCATTTCACAGAGCAGAAACCGTGGGCATCAGAACGCTGTGCTCGCAGGTCTTATGGAATCAAAGGATAAGTGTGACATCACTATTTCTATTGACTGCGATGGCCAGGATGATATTTCCGTAATGACAAATATGGTAGAAGATTATCTTTCAGGCTCTGAGGTTGTTTACGGCGTCAGAAGTAGCCGCAAAACAGATACATTCTTTAAAAGAGCAACTGCAGAAGGATTTTATAAGTTCCTCAATGCAATGGGCGCAGAAGTTGTGTTCAACCATGCAGACTACCGTCTTATCTCATCTAAGGTTCTGAAAGAATTCGCAAACTTCAAGGAGGTTAACCTTTTCCTTCGTGGTATGGTTCCTTTGGTTGGCTTCAAGTCCAGCTCTGTTTACTATGAAAGAAAAGAAAGATTCGCAGGAGAAACTCACTATCCTCTGAGCAAAATGCTCGCTCTTGCAATTGATGGCATCACAAGTCTTTCTGTTAAGCCCCTCCGTCTGATTTCATCTGTTGGTATCATTATGTCCATTGTCAGCGTAATCGGCTTGATCTGGGCAATCGTTTCTAAATTCTTAGGCTTCACAGCAACTGGCTGGGCAAGCATAGTCGCAGCAATCTGCCTACTCTCCTCCATTCAGTTGATCTGCATTGGAATTATAGGCGAATATATCGGAAAGATATACATGGAAGTTAAAAACCGTCCCAGATACATAATCAGCGAAAGAACAGACGATCATGAATAAGAATAACATCAAGGATTTTTTACTTTACGTAATCGTCGGCGGAATTGCCACAGTTACTGAATGGGTGCTGTTTTTCCTTCTTGATAAATGCTACGTTCACTATACTGTTGCCACAATCATTGCTTATATTTTATCAACATTTGTAAACTGGCTTGCAGGTCGTATTTTGGTCTTCAAGGAAAACAGACAATCTATTATTAAAGAAATCATTGGCATATATGTTACCGCTGTTGTTGGTCTGCTTCTCAACCTTGTTATTATGTGGATTTCCGTTGAATTGCTTTCATTTAATGAAATGCTTTCAAAAATGGCTGCAACAGCTATTGTTTTCTTCTATAATTTTTTGGTGCGCAAACTGTTTATTTATAAGAAAAGATAACAACAAAAAACCGCTGATTTCAGCGGTTTTTTTAATCTCGAAAAAAGTGCTGTAACATCATTACTTTACCGGCTTCTAAGCTTAGAGGAGCTGTCGTAGAAGCTTACTGTTAATCAGGTCGTTGCTCGGGTCCGTCAAGAAGCCAATAAAGAAACCACCCTATTGGGTGGTTTCTTTACTGTCATTCGTGTCCGAAAAAGAACTGGTGAGAAAACCGAGGATTTTCTTTATTATAAGTTGTTGTTACAAAAAGTTTTTATTACTTCTTCTCTATTATCATCATAAATCAAAAAACTATTATCTTGTTTAGCAATATCTATATTCTCAATGTTATTAACATCTACTAATACAACAGCTTTATCACAAACATTATATTCTAAAAGTTCATTTATAGTAGCAATTTCTTGTTGTAAATACTCGTCTAACGGAATGGATGCAACATCGTGACCACCATCATATTCACTACAAAACCATTTTTCAACATCCGAATGATATTCAACCATAGAATCCGGTATCAGTAAAGTTTTATCAAAAACAAACCAACCACACTCTAAAGCATCGTTTTTGGGATTAAACATATATTTAATCGGCAAGTCGTTTTTCGCAATCTCATTATAAAACTCAAAATAGAAACCAGAGCCGGCAAAAAACTTATATTTTTTATGTTCATTTTTATAAAAAAGAGATCGTTTATATTTGATATAATCAAGCGGTAACAGTAAAACAAAACATATACCTACAAGCAAAGCTAATAATATGCCAAATAACGTCCCAAAGAATGTTCCTATTTTGCTAAATACTTTTTTCAAGTTATCACCGCCTTTAAGTGTATTGTAGCATAAAAGCGGCGAAGCCGCAAGTATAAGTGAAATCGTGCTATCGCACGGTGAAATCAAAGGTTTTCGCCTTTGGTGAAATATTTTGCTAACGCAAAATGTGAAATTAAATCCACCCACCGCCGCAGCGATTTCACTCGAGCGAAGCGAGAATTTCACATTGCGAAGCAAT
>JAZQUP010000002.1:0-15147 GCA_045631345.1 Candidatus Avispirillum sp.
TATTAACCCCAATAACCTTTGAGGATTCTGAACTTGAGATAGAACATATCAACGGAGTTTACTTTTCCGTTTCCGTCAATATCTGCTGCAATCGCTTCGTCTCCCTTAGGAGCTACGATCTGCTTTACAAACAGGTTCATCCTGAAAAGGTCTACTGAGTTGATGTTTCCGTTGCCGTCGATGTCTCCCTTTTCAACCTGAGTTGCGCTGGGATCCTTTTCGCCGCATGTTTCACATACGCCGTCTACATAGCTATGACCAAGAGCTGCGATTTCCTCACCCTCCTGATGTCCGCAGTTGTAGCAAACGCCGCCTGCATATCCTGCTTCCTCGCAAGTGGGAGAAATTGTGGTTTCTATCATATTGTGTCCATGAGCTTCAACTGCAGAAACAACCTCTGTTTTGCTGCAATGGAAGCAAACCTTGATCAGCTCGCCTGCTTCTGTACAGGTGTTGGTATACTGAGCGATCAACGAGTGAGTTTCTGAACCGATGGATTTTTCACAAGCGGCGCAGAAAATTTCGTGAGAGCCAATGTATTTGCTATCCTCGCTGTAAATAAACATTTCCTCGTTATCGTGATGAGCGGGGATCTCTTCATATTTGATATATCCGCAATCAGAGCATTTGAACTGCTTTTCTCCCTTGCTTGTGCAGGTTGCGGGAGTGCTTGAAATTTCTGTGTAGCTAACCTTGCTTGTATGCTTTGCAGGAATATATTCAATATTTTCTGCTCCGCAATCAAAGCAGGTGTAAGTGATTTCGCCAAGCTCAAGGCAGGTGGCATCCTTTGTAACCTTACCTTCGTCGTAGTTGTGAGCGCAGGCTTCTTTACTTGCTGCTTCAAGCTGGTTACCAAGCTCTATTCTCTGAAGAGCGAGAATATCATAGTCGTCAAGCTCATCAGCGAAAGCGCTTCGGTCAAAATCAGGCATGGAGAGATAGTTCACAACATTCAGAGAAACTGCATCAATAATATCGTCAGATGCTTTATCTCCTCTGAGGTTCTCAAGCATTGTGAACATCTGGTATTCTTCAATACCATCACGCATATGCTCAACTCTTACAGAACCTATGTAATCAAGTTTGCTGACTCCACCCTGACCTGCATCATATAAAAGAACGCCGTTTCCGTGAACTGAATGGCCTGCCGCATAAGTGGTGTTCAGATTTGTTTTCCATTTGTTGTTTCTGTTTCCTGTAACGGTGGTGTCAACATATTCGCCGTTAACGTGGTCGTATTCTGTCCAGAAGTTTGCGCCGTAGTAGAGATAGCCTGTAACGTCCATTCTGTAAAGCTGCCAGAAGAGCATCTTTGTCTGAAGGCCTGTGTTTTCAATAAGGTGGTTACAATATGTGTATCCGTTGTTCCAACCTGCAGAATATGTCCAGAGTTCGTCATTGTTTTCAGGATCTTCATTTCTGATAATGTTGTTGGAAATAATTCTGTCTCTGAATTCGCCAAGAACGCTTTCCCAGTTAAAGTATCTTTCGCCGTAGCGGGAGTTTCCTGAAATAGAGCCTGAAAGGCTTCTCACGGGCCAGTTTGCAACTGTGGGATCATAGCCGTATTTGTTCAGCTCGGAGAGAGGAGTGAATGCGTAATACTGAGGGCACCATAATGTCATAGATGCCGTGTCTATCATTGCCTGAACTCCGTCTCCGATAGTTCCCGGATCAAGATTGCTTATTTTGTCGTTATAGTAGAAATAAGGATATGCGTGGTTTTCGTGATAGGGAACAACAGTTGAAGCATTGGGCCAGTATCTTTCAAGATCTTCGGAATACATAATAACATGATTGATGCTCTTATGCGCCCCTGTTTCTTCAGAAACTGCCTCGTCAACTGTGTAGAAATAAAATTTATCCTTGATTGCTTCCCACTCTGCCATAGAGCTGAGGTCGGTGTAGATGTCACCATAGAGATGATAATTATCCATAGTGAAATCCATATAATTTCCGTAGTTTCCTCCTCCGTTTGATGTAACTCTGATGGCGTTTACTCTATCGTTTGTGAGATAGGGATTGGAGGAGTTAAGCGCACCCGGAACATCCATTGCAACGATTCTGTTTTCAAGGAGATAATCATAGCGCTCTTTGTATTCCTTGTCCCAACCAACTGTACCATTGAGATATATGGAGGTTTTCAGCTCGGTTTTTTCAGAAAGAGTGAAGTCCCAAACGTAAGCATAAACAGTTGCGGTTTTAACAGACTGACCTGCAGAATTGTATATGTTAAGCTGCGCTGAATACCAGCCTGAAACAGAAGAATCTGTTGTTTTCAGACGGATATAGAATGCCTGGCTTTTGCCGCCGTTCAGCTGAAAGCGTCCGATATTGTTAAGCGCAGTTACAGGATCGGGCTGCTCGCCTTCACGCAGAAATGTGTTTTCCTCAGTTGCTCCGGGATAAGCCAGAGAGTTGAGATCAAAGATGTTAACATACATCTGATAGTATATTTCAGCATCCACAGTGTTTCCGTTTTCGTCCTTAAATTTGGAAACGCTTGCTCTCATTTTTTCGTGAGTTTGATCGGAATAAAGAACGAACTGAGCATTTTCAATTTCGTTTTTGCCCATATAGACAGTATAAGTGTCCATATCTGAAGGAGTTGTGTCGCTGGTCATAATTTTCTTAAAGGAATGCTCAAACCACAACTGAATAGACGGATCCTCGTATGGGGCGATCTGAGGCTCGTATATTTCAGAAGGATCTGTTGGCTCATTGGCAGCGGAGCTGAAAACTCCTGCGCAAAGCCCTGTCATAAGCATTATTATTAATGCTGTCAGTACAAAACGCTTCATTTTATCCTCCCAATATTATATAATATATCTGATAAAATTTTATCATAAGGTTATAACTACGTCAACAGAAAGCGGGAAAAACAGGAGATTTTTATGTACTTTTTGTACAATTATTTATCGTTTGCAATCCGAATTAATGTGAAAATTTATAATATCTACATACATTCTAATCTTATCTTTAACAACTAGAATAAAAACTCTTGACATATAAGGATATGTGTGATAAACTGTACGAGTTGTAACTATTTTTACAATTTAAACAAGGAGTTTATAAAAATGACATACGTAGAACTTTTTGAAAAGGCTAAGGCTGCTATGGCAGATTGCAAGGTTGACACAGTTGAAGGCAACCTCGCTGCTCAGATCAACGTAACAGGCGAAGCTGAAGGCGTATTCTACATTGAAGTTAAGGACGGCGCTCTCAACGTTGAGCCCTACAACTACTATGATAACAACTGCGTTATCACAATTGCAGATGATAAGGTAATTAAGGTTGTAAGCGCAAGAGCTGACCTTCTCAACGCTGCAAAGCGTGGCGACCTCACAATCGAGGGCGATATGGATAAGGCTGCTCTTCTTAACAAGCTCTTCAAGAGCGGTAAGAAGCCTGCTGCAAAGAAGGCTGCTCCCAAGGCTGAAGAAGTTAAGGAAGAAAAGCCCGCTAAGAAGGCAACAAAGAAGGCTGCTAAGTAATTTAAGCTTAAAGGCAATAAAAAAGATCCTGCTTTTGCAGGATCTTTTTTTATGCCGTCATCCCTTGATGCCTCCGATGGTCAATCCCTCGGTCAGTTTTTTCTGAACCAGAATATAAAGAATAAGAGTTGGGAGCATCACAATAACCAGCCCTGCATACATTTTCCCATATTGCGCCGCCGCATTTTGCGCCTTCATAAGATTCATCAATCCAACCGGAAGAGTTTTCATTTTGTCCTCAGTCATAAAGGTCAGGGCGATTATATATTCGTTCCAGAAGGATAAGAAGTTGAAAAGGATAACTGTTATAATGCTGGGGCGAGCCATTGGCAGCATAATTTGCAGCATGGTGCGAAAGGGGGAGCAACCGTCAACATAAGCTGCTTCTTCATATGCTTTGGGTAGGGTTGCAAAATAGCTTTGCAGCAGATATATGGTGAAGGGCAGAGCTGTTGCGGCATAAACAAGAGCAAGAATAAAATGGTTGTTTAGAAAAAATGTTATTTTAAAGCTTCGGTTCAGCCCCACAAGCATAAGAAATATGGGAACAACTATATAGCTGACGTTTACAAAAAGTCCACCCATAAATAATGATTTTATAAATCCTCTGCCTTTGAAATCAAATCGTGATATAGCATATGCACAGGGAAGGGCAACAATAAGAAGGATCGCAATTGCCATTAATGTTACAATAACAGAGTTGAGAAAATATGCGCCCATATGGGCATCACGCCAGGCATCTGAAAAGTTTTTCAGATATAGTCCATCAGGCAGCTTCCAAGGGCTTTGATAAAATTCCGAATTTTGCTTCAGCGATGCGGCAAACACCCACAGCACAGGCACCGCAACGCTGACAGCCAGCATAATTAGAGCTGTGTATATAAATATTTTGTATAGCTTCATAATTGTTAAATGCTTTCTGTGTATGAGTGTGGATGTTGAATCCAAGTGTTTTTGTTGATCACAGCTCCACTATCTCTCTTCTTGTCACTAAATTCACCAAAGCGGAGAGGGCAAAGGAGAAAACGAATATAACCACGCCGATTGCCATACCATAGCCATAGGAGGAGTTTGTGTAGGATTGCTCATACATATAGCTGAGAAAAACCTCGCTTGCTCCGTCAGGTCCGCCGCCCGTCATTGCTCGCACAAGCAGAAAGCTGATGTTTATGGAGCTTATGATAAAAAACGTCAGCGTTGTGCGCAGATTTGTCCAAATGAGAGGAAGCGTTATTGAAAAGAATTTTGTTTTTCCCGAGGCGCCCTCTATATCTGAGGCTTCATAAAAGCTTTCGGGCACGGCCGACATTGAGGACATATACATAACCATATAATAGCCTGTTGCCTGCCATATCATAGCAAGAGCAATGCTGTAGATAACAACGCTTCTATCCCCAAGCCACATAACAGGCTCTATCCCGACTATAGCTAAAAGGGAGTTGGCAAGTCCCCTTGAGGGGTCGTAAATGGCAGAAAAAATAGCGGCGATAACAACTGCAGATAAAATATTGGGGATATAGAATATCACTCTGAAAATTCCTTTGCCCTTTATTTTTTCTCGGGTGAGAGCGTTGGCGCACCAAAGGGCAAGAATCAGAACAAAGATGCTGACAACAATCAGCAGAATAACTGAGTTTTTAAAGCTGAGAGCAAAGCGGCTGTCTGTAAAAAGCGTTTTGAAATTGTCAAAGCCTATAAAGGTCTTGTTGGCAGAATAGCCGCCCCATTTATATAGCGACATAACAAAAACGCTTATGGTTGGATACACCATAAAAATCAGAAAGAGCAGAATAGCAGGGGCTGTGCATCGGAAGAGAAAGCTTTTGGAGGTTTTCATTTCAGTTTGCCGCGAAGTTTATCAGAAACAGCAATGATCTCGCTTCTCCATTGATCAAGAGTTTTGTCTCCTGACATAATGCTGTTGATGGATTCAAAGAGAGTGTTGTACATGCTAACACCCTCAACAGCTTCTGTTGCGGAAAAGCCGCCCATAACAGCCTTGGCTCCGTTTTCGTAAACAGAATAGAAAAGCTTGTTTTCTTCTGAAAGCTTGTCCGTCATATTCATCACAGGCTGAACTGCGCCGTATTCGGCAAATATTTCGGCAGCCTTGTCAGAATAAAGAAATGCAACAAATTCTCTTGCGGCTTCCTTGTTGGATGCCTCCTGAGGTATCCAGCATTGTTCAAAGAATGTGAAGGAATAGCGGTCGTTTTCAACTGCGGGAAGCGCTGTGAAGCCCCATTCAAACCCTTCGGAGCGGGGAGCGTCTGCCATTTCTTCAACAACCCAGGTTCCGTTTGGCATAAATATGGCCTTTCCGTCAAGCACAAGCTGCTGATTTTTCAGAAAGTTGTCGGGCGTGGAATTGGCAACAGTTGTAGGCTCGGTATATTGGCTGAGGCGTGAAACTATTTCAAGAACAGCCTTTGCCTCGGATGTGTCCCAAACGCCTTCACGATAGTTCATAACATCGTTGTAGAAATCAGTTCCGCCGCTTGAAGCAAGCAGGGAATAAATAAATGCGTCAAAATATCCTGCTGTGGGATATGTGAAAAGATATATTCCTTCAGCCAGCGCCTTGTCTCCCAACTCCCACATTTCATCCCATGTGGTTGGAAGCTCCCAGCCTTTTTCTCTAAGCAGATTTGCATCATAAAAAAGGCCGCAAGGGCTGTAGAACATGGGGGCAAGATAGGTTTTGCCGTTCTGATATGGATTGGTTGCAAGGGTGTCGGTAAAGCCGGGGATGATCTTTTCAGAAACTCTCTTTTCTTCTCCGGGCACCTTCATATCAAGAACGTCTGAAAGATCGGTCAGCGCTCCCTCTTTTATCATTGTTTCGGTAAGCCCCGATTCTCTGCCTGTTGCAAGATGAACAACGTCGGGATAATCTCCGCTTTTCATTTTGCTGCCGATAACATCTTCAATGTTTTTGTCGGCTGTCAGCTGAACATTAATATCACCCGAAACCTTTTCAAATTCATCGCAAACTCTTTCCCACATTTCGCTGCCGTAAGCAGATTCAAGAACAGCCACCTTCAATGTGTTGGATTTACCGCCGCTGTCTGTTGTCTTGCTTCGGCAAGAGGCAAGAGATGAGCAGCATAAAATAAGGCATAGTATAAGTGAAACAGTTTTTTTCATTTTCTGATGATCCTTTCTTTAATAGGGTTAAGCCTATTTTGCTCAATGGCGCCGATATTTATGCAAAAATGAAAAAATAAGCAAAATCAATTGGCAGGCAACAGAGTTTGATGTAGATATACAGAGAAATGCGCAAAAAATGGAAATGAAAATCAAAATATTTTGAAAGTATTGTAGAAATCAGTAAATATATATGGTAAAATAAAGATAATAAATATCAGAGCGAAAGGAATATAAATTATGCTGACAGCAGAAATCAAAAATATTCTCAGCCAGGTTGCGGCTTTGAAGGCAAATCCCTCAGCGGAAAATGCTCTTCCTCAGAATTCATTCTATCTTTCCGATGGCAAGGTAGTTTGCTTTGAGAGAGAGGTTGGCGAATCCCGTCATCCCTATGATGCGGATGGTCTTGTAGTTTGGGCTCGTTCCTCAGGTAATATTGAGGCTTGCGAATCCCTTTTCTCCATTTTCAAGCCCAATCATTTTTCAGATGATCCTTCCATCAGCTTTTTCGCAGGTATCCCCATGGAAAGCGGCGAATTCTATCCTGTTTCCATTCTTGGCGTAAACCGTCAGCTTTTCGAGCCTCTCAAGGTTGAGCGTTATTGCGTTTTCGGCCTCAGATGCGCTTACTATATCACAGAAACAGACAATGCAACATTTGCAGTTCGTCTCCATGTTAGCCCCGATAAGCATATCCACCTTGCGCTTTATGCAAATAATAAAACAGAGGAAACAATTTCCTTCTATCTTTCTTCCTATATCAATGCTCAGCTTCGTTATGAGGAAACAGAATCCTTCTGGCACAGAATGAGCAAGTTCGGAACAAGAAAGCCCAATGGCTCCGTTATCCTCAGAAGCGATCTTGATTGTATGACAATCAATTCCGCTCGCTTTGGCGGAACTGTAACAGAAGAATATCACACAGTTGACCGTGGCGATATTCTCGGCGCAAGAGGCAGAACTCTCACAAATGCAGAATCTCTGCGCACAGGTGAATATAAGAGATGCGCAAAGGAAGCAACAACAACAGAAATTGCTTCTCTCGGCGATATTTTCCACTATGAGCTTGCAGCAGGCGAAGAAACAAGAATTGAATATGATCTTTCATATTATCACAACATTCCCGATGCAGAGGCAGCAGCAAGCGAGCTTGTTGATATTGCCGCAATTGATGCAGAGGCAGTTGAATGGGATGTTAAGGAAAATGCAGAGCTTGCTAAGATGACAGCAACATTTGAGGATTGGAAGGGCGGCATCAATAATAAGGTGCTCAATCGCTTTATCCGCAATGTTCAGAAGCAGACATCCTTCTGCGCTCTCGGTAAGAACTATGCAGGTCCCCACATCGGTATTCGTGACGTATTCCAGCAGCTTGAAGGCTCTCTTATCTGGCAGCCTGAAAAGAGCCGTGAAAAGATCATCGTTGCTCTTAACTATATCCTTGAGGACGGCAGACCTCCCCGTCAGTTCTCCGTTCCCTCCGATCCCGATGCAAATCCCGATATGGATATGAGAAGATTTATTGACCAGGGTGTTTGGATCATCTCCACTATCTATACATATCTTTGCTATACAGAAGACTGGTCCATCCTTGACGAGCTTTGCTCCTATTATGTAGCTCACGAGGAAGGCAACAGCGAGCGCAACTGGGTTGAAAGAAAGAGCGATATCGTTGATAGCGTTCTCTGCCATATGATCAAGATCATGGACTATATGGCTCGTAATATTGACCGTGAATATAACACTCATTGTCTTAAGATCCTCCACGGCGACTGGAACGATGCTCTTGACGGTCTTGGCAGATGCTTTGACGAAAAGGATAAGCGCTATGGCAGCGGTATCACAGTTATGGCAACTCTCCAGCTTTATCAGAACTGCCGTGAAATGATCGAGATACTCACAAAGGTTGGCGGCTACGAAGAAAAGATCGCTGAGTATGCAGCTGTTATGGAAGAGCTTGCAGGCGGTCTCACAGAAAACGCAATTGAAACAAACGATGCAGGCGAAAGAAAGATCATCCACGGTATCGGCGATAAGAGAAGCTATAAGCTTGGCTCCTGGTGCGACCCCGACGGAAAATCCCGTCGCAGCGGAACAGCAAACTCCTTCTGGGCTATTTCCGGAATGGTTGAGCGCGATCCTTCTCTCAAGGAAGTTATCGTTAACACATTGAAGGCTCTTGACTCTAAGTATGGCCTTCTCACATTTGACGTTGCATTCCCCTATGGTATGCAGGAGGCAGGCCGTGTTGCCAATATCACTCCCGGTACATATGAAAACTGCTGCGCATATGTTCATGCAAGTATGTTCAGCATTATGGCTCTCTTCATTCTCGGTGAATCTGAAGAAGCTTGGCGCCAGATGGAAAAGTCTATGGTTATCTCACACGATAACTGCACAATGACAACATTTGCAATGCCCAACTCCTATTGCTGCAACCCCGATTATGAGATCGATGGCGGCTCTATGGGTGACTGGTATACAGGTAGTGGCGCAGTTCTTGTTAAGGAGCTTATCAAGTTTGGCTTCGGTATCGCTCCCAATCTTGATGGTCTCGTTGTTCAGACACCTGCAACAATGCCTTGCGATAATGCTTCTATCAACGTTATCGTTAAGGGACATCCCGTAACTCTCACATATAAGAACGAGGGCGCAGGCAAGAGAACATATAAGGTAAACGGCAATGTAGTTGCAGGCGAATATAACGACCTTATGGAAGTTGAAAAGCTGTTCATTGCATCTGCAGATCTTGCTGACGGAATGACAATTGAGGTTATCGACTAATAAAAGCAAATAAAACTTGCAAAGGAGGATATTATGGCTTTTTGCACTAAATGCGGAACACAGCTTGGCGAGGGCGCAGCTTTTTGCCACGGATGCGGAGCGTCAGTAAACGGCGCAGTTGTAAATAATCGCCCTGCAGAAAATGATCAGACATTTGGCTGGGGCGTTCTGGGATTTTTCATACCGATCGTTGGTCTCATTTTGTTTCTTTTGTGGAAAGACGAATATCCCAAAAGATCAAAAAGTGCAGGTATAGGAGCTCTTGTAAGCGTTATTGCAGGAGTGGCTCTCTATATCATTTTGATAGTGCTGATGTTTATTTTTGCATCAGTGGCATCAACAGCGGCAGTTTTAGCCTGGTAAAATTATAATTTCGGAGGTAAATTATGGCATATTGTAAGCATTGCGGAACACAGATTGAAGACACTGCTGTTATTTGCGCCGCTTGTGGAACAAGCGTTGCAGAAACAGCTCCTGTAAAGGCAGAAGGAAAAGCAAGCTTCGGCTGGGCAGTTCTTGGATTTTTCTTCCCCCTTGTAGGCCTTATTCTCTGGCTTGTTTGGAAAAACGACGAGCCTGCAAAGGCAAAGAGAGCAGGCGTTGGTGCCCTTGTTGGATTTATTGTTAATGTTGTATTCTCCATCCTCGGCGGCATAGCAGGCGCAGCCCTCAGCGCTCTTATGTTCAGCGCATATTGATTTTGTTAATATTATCTTTAATTGATATGGATCCTGCATCGCTCAGATGCAGGATCTTTTCATTTTGCAGTAATTTTTTAATGCATATGAAAGTTTGTCATTAAAAAAACAAAAAAACCACATAAAGTTCACCCAATTTTCAGATAAAAGGTGTATAATAGAAAACATAATATTAAAATTTATAAAACCGGGAGGAAAAACGGTTTGATAGAAGTTAAAAATCTAACCAAAAATTATGGCCCCGTTGCAGCTGTAAAGGGAATCAGCTTCACAGTTGAAAAGGGACATATCTATGGATTCCTCGGTCCCAACGGAGCAGGAAAATCCACCACAATGAATATGATAACAGGCTGCCTTGCGCCCACATCAGGCGAAGTTACTATCGGCGGCTATGATATCATTGATGATGCAGTTGAAGCAAAAAGCTGCATAGGGTATCTCCCCGAGATCCCTCCGCTCTATACAGATATGACTCCCTTTGAAATGCTGGAGTTTGTAGGCAGAGCGAAAAAGATCCATAAGTCTGAGCTTTATGATCATATTGAATCTGTTATGGAAAAAACAGGCATCCTTGATGTTGCTGACAGACTTATTAAAAACCTTTCCAAGGGTTACAGACAGAGAGTTGGTATCGCAATTGCGCTTATGGGCAATCCCGATATTATTATTCTTGACGAGCCCACAGTTGGTCTTGACCCCATTCAGATAATGGAAGTTCGTGATCTTATCCGTGAGCTTGGGGAGGAGCATACAGTTATTCTCTCCAGCCATATCCTGCAGGAAATTTCCGCAGTTTGTGATTATGTTATTATGATCTCAAAGGGCACTATCGTTGCTGCCGATACTCTTGAAAATCTTCTTGCCCAGACAGGCGAAACAAAGAAGCTTAAGGTTGAAACAACAGGCACAGAAGAAGAGATCAGAGCCGTTCTTTCAGGTATTGGCGAAATAACTGAGCTTACAGTTTCTGAGGGCGAAAAAACAGCTCTTGTTATTGAAACAGATAAGAATGCCGATATAAGAGAAAAGGTTATCCTTGCGCTCACAAGCGCCGGCCATAGCCTTATCTCCATCGTTGAAGAGCAGGCAAGTCTTGAAGATGTGTTTGTACGTCTTGCAGGTGAAAGCCTTGACGCAGGCGCAGCATATGCTATGGAAAAAGAAGCTGAAAAGCAGGAAAAGCGTGAAGCTAAGCGAGGCAAAAAGGTTAAAGTTAAGTCAAGCCTTGGCCCTGCTTATTATGACGAAGCATATATTAAAGAAGAGCCTGAAGAAGATGAGGACGAGGAAGAAGAATATTCTCCTCTCTTCTCAGCAGAAACCACAGAAAAGGAGGATGATGAGCAGTGAATGCAGTTTACAGACGTGAGCTGAAATCCAACCTTTTCAGCATGACAGGAACAATTTTCATAGCCTTCACCCTTGTTTTTATAGGGCTTTATTCCGCTATGAACATATTCGGCAATGCATCAGCACATTTTGAATATGCAATATATAGCATCAGTTTTATGTCACTTCTGGCAGTTCCCGTGCTTACAATGAGAACATTTTCAGAAGAAAGACAAACAAAGGTTGACCAGCTTTTATATTCTCTCCCTCTCACAACAGGTGAGATAGTTCTTGGCAAATTCTTTGCCCTTGCAACAATTATGGCAATTCCCACAGTGGTTATGTGCCTTTATCCCTTGATCATGGCATCATTCTGTACAGCCGGCGCAGTTAATTTTGCTCTTATCTATGCATCCATTATGTGCTATTTCCTTCTCGGATGCGCAGTTATTGCAATTTGTATGTTCCTTTCCTCTCTCACAGAGAGCCAGGTTATCTCAGTAGTTATCAGCCTTGCCGCTGTTCTTCTGATGTATTTTATGTCAAGCCTTGCTTCAATGGTTTCCACAAGCTCTGCAGTTTCTCTTGTAGTTGTGCTGGCAATTGCTATCGTTGTGGCTTATATCGTTTGGATCACTCTTAAAAACTATGTTATCGCAGGCATAACAGGCGGTGTTCTTGTTGTTGGCAGCGTTGTAACATATGTGGTAAAGAGCGCACTTTTTGAGGGTCTTGCAGGCAAAATGCTTGCCGCATTTGCAATTTTTGATCCTATCATAAACTTTATCAACGGTATTTTTGATATTTCAACAATTATATATTATGTGTCCATCAGCGCTCTGTTTATTTTCTTCACAGTTCAGTGCGTTGAAAAGAGACGCTGGAGCTAAGGAGGTGCCGAAAAATGAATAAGTCAAATAAAAAGGTTATTAAGATCGGCGCCTACAGCATTGGGCTCACAGCAATTGCCGTTGCAATAGTTATCGTGCTTAATCTCTTCATTGGCCAGCTCCCCTCAAATTTCACAAAGCTTGATATGACAGGTGATGCAATTCTCACATTCGGCGATGAAACAAAAAAGCTTGTTTCTGAAATTGATTGCGATATAACAATTTATCATATCGTAACAGAGGGCGCAGAGCAGGCATATGTAACAGAGCTTCTTTCTCGCTATGAGGCAGAAAACTCCAAGATCAAGGTTCAGAAGATCGACCCTGTTAAGAAGCCCACATTCACGTCGGAATATACATCTGATCAGCTTACAGATAACTCTGTTATCGTAGTGAGCGAAAAGAGAAGCACAGTTATAGACGGGGAGGAATTCTTTATGTATGAGCCCTCCGGCTATGAGGGAACATTGCTCAGCTATTCTGAATATAACTACTATTATCAGCTTTATGCGCAGAGCGGATATGAGTTCACAGCAACAGAATATTTCATGGGCGAAAAGGAAATCTCAGGCGCAATTGATTTTGTTGCATCTGATGTGCTTCCCGTAGTTTATCAGCTCTCAGGTCACGGCGAAACAGCATTTGGCACAGCTTTTGCAGAGCTTGCAAAAACAGAAAATGTTGAAATGAAGAGCCTCACTCTTATTGCAGGTGAAAGCGTTGCAGTTCCCGAGGATGCCAAGGCTGTTTTTGTAAACGTTCCTCAGACAGACATCACAGAGGAAGAATATAATGCGCTTGTTGAATATATCAACGGTGGCGGATATGTTGTTCTCACATCCTATGGTGAAATTATGAGCAGCGGAAAAACTCCCAATTTTGCGCGCCTCACAGAATATATGGGCCTCACCGCAACAGCAGATATTATTATGGAAAACTCCACAGAGCATTATTATCAGGCTCCCTATTATCTGCTTCCCGAGATCCAGAGCGCAGGCATCACAGCAGAGCTTGCTGCTTCAAACTATACTATTCTTTCAATGTTCAGCAGCCCCATCAGCGAAATCGAGGCTGAAAACAGAACACGCACACCTCTCTTCAAAACATCTGAAAAGGCTTTCCTTTATGACGAAACTATCACAGATACAACCGCAGTAGAAGAAAGCACATTCACAGTAGCTTATCAGTCGCAGATAGAAAACAGCGAAACAGGTGAAAAGGGTGGAACACTTGTGTGGTTCACAAGCTATACAATGTTTGATGAACAGATGGCTAGCTTTGGCAACTCATTTGTGTTCACAACCATTCTTCAGAACACCTGCGGAAAAACAACTTCTATCAATGTTGCGGCAAAGGCAATCACTAATGCAACTCTTGATATAACAGCGGCAGATGCTCTCCTTGGTTATACAGGAATGATCATCATTGTTCCTCTTGCATTCCTTGTAACAGGATTTGTGATCTGGTTCCGCCGCCGTCGCAAGTGATCCGAGGTTGCTATGGCAAAAAGAAAGAAAAATAAAGCCCTGCCTCTTGTAATAATGGCGGCAGTCCTTGCCGCCCTTATTGCAGGCTATGGAATTTTGTCTGCCTATAATGCAAAGAAGGCGGCAGAAGAGGCTGAGGCAGAAGCTGTAACCTCAAAGGTTGAGGTTCTTAAAAAGGAAAAAGCAATACCCGTTGCATTTTCATATGATATAAATGGATCAGTTCTTGCTTTTTCATATGATAATGAAAAGTGGGTGTACACAGAGGATGCAACATTCCCCATTGATAACTCTGCTGTAGCAACAATGGTTGCAGGGCTCACAGATGTGAAGGCTGTTTCTGTTGTTGACACAGAGGGCGCAGATGTTGCAGCATTTGGACTTGAAACTCCTCAGCTTACATTGGATGTTAAATATTCCGATGGCTCCGAGTATACATTTAAGTTTGGCATTGTAAACTCATATAACGGACATCAGTATATGTCTTTTACAGGCAGCGATGATGTTTATATGGTTGAAGCAACTCTTGCTTCAGGCTTTAATAAAGAGCTTAAATCTCTTTACAGCGCTGAGATCTGGAGCCTCCAGAACGATGCTATCACAGCAGAGGATGTAACATCTGTTGTTATAGAAACAGCTGATGGAAGAGTGAACACAATTGAAGATGAAAGCGGAATAGAGAAGCTCTTTGAGCTTGTTTATAAGCTGAATATTTCAAATTGGGAAGATCACTATGCCGACGAGGCTGAAATGAAGGAGACCTATGGTATTTATCCTGAGTGCGACAGAGTAACTCTTAATTATACCAAGGAAACCACGGTTAATAATGATGATGGAACAACATCAACTGTAAACACTCCCGTAACCTACACAGTTTATTTCGGCTATGAATTTGAATTGGCAGAGGAAAGCGAAACAACAGCGGAGGGCGAAGAAGCAGCGCCTCAGGTGAAATTCTTCTATACCTTTAATAAATCAAGCGTTGTATATTCTAAGGAAAAATCCATCTCCGACGATATTTTTGCTTATCTCACCTATGTTCCAACAGAGGAAACAACAGCTGAAGAATGAGAAAAGCTCCTGCATTTAGCGTGATACTCCAAGCGGAGTATCACGCAACTCTATTCGCCTGACGGCGAGTTATATTGCTTCGCAGTGATATTATGCTACGCATAGTGATATTGTCCTGCGGACAGTTTATGGCGAATAGAATATCACGAAACCGATAGGTTTCATATCACTTTCGCAAAGCGAAAATATCACGCTGACTTTAGTCAGCATATCACTTATCAGACAAAAAGAAAGAGAAGAC
>JAZQUP010000003.1:0-14007 GCA_045631345.1 Candidatus Avispirillum sp.
CGCCTGCGTAAACGTGCAGACGGGTGAACGCCTTAGCGCCAAGAGTGTTGTGAGGGAGCATACCCTTAACTGCAAGCTCCATAGCGAGCTCGGGGCGAGTAGCCATGAGTCTCTTGTACTGGATCTCCTTGAGGCCACCGATGTAGCCGGAGTGGTGACGGTAGTACTTCTGCTCGAGCTTCTTACCTGTAAGAACAGCCTTAGAAGCGTTTACGATGATAACGAACTCACCGCAATCTGCGTGAGGGGTGAACTCAGGTCTGTGCTTGCCGCGAAGTATTGTAGCCGCTGCTGCAGCAGTTCTACCGAGGGGCTTGTTAGCCGCATCGATGATGTACCACTTGCGCTCAACGGTTTCCTTCTTTGCCATATATGTTGACATAGAACTATCCTCCGAAATTTAGCATAAGTTAATTAGTTTTTTTATTCAGCCTGTGTATTATATCAAACGCCACACCACTTGTCAATACTTTTTTCGAAAATTCTTCAAATTTTTAATATAGGTATACAAATGCTCTCTTTTTCTCTCGTTTTCTCTCGTTTTCTCACGTTTTCTCAGAGGCAAGGTCTGGTCTATTGGTTATTTTTCATATCTTCAATACACTTTTTTCGTGTATTTTCATCACGAATCAGCTCATAATTGCCACTTCTGAGAATTTCAAGCAGCTGTTTATTGCTTGTTATAGGTTCATCGGTCAAAATTCCCGCATCGGGATACTGGCAGGCATCATGATGGTCGCTGCCTGATACTGTAAGCAAATGGGGATACTCTTTATGCCACTCTTCAGCCATTCTGTTATGGCTCATCTGCCCGGGGTGTCCATTATACACCTCTATTCCTGCAAGGCATTCTACAGGGCAAAGCATCTGGCGATATCTGAAAGGATGGGCCTGAAAAAGCAAAAGTCCATTATTTCTGATATGCGCTCCGTTTCTCCAATGATCATAAAGATATATATCAGGGTTATTGAGGAAAAACTCTTCGTCTGCTCCATATACAAGGAAATCGCTGTCGCCCATTCCCGCCATATGTATTTCTGCACCAAGAAGGATATTGAGTCTGTCTCCTGCAATTTTCTTCAGGTTTCTGTAGCTATCAAGATAATATTCCATTTTTTCAATGGGGGTTTTATCATCCATGCCGATAAACGTGTATTCATTAAGATGTTCTGTGAGAACGATGGTGCTATATCCATATTCTATATACTGTTCCACAAGATCCTCATGCTTATGAGATGCACAATGGCTTACAGGACATGAATGACAATGCATTTCGGTTTTATATTTTTTCATAGTATTTCTTCCTTAATATATATGTTAGTAATATTGCCTGCAAAATTCTGATATTTTGATTGAAACATAAAAAATGCGGCACCTTTCAGTGCCGCATTATATTAGCTTTATCAGCCGTTTTCAAGAATGAACTTAACTCTTTCTGCCCACTGATATGCAATTGAGTTATCAGGGATCCAGCCCTTTTCCTCTGTTCTGCCCTTCTGTGTGTCTGTAGAGGAAGGCATATAGGAGAGCTTCTGATAATATTCATTATCTTCAACAAGCGTCTTAAGGCTCTGGATGCTAGCCTTGAATGTTTCTGCATCCATTGCTGCTACCTGAGCTTCAACCTGTGCACAGAACTTATCAAAGTTTTCAATAAGCTCCTGGTTGCTTTCGTGAACATAGTCTGTCATATAATATGTTACGGGATAGTAGGAATCAAGGTTCTGAGACTTTTCAGAAGACCAATCCATTGCCACACCATAATCAGGATATGTCATATAGATGTTACCTGTATCCATAATGTCCATATTATATTCATCGCTGAGATTTACAATAACAGATGTGTCAAGCTCGTCCTGCTTCCAATGCACACCCTCAACACCATACTGAAGAACTGTTCTGATTTCTTCGTTTGTGTTAAGCATTGTGATGATTTCCATAGAACGTGCTGTGCTTTCTGTGAATGTGCTTACTGCAAATACAGCAGAGCAATAATCCTCAAGAGTTCCCTCGGGGCTCTGGTGAACATTTACATAATATTCGTCAGCATACTTTTCTTCGATTTCAGCAGGTGTTGCCTTTACAAGACCGATACCGAACTTTTCAACGCTTTCTGCTGTGGAGATATAGCCTCTCTCTGCGAAGAGCTTCTGAACATATGTGTTATCTACGTAGTCTGTGATTGTGAATACGTTCTTGAGCTCAACCTCTTCAATAGCCTTATCTGCTGTTACTCTGGATGCGAGAACAGAGAATTCGCTGGAATCCTTACCGGACCAATACTGCATATAGGAAGGAGTGATATCGCCCCACACAGGTGTTACGCCCGCTGCAGCATCGTTTGCTGCTACAGATTCAACAAACTGCTGGCAGTTTACAACTGTCATAAGGTCCATCTGGTTGTAGCCATACTTTGTTGCAAGCTCTTTATTAACAAGAAGGTATGTATATTCGCCAAGCGCATGGTTATTGGGAACACCATAGATTGTTCCATCTACTTCAGCTGCTTCAAAGAAGCTGGGGTAGATATAGGACTTGAGGATCTTGGATGTTCCGTTGATTTCTTCGTTAAGAGACTGAACATAGAAATTATCTGTGTAATATCTATAGTTGTCATAGCCTCTGATAAGGAAGATATCCATCTGGTTTTCTTCAACGTGAGGATATCCAGCACCGCTATCTACGATAAGGTCGTAGGGGTTCTTGCTTGATTCATCCTCTTCAACCTCTTCGGGAGGAAGAGTTTCGCCACGCTTTGCAGCTTCACGTTCAGCTTTTCTTCTTTCGATAGCTTTCTTTTCAGCTTCTTCTACACGTGTGTTAATATCTTCAACCTGCTTCTTTACAGCATCCTCATAATCGTCAGACGCAATACCGTAAAGCTTGATAGCAGTATCATATTCAGCCTGAGTGATCTTATTGATGGCTTCTTCTACAAGTTCAAGAGCCTCTTCTGTTGTGCCCTCCTGTGTGGGAACCCACAGAGTGAGTGTCATACCGGAACGTGTGAGACCATCATTTTCATCTTCGCCTGTTTCTGTGGGATCTTCATCCTCATTCAGATTAGCGCAACCTGTTGCCATAACACCTGTGAAGAGCAAAGCAACACAAAGCAGGAAACTAACAAGTCTTCTTTTCATTTTATCGGATCCTCCTCAAAAATTGTTCGATCGTTTATATTATGTGAAAACACACATATGCTTTATATATTTTACACTAATTATCTATATATGTCAAGATTTATTTAGCCTTTTCCGACATAATAGGCAAATGTATATTATGGTTGTTTCGGTATTATTCTTAACCGCTTGTTCACAATACTTGTTACTATCACACATTAAATATGGGCTTTGTTTGTTGCTTTTCACTACCATAGGGTATTTTTGCACAAAACAGGTGTGATTTTTTTAGTATTGTTAATTTTTATATATTAGTCAAGAAAATCCTTCAAACGCTTTGAACGGCTGGGATGACGAAGCTTTCTGAGCGCCTTAGCCTCGATCTGACGGATACGCTCACGTGTGATATTAAACTCCTTACCAACCTCTTCAAGTGTGCGAGGACGTCCGTCATCAAGGCCATAACGAAGCTTAAGCACGTGCTCTTCTCTGGGTGTGAGTGTGTGAAGAACTTCGGCAAGCTGCTCTCTGAGCATTGCAAATGATGCCGCCTCCTGAGGAGCAGGAGAATCATCATCGGGAATAAAGTCGCCAAGGTGGCTATCCTCTTCTTCACCGATAGGTGTTTCAAGAGAAACAGGGTCCTGCGCGATCTTCATGATCTCACGAACCTTATCTGCTGACATACCGATCTTTTCAGCAACCTCTTCTGCTGTTGCTTCATGGCCAAGCTCCTGAAGAAGCTGACGTTGATAGCGGGAAACCTTATGGATAGTTTCAACCATGTGAACGGGAATTCTGATAGTTCTGGCCTGATCGGCAATAGCTCTTGTGATAGCCTGTCTGATCCACCATGTTGCATATGTAGAGAACTTGAAGCCCTTTGTAAAGTCGAACTTTTCAACTGCCTTCATAAGACCGAGGTTGCCCTCCTGAATAAGATCAAGGAAGAACATACCCTTACCTACATATCTCTTTGCGATACTTACAACAAGACGAAGGTTTGCTTCGATAAGCATTGTTTTTGCCTGTTCATCACCCTCTGCCATTCTCTTCGCAATTTCAAGCTCAGCATCTGTATCAAGAAGCGGCACCTTACCGATCTCCTTAAGATACATTCTTACAGGGTCATCAATTGCAAGACCTTCCTGCTGGAGCATCTTCTCCATATCCTTGGCGCTTTCCATCTGGCCAAGCTCGTTCTTTGTTTCCTCTTCGCTTACAGCGCCGTCATAGTTGATAATGTCAATTCCGCTGTTTTCAAGCTGATCATAAAGACGCTCGATCTGCTCAATATCATAGTCGGCATATTCGATCGCTTCCATAATCTCTGAATTGGAAAGAGCACCCTTCTGCTTACCCTTTTCAATCAGATCTTTTACATCAACCGTTTTCTTTTCCTGTTCCATTCAAAAAACTCCTTTAATATGTAAATCTTACTTTTTAACTTCATTTCGCCTGCGGGCGATAAATTCAAAGGCGTCTTCTCCGCCCTCGTCCTTCTTCTTTTGTCTGGCAGTTTCTATCTTCAGATTTTCAACTGCCTCCATAAAGGTTTTATCTGTGTTTATATTGAGCCTTGCCCTATCTGTCATATATTCGTTTGCCCTTGAAATTTCATCTGAATTGAACTGCTCATTAAGCTGACCAATATCAAATCCGCCATTTCTGTGGGCCTCACTTATAAAGGCAAACATTCGCTTATTAAGCGAAGTGTAAAAATCGTCAGGGCTAAGCTGCTCTGCGCCCATGGAAAGAAACTCCGCTCTGCAAAGCATCATTCCCAGCACCTGCTTTTCAAGGCGGGCGCATTTTATATTTTTAGCTTCATCGGGATTAACTCTGTCGCCAACTGCAGAGGTTGTTCTGATAAGCTCATCCCTCTGAGTTTTTCTTTCAACAGCCTTCTTCTTCCGCAAGGCTCTTGCAACATCGGCCTTCACGCTTTCAGGAGGGAGCCCCAGCGCTTCTGCCGCCTTGGCTATATAAACTTCTCGTTCAATAACCGAATAATACGCTGCTATCTCATTAACAAGGGCATTTCCCGCCTTGACCTTCTGTTCGGGAATATTCAGATCGTATCTTTCCTTTATTCCGTCTATCTTAAAGTCAAATTCGCTTCTGCCCTCGGAAAGAAGCTTTTTAAATCTGTCTGCTCCGAATTTACTGATATATTCATCAGGGTCTTTAGCTCCCTGCATTTTGAGAACTGTTGAATCAACCCCTGCCTCAGAGAGAAGCTTCAGCGCCTTAGACGCCGCTTTTTTACCTGCCTCGTCGCTATCGTATGAAATGACAACCTTATCGGAATATCTCTTCATCAGCCTCGCCTGATCGGGCGTTATTGCCGTTCCCAAGGTTGCAACCGCATTCTGAAAACCTGCCGAATGAAGCGCGATAACATCCATATAGCCTTCGCACAAAATCAGATTTTCGCTGCAGAAATTTCTCGCATAATTAAGTGCAAAAAGGTTTCTGCTTTTACGGAATGCAGGCGTATCTGCAGAGTTCAGATATTTGGGCTTGGAATCATCAAGAACTCGTCCGCCAAATGCAATAACATTTCCCGTTACGTCTATTATGGGAAACATCACTCTGTTTCTGAAGCAATCGTATATATTATTTTCGTTTTTCTTGCTTACCTGGCAAAGATAGCCCTCAACCATTTCTTCTCTGGTAAATCCGTTTTTACGGAGATGATCACGAAGAGCATTGAAAGAATTGGGCGCATAGCCAAGACCGAATCGCTTGACAACAGCTGAAGAAAGTCCTCTTTTACCTAGAAGATATTCTCTGCCTGCTCTGCCTATCTCTTCATCAAAGAGCATATCTCTGAAGAATCTTGCTGCGCATTTATTCATTTCAAGAACTCGCTGACGGCTGACTCCCTTCGGAGTGAATCTGTCATCCTCGGGAAGAGTTATTCCGCTTCGCTTTGCGAGAAAATCAAGCGCTCCACGATAATCAAGGTTTTCAAGCTTCATAGTGAAGGTGATAACGTCGCCGCCTTCACCGCATCCAAAGCAATAATAATGTCCGTCGTTGGGAAAAACCGTGAACGATGGGGTTCTCTCGCTGTGGAATGGGCATAGCCCCTTCAGATTTGAGCCCGAGCGACTTAGAGTTACATAGCTTCCCACAACGTCTTCCACTCTGTTTCTGTATTTTAAATCTTCAATTATGTTTGCAGGAACCATATGTACTCCTTTCTGTTATAGTAATACTCTCACTCAGTTGTTATGGGAGAATGATTTTTATTCGTTTGTCTTCTGCCAGACGCTTGGAATAAACAATTTCTTATAAGTATCTATAGCATATCTGTCGGTCATGCCGGAAATATAGTCGCAAACGCATCTGCCAACAGATTCAAACTCTGTGTTTTGGTAATAAAAAGAGGGCATTTCCTGCGGATGAAGCAAATAATAATCGTAAAGCTCTGCAAGCATACTGCGCGCCTTCACTTCCTCTCCCTTTGCAACAGGGTTTCGGTATACTGCTTCAAAAAGGAAATCACGAAGCTCGTTCATAGCCTCGCCAACCTCCGCTGTCATCTTTATATCCTTCTTGCCCGTGCTTCCTTCAACTACGCTTGAAACCATTGCATTGATTCGCTCTCCGTGACCTTTACCAACAACGGATATTATATCCTTCGGTATATCGTCAATAGAAAGAATTCCCGCTCTGATTGCATCGTCTATATCATGGTTGATATATGCGATCCTATCTGCAAACTTAATAATTCGCCCCTCAAGAGTTGATGCCATACAGCTGCCGGCATGGTTAAGGATAGCATCACGAACCTCCCATGTGAGATTAAGCCCCTTGCCATCATTTTCAAGCTTTTCAACTATTCGCACGCTCTGCTTATAATGGGTGAATGAAGGATCAAACTTCTCCTGCATAACAATCTCGCCCGCATGGCCAAAAGGAGTGTGGCCTATATCGTGTCCAAGTGCGCCTGCCTCGCAAAGATCCTCATTTAAAAGCAATGCTCTTGCAATGATTCTTGCAATCTGAGTTACCTCAAGGGTGTGCGTCATTCGGGTTCTGTAGTGCTCGTCCACAGGAAACAAAAAGACCTGTGTTTTATGCATAAGCCTGCGGAATGCTTTGGAATGCAAAATTCTATCCCTGTCTCGCTGAAACTCGGTTCTGTTCTGACATGGAACATTGGGATAGTCTCGTCCTCTTGTCTGCGATGTTAAAAAAGCATAGGGAGAAAGGGTTTTCTTTTCTCTTTCACAAAACAGCTCTGCAACGGTCACGGGTCACTACCTCCGGACTATATAAAAATCTACACTATAATATACGCAAAAAAATGCTTTTTTTCTTTTTTCGACAGTTGACATATTTTTATTTTACATTTTGTTCATATTAATTTCCCTCTATTTTTCATTTACTCCCTCAATTATCTTTCAAATATGCTATTTATCGCAAACTGTTTGTGACATTTTTTGGTGCGGCAGTGGTGTAAAATGCTTGATAGTAACAATCAGAAAAGGAGACGCAATGGAAACTGTTTTATATGCAGATATTCTGTTTCTCGTAAATTTTGCAATGGATTTCATTGCCCTCTCCGCCTCGGCAAGTCTTGGGGCAAAGGAGAAAAATCCCATTAGAATAAGCCTCGCCTCAGCATTGGGCGCCATATATGCCATATTCGCCACGATTTCTTCTTTAAACGGGATAGCCGGCTATATTATTTCTGTTCTTGTTGGCGGAGCTATGTGCGTTATCTGCTTTGATTTCGGAGGAATTATTCCTTTTCTCAGGCAATATGCTGTTTTTGGTTGCTGCAGCGCTCTGCTCGGCGGGATTATGACTATGCTACTTTCCTGGAAAAGCCCCCAAAGGTCTCCATTCAGCATTTTTATAACTGCTATTGCTGCAATCGGAATTCTTTTCTTTATGATAAGGGCAATTTCACACAGAGCAGGCTGCAAAAGCCTTCACATAAAGATAACCCTCAATGGAAAAACAACTGCATTTGATGCTCTTTGCGACAGCGGAAATCTTTTAAGAGATCCTTTTTCCTGCGCTCCCGTTATACTGACCTCTCACGAAGCGCTCTATTCTATTATACCAAGGGAAACAGTTAAAGCGATGCTCGGCGGATTTGATGCTGTTTTACATAAAGATCTGAAGATCAGACTGATTCCTCAGAGCAGCGACAACGGCGGCAAACTTTTGTGCGCATTTTTCCCCGACAATGTTACAGTTTCTCACGAGAGGCGAACTGCTTCAAAAAAATGCCTGATAGCAGTTTCTCCTCACAGCAATACCTACTTTGCAGGCTTTGCCGCAACTGCGCCATCAATTCTTATACCCTGAAAGGAAGCAAAAAAATGAAAGCACCCATAAGCATCTGGCAAATTCTTAAAAAAATAGCCGCAACTCTTGCCAAAGGTGAGGGAAACGATTTTTACATAAACGGACCGGAAGCCCTCCCACCTCCCCTTTCACCTGAAAAGGAGGCCGAAACAATACTGCTGCTTGAAGTTGATAAGGATGCACGAAGGCTCCTTATAGAACACAATCTTCGCCTTGTTGTTTATATTGCCCGAAAATTTGAGGGAGGCTCAACAGGCATAGAGGATCTTATCTCCATAGGCACCATCGGACTTATCAAAGCTATTAATACGTACAGAGCCGATAAAAATATCAAGCTGGCAACATATGCCTCACGATGCATAGAAAACGAAATTCTTATGTATCTGAGAAAAAGCTCTAACCGCCAGAACACTATTTCTATAGACGAGCCGCTTAACACCGATTGGGACGGAAACGAGCTGCTTCTCTCAGATATTCTGGGAAGCGATCCCGATGCTGTCAGCCAGGATCTTGAAAAAGCAGAGGACGAAAAAATACTTCGTGAAGCAGTTAAAAGCCTTGATGCAAGAGAAAGAGAGATTATTGAACTGCGATACGGACTGCGAGGCGGAAGAGAAAAAACTCAGAAAGAGGTTGCCGATATGCTGGGGATTTCCCAATCGTATATATCAAGACTTGAAAAGAAAATTATTGTACGATTAAAAAACGATATTGGCGCCAAAATATAGTAATAATACCTATGCTTATATTTTTTTATAAAAAGCTCTTGACTATTGATATTGTTTGTGGTAAAATGCGATGTACTGTGAATTAATAACTACACAAATGCAAAGAAAGGTGTGTTCATACAAATGAAAGCAGGAATTCATCCCGATTACAAGGAAGTAACAATCCGTTGCGCTTGCGGCGAAACAGTTGTTACACGCTCCACAAAGGGCGATGCAAACGGTGAGATTCGTGTTGAAATTTGCTCCAAGTGTCATCCCTTCTTCACCGGAAAGCAGAAGTTAGTAGATGCCGGTGGACGAGTTGACAAGTTCAAGCGTCGTCTTGAGGCAAGCAAATAAGATCAGCATCTGACCGATACCGGATACGGCGCAAGCCCTATCCGGTTTTTTTCATTATTTCGTATATAACAATAAAAATAGTGAACAACTAATAATCAAGGTAATTTCCCTTACAGGAGTGTAATTTATAAAATTATGGATGAATATATAATTGAAAACGAAATAAAAGAACGTGAAAAGCTGCACGAAACATCCCCGGAAGAGGAAAAGAAAGCAGTTTGCGTTTCCATATATCCGCAGGGAGGCGAGGGCGCTTGCCTTATGTCGCTTGAAGAGCTGAGACGCCTTCTTGACACAGCAGGCGGAAGCGTTGCCGCTATTGTTACTCAGATGAGAAACGCTCCCGATTCCAAATACGGCGTTGGCAGCGGTAAAATAGAAGAAATCTCCGAGATCTGCAAAAACACAGGAGTTAATCTTGTTATTTTCGACTTTGAGCTCACTCCCTCTCAGATAAAAGAGATAGAAGCAGCCATTGAAGAAGAGGTTTCTGTTCTTGACCGAAGCATGCTCATTCTTGATATATTTGCATCTCGTGCGCAAAGCGCAGAGGGACGCCTTCAGGTTGAACTTGCTCAGCTTAAATATACTGCGCCCAGACTTATGGGTAAAGGTAAATCAATGTCACGACTTGGCGGTGGTATCGGTACACGAGGCCCCGGTGAATCAAAGCTGGAAATTGATAGACGACGCCTGAAATCAAGGGTGGCTCAGCTTGAGGAAGAGCTTCGCAAGGTTGAAAAGAATCGCCTCACTATGAGAGCCGCAAGAGAGCGCTCCGGAATTCCCAAGTGCGCAATAGTTGGCTATACAAACGCAGGCAAATCAACTCTCCTTAACCGTCTGACCGATGCAGGTATTCTTGCAGAGGATAAGCTCTTTGCAACACTTGACCCTACAACAAGACAGTTTGAGCTGCCTGCAGGCACAAAGCTGCTCCTGACCGATACAGTTGGTTTTATCAATAACCTTCCCCATCATCTTATCAAAGCCTTCAAGAGCACTCTTGATGAAGCGGTTTATGCAGATGTTCTCATTATTGTTTCCGATGCTTCTGACGAATATGCCGCAGTTCAGCTGGAGGTTTGTACAAAGCTTCTTTCCGAGCTTGGCGCAGAAGGCAAGCCCACACTTTTTGCTTTTAATAAATGCGATGCCGCAACTGACAGCGATGCGCTCCATCAGCTGAAGAGAATCGCATCCGATTATAACGGAGAGGCTGTTTTCATTTCCGCAAAAACAGGAGAAGGACTTGAAGACTTCCTTACTGCGCTTGAAAAGCTTCTCAGCGGAGGCAAAAAGCTCATAAAGGTTAAGCTTCCTCAGTCTAAGGCAGGTCTTATTTCAAATATTTATTCCAAGGGCGAAAATGTTGAGGTTGAATATGCAACCGATGGCATTTATGCAACTCTTGTGGCTGATGAAAAGCTGCAGGGACAGCTTGGCGAATATATAATTGAGGGTTGATCATGGCAGAAAGCGGAAAAAGAATAACTCTGCTTAAGGCAGCCGAAGCAGAGATCGAAGAAAAGAAATCTATTTTTATCGGATATGCCGCTCCCGTTTCAAGCGAGGAGGAGGCAAAGGCTATAGTTGCTCAGAAGAAAAAGGAATTCTCAGATGCCACCCATAATGTTTGGGCTTATTATCTTGACAACGGAATCTATGTGAGATATTCCGACGATGGCGAGCCTCAGGGTACAGCAGGCATTCCTGTTATGAACGTGCTCAAAATGTCCGGCGCAACAGATATGGTTGTTGTTGTTACAAGATATTTCGGCGGAACTCTCCTTGGAGCAGGCGGACTTGTTCGTGCATATTCCGCCGCAGCAAAGGCTGCGCTTGATGCCGCAGGCTTTGCTTATATGGAGAATTACACTATCTTCAGCCTGACTGTGAACTACTCGGATTATCAGCGCCTTGCCGATAAGCTTCCTAAAATGGGCGCTATCATTGATGACACGGATTTTGGTGGAGATGTTACGCTCACAATCGCTATTGAATCTACAAGAGAAGGCGAAATCGCCCCCGTTGTCAGCGAAATCACTAACGGAAAAGGTGAGATTTCCATCATCGGAGTGGAAGAAAGAGCCTCAAGATTGTAATTTCTACATTTGTATAAAACGCACTTGCGCAACTACTCATTTTTACATACGCAAAAAACCCGAAACGCCTTTAAATAAAGGAGTTTCGGGTTTTTATTGTTTTTATTTATCTATACTTTTCTGCTTCTGTTTGCGCCAATGCATCGCATCTTTCGTTATACGGATGGCCTGCGTGACCCTTTACCCACACAAATTCAACCTTATGCTTGTCGCAAAGAGTGAGAAGCTTGTCCCAAAGCTCAGGATTTAGGGCAGGACTTTTATCCGCCTTTTTCCAACCACGAGCCTTCCAGCCCTCAGCCCAGCCCTTTGTGATTCCGTCCACCACATATTTTGAATCAGATGTGAGAGTGACTTCACAAGGCTCCTTCAATAGACTAAGCGCCTCAATTGTTGCTGTCAGCTCCATGCGATTATTGGTAGTGTCAGGTGCGCCGCCGCAGATCTCTTTTTCAACGCCTGCGTAAACAAGCACTGCGCCCCATCCGCCGGGACCGGGATTACACTTGCATGATCCATCTGTGTATATTTCAACTTTTTTCATCTCTAACTCCGAATTAAAATATTGCAGGGACATCACCCCAACAAACCGCAACCTTTTATAAAAGGCCGATAAAACGCATAGAGGTTCTATCTAATATAAGTTCTACACAATAATACCACACCTCCCCGAAATTTTCAAGCACCAATTGTTATGGAGGCATATACTGTTCATAGGGGGACAAATCCTCCGAAGAAAAGAAACTACCGAAAGGCTTTTATATATGAACTACAACGACCAAAGCAGAACCTCTCGCCAGAGAGTTCTCAATAATTGCAGTAGATGCGAGAGACAGCGCTCTTCCTGCGGATGTCAGGAAAATGCTGAAAATGCACATCACACTCATCACGATTCTGACACAAATTGCGGATGCTCCAACCAAACTACAAGAGAGCTTCGCTCCGCTGCCCCCACAACTATCTGCACAACAACACCTGTTGCAGAAGGATGCGTTGACACCTATCCCGTTGCTATGGCATATGTTCCTATGCAGCAGTGGCGTGAGCTATATGATCCCGCATCAGGACTTTCAAGAGGAACAATATTCCGAGAGCTTGACCTTGAATGGTATCCCACAAACTGCAGAAAGGATTGCCGCAGATCAAATAGCTGAACTGCAGCTCTTACTTGAATTATGACAAACGACAAGCTTCAGCTTATGGCTGATATTAGAATGTATAGCTTCGCAGTTCTTGAAGCTGCACTTTATCTTGACACCCATCCTCGCAGCCGCTGCGCACTTGAATATTACGAAAAATACAATGCCCTTCTGGAAGAAGCCAAAACAGAATATGAGCAAAGCTATGGTCCTATGACCATTTTTGGCGGATCCTCTCCTGAATGCTGGAGCTGGGTTGAATCCCCTTGGCCTTGGGAATATGAAGCAAATTGCCGCATCAAATAACTGACGAAAGGAACAGCAACTATGTGGATATACGAAAGAAAATTGCAATACCCTGTTAAGATCAAAAATCCCAACCCTGCAATAGCAAAGGTTATAATCAGTCAGCTGGGCGGTCCCGATGGAGAGCTGAGTGCCGCAACAAGATACCTCAGCCAGCGCTTTTCAATGCCCTATCGTGAGGTTTCGGGCATTTTAACTGACGTTGGAACTGAAGAGCTGGCGCATGTTGAAATGATCTCAGCGATTCTCTATCAGCTGACACAGAATTTGTCGGTTGATGAAATAAAGGCATCTGGCTTTGACACCTATTTTGTTGATCACACAACAGGAATTTATCCCATCGCCGCATCAGGCGTTCCCTTTACAACATCCTATATTGGCGTTAAGGGAGATGTTTTCGCCGACCTGCACGAGGACCTTGCGGCAGAGCAGAAAGCCAGAGTTACCTACGATAACCTGCTGCGACTTATTGACGATCCCGATGTTTGCGATCCCATTAAATTCCTTCGTGAAAGAGAGCTGGTTCATTATCAGCGATTCGGCGAAGCGATGCGCATAGCACAGGATAAAAGTGACAGCCAGAATTTCTATGGCTGGAATCCCAGCTTTGACAAAGAAGCAAGAAATATGGGTAAGCACTGAATATACAAAGATCGCTGATTATTCATCAGCGATCTTTCTATTTACCCGTTGTTCTTTCCGCAAGACAGGGAACACATAGAACCGTCCCCTGTGTTTTTTTGCCTGTTCTGAGGCCATCGCCGTTATAAGAATACTCAACACCGGAACCACTCTTGCTAACACTTAAAAGCTGGCGACCATTCTGCCATGTTAATGACCTATGTCCCTGCCAATTTCTAGGATTTCCTACTGCATCATAAGAGATATTTTCTCCCATAATGGTTGTGGCAAGGTCTTTCCATGTAGGGTCATTATACGC
>JAZQUP010000004.1:0-80856 GCA_045631345.1 Candidatus Avispirillum sp.
AAGCACAGGGCTATACAACATACACATGTAAGGCAGGCGATCACAACTATGTAGGCGATTACAAGGCAGCTCTCGGTCACGACTATGAGGAAGTATCCAGAACAGGCGCGACATGTACAGTTGACGGCGTAATCAATTACACATGTAAGAATGACGCAACACATACAAAGCAGGAAGTAATTCCCGCAAAGGGTCACACACCCGGAGAAATAGTTGTAGAAAACAAAGTTGCCGCAACATGTACAGCAACAGGTTCTTACGATAAAGTTGTATACTGTACTGTATGTGCAACAGTAATTTCCAGAGTGACTGAAACAACTTCTAAGGTTGATCACGACTATGCAACAGTAGTAACAGCTCCTACATGTGAAGAGCAGGGCTACACAACATACACATGTAAGGTATGTGGTCATAACTACAAGGATAACTATGTAGCAGCACTTGGTCACGCACTTAGCAATATTTGGGTAACAAAGACAGCTCCTACATGTACAACACCCGGTGAAGAGGTAAGAGGTTGCTTCAGATGCGATTACGAAATCGGAAGAAACACAGCTCCTCTCGGACACACAGAAGTAACAGTTCCCGGCAAGGCTGCAACATGTACAGAATCCGGACTTACAGAAGGTAAGAAGTGTTCAGTATGTGGCACAACAATCGTTGTTCAGAATGTAATTCCTGCAAAGGGACACACACCCGGTGAAACAGTTGTAGAAAACGAAGTTGCCGCAACATGTACAACAACAGGTTCTTATGACAACGTTGTATACTGTACAGATTGTGGAACAGAGCTTTCTAGAAAGACTGAAACAACTCCTGTAGCAGCACATACAGAAGTAATAGTTCCCGGCAAGGATGCAACATGTACAGAAACAGGTCTTACAGAAGGTAAGGCATGTTCTGAATGTGGCGCAACAATCGTTGCTCAGGAAACAATCACTGCAAAGGGACACACACCCGTAGTAGTTCCCGGTAAGCCCGCAACAGAAACAGAAGACGGCTACACAGAAAGCAAGAAGTGTTCTGATTGTGGTACTATCCTTGATGCTCCCGAAACAATTCCCGCGCTTCCCACTATCGGTGATCTTAAGCTTAACAAGTTTGACGATCTCTATGGTTACGAAGTAGTTGATTCTGACGAGCAGGGAATCTCCGGTCTCCTTTACATTGATGTGATCGCAACAGGTATCACAGAAGCTAAGCTTACAGAGCTTTTTCAGGCAACAGCAATGAAGAACGATGCTGATGGCGTAGTTGATGTTGAATTCATTCCCGTAAATGCAACAAATGGTCTTGTAGCAACAGGTGTTTCCATCAAGCTTACAGCTAAGAATTCTGCCGGCGTAGCAGTTAGCAAGACATATGTAGTTATCGTAGTTGGTGACGTTAACTGTAATGGTACTGTTGATAGTGGTGACATGTCACTTATGAGCAGACATATCGGTAATATGCGTCTCATTACGGGTTATGCGCTTCTTGCAGCTGACATCAACAGAAACGGAAAGATTGATTCCGGTGACTGTTCATTGGCTTCCAGAAAGAATGGTGGCATCAGATATAGTCCTTTCTATAAGACAATAGAAGTGTGAGGTATTTTTTAAACAATGAATAAGATTTCAAGAATATTTGTAGCTATACTGGCGCTGCTTCTGTTAGTTACAACTGTACCTGCCGCAAGTGCGGCAGGTGCAGAGAAATTTGCAGAAGCCGGCGAAACAGTTACAGTCACACTTCAAGTAAACAATGTTTGGGGTGTTGACGGCGACATTATAGTCTCAGACGATGCTGGGATTATTCAGTCAAAAAGTTGTACTGTAACAAGTAACAATCCTTATGCTACTTGTCAGTACTTTGCTCAGACCAATAAGTTTAACGCTTATCAGATGGAGCTTGAGAGTTATAACTACACAGTTTCATACACAATTACTCTTAAAGCTTCTGCACAGCCCGGTCAGCAGTGCAAAGTTACATTCCACTATGAAACTGCTCGTGAAGACTGTTCTATGACAGACTTTGTTGACCAGGTTCATGTAGTTACAGTTAAGGCTCCTGTAGCACCTGAAACACAGCCTCAGGCACCTGAAACACAGCCTCAGGCTCCCGTAACACAGGCTCCCGTAACACAGGCTCCTGTAACACAGGCTCCTGAAACATCAAAGAAGCCCGTTGTAACAACTCCTGTAACAGGTAAGCCCACAGAGCCCAAGCCTCCTGTAGTTGAAAACACAGTAGACCTTACAGAGCTTAACAAGCAGATTGTTAATGCAGATAACCTTGACGGTAGCAAGTACACAGCAGAATCCTGGGACAACCTTTTGGCTGCTCTGGCAGTTGCAAGGGACACTCTCAGCAGCAAGGAACAGTCCATTATCGACAGTGCAGCAGTGGCTCTCAGCAATGCAATTGACGCTCTCGTTGAAGTGAACTATGAAAAACTTGAGGCTGCAATTGAAAAGGCTAACGCATTCTTTGAGGATAACAACTTAACAAACACAGCTTCTAAGCTTATGGAGGCTCTTGCAGCAGCAAATGCGCTTCTCGGAACTAACGATCAGGTAGCTATTGATGCAGCAGCTGCAAACCTTGAGGCTCTTCTTACAGAAATGGAAGATCTCATCAAGTCTCTTTCCGTAACAGAAACTGTTATTAAGGAAATCGAAGTTGAAAAAGAGGTTGAACCTAAGGGTCCCTTCTGTAACATCAAGATCCACTATGTATGGCCTATTCTGTTCTTCATCAGTCTTGCGCTGAACCTTGCATTCATTGCACTTGTTGTAGTGTATATTGTACGTCGCAAGAAAGAGCAGACAGACGATACTCCTCTCGTTGATTACGATATCGACGACGCAGAATAATTAAAGCAAAAAACTAATGGGGTGCTATTTTGAACGATAATAACTGGAAAAAAGTTGAATATGAAACCTGGGATGACGCTTTTCGAGGCTTAGTCGTTGTAGTGCGCCAGCAATCCATTCGTGTTGCAGCATACACTCAGGCAATATTCTTGCAGGCGTGTACAAGTGGATTTGGTAAAACACATCCCGATGGTGCAACGCAGATCAGATCTCAGTATGGCGATCTAGCCTATAAGTGCGGACTTTATCATCAGCTTGGAAAAGCGTTGGTACCTCCCGATTATCAGCTTTGGCGAGATGACTTTACTGAAGAAGAAGTGGCTGTTTATAGAAAATATACCACCGATGGTCGTGCATTGACTGCGGCTCTTCAGAGCCGTGGTCAGCGCGCCAAGGAAAAGCGCCGTGGAGAAGAGATCGGCGAGGCAGCCACAAAAAACATTCCTTGGCTTATGATAAGAGAATCATGCGAACAGCATATGGAGCGTTGGAATGGCTCAGGTTATCCTGATGGAAAGCTTGGCAACAATATCAGCGCAATTGCTCAGATCGTTGGAATTGCCAAGGAGCTTGACAGACTTGCTTCTGAAACCAAGTCTGAACAGCCCTTCGATGATGCATATGACGTTCTCTTATCTCAAAAAGACATATACTGGTCAGCGGAGCTTATAGCAGTTCTTGAGGCTGCAAAGCAAAAGTGCCGATTGGTGTATAACAAATATATCCACTATACAATGACAGTTCCAAAAACAGTTCACCTCGTGGACAAGCGACCTGACAGACCTATGGGGCTCACCTATAAGGCAATGTTTGGCGACACGAAGGGAAGTGTGGTTGCATATGAGGCAGAGCCTTGGTTCGGAGCAATAGCAAACCGTCCCGGCGAAACCGAAGGAATAGATGAGATAAACGAAATGCTTGTTCGTACAGGATTAGTTGCTGATATGGCATTCTATTTTATGTACGAAGCGGCAGACACAGTATTCCGTATGCAAAATTGCAAGCTTGAAACACGAGGCGTTCTTTTAAATATGATGCCCGGATTTTATTCCTGCGGCACACAGCTTCAGCGTTTCAATCAGCTTTTTGATGATCAGCCTATTGAAAAGTCAAAACTGATGATAACAATTCCCGAAGATGCATTTATAAATGCAACTAAGGCGAATAAGGAAATCATCGGCAGGTATCTGAGAAACGGAATTGCTCTTGTTCTTGATGGATACCATCCCGATAAGCTTGACTATGCAGATCTTATTGAGATTGGATTCAGATATGTGCGCTTGGCGCCTTCACTCAATCTCAATCCTGATGCGGCTGATATGATAAGAAAACTGCAGGAAAACGGATTTACAGTTCTTGGTGGCGGAGCTAACACAGATGATATGCTGGGTTGGCAGATAGCATGTGGTGTTGTTGCAACAAGCGGAACGCTCACAGGCGCATACGTAAATGAAGAAGAAATAATTCGTGACAGCCTGCTCAGAGAGCAACAGTAAAATATGGAAGATAAGAATATTCCGCCGATTGAAGAAATCGAAGAAATCGGCTCTAGCGCAAATGATGTCAAAAATGGCTCAAAAGCGTGGAAAAAAGCTGTTCAAAAAGTAAACAGCGGCAAAGGAACAAAGCAAAAGGGTCCATTCAAAAAAACACGAGGCGGTGAGTCTCTCACCAAAGAAGAAATAGCAGAAATAAAGGCGGGCAGAAAAAAGCTCCGTCGTGAACTTCGCCAGAAGGGAATCAAAAGCAAGAAAGATTTCGAGCTGATTGCCTCAAGCGTTGGTCTGTATTTCGATAAATCCAAGTGGTTTCCTCTTCTTATGTGGTTTCTCCACGGAAGATGGCTGTGGGCGTTGCTTGGAGCACTTGCAGTGCTGATGTCTGTCCTGTTTGCAATGTCGCTTATCTCGCAGATGAGAGGACATTTTACAATCAATATGAGCGAATCATTGTTCAAGGAGGGCTTTTCTCTCAGTGAAACAGTAGGATTTGAAAATCCTACCATGAGATTGTTCGCAACAGCGGTTGAAAATGTTCCCTGTGTGTCTATCACAGATATACATGATGATGTAGACAGTATAGATGGACAGCATAACGAGCCCACATATTTTGCTTACACCTTTTATATCCGAAACGAAGGTCAGTCCACAGTTAGCTATGATTGGGCATGTCATCTCAACTCTGAGAGTCACGATATGTCTGATGCAACATGGGTTATGATCTTTGAAGACGGAGTAATGAAATTTTATGCAAAGCCAAGAGAGGATGGAACTCAGGAGGCGCTGCCTTCATTTGATGATAATACAAAAGGATATCTTGAATGTCCTATGTATGATAGGGCAGCAAATCCCGACGAACAGTTCCAGCTAATAACAAGTAAAGGCGGAAACGACTTTTACAGAGTTGTCCCCTATGGCTTTCTAAGCTCCACAACAGTAGCCGGAGGCACCGTAACAGGTGTTAAACCTATGGAGTCACATAAATACACCGTAGTTATCTGGCTTGAAGGAGACGATCCGGACTGCACCGACGATCTTATCGGCGGACATGCAGGTATGGATATGAACTTTGCCTTGGTTGAAGAAGATCTTGATGCAACAGAGCACGATAGCTTCAGCGCAAGGTGGGATGCTTTCTGGGATAACCTCGTATTCTGGGAAGACTAAATTAGTATGTAATCTCTGCGAAAAATGCAGAATTATATAATTCCGACGGGAATTAAAACACGAATAAAAAAATTTTAAAGAAAGAAGGAAGATTCAGATGAACAAAACAGAAAAAAGACAGTCCGATCTTCGCAACAAGCTGGTTGCAGCTGTTGCAATGCTGTTAGTTTCTTGCATTATGATGGTTTCCACCACATATGCATGGTTCACTCTGTCTACAGCGCCTGAAATTCAGGGTATCACAACCACTGTTGGCGCAAACGGCAACCTCGAAATTGCTCTCACTCCTTATAGTGGCGATGCAAACGACCTCAACTCCAAGATGGGTGATGCAAACCTTGACTGGGCTGAGAAGAACCTCACATGGGGTAACTTGCTCAATCTTAGCGATAGCTCTGTATATGGCCTTGATAAGGTTATTCTTCAGCCCGCTAAGCTTAACGTAACAGGTACAACATCTGCTGATACAACTCTCGGCACAGCACCCCTCGGTATTCCCACATATGCTGCGGACGGTCGTCCTCAGGCACTTGTTAACTCCACAACAGTTGGTTCTCAGTATGTTCTTAATGCTGAAACTAATAAATACGAACTCGCTAACGCATTCACAGTTGGCGGCGGTTACGGTGTTCGTGTAGTTGGTACATCCGCATCCAGATCTGAATGGGAAATCGCATTCACAGAAGCTCTTTCCACACTTGCTTCCAGCGCTTCCGCTTCTAAGACATCTGCACAGTCCTCTCTTAACAATAACGGTAGTGCTCTTGCAGGCATGGTAATTGCTAACGCTCTTGGTACAAAGAGTGACTTCAAGGCTGAAGTAACATCTCTCCAGAACATCGTTAACGATCTTAACGAGGCAAATACTCACCTTCTCAATGCTATTGTTGCTGCTATGAAGGCAGAAGCAGCAGCTGCTGTTGCAGAAGGCGATACATTTGATGAAGCAAGATACACAGCTTCTCAGCTTCTTTCCACATCAACATATGCAGAGTATGCAGCTCAGTATGGCACATCTCACTCTGTTAATGTTCAGAGAGCAGCTGCTATTTATGTAAGCAACAATTCCAATCTTACATCTGCAACATCTCAGCTTGCTACACTTGCAGCTCAGTCCACAGTTGCTTGGGGTGATATTACTCCTGTAGTTGGACTTATCATGGATACAGACGGTGTAACACTTAACGGTAAGACAGTTGCTGAAATCAAGGATATGCAGGATAAGCAGGGCCTTGGCGCAGTTGCAGCTCTCCTTATGGGTGGTGTAACAATCGTTATGGGTGATGGCTCCGGTATGTATTCTGACTTTGGCGCTGCTGTAGGTAACCTTGAGGCTCGTGTACGTATCCCTCAGTTCAACTATAACGGTGGTGATATGAGTACAGATGCTGCTCCTCTTTATGCTTCCATGGTAACTGACAGCGAAAAGGTTGAAGGCGGTTACATGACAGCTGTTAGAAGCGAAGTTGCTAAGAAGGGCGCATATACAGGCGATGGCAATGCTACAGTTAGCCAGGTTATTGATAACCAGTATGCTTACATCGTAGACTTTATGCTCCGCACAAATGCTTCCGGTTCTAACCTCCTCCTCCAGACAACTCCCGCTCAGAGAGTTTATGAGGAAAGCACAAGCTCCGCAACACAGGGCTCCGGTAGTACAATGACATTCACTCTTGATGAAGATGTTCTTTCCGAGGCAGCTACAAGAAACCTTATGGAAAGCGTTAGAGTTGTATTCTTCGAGCCTAAGAGTAGCCTTGTTCTCGGTATTGGTGTTCTTGATTCTATCAATGCTCCCCTTGTAAATGGTGAAATCAAGGCAGATCTTTATCTCCACAACTTCTCATTCGTTGATGGCGAGCTTGTAATCGGCACAGCTATGGCTGAAGATGATGCAGTTCTTTGCGCTCTTGCTGCAAACACAGCAACAGCAGTTTCCGCAATGGTATACCTTGATGGTGAAAAGGTTACAAATGCAGACGTTGCTAACGGTAACATTTCTCTCAACGGTGCTCTTAACCTTCAGTTCGCAAGCGATGCTAACCTTGTTCCTATGGAAAACACAGCTCTCAAGGATATGGAAGGCGAAGGCGAATATAAGGCATCTGTAAAGGTTAACGGTACAACACTTAAGAGCACAACTATTGCAGCAAATGCACCCTTCGCATACTCTGTTCCCGCAAGCGCTCTTGAAGGCTACACAGTTAAGTCTGTTAAGGTAATGATGGGTGAAACAGATATCACAGCTACTGCATGGAAGGCTGACACTAACACAATTACTATCGACAAGGTAACTGGCGTAGTAGTTGTTGAAGTTGAGCTTGAAGAGGCAGCAACTCCCGATCCTGACGTTCAGGGTTAATATGAATTAAAGCTGAAAACAGCTTAGAGAAGCTCTCCCGCCCGCAAGGGCGGGGGAGAATCCCCCCAATTTAAACCCACGATTCAAATGCTAAAGCTCTTTAGCCTTTGAATGATGGATTTAAAAAATCCCAAAATTTGCTTGTTGTTATGCAGCAGGCAGGTATATATAATTTTATGTAGATAAAGCAAACAATCCCCTTGGCAAAAAGAAAGAAGGAAAACAATTGAAAAAAAGTGAATCAAGAGTGCAGCTGCGGCGCCGTATGCGTTCAGTTGTGTATCTATATGTGCTTATTGCTTTGCTCAGCTTGTTTTCTGTGGCTACATACACATGGTTTTCGCTTAGCCGAACCCCTGAGGTTAGTGATATGGCGCTTCATGTCAATTCACCAACAGGGCTTGAGCTTTCTGTTGATCCAAATGCTATAGAATGGCAATTGCAGCTGAACTTTTCTGAGATAATCGGAGAGGTTGCTCCGCTGAGGCCTGTAACCTGGTCTCAGAAGGATAACAGGTTTTATGCAGTTTCCTATGGATTTGATGGAAGAGTCAGCGAAATTCTTGAGCCCTTGTCCGATGGAAGAAATGCCAATAAGGACAATGCTGACGGATATTATATGAAGGGCACGTTCTATGCGCGAACCTTTCAGAAAATCCACGTCAGCTTAACCTCAGCAATAGAGGTTGATGAAGGCATTCAGGGCTCGGGAACTTATGTTATCGGCAAACCAATATGGAATAGTGAAACTATCAGCCACGATAACGGAGGAAACGGAGCAGAGCTTGCAATACGAATAGGTATCCTTGTTGAAAAAACAGATCTTTCGGGGCAGCTGAAAAACGAACCAGCTGAATTCTTTATATATGAACCCAACTATGATAAGCACGTTGATGAGGTTGATGGATATATTCCAACACCCAGCGTTGATAAAACTCAAACTCTCATTCCTGAGAGTAATATGATCCTGCAGTCGCTGAATTCGTGGCAAGAGGCAGTGCCTGTGAGAAACGGAACAGTTGTTCATACATTTGGTGAGTTTGATTCGGAGATGGAGCTTTTCAGCCTTGATCCTGATGAGCTTGCAAAAATCAGCTTGTATGTCTGGCTTGAAGGACAGGATGTAGACTGTATCAATGCAATCGGTCATCATGCTGAGCTTATGGCTAACATTCAGTTCACAGCCACCACAGAAGGCCAGTCCGGTATGGTTCCCATTAATTAAGTTAAAAAAATATTGATATATAAAATATTAAAACGAATGGAGTATTTTATGGAAAACAAAATCGACACAGCTATTGAAACTGAAGAAGTTGAAGTAGTTAAAAAGCCCAGCAAGGCAAGTAAGGTTTTCAGCACCATTATCAACGTTGTGCTTGTTCTTGCAATTGTGCTTGCTGCTATTTCAACATATGTTTCCTTTGTAACAACATCAGGTAACGGTGTTCCCAGCATTATGGGTCTTCAGATGTATTCAATTCAGACAGAGTCCATGTATCCTATCCTTAAGCCCGGCGATCTTATTTTTGATACAGCTATTGAAGATCCCGCAGAACTTCAGATAGGTGATATTATCACTTACTGGACAGTTATCAATGGCGAAAGAGTTCTCAATACGCATAAAATCCACGAGATTTATGATGGCGGCGGATATCTCATCTTTGAAACCAAAGGTGAAGCCAACACTATTGTCGACTCTCTCACAGTTCACGAATCTGAAGTTGTTGGTAAGTATAAGTTCAAGGTAGATGGTCTTGGTAAGGTATTTGACTATCTTCAGGATAGCACAGGCTTCCTTGTTGTAGTTGTAATCCCTGTATTCATTTTCTTCCTGTTCTATCTCGTTCAGTTCTTCCGTGTTCTCTTTGAATATCAGAACGTAAAGAACCGTATCAAGTATGAGCAGGAGCGTGGTAAAACAGAAGATCTTATTGCTGAGCAGGAAAAGAAGGCTCAGGTTGCAAAAGATGCTGAGAGAGCTAAGATCGAAGAAGAACTTCGTGAAAAACTCAAGGCAGAGCTTCTTGAAGAAAAGAAGGCTCAGGAGGCTGCGGCTGAAAGAGCTAAGATCGAAGAAGAGCTTCGTGAAAAGCTTAAGGCGGAGCTTATGCAGAGCATGGCGGCAGAAGCTGCTCCTGCAGAAACTGAATCAAATAACGAGGAATAATAACGAAGATGCTCATATAGGAGGCTGGCTTCTCGGCCTCCTATATGGACGTTATTGCGTTTTTTTGACTAATAAATGTCAATAAATCCAATTGGAGACAAAAATGGACAATTTTTTCAGATACTTTTATCAGGATATGGGAAGAGTTTTCCGTTCACTGATTGAAGTTTTCGTTGCATTATTTGACTTTTTATATTACACATTCAATTTCAAGCTTCGTATGGACATCATCAAGGCGTATGACGATGATTTTTCAGCAACAGAGTTGATATTGATGCTTGTTGTGAACATATTGTTCATTGCGATTATAGTTGTAATGTGTATTCTTTTTGCAAAGCTTATTCGTAAGATTTTCCGCAGATATATTCCTGCTAAGAAGTACGATGAAATGGTTCGTCAGGTAAGAAATCTGCAGCGAGATCTTATGCGTGCTAACTATGAAAAGGATAAGCTTCTTGCAATGCGTATGGCTGAGTTCAGTGGCTCTCCTGCATCTCTTGAGGATGATTTTGCTGCTGAGGCTGAGGAAGAAGAAAATGAGGTTGATGGTGTTGAATTTGTTGAAAATCCCAACAGAAACACATTCTATTCACCTTGTGTAGATCCTCAGGATAGCCGTTTCTTCCGTCTCACATCTGTTGATAATTTCTATAAAACAACATATGTTGAGCCTCCTTATGATAATGATATAACTCTCCCTGAGCTTTGCGATAAGTTCCGCAAGTTTGCCTGCGCAGAAATGGGATTATACTATGATATAGATATGATTCGTTTCTTCATAGCATCTATGGGTGCGGCTCGTATCGTTATTCTGCAGGGTATTTCAGGTACAGGTAAAACATCCTTGCCTTATGCTTTCGGTAAGTTTGTAAAGAAGGACACTTCTGTTATTTCAGTTCAGCCTGCTTGGCGTGAAAGAACAGAGCTTTATGGATATTTCAATGAATTTTCAAAGAAATATTCTGAAACCGACTTCCTTCGTGCCGTATATGAGGCTAACTTCTTCAGAGATCCTCATATTATTATTCTGGACGAGATGAATATCGCCCGAGTTGAGTATTATTTTGCTGAAATGCTTTCAACCCTTGAGCTTCCCAGACGAGAGGACCAGGTTATTGATATTGTTTCTGCAACATGGGATAATGACCCCTGCCTCATTAACGAGGGTAAGGTTCAGATCAGCGATAACGTTTGGTTTATCGGTACAATCAATAACGACGACTCTACATTCGCCGTTGCCGATAAGGTTTATGACCGAGCTATCCCCATTGACCTTGACAGCAGAGCTGAAGCATTTGAATGCGAATCTGAGGGCGCTGTGCATATTTCAACTGACCGACTTCTTCAGTTGTTTGATGAAGCTAAGGCTATGTATCCCGTTTCCCAGGAAATTCTTGATAAGCTTGACGTACTTAATGACTATCTTATCAAAAACTTCCGCCTTGCTTTCGGTAACCGAATTATGAAGCAGATCGGTGATTATGTTCCTTGCTTTATCGCTTGCGGTGGAACAGAAATTCAGGCAGTTGACTTTATGATTGCCAAAAAGGTTCTCCGTAAGTTTGAATCTCTCAGCCTTGGATTTATGAAGGACGAGCTGACACGATTCAATACATATCTTGATAGACTCTTTGGTAAAAACACTATGGTTATTTGCAAAGAGTACGTAGAAAGACTTAAAAAGACTAACTAATTTTTGAAAGGATCGGGTAGATCAAAGTGGCAGGAGAAAACAGTGTAAATAAGAATAATGCTGCGCGCGAAACGATAGACCCGATCTATCAGAAGTTCACTCGTGGTGTTATGCGTGCCATTTCAAGCACAGATTTCTATGAATTCTTTATGGACTCCATTTCAAGAGCCGATAATGAGTTTCAGTTTTCTAACCGTAAGCTTGAAAAAGCCGTTGATACAACGTGGGTAGATGCAATTGAAAAGGCATTGAATGCGTTTCAGGAAATTATCGGTAATCCTCGTAATGTAATTAAAGAGGAAGAGCTGATAGTAAATGCGGCACTTGCAAAAAAGACAAATTCCGATGTTGTTCGTCATCTCACAAGCCATGCTGCTTATGTTGAGGACTATGATGAAAAAACGGGTGATGTTCAGCCGTTACGTCTTATGCAGAAAATCAGAGACGACTCTGAGGTAATTTACGAGAATCGTCTTGTTTTCACAACGCTTGAAACAGCATATAGATTTGTAAAAATTCGTTATGATGCGCTTTTTGAAGCCATGAGCGATGAGTTTGGCGCAAAGCTTAAGGTTCGCTCCGATATGGAAAGCGCAACTGAGCATGTGCATATGGATATGTTCTTACATATCAAATCCATTGAATCTGCAATGGATACAGATGAGAGAAATGCTGAGGTTTTTGCTCGTATATCCCGAATTCACCGACTGCTGACAACATTTATGAATTCCAAATTCGCACAGCAGATGGAAAAGGTTCCGAGAATTAAGGGTAATGTTGTAAAAACCAACGTGCTTAAAAAGAATCCTAATTATCGTAAAATAGAGGAGCTGTTCTCATTCCTCAGAAATTATGACCAGATCGGTTATTCCATTCGAGTTATTGAGCAGAGTCCTGTGATCAACGATGTTTTCCAGCAGGATATTTATCATAATATTCTCTTTAATTATTTGATTCTGAAGGGATATCTTGAGGATCAGGAGGATAGAGTTGTTCCCACAAGACCTAAGAAGAGACAGCATACTCTGAAACCCAAATTTATTAAAGAAATTATTGAAGAGCTCACAGAGGACTATGATCTGCCCGATGTTGAGATCCGTAAGGTTCTTATAGAGGAGCTCACAAAGGCTCAGCTCATGCAGGAGGAGGCAGAAGAGCGCCGCCGTCTTGTTGAGGAGCAGGAGCGTAAAAAGAAAGAGGAAGCTGAGCGCTTAAAGCAGGAGCAGGAGGCGGAAAAAGAACGCCTTCGCCAAGAGCGTGAAGCTGAAAAAGAACGCATCCGTCAGGAAAAAGAAGCTGAAAAGCAGCGTCTATTCCATGAAAGAATGATGCGTGAGGCTGAAGATAGACGTCGTAAGGAAATTTTCCTTAAAGAAATTAAACGCTTTGAGGATAAAAAAGAGGTTCAGCTTGAAGCAAGAGAACAGCAGATGGCGCTGTATCTTGCAGAAAAAGAAGATTTTGCCGATGCAGCTTTCCTTATGGAAGAGTTGGAGCAGCGTAAGATAGAAGCGCAGGAGCGTAAAAAGCGACAGCGCCAGGAAGAAAAGGAGCGTCTCCTTCGTGAAGAAGAAGAGCGCCGTCAGCAGCTTTATGAGCAGCAGGAAAGAGAGCGACTTGAAGCTCTTGAAAAGCAGATTGCTGAGGACTTGGAATATCTTCGTGAATATACAGAAGAGCTCAGATATTTTGAGGTTATGCTTGATGCAAATAAGATCCAGCGTGCTGATTATGAGGAAAAGCTTCGTGCGCAAGCAAATATGCGTGAGCAGGATCGCATACGACGTTTAGCAAAACGAGCAAATCAAACGAAATAATCTTTATGTAAAATCCGATAGAAAAGGGGGAGTGGAAAATGAGAAATATCGCTGCAAAATTGATAGTTTCAATTGCGGCGCTGACAGTTTCCGCAACCCTTTTAGGTATGTTTTCTTATGCGTGGTTAACAATGTCCGGTGCACCTGAGGTTGATGGTATACAGATCAATATAGGTGGGGGCAACACAATTATGGTCGCTGCCGATATTGCTGTGGAAAATGATGATGGAACTATAACTCATTATCCCGGAGCATTTTCTCAGGCACTTAATTTGTCTGAGAATGAATCATATGCATATCTTTCAAATTTAGCGGGATTAACTCCTGTATCTACAGCAGATGGAGTTAACTGGGTTCGTCCAACTTACTATAGTGAGGATAGCGAAGAGGCTAAGTCAGGAGAGGTACTTGTTGGTCAGATCAAAGATATTTCCGATTTTGTGGTTGACACAACCTTGGAATATGCCAATCTTTCAGCTGATGAACTAACAGGAAGTATGGTTGGTAATTATGCTTTTGTTGACTTTTGGGTAGTTTCTCCCGGAGATGATTATAAGCTTCGTGTTTCAACAGGAAATAAAGATGAAAACGGAAGCTTTGTTATTAGTCGACTTGAAGCAGTTGAAAATGAAGCTGCAACATATGGATATGATTTTAAGATGATAAATGAAGCAACAGCTTCAAGCGTGAGATTGGGATTTCTTGCAAGCAATGATTGGTGTACATATGTTGATAACCTCAGCTATAATGTCAGCGATGGATATGATTCCAGATTTTCATTTTTAAAAGGCAGATATTATGAAAAGGGTTTAGATGTAGCTTTTTCAGCTGAAAATTCCAAATTCACAATATATGAGCCTAATGCTGATTATCATATTACAAAAAAGGATGATAAAGCCTACTACAGAGTAACTAAGCCTGTTGGCGTTTTAAATGGTGAGCTCAAAGAGATTGATATTTCTGACAGATTAACTGTTCAGCTGTCCACAACATGGCGTGCAGGTGGTGGCGGAAATGGTATTCTTGCAGAGCAGCTGTTTCAAACTTTTATTGCAGGTAAGGATCTCAGCTCAAAAACAGCTTCATCTTTGACAGATGAATTTTATGAAATGAGCATTCAGAACATTATATATCCTTACGTGAATAAAGGATATTTTATTAAGAGAACAGAATCTCTTTATACAGCGGTAAACCAAAAGGGATATGTTTTTGAAGATAATCCCGCTCTTGAAAATATCAGTGGGGCAACTGAGGATGTGTATATCACAATGCTCGAAAAAAATGTTCCTCAGAGAATCAGAATGTTCGTCTGGCTTGAGGGACAGGATGAGGATTGTATCAACTATGGAGAGATTTCAAGCTTCATTGTAAATCTGGAGCTTGCAGGAAGTAATGATTGATATGGAAAATAAAGAAACTGATATAATAGTTCAATCCGAAAACATTGATTCGGTGGAAGAGAAAAACGGTAAGGATGAATTGACCGTTAAAGATAAGAAAAAGAGCAAAAAAGCGTCAATTATTGTAGGATGTGCTCTTGTAATGTCAATAATATTGTGCCTGTGGGTTATAAGTCAGGTGCTTAGCAATGGATATATGTCAGTAGGTGGCTTCAGTATGTTCCGTGTTGCAACAGGAAGCATGGAGCCGGAGATGCCTGTAGGAACATTGCTTATATCAAAAAAAACAGAAATTGAAAATATTGAAGTAGACGATGTTGTCAATTTCACTTCACGAGAAAATGGCATGCTTGGTATGATAATAACTCACCGTGTTATCAATATTTATGAAGATAACGATGGAAGTGTGTATCTTGAAACCAAGGGTGATGCAAATAAATATGCTGATGCAAAATTGGTTGATGAAGAAAACCTTATAGGCAAAGTTATCTATGCCACAGGCGAAGGAAATTTCTTTGCGGATCTTATAAGCTTTTTAACCAGCAAGATTGGATTCTGGGCTTGTATAGTTTTTCCGTGCATTATCATAGGAGTTATGGTAATGAGAGACACTATTGGAACGCTCAGAGAAGAGATGGATGCAATTCACAAGGAATTGGATGCAATGTCTGTTAAGGTAAAGCAAAAGGAAGCAGAAAAAGAAAAGAAGGAAGAAACGTACGACGAAATGTACGAAAGGCTGCGCAGAGAGTTGTTAGAGGAGCTAAATCAAAGTGCTGAACAAATTGATACAGAAAAGGCGTCAGGTAGCTGCGAGCAGTGATGAACGCCTGAGGGGTGTAAAAAGGAATATATATACCCGCTCCATAGGCTTGGTAGTATTCATTGTTGTGGTAACAGTAACTCTTTTGTTTGCTGTAACAACAGCATGGTATACCAATACTATTGCAGTTAACGGACTCACATTCAAGGCAGAAGCTTGGGGATTTGATGGTTCGGTATCTGTTAGTGAAGAGGCTATAGAAGCAGCACCAGGAGATTCAGGCCTTATTGAGCTTCATATAAAGAATAAAAGTGATCTGGCAAGCTCAATTGGCTTAAGTATTTCCAAACAATATATGGAAGAAGCGCAGATGCAAAAGCGCATATACTTCTATGTAGATAAAACCGCTGTTGTAAACGGTGAAACTATTGACAAAGTATATCTTAACAATTCAAAGGGTTATTCTTATACACTGTATGGCCATAATGAATTGATTCTTTCAGAAGAAATTTGCACAGATGTTCCGCTCAAATGGGAGTGGGTATATGATGTTGTAGGTTATTATTTTGTTGGAACAATAGATCAGATTGATCAGGAGTCTGCTATTGTAGTTGAAGAATATCTTCGTCCCGTAGAGTATTCATTTGATGATGCAACCTATGATGAAGATGGAAATCTTCTTACAGTTGATGGTGAAAAAACTATAGTTGAGTATTTGTCAGAGATAACAGCAGCTGACGGATATGAGGGTGCATATACAGTAGCTGATGATAAGCTTATGTATGGCGAAGAAGAGGTTGCTATTGAAGTTCCTAATTGTTATCCTGTGGATATAGAAAACAATATTTGGATATATTTCTGCACAAAAGTAGAAATTGAGGCCAATACTGTATGGGATACTCTTTATGGAACAACTGCAGAAACAGATAAAAGAAGCTATCAGGCTAGAATTTCTGTAACAGGCGAGCAGCTTAACCAGCAGGTTGTAACTTTGGAGGCTAATTCTGATCTTACAGAAGCTCTGAATTCAAATAGCGGAAACATTGTTCGTCTTTCCAATAACATTACTGCAACCAGCTCTATTAAAGTAGGCGTTGCAGCAACAGAAGATGAAGAAGGCGTATATGTAAATGCGTTGGTAGACCTTAATGGTTGTGAAATAAATGTAACAGATGCAAAGCTTACGTCAATATTTGAAGTAGCGGAAGGATCAAGCCTCACTTTGTTTAATGGTGTCATCACAGGAGATACAGGAACAAAGGCGTCAGGTGTCAAAGCGGTTGGTAGTGCTGTAACTATGAACAACATCAGTATGAGCGGCTTGAATACGGGTGTTTATATTGAAGATAACGCTTCAAATGGTGCAAACTCAACCGTAATTATTACTGACTGCGATTTGGAAGCTTCAGTTGGCGCTGTAAGAATTATTGGTGATGGTTATGATACAGCTGCCATGACGCAGCTTATTGTTCAGGATAGTAGACTTGTAAGTACCACATTCAGTGCTATTTACGGTAACGGAACAATAGGCAAAAACGGAAGCAATGGCACAACTATTCAGGTTATAAATAGTACTCTTGAAGGATATTATGCATCTATATATCATCCTCAGATGGATAGTGTGCTTTCCATTGAGTCCAGTACATTAAAGGGTATGACAGGCCTTGCTGTTAAGGGTGGCGATATCAGAATTTCTAACAGTAAGGTTATCGGAACAGCAACAGATGATAGCCCTATAGTTGTTCCTACAGAAGATAAGTTAAGTATGAGTGGCTTTAGTGATACAGGTGATGGTATCTATATTGAAAGTAACTATGGATATCCTGTTAAACTTACAATAACAGGCGACTGTGAAATCAGCCATAATGCAAGAACTGCAAGAGCTATCAGAGTATTCCCCGAGGCCGAGCATGTCAAGGTATATATAGATGGAGGAGTATTCACATCAGATGTTTCTGACTTCCTCACAGAAGAATATCAGTGTGTAGAAGAAGAAAAGCAAGTTGAAGGTAGCGAAGAAACTATCACGGTTTATAAAGTCTCATTGAAGGAAGAAACCAATAACGAAGAAAATTAAGAAAGGGTGGCAAGTATGAGCAGTAGAAAAAACGGCATATTGCTGAAAATATTGTTGTTACTGCTCATTGCTTGCACTGTGCTTGCTGTAGGGGTAACTTATGGTAGGTATCAAAGCTCTATAATATCAGCTTCTTTTAATGTAACTGCAGTTTCTGCAGATTCATTCAGTATTTTCGGTGGTGCATTGGATCCTGAGAAAATGACAGAAGCGTGGCCGGAGCTTGATGAAGGCTGGTCAATGAACGATTTAGGCGCAGAACTAAGATTTTTTGTTTCTAATGGTGATTCCGTAGAAAGCTATTCTCAGAGAAGCAGAAATTATAGTATTAAGATTGTTTCCGGCTCATTAGAGCAGCTTAATGTTAACTTGTCTTATATTGATGAAAATGGAAATCTTATGGAGCTGCCTGCCAATCCTGAAAAAATCAATAAGGGAAGTCAGTTGTATGACTCATTTGGCGATGGCTGGGTTTATACCTTCCTTGATACAAATGAGGAGGAGGTTGAATTCGTCCTGGAGGGCGAAAAGTTCAGCTATAGAAACTTCACATTAAATGTGTGGGGAGAATCTGACCCGAGCCTTTTAAATGTTATTGTAACAGGAAATATTGTAACAGAAAATTCATAACCAATTTCAGAAAGGGGAGCGTGAATGGGTAAGCGCAGAATTAAATATTTGCCGTTGGCGGCTGTGCTGATCTCAGTAGCAATGCTCACCGTTATTGTTTCTGGAATCGGTATAACTCAAGGAAGAATAAATAATGTTCTTGCTTGGAATTCAGTTTATTCAACCACATCAGGTGAGCTTGAAAGTAATCACCTTGAAAAAGGTGGCCAAACGGTTTTGCTTGAAAGCTGGAGTATAGAGCAGGGGATTCAATCAACAACAGAGACTATCAACCTGTCAAGCACAACTGGAACAGTTGAAGGAACACTTACCTGCATAACAAGCTCTGACCTGATAAGCGCAAGTATTGATAAAAATGCAGTTGTTGCCGATGAAGACGGCGAATCAGTAACTCTTGTAATTACAATGAAAGAGAATGCTCTTTCCATAAATAAAAAAACAGAGGTTTCTGTTCAGGTTGGTTGGATTCCGTCTGATTCTACAGATGGAAATATAACTCACTATGCAGATTTCAAAATTGATATATACCCTCAGGATATGAACGCTGAGACCGGTGAAGAGGTAGCTGAGCTGATTTCAAGCAATTATCTTGCTGTTGGGGGCAAAAACATAGTTTTCAGCGATTGGTATACATCGGCCACTTCCACTTATAGAATGTGGGATCTTGAGCTTATATCCAATGACGGTGACCAGACAGGTACGTTATTTTGCGAAACAAATTCCAAATATCTGCAGGTTATGTTAGATAATTCGGAGATTGCTCAGAGTATAACAGTTGGCGAGGACAGCAAATATATATCAGTGCTGAAAATAATTTTGTTGGAGGATGCAGGATTTCTTGCAGAGCCAATAAAAGAAACAGTGCGTGTTACCTGGATACCGGATTCAGTTGTTGACGGCAATCAGGATATGTGGGCAGAGTTTGTTATCAATATAGTGCCTGCATATAGCGAAGAGCTTGATGATAGCGAAAATATGGACACATTGAATTTTGAAAATGTGCCATCACAATTTGTATGGGACAGTTTTTTTGAAATTCCTGTAGAATGTTCGCAAAAATCAGATATAATAGAGCTAAGCTACAATGGTGGAGAATTTCCTGCCGGAACAGAGTATAGCAGCGATGGTATAACTCAATACGAGCTTGGTGATAAAAGCAAAATAAAAATCAAAGCAACTCCGGAAGAAACTGTTGATGTTTTGATAAAGCTTAAAGAAAACTCAAAAATTGAAAATGTGGATATAGGTGTAACTGTCTATTCGTATAGCGAAGCAATTGCACGTGGCACTAAGAGCCTCACTCCATATTCCGAAAACGAAGAGAAAGAATTGCTTGAATCAGGAGCATATCCTTCCGAAATTTCTTCAAAAGAAGAATTTCTCCTGGAGGTTAATGTTCCTGAAAATGCCAATCTGATAAAGCTTGGCTATAATGGCGGAGCATTTCCATCATATGTGCGCTACAGAACAGATGACGGACAATATGTAAAGCTGGGTAGAAGTGAAAAAATAGAAATTTCTGCAAAATCAAGCATTGATATATATATAGATTTTTCTCAAACGCAAGAAAATCTCCCTGAAAGCGTTTCCATAAAAGTGGAGGCATATAAAGGGGATATTCAATTGACAGAAAAAGAAATTCAAATAAAAACAACATTGAACCCGCTTTCAGCGAAATACGACCTGTCGCAGATGATCATTCACCACGACGGAGAAATTTCGTTTCAGTTAGCAGGAGAAAATGAAAAAACTATTTTGAAGGTTCAGAAGTTTTCCTCAGCAGACGGACAGATGGCCTATGTGGAAGATGAAAATAATTTTGGCCTGAACGTTAAAACGGAAAACGGAGTGCTCAGCATTTCGAACCTAGCAGGAAAGGCGAAAGCCGGAACCTACCGAATTGTTTTATTGCGGGAACAAAACGGACACGAGCTTATCCGAATAGAAATCCCGTTTTTCATACACTATTAAAGAGTATTATTCCTTAAATCCGACAAAACAGGAGGCATACTTATATGACCGAAACACAAAAAAGGATAAAAGCATATCAAAAGGCTCTGCCATTCATGAAGGAACGAGTTATGGCAGTTGCACTGCTGTTTGTTATGTCAATCTCTATGATGGCATCAGCAACATTTGCATGGGTAACATTGTCTCGTAGTCCTCAGATAAGTGGACTTTCAACAACAGTTGCAACAAATGGTAACTTGGAGATTGCCCTTTCTGATGAGGACGGAAACGAACCTGATCCTACATCTGTTACAGACGGCAGCGGAGATATTACAGAGAGTAACTTAAAATGGGGAAATCTTATAAACCTGTCTCATGGTAGCTATGGTTTGTCCAGCCTTACTCTTCGCCCCGCTTCACTTAACCAGGGATCACTTCTTACAGAGCCTCTTTACTCTGTTGAATATGCATATGACGGACGTATATCTAATGTTATTTACGATTTTGCATATACAAACTATGAATCCAGAGATGGAGCAAATGCATTCTTTGTTCCTGACCAGGTTAAATATGGTGTGCGTGCTATTTCTTCTGTAACATACGATAGTGTTACAGGTAATGCAACACTTCAGACTCTTAACAATAATGTAAAGCAGAAGTATGCTGAGGCATATAGCACTTTTGAAGCTCTTTGGAGTAATTCAAGTTATATGAACAGTATTACAGGCTTGGCTGGTGTATATCTGAGTTGGCGAAGTAGTGATGACGGTAATGGAGGAAATGTTGACCAGGATTGTAGCAGCTATGTAGAAATTATAAATGATATGTACAGCGAGTTCAGAAATAGTATTTTGGTTACAGGTGAGGTATTTGTTGCCAGTGCAAATGTATATAATTTCATTAATAATCAGCAGAATTTTATACCTTTTACCTCTGATGATCTGTACGACGGTACAATTAAAACAACGCTTGCTGCCCAAGGTGTTACACTTGATGGGCTTGATTCTTTTATCAAGGACCATAATTTGTTTATTGGTACAAAGGCTAATAACTACGAAGATGGCCTTTATGAAAAATACAAGAAGAATGTATATGAACCCTATAAACAGAACCAATCTATCGGTTGGGTGTTGATGAGCAGCTATATCAATCCTGTAGCTGATGTCAATACAGCAACAATTGATGGAAAAGCCGCCAATGTTCTTGGAGCTGGTGATCTTGTTTCAATCGCATTTGGTAAACCTGTTTGTGAGCTTCAAAAGGGTATTCTCTGGAATATGGACTGGTACTTTGGTGGTGAAATTTCTGTTGCCAATGTTAAAGCCGTGGCAATGGGCTTTACTGTTAATATCAAAGAAATCAGAACAAGCGTTAAGGGAAAGGTTGAAGATCCTTCCAATAAAACGTATACAAACTATCCTATAATAGAAACTAAGAATAAAGCAATTGCAAGAGCAAATCAGGGCGGTCTTACAGCAACTGATGCTATTGCTGCGGATACCTACGGAATGGTTGTAGACTTCTGGCTTCGCACTAATGCAGCGGATGCACTCCTTTCTCTTGCAGGTAAGGTTAATACAGCGCAGGAACAGCTTTATGATACAGAGGGAAATCCTGTTTATGATGATAACGGAAATCCTGTTTTTGAAACTGTTGTTCTTGGATATTCAGGAGAGAACAGAATCTGGGAAGAGGACGATGAGCTTTCCGCACTTGGTCCCAGCACATCACAGGGCTCAGGTAGCTGCTATATCTTCTATCCTGAAACTCCTGAGGATCAGGCGCAGGCTCTTGAAATGCTTGCGGCAATGAGAGTTGCCTTTATTGATGAAGAAGGAAATCTCCTTGCTCAGGCTGATATGGATACAACAATGGCATTTGAGCAGGAGGGCCGAGTTCTTGTTCCTCTGCAGCTTCGTGCTAAGTCTATTATCACAGGCACAGACGAAGAGGGAAATCCCATTACAGAAAATGCATATTACATCACAAAGCTTGTTCAGAATGAGGCAACAAGAATAACAGCTATTGTTTATCTTGATGGTTCTCGTCTTGAAAACAGTAACGTTCTTGCGGCAGGATCTATCAAGGGTCAGCTTAATATCCAGTTTGATTCAAGCGAAGATCTGGATGCTAAAGATGACCAGGATTTGATGGATGAATTCTATGATATTTCTATTGAGGCGATTGGCGAAACAGAATTTGATAAATTTGATCCTGATAACAAGCCTCAGGTAAAGCTTAGTCTTGCTGTTGTAGGTATGAATCCTGATAATATCAAGGGTCAGTTCGTTTCATATATTTCTGAAACACAGGGTGCCAGCCAGCCTGAGTTTGATTTTGAGAAAACAGATAATGGCTGGGAGGCAACAGTAACCTTTGAAGGATCCGGTAGCTTTAAGCTTAGAAATATCCGAATTGACGGTGTTGACTACGCTCTAAAGGAAGACCAGATAATCACAGTTGAAATTGCCGGTGTAACAGTAAACAGTATCTTCTGCGAAGGCTGGGATAATAAAAACACTAAAACTGTTATGACAGCAGATTCCTATTATCAGCTTAATTCATCTATAGGATTGAATATAAGTGCCGGTCAGAATCCCAAAAAGGTTCAGGCAGTGTTTGCTCATAATGAAGGACAGAGTATTACCGTTGACTATAATAAAACTGAAAATGGTTGGACGGCAAGCGCTATGTTCACCACTAGTGGTACCTATGAATTGACATATGTTATCATAGATGGTGTTTATACTCCTCTTCCTGAAGAATTGCATAAAAAGATCACATTGTATCTTGGTCTTAAGGCGCAGGTATTCCTCAGCCAGCCTATGACTGAAGAATATCAGAGTAAGCTTGCCGAAATTGAGGATGCTGAGGCGGCAGAGATTGCAGCATACAGAGCTGCAAATGCAGGCGCAACATCAGAAGAGCTTTCTGCAGGTATTGCAGCAATTCAGAAAAAATATAATCTTCAGAAGGATAGTCTCTATGATGAAGCATATGGCGAGGATGGACTTAAAATGACAACCTCCGCTTCAGGCTATTCACTTATATATGATGGATCAGAATCTCTGTATATGAATGTCAGCTGTATCATCAGAGATGATAAGGGTAACGCAATAACCGGTCTAAAGGATGTTGTTCTCTACTATAGTGGCGGTTCAATGAACGTAATCGATACAAACCTTACATGGAATAGTAGTAGCGGCAGATATGAGGGTCCTGATGCAAGTGAAACTGAGAGCACAGGTCGATTTAAAATCAGCCTTCCCAGTATCTATTCCTTCCAAAGTGTTGTAATAGGTAAGGGTGAAGAAAAGAATACCATCTCTGTTGCAACAGACGCTCCTACAATAAGAGCCCTTTCACCTACACCTATTTCTTATATAGGTAAAGCGACTGAATCTTATGTTGGTGAAGAAGATAAGTATTTGTATAAGGAATCTGTAGTAGATATCAGCACTTCTGCAAATAGATATATGAGCGTATTGCTTAAGGATGCTATTTCTGCAGAAGTACAGCTTAAGATTCAGAATATTGATGAGGGTGCTCAAGGAGAAGTATCAGATTGGTTAGATGCAGAAAAGATTGATCTTGGTACAGAAAGCAGATATTTGTATAATGTAAAGGCTCCTACAGATGGTGTATGGAAAATAGTTGGTATTCGAATCAAGAGTGTATATTATAACGATGTACTGTATGATGGCGAAGAGGGCTCAACAGGTTGGCTTGATTGGACTGATAAGGTTGTGGCAAGTAATATTGTAACAAAGTTCTTCACAACAATTAATGTGTCAGCAACTGAAAACCCCAGTAACATCACATACACTACAGGATTTATGGAAGGTAAGAAGTTTGATGATATTTCTCTTATCATAACCGACTATCTTGGCAGACCTGTTGAAGGAATCAAGGTTGGTCTCAAATATGAATGGCAAGGTTATAGAACAGCAGGTATCACAGATAATAGTTCCGTTCTTCCTGCTAGCTATAAAGTATTTGGTTCAGATGATGTTGCCTCAAGTGATGGTAAAACATTCAGTATTGGAGCAGTTCATTTCCAGCTTGACGGCACATATAAGTGTACATTCAAGATAATCTACGACGGAGTAGAATATAGCAATCTTGCCAAGGGCGGTTTTGATGCTAATAATGTAACTATTGAGTGGGAACAGTTGGATGTAATAACAATTTCAGCAATTACCCCCAATGGTAAGAACTTTGCGATAGATGATATTGCTAGTGGTACTACTACTGATAGTAGTAGAACAGAAGGCTGTGATACAATTTACACTACTGCCGCAGCTCACAAGAACGCAAATAGCCATAATTATACTGCAGAAATCACTAATAATGGAAAAACTGCATCTGTCTATATTGTTTGTGAAGATTATTCTTCTGCTGGAGATGATCATGAGTGTGCGCCCGCTGAGGTTACATTGACCATGACCGCAATAGAAAATGTTACAGCGGCAACATTAAATTTTGTAAAACAAGGTGGCGGTACAGTACATTTGTACACTTCCTACTCAACTAGTCTTACAAACTGGGATGCAGATACAGAAGGACAAACCTCATCTTATACATGGTCAAGCGGTTCAGGTACTTGTATGCGTTATGTAGGTAAGGTAGGCGGATCATCTTCAAATTCTGATAGTAAAACTGCAGCAGGAATTCTCGAGTCTCAGTCTATTACTCTCACATACAACGGAATTCAGTTTACACTTCCTTATACAGGAATAACAATCAAAAACGAAAGATAACACAAACGAGCATGAGCCAATTCCATATTGGGTTGGCTCATACGAAGTTATTTTTTGGCAATAAACTTAGATATATTAGGAGGACGCATATGCGCCAAAATATTTTAAAACTGAATATGGGGCGGGTAATTGCCGTCCTCCTTGCATTTGTTTTTCTTGTTTCAGTAGTGCCGAGGAGTAGTGCAGCAGAAACAAGTGGTGAGTGCGGAGAAGGCGTTTCATGGACCTTCACCAACGGTATTCTCACCATCAGCGGCGATGGCACAATGAAAAATTATTCAGAGAATTCTACTGCTCCTTGGTCTGAATATAAAGAAATTATCACTGTTGTAAATATTGAAGATGGTGTTGCTAATATTGGTAGCTTTGCTTTTCTTAATTATGAAAAGCTTATGTGCGTTAATATTGCAGGCTCTGTTAAAACAATTGGCCAATATGCCTTTTATGGTTGCACTCAATTGAAAATGATCAATATTTCTTCAGGTGTTGAAGTAATCGGTGCCAGAGCTTTTAAGCTTTGTGAAAGCTTGACCAATATACGCCTGCCAGAAACCATCACAACCATTCGCCAAGAAGCGTTTTATAGATGCGAAAGCCTTTTAGGAATTACAATTCCTGCTTCTGTAACAACTCTTGAGGCTTCTGCTTTTGCTTATTGTTCCTCTCTTAAAAACGCTATAATTCTTGCAAATGTTGCAGAACTTCCTTCTTGGGTATTTTATGGCTGTTATGCGCTGGCTGAGGTGTCAATTTCAGCTTCTGTAAGCAATATTGGCGTTCAGGCATTTCAGGATTGCTATGATCTTACGGTAGTAAACTATGCCGGAGAGGGCGATGTTGCAGATAGTGTCAGAGAAGATCTTCCTTACACTGTAACAAACTTCAATTCAAATGCTAATATTTCTGCAGATAGTGAATTTTCTTCAGTTAAATCTGAAACTGACGAAAATGGTAATACAGTAACTACAAACAAAACCTACAAGGAAACAGAAAACAGCTCTGTTTCAACTGATGTTATTCACACAATGGGCAGCGGCGAATATAAGGCTGAGCTTAAGCTGGATGCAACGGTTGAAAATGAAGATGGCTGGAACGATGTTAAGGAGCAATTGGCAAGTGCTATGGCTAGCCGTGAATACGGGACCAAAAAGGAAACGATGGATATAAATATTCATCTTAAGGGCAATGCCGTTATTTCCAGCAAAAGCCTTAATATGTTCACAAATAAAAATGCTTTTGTTTCTATTTACACAAGTCAGGGAGCGAAATGGAGATTTAACGGAACTGATCTTCGTGAAAAGGATCTCATAGGTAATTATGATCTTTCATATACTTTTGAGCTCTTGACCGATCCGGATAAAAATCAGGAAGCGGTTGTTGGCACAAAAGGATATTTGCTCAGATTTAATTCCGATCTTAATTTCAAGGTAGAGATTCATCTGCCTGTTGGGATTGAAAATGCTAGGTTAATATCCTCATTTTATTCACCTGAATTTAAAAAAGGTTACACACTTTTGCAAACATCCGTTATTGATAACGAGGGTATAGCACATTTCTATCTTGCAAGTGTAAAAGCTAAATCTGATTATCTTGTTGGTATTGGATACCATGCCGATCTTGATTTGGATGGTCTTGACGAAGCAATCGTTCCTTCTGAATTGGAAGGTGACTATCCTAAAGCAGACTACAGAGAGCCTATACAGTATGTAGTATCTGATGTTAAATCCTCTTGGGGTCTTGATATCAATCAGGTAACATGGATTCTTGTAGGAGTTATGGGTGGATGTATCCTTGTTGTAGGCGTTGTGGTTTATATTATATTCAAGATGAAGAGAAGAAACTATTACGACCCCTATCTTGACGGAAAGAAAAAATAATGATCTGAATCCGCAGAGACTTGTTTCTCTGCGGATTTTGTGTTAGAATAAGTAAAAGCATTGAAAATTTTAAAAGGGAGACTATATATGATGAATCCTACAGAAAACAGAATATATTCAAATGCTCCCGATCCGGTACAGCTTTTAAACAGAGATGCAATTCAGATCAATTCAGCTGAAATAGATCAGTATGTAATGGATAAGGTGGTTCTTATCACAGGTGGTGGAGGATCTATCGGGAGTGAGCTTTGCCGTCAGATTGCAGCGAGAAAGCCTAAGAAACTTATCATATTTGAGATCAGCGAATACAATGCTTATATTATAGATTATGAGTTAAGAGAAAAATTTCCTCAGCTTCAGTTGGAGGTTCTTATTGGCTCAGTGAGAGACAAAAACAGGGTGAATAGTATATTTGAAAAATATAAGCCTCAGGTTGTTTATCATGCCGCAGCGCATAAGCATGTGCCTCTGATGGAGAACTCTCCTTGTGAATCTATAAAAAATAATGTTTTTGGAACGTTGAATGTGGCTGAAGCTGCCCATAATAATGATGTTGATAGATTTATTCTTATCAGCACAGATAAGGCTGTCAATCCCACAAGTATAATGGGAGCCTCAAAACGTATTTGTGAAATGATTGTTTGCAATTTGTCATATCGCTCAAAAACAAAATTTGCTTGTGTACGCTTTGGAAACGTTATGTGTAGCAGTGGAAGCGTTGTTCCGTTGTTTGAAAAGCAGATTTTAGCAGGAGGACCTGTCACTGTAACAGATAGAAATGTTATAAGATATTTCATGACCATTCCTGAGGCTGTTTCTCTTGTTTTGCAGGCAGGGGTATATGCAGACAAGGGTGAGATCTTCGTGCTTGATATGGGCGAAGCAGTACGTATAGACGACCTGGCAAGAAGTCTTATCAGACTTTATGGTTTTGAGCCTGATAAGGATATTAAAATTGTTTATACAGGTCTCCGTCCCGGAGAAAAGCTTTTTGAGGAGCTGCTTCTTACAGAGGAGGGTCTTGAGCAAACTCCAAATGAACTGATTTATTGTGGTAAACCTGAAAAAATAGATAGTGTTGCTTTTGTTAATCAGCTGAGCAGGCTCAGAGAGGCATGTGAAAGCAATAGTGATAACATTAGGGAGTTTGTTAAAGATATCGTTATCGCATATTCCACATGAAAATTTGACAAATTTTAATAAAGGTGATATAATACTGTTTGTATGTAATCTAAGAAAGGAGCTGGCTGTCTGATAAGGGGAGTTGGTTCCTTTTGCGCTTTTTTGGAGAACATTGATGAGAAAAATAGATGAAACTGTTTTAAAGGAAACTAAATATATAGCATTCTGGGTGCTTGTTTTCAGCGTATTGATGCAAGCTGTATTTTTGATTATTGGAGAATGGAACTATACAGTTCTTTTGGGTAATTTGCTTAGCGCATTTTTTACTGTTATAAATTTCTTATTGATGGGTATAACTGTTCAAAAGGCTGTGATGAAGGAAGAGAAGGATGCAAAAACTTTGATGAAGGTTTCTCAGCTTTATCGAAGCCTTATGATTCTTGTGGTAACTGTAATCGGAGTTGCTTTGCCTTATTTCCACACAGTTGCAGTTATAGTTCCGGTATTTTTTGTAAGAGTAGCGGTGGCTATCCGTCCGCTTTTTGATAAAAAGTGATTAATCTCCCGTAAGTATGTGAGGTGATATTAGAATGAAAAGAAAGGGCCGCTTGTTTGCGGCAGTAGATATTCTGTATATCTGTATGATGGCCTTGCCCATCGTAGCAGGAATTATTCTGAAGGTTTTAACAAAGCCTGTAAGCGAGGGAATATCTATATCAGGCGCCCAGATTTATTTTTCTGTGCCGATGCCTCTGCAGGACCTTATTATAACTGAGTCGCAGATCAACTCGTGGCTTGTTATGGTGTCTATTCTTGGGCTGTGTCTGTTTTTAACCCATGGATTGAAAACAAAGGATGTCAGTGTGAGACAGCATGTGGCTGAGTGGATAGTGGAAAAGGTAGATGCTATGGTGGCAGATAGTATGGGCGAGTATTTTATGGGATTTTCCTCATTTATTGCGGCGATCCTTGCGCTTTCAGGCTTTTCAAGTCTGCTTTCTTTGTTTGGTTTGTACCCACCAACATCTGATATAAATATCGTTGGTGGTTGGGCAATTCTCGTATTTGCGCTTATAACATATTATAAGTTCAAGTGCGGACCTATTAAATATTTAAAGAGCTTTGCAGAGCCTGTTGCATTTCTCACTCCGCTTAATGTTATCAGCGAGGTAGCAACTCCTCTGTCAATGGCTTTTCGTCATTATGGTAACGTTCTTTCGGGAACAGTTATTTCAGTTCTTATTGCAACCGCTCTTCAGGGATTATCAAAACTTGTGCTTGGGTGGTTGCCGGGTTTCCTTGGTGAAATTCCTTTGCTTCAGATAGGACTCCCCGCAGTTCTTTCAATATATTTTGATGTATTCAGCGGCTTGCTGCAGGCATACATTTTTGCAATGCTTACAATGATGTATGTTTCAGGTGGATTCCCTATGGAAGAATATTTTGCTAGAAAAGAAAAAAATAAAAACAAAAATAAAAAAATGGAGGCAAATTAAAAATGTTAGAACTTGCTATTGGTATTATTCTTGGTTGCTGCGCACTTGGCGCAGGATGCGCTATGATTGCTGGTATCGGCCCAGGTATCGGTGAAGGTAATGCGGTTGCAAAGGCGTGTGAGGCTATTGGTCGTCAGCCTGAAAGCAAGGGTGCAGTAACATCCACAATGCTTATGGGTTGTGCTATTGCAGAAACAACAGGTCTTTATGCTCTTGTTATTGCGATTTTGCTTATTTTCGTTGCGCCCAATATTCTCGTTAAGATTCTTTTGAATGCTATTGGTTGATAATTTAGGAGAAATACTATGCAAACATTAGACGTCATTTCTGTCAACATATGGCAGATTTTGATTGCTCTCATAAACCTTGTTTTGATGTTTCTCATTATAAAACGCTTTTTGTTCAAGCCTGTAAAACAGATACTTGCAAAGCGCCAAAGCGAAATTGATGGTCAGTATGAAGCTGCCCGTATTGCTGAGATCGAAGCGAATGAAAGCAAAGCTCGTTGGAATGAAAGACTGTCAGGCGCAGATGCAGAAGCGGATGCTATAATTCAGAAAGCAACAGATAACGCTAAGTATCGCGGAGAAAAGCTGGTTGCAGAAGCAGAGGAAAAGGCCGAAAGCATTATTCGCATAGCGAAGACAGAGGCTGAGCTTGAGCGTAAAAAAGCAGTTGAAGGTATTAAGCGAGAAATCGTTGAGGTTTCAGGAGCGCTTACAGAAAAGATGCTTGAGCGTGAAATAAATAACGAGGACCACAGAGCATTGATTGATTCATTTATTGAGAAAATAGGTGAAGCAGATGAATGATATTGGTAAGGAATACGGAGCGGCGCTTTTTATGCTTGCTTCGGAGGAGAATGCTAAGGATGAATATGCGGATGCTCTTGAGAGTCTCAAAAAGAGCTTTGAAGACTCTCCTGATTATGTCAGCTTTCTAGCATCTCCGGGAATATCATTGGGTGAAAGATTGGCAGCAATAGAAGCTGCTTTTGCGGAATACATTCCCACAAATGTTCTTTCCTTTGTTCAGCTTATGTGTGAAAAGGGAAGAATAGAAAACTTTTTTGAAGCGGCAGAGGAATTTAAAGCCTTGCTTGATGCTTCAAAGCATATATCAAACGCAAAGATAACAAGCGCTGTTGAGCTTACAGATGATGAAAAATCTAAGCTTTATGAAAAACTTAAAGCCATGAGTGGCGGAGAGATTCAGGCTGAATATTTTGTTGATAGTTCATTGATGGGAGGACTCATCGTTGAGCTGGATGATAAAATTATGGATGGAAGCTTGAGAAATCGTTTGCGTGAGGTAAAGGATGTGATAAATTCATGAATACAAGACCTGAAGAAATCAGTAATGTTATAAAAGAGCAGATTAAGAATTACAGATCCAAGATCGAAATGAAGGAGACGGGAACTGTTATTCTTGTTGGTGACGGAATTGCTCGTGTATATGGTCTTCGTGAGTGTATGGCAAGCGAGCTTCTTGAATTTGAAGATGGAAGCTTTGGCATGGCTCAGAACCTTGAAACAGAAACTGTTTCTGTAGCGCTTCTTTCAGATAACAATAATATAAGAGAAGGCTCTTCTGTAAAACGAACAGGTAAAGTTTTGTCTGTTCCTGTAGGTGAGGCTCTTCTTGGCAGAGTTGTAAATGCTCTTGGCGAGGCGATAGACGGTAAAGGTCCTGTTGTAACAAACGAAACAAGACCTATTGAATCTGAAGCTCCCGGTATTATTGAGAGAAAGAGCGTTTCAGTTCCCCTGCAAACAGGAATCAAGGCTGTGGATAGTATGATTCCGATTGGCAGAGGTCAGAGAGAGCTTATCATTGGCGACAGACAGACAGGTAAAACAGAAATTGCAATTGATACAATTATCAATCAGAAAAATTCTGACGTTATCTGTATTTATGTAGCGATCGGACAGAAAAACAGCTCCGTTGTTCAGCTGGCAAATGAGCTTACAAAAGCAGGCGCAATGGAATATACAATTATCGTTTCTGCATCTGCATCAGAGTCTGCGCCTCTTCAGTATGTTGCGCCTTATTCAGGATGCGCAATGGCTGAATATTTTCGTGAGCAAGGAAAGGACGTGCTCATCATTTATGATGACCTTTCAAAGCACGCCGTTGCATATAGAGCGCTTTCATTGCTTATTCGTCGTCCTCCAGGACGTGAGGCATATCCCGGAGATGTATTTTATCTCCATTCCCGTCTTCTTGAAAGAGCAGCTTGTGTTGCGCCCGAATACGGCGGTGGGTCAATAACAGCACTTCCTATTATCGAAACACAAGCGGGTGACGTTTCAGCATATATTCCCACTAATGTTATTTCTATTACAGACGGACAGATATTCCTTGAAACAGAGCTTTTCCACGCAGGCGTAATGCCGGCTATTAACCCCGGTATTTCTGTAAGCCGAGTAGGTGGTTCAGCTCAGCTTAAAGCTATGAAAAAGGTTTCAGGCGAGCTCAAATTGCTTTATTCGCAGTATAGAGAGCTTCAGTCCTTTGCTCAGTTCGGAAGCGATCTTGACGCTGATACAAAGGCGAGACTTGCTCTTGGTGAGAGAATAGTTGAGGTGCTCAAGCAGGGAAGAAATGCACCTGTAAGAGTTGGTTGCCAGGTTGCAATAGTATATGCGGTTATCAATGGCTATCTCAACGAAACTCCCGTTAAGAAGGTTAAGGAATACGAAAGAGACTTATATGAGCTTCTTGAAAATAAGTATCTCAGTTTTCTTGAAAGAGTTGAAGGCGGTTCTTGGGATGAAAACGATATAGAAGAGCTTAAAACAGCACTTTCTGAAATGAAGAGGTGAGTTTATGGGCGCTGATATTAAACAGCTGCGAACACGAATAAAAAGTGTTGATTCCACCCTTCATTTAACAAAGGCAATGGGGCTTGTTGCTTCATCTAAAATACGCAGAGCAACAGATGCGATGAATAAAGGAAAAGAATATTCTGATGCGCTTGGCGAAACGGTTGAAATGCTTTCAACCTATGAGGAATGCAGAAAAAGTCCTTATATGGCAAATCGTGATGGTGAGTGCATATGTCTAGTAGTAGTTGCAGGCGATAGAGGCCTTGCAGGAGGATACAATGCGAATATATTCCGCCTTATGCGTGAATATCCTGATGCAAAGGTAATCCCTGTGGGAAAGAGAGCTTGCGAGCGTTATGACGGCGAGCTTTTGTATGCTGAGGATTTTAATTATGAAAATGCCAAAGCAATAGCAGAGGAAGTGTGCCGTGATTTTGTGGAAGCAAAGATAGACCGCTTTGGTGTTGTTTGCACAAAATATCATTCGCTTATGTCACAGGAAGCCTATGTTAAATGGCTACTTCCTATTGAGAAGGCTGAAAATAAAGAATCTTCAGGCGCTATATTTGAGCCTGATGAAATAACTGTGCTTAGCGCTGTAATTCCTGAATATGTTGCAGGAATGATAATTGCCTGCGTGAAAGAAAGCTTCGCTTCTGAGGTTGCAGCACGTCGTGTTGCTATGGATAGCGCAGGAAAGAATGCGCAGGAGATGATAGATAGCCTTTCTCTTGAATATAACAGAGCAAGACAGGGTGCAATAACACAGGAAATCACCGAAATTGTAGCCGGAAGCGGCATATAACTTGGTGAAAGGAGAAAAAATAAATGTCAGAAATAGCAAAAGGAAGCGTTTCTCAGGTTATGGGACCTGTTGTAGACGTTTGCTTTGAGGAAGGCTTCTTGCCTTCAATATATAACGCATTGACAATGAAGATCGGAGAGAAAACTCTCACGGTTGAGGTGGCTCAGCATATTGGTGATAATGTTGTTCGTTGTATTGCAATGTCATCAACTGATGGTCTTAAAAGAGGAGCTCCTGTTATTGACACAGGCAAAACTATAAGTGTTCCTGTTGGGCGAGACACTCTCGGCAGAATTTTCAATGTGCTTGGCGACACAGTTGATAATAAACCTTTTGATGATGGCGTAGAAAGATGGAATATCCATAGAGCTGCGCCTTCATATAGTGAGCTTTCAACATCTACTGAAATCCTTGAAACAGGTATCAAGGTTATTGACCTTATCTGTCCCTATTCTAAGGGTGGTAAAATCGGTCTTTTCGGCGGCGCAGGTGTTGGTAAAACTGTACTTATTATGGAGCTTATCAATAACGTTGCAAAGCAGCACGGAGGTTTGTCAGTTTTCACAGGTGTTGGAGAGAGAACGAGAGAGGGTAATGATCTTTATAATGAAATGAAGGAATCCGGCGTTCTTTCCAATACAACTCTTGTATATGGACAGATGAATGAGCCACCCGGAGCGAGAATGAGAGTTGCGCTTTCAGGTCTCACAATGGCTGAATATTTCAGAGATGAAGAGTATCAGGATGTGCTTCTCTTTATTGATAATATCTTCCGTTTTACTCAGGCTGGTAGTGAGGTTTCAGCGCTTCTCGGACGTATGCCCAGTGCGGTTGGCTATCAGCCCACACTTGCAAACGAAATGGGAACTTTGCAGGAGAGAATCACATCTACAAAGAGTGGATCCATCACATCTATTCAGGCAGTATATGTTCCTGCCGATGACCTTACCGACCCTGCTCCTGCAACAACATTTGCTCATCTTGATGCAACAACAGTTCTTTCAAGAAGCATAGCATCTCAGGGTATATATCCTGCAGTTGATCCTCTTGAATCAACAAGCCGTATTCTTTCTCCCGACATTCTCGGAGAAGAGCATTATACAGTTGCAAGAGAGGTTCAGCGAATTTTGCAAAGATATGTTGAGCTTATGGATATTATTGCAATTATGGGTATGGATGAGCTTTCAGATGAGGATAAGCTTCTCGTTGGAAGAGCCAGAAAGATTCAGCGATTCCTGTCCCAGCCCTTTGATGTATCCGAGAAGTTCACAGGTTTCCCCGGAAAGTATGTACCTCTTTCTGAAACTATTCGTGGTTTTAAGGAGATTATAGAAGGTAAGCATGATGATCTTCCTGAGTCAGCATTCCTGTTTGTAGGAACAATTGACGAGGCTGTTGAAAAGGCGAAGAAGGTGGCAAAATGAAAACCTTCCCCTTGAAGATATCATCTCCCGATGGTGACGTTTTTTGTGGTGATGCAGTAATGCTCAGCGTAAGAGGTACCGAAGGTGAGCTGGCTGTTATGGCTGGGCATATTCCTTTTGTTTCTTATGTGAAGCCCTGCGAATGTAAAATACTTTTTGAGGATGAAACTGAAAGAAAGGGAACTACCGACGGCGGAATATTGACTGTTTCTGCTGATAAGGTGGTGCTTCTTTCGGGCAGCTTTAAATGGATAGAATAATAAAAAGCAGACACTTTAAAAGTGTCTGCTTTTTTATAGCTTACAGTATATGATAGTATATTTGCTGGGGTAGGAATCTTTAATAAATAAAACAAAATCAAAGTCTTCAGTAGAAGTGAATTCGGCAGGCAGATCGTTTTCAACTGAAATATTGCTTACTGAATAGGTGAATTTTGCACCTGTCATATCTATGAAGCAAATCTCTTCTCCTATATTAATAAGTTTAGAGAAGTTTAGATGTTTGTCCGTTCCACCTATAACGAAATTTTCTGAATAAATGCTTCCGCTATAACGGCAAGGCTGATGCTTGAAGTTATCTTTATTCCATGTATGAGACACAGGACAAACTGTATTGTATTGAGGTATCTCAATAATTCCTACGTAATCGGTGCCGTTGATCTCAACGGTTGCCATAGATGTGTCAATTCTGTCGTCTATAAATCCCATATAAGTTTCGGGGATAAGAGAATAAAGGGTTTCAGTAGTTTGCGGCATCTTTTTAGTAGAATCAGTTTGGTTGATATAAAGCAATGCAACCAAAGCAAGAGAAAAAACGATCAGCGCAATTCCGCAATATAGGATTATGTTAGATAAGATCCTTTTCATTGCTCGCTCCTTTTAAGAAGAAGAGCTATTATCATAAGCAAAATTCCCGAAACGCTCATAGCAATAATATAAGGCTCGGTGGTGCTTATATCTCCTGTCTGAGGCGGGTTTTCAGGCGCATCAAAGCAGGTATTTGTAACGATTATAGAAGTATTATTATATTCAACAGAAACAACATAATCGCTTGAAATATTGCGTTCTACAGCCTGCCATTTGCTGCCGTCATCTTCGCATTTCCATGTATAGCACCAGTTGTTGCTTGCGTCAAGAATTACAGAGGTGTGAACAGCTCCATCCTTTAAAAGATCAATTTCCACGCTGTCAGGTCTGTCTGCAGAGTTGCCTTCGTCCTTCCATTGCTTGACTATTTTATAGGCAAACTCTTTTTTTGTTGGGGTATAAGCGGAATGTTTCGGGCGAGCAAAAACATCATATAGATGTTCGTTTTTCTCGCTCGGAGAGGGAACAGCTGTGAGAAAGTTTTCAAATGTGATAACAGTTTCTCCTGAAACAACCTTTCTCTCCAATATGAGATACATTCCTGCTTCTATATTTTCAAATTTTGCGCATCCGTTTGTATCTGTGATTGCTTTATATGTGGGTTCAATTGAATCTGCAGCAATATAAGAGGCAAGCGTTGAGGCAACCTTTTTCCATTCAGACTGAGCTGTAATCCCATAGATGTTTACAAAGTAGTTGCTAAACTCCTTTGTAAGCTCATATGTGCCGTCTTCAAAAACATCTGCAATTTTATATGTGTATATTTCCAATCCATCAAAAAGCGTTTCCGAATAGCCATATTCAACAGTTAAAGAACAAGGCTTGTCTGTGTCAATAGGATTGATAGCATATGATGAAATCGATGATGTAATCGTAGAGAGTAAAACTAAGCAAACAGAAATGACAGATATTATTTTTTTCATCAAAAATCATCTCCTAAATCGTCTTTTTTGATTGGTTTGAAAAGCACTATCATCATCAGAGTGAACAGCATAGGTAGCGCTACAATGGGTGTAACGATAAGAGAGTCTATCAGGTGCGCATCTGATGTTATGTAAATAGTTTTTTGCTGAACGTAATCAGTTTTAACGCCTCTTACAAGAAGGCGGTGAGTATTAATTCCGTAAGGAGTGCAGGTGAGAAGAGTGCAGTATTCTTCTCCCGGAACGATTGTCAGATCCTCTGTGTTGGTTGGGTCAACTGTTTTTATCTGATCTACCTGATAGGTGAAAGTTCTGTCAAGAATTGTGAACTGAAAATAATCACCGATCTCAAGGTGGTCGAGATTAGTAAACAGAGTAGCTGTGGGAAGTCCTCTGTGAGCAGAAACAACAGTATGTGTTCCGGGGTCTCCCACGGGGAAGCTTGTTCCTTCAAGGTGGCCAACAGCGTGGCTTAAAACGTCGTTGCTTGTTCCGTGATAAATAGGGAGCTCAATTCCGATTTTTTCTATAGTAATGTATCCCATCATACCGGTGCCGCTAATGTCCAGAATATCCTTATATCCACTAATGCTGTTATATTCAAGCAAGGGGAAAGCAAGGGTAGCAAGCTGAGCGTTATAATCATAAGCGGCGTCAAAAACAGCGGTATAGTCTTTTTTGGGAAGACTTTGCAGCATTTCTTCGTAGTCAACAATGGCTTCCGTTTGAGTTTTAGAGTTCCAATAGCTGCTTATTGCAGGATATAACATTACGGAGAGACCCACGAAGAAAAAAAGCAATAATATGAATGTGGACCATTTGTTTTTCTTTTTCATATTCCTCTCCCTGATGTTATAGTTTTGTATGGGGTGCGGAATTATCCGCACCCCATATTAAATTCAGAAAATGTTTTGCTTATTCAGCAATCTGGGACATTCTCTTCTTAGCGAAGAGGAGAACGCCTGCTGCGAGAACAACAATGCCACCGAATGTGATGAACAATGTTGAGCCGAGGCCACCTGTTTCGGGAAGCATAGAACCTGTCTTGTTCACTACATGAACACCGGAACCTGTGGAGAAGATACCATCGTTGAAGATAGCATCGAGGTTGCCATCAGAAATGATAAATCTCTGACGAGCTGTGAGCTTGTTGTAACCCTGAGGAGAAACTGTTTCTTCGAGGTAATATGTACCATTGTCAAAACCAACAACTCTAACCTGTCCATCCTTAACTACGATGGAAACTCCAGTCTCGTCTTCTCTTGCGCGGCGATATGTAACGCCATCGTCCATGAGAACCACTTCAACTTCATTACCGCCTGTGAGAGCATCATAGATCTTGAATTCAGCTCCGTCAATAAGTGTGTTCTGGGAGTCTGTCTTGATAAGATCAAAGCCGAATGTCTTTGTGTTAACTGTGTCATTTGTTGTGTAGTGATCTTCACCGTATTCAAGGCGTGCATCGTTCACGTTGCCTTCGCTTGCAATGATTGCGTTACGGTTAAGCATTGCAGAGTAGTAAACGATAACCTTATCGTTTGTTTCGAGAGTGTCACAGAATGTGTTGGAGAAAACAACCTCAAATGTGCAACCATCTGTAATACCAGTTGTATTAACAGTGTATGCGCTGGGATCTACAGTTGTTGTTGTGCTGCCGCTTCCGCTGGGAACTACAAGTTCAATCTTGGAAACGCCCTGGAATGTAAGACCTGCAGACATTGTATCGTGGAGAACATAGTTTTCTGCACCTGCATGAACATTGATAGTTACGCGGTAGTTAACAGTCTGGCCGATGTCAGCTGTGTTAGCATCGCCCCACTGCTCTGTGGAGTCTTCCTGAACCTGCTTGTCGATTGTGGGGCTACCGTTCTTTGCATTGATGGATGCGTTGGGATTAGTTGTTGTAAGTCCGCAAAGAGCACCCATTGTGGAGTCTACAAGATAGTAACCAAGCTCAAGGCCGGAGAACTTACCGTTTGTGTTTTCGCCAACTGTTGTAATAACAAATTCGCCTGTATTGGAAGAGGACTTAACAGGATCGATACCGTTAGCCTTTGCATAAGCGAGAGCTTCCTTAGCGAAAGCTGCAACTGTTGAATCGTCTTCAGCTGCTACCCATGTAACGTAGCCTGCATCGTCAATATCAACATAAAGATAAGCTTCAGCTGTTTCAAAGAATGTTGTCCAATCGGGGTTTACTTTGTAGGAATAAACGCCTTTTGTTGTGTTGTAGCTTTCGAGATCGAGAATCTTGTAGATCTCGTAAACGTTGTCTGTGCTTACGCCATTAATTGTGATGGATCCATCAGCTGCAGCAACTGCGGGAGCTGCGAGTGCCAGTGTCATCATAACAACGAGCATAATAGCAAAAAGTTTTTTCATGATTTTTTTCCTTTCTTTAGAAAAATAATTTTTTTGTTTGTTTTATTTTGGATGATATCTCGGCCTAAACTAAGCCGGAGGCTTTTTTTTCCTCCTTTCCCGCTTATGCCTTAATATGCATCCAGTTAGTAGTGAGCCAAGCATCAGCCCATAGCCACTAATTAACCAAGGTGGGTAACCGTAACTACCTGTGGATGGGAGCTCAACTCCATATCCTGCGGTGTTTCGGTTGGTGATAAGCGTGTTATAAGATCCGGGAGTTCCTGACACATATGTCATATTTCCAACAGTTGTTTCCCATCCGCTAACATTGAACACTTCTTTGACGGAATAGACTATTGTGTTTCCTTCATTGTCCTTGAAGGGAAGTCCTCCGAAGGTAACTGTCCATCCGTTTTGCAGAGATAGGATTTCTGTTCTTCCCGTATAAACTCCATTGGAATAGAGCTCAACAGGAATTTGATATGTATTATGTATCTGAGATGGGTTGATACCCATGTCCCAGTTCTTGTTAACTGTAACAGAAGTCTGATTACTGAGAGGAATCGGAGTATTGGTTGCTCTGTAAACAAAGCTTCCGTCCTCTGTGATAATTTCTTCTGCTTTTTCAACCAGAGGCTTGAATATAACGGCGCCTGATTGGTTTGCGGAATAAATACCGTTATATTCCAGAGTTCGATTTCCGATATAATATCGCGTATTATTCCAGGATTCATTATAATCATGGAATATACGAATGCCTTGACCACTGGCTTGTTCATATTTCATTGTGATGTGATTGTTATCGGTAACTGTAGTAAAAATTGAATCGCCTACATTACCGCCACGATAGCTAAGGTGGAGATATTGATTTGCGCCATTTTTAAATGTAACTGTTCCGTCTGATGAAACTGTTGCTGTCCATAGCGCATATTGGGAGGTTTTGGCTGACTCTGCATCAACCCATATGAGGCAATTGCTGGAGCTGCTTGTTGAAAGCGCTCCGTATTGTGATGCCAGAACATATTTTTCACCGGTTTCAAACTGATATGCCTCAGCCCATACCTTGTCACCGCTTGTAGTTTTGTCAACCTTCTGGATAGTGGATGTATATCCCGGTAAATACGATTCCTCAACTATGTATTCAATTGGTTCGGTCGTGTTTCCGTCTGCGTCAACATAGTATTTGGGAAGATTTGTCCATGTGTATTTCCAGTTGTTGTCCTGACCCAGCTTAATTTCTCGTATTCTACGATAGGTTCCGTCAGGTTCTTTAACAAGAAGATAGAAAACAGGAAGATCCTTTGAGTGGTCAGCATTGTCGTTCCATTTTTTAGAAACTTCAACTGTTGTGACCTCACGAACCCAATCTTCTGCGTTGGTAACAACTACATAAGCTTCTTGTTTATCAACGTCAACTTTTAGTCCGTGAACAGTAAATCCGGGAGAAACCGTTCCTGTATAGTCTTCGATTATGTCAACCGTATATGATGCATATCCTTTATGATCAAGGGTTAAGCATATTATACCATTGGCAAGGCTATAATTTGCGGCATCGGGAGGTCCGGTTTCTTTAATATAATAAACCTTTCCCGAGGTCATGCCCCACATGTGAGCTATGCCATCAATAACAGTAAATGTATTGGTTGGAGCAATGCCGCTTTCATATGCTTCTTCTGATGTCCAGAGCTCTGCGGGAATGGTGCATTCAGCATCTTTGTAAACTGAGAATTCAGCACCGTTCAATGTTTCCTGAGTCAGAACATCTTCTTTTCTGATGTCAAAATCAAATCTGGGAGCCAGGTTGAAGTAAATCTCGCAGTTGGATTTGGAGCTTCCTCGCTCAAGGTAGTAGACTGTGAGCGTATGTTCTCCGTATGTAATTCCGTAATCAGCAAGATTTCCGGTAATTCTGCCGCCCTGTGTGATATCACCTGTAGAGAAGTTGATATCACCAACCATGATATCGTGGATACCGCCGATATCAAGAACCAGCTGTCCGTCAATAAGAATCCAAACGTCATCGTCACCGGAGAAATGGAAGTGCATCTCGTTGCCGTAGATGTCATGATTTCCGTTATCGCCGGGATTATCGGGAAGGAAGAAGTCGATTTCAACATTCATTCCGTACCAATAGTTGGAAACAACTCTGTTTGTGCTGTTATTGCTGTCGCTGTAGCAGGAGTCGTAAGCATAGTGTTGAATTCCTTTTCCGGCAAATTCACCATAGTCACCATTATAATTATAGCGCTGTATTGACTGACCATTAGTGTTTGCATAAGGAGAGTTGAATGGAAGGAAGTCTGAGTGGCCTCCGAGACCGCCGTCTCTGAGTGAGTCCACGGTACATTCCAAATAATCATATACATAGAATCGCTTTTCGCTCTGGTTATAAGAAGCAGCGTTCAATTTTGAGTCGTAGAAGTAATATCCGTAGTGAGGGCTGTCCGGGTCATTTTCAAATCTGAAAAGATAGTCTCCCGTTCCAAGATAGGTTTTGCCAAGAACTCCCTCTCCCGTTTCCGCATTCATGGAATTGTTTTCGCCAAATAGCATTTCTATAAGGCGCGTGCTGTAAATTCCTGTGGTAACGGTGTCTTGTGTTGAGTTTGTAGTTTGTCTGTTGTTAACATATGTCAGTGATCCGCTGGCATCATAGTCAACGAAAACAATTCCCAGCGCATCATGACCTGAGGCTCCTGTTCCGTTTGTGGCAAGATTCCAGGTTTCGCTGTGCCCGTTTGCATTAACAGAAACGCTGACTGTTGAGGAGTTTGTATTGATAAGCGCGTTATAATCAAACAATTTAACAGTAACGAAATTTTCCGTGCTTTCTGTGGGATGAGTATATTCGTTGAAGAATCCGACATCATATGTGGCGGGTATCCAGTCCGGATAGAACACCATATGGCTGTTAACTATGATTTCATCTCCCGGTTCATAATATTTTCCGTTTATCAGGTCGAACCAGCCACGGATCTTATATTCATATTTGGTGGGAGATTGCCATGTTTCGGGCAATTTCAAAAGGTTGCCCTGAGTAACAAAATAAGCTGTGTTGGGAGAACCTGCAAGGCTTCTGTTCAATCCTCCACAAGTTCCGTCAAACCATACAGCGTATTCCGGGAGCGATTGTCCGAAATAAAGTATTGAAGCGGAGCTTTGGTTTGTAGTGCTTGTAAAGGTTGAATTGTTTTGCAGAACAGCATAGGAGTTTTGGCGTGCTCCTCTGACTTTAACTCCATTTCCGTTACGGTATAGAGCGCTTTCCCATCTGCCGTCCAGAATAGCATTAAATTCATTTCCATTTAAATATGGATGCAAGTATCTTCCTGCAGTGGAGTTATAGATGTAATATGTTGGCTGTGAATCATAAGATGAAGCACTTTCAAAGGTCCAATAAAGTAGGCTTGTACTTGTGCTGTCAGTTGTGATATAGCCCTGAGAATCAACAAATACCTCAACGGCATTACCGTTTCCACTTAGGGCATAGTATTTACCATCCGTACCCTGTGTGTATAGAATGAATTTGCTGCCTGAGGTGAACATATTTGTATTAAAAGCTTTTGTTTGGGCAATCGTGTATGAACCTGATGCATAGGAGAGGGGAGTATCCACAACTTCTATGTTATTGTCCATATCAACGATGCCGTATCCAATAATAACATCGTCAAAAATTGAGTAAGAGGCTTCCGAAACAGCGTTTTCCAGATCGCCCTCAATCACTAAAACATATCCATCTGCAATACCTGTCACAACAGCTGTGGTTTCAGCAGTTCCGTTCAGGTTTTTATCAAGGAAAATGACATCTCCGGGGAAAGGTATGTAATCATCCTTGCTTTTGTAGAGTGATGATTCATCCCATTGAAGTCTCATAGAGTCTGCTCCTGCGCTAATGGGAACATCCGTAAGGCCTCCGTATCTGAGGCAAAATGCAGTAAACATATTTGCCCAGTCGCCATAGCTGTTTCCGAACCATTCGCCATAACGGGTGTAACCATATCTGGTATTGTCGGAGTCAATGGTGAAATTTAAAGTGCTTTCATTATATCCCAGCTGAGATTTTGCAACCTGAACAACAGTTTCACCGATTGTCAGATCAGATGGAATATCACTTAAAGTTGCTTCCCAATCTTTTGCAGATTCAAGGTCAGCAGTTATATCTGAATAGCAGGATGAAATATGAATATGCTCTTCAAGCTCGCACGCTGAAGATATTTCATAGCAAGCTTCAATATGCTCGTGCTCCTCCGTGCAGATAAGTAATGATCTTTCTTCACAAGCTTCAGAGTGAACATGTTCAGTATAACCGCAGAATGCCTCTCCTGCGAGAGTGATACCTGTCAGCTTAAGCCACCAGAAAATCCCCAGAATAACGAATATAGAGAGAAGGGGGAGAATAGCCAGCATATTTCGCTTGACAGATTTGTTACGTTTTTTAGTGATTAAATATTGATTGATATTGTCATTTATAGCAACCCCCCTCCTTTCTGAGAATTTTGCTTAGGGGGAATTTAGTCGATCAAAGAAATATTCTTTACAGGCCAGACCTTGAGGAAAATTTTGCCGATAATCTGATCCTGAGGGATACAGCCGATCACAGTACTTCGGCTGTCAATGGAGGTATTTCTATGGTCGCCCATAAGAAAAAATTCATTTTGAGGAACCTCATAAGGAAACTCTATGTCGCATTCTCCAAGTCCTTTTTCCGAAATGTAAGGCTCGTCAATTTTTATATTGTTTACATAAACTGTGCCTTCCTCATCAATAACGATATAATCGCCCGGCAGGCCTATAACTCGTTTGATAAGGATTTTGTTTGAATATGAAAAGCCGCAAAGATCGCCTCTTTCAAGCTTTGTGGTTTTAAAAAGAACAACGATTTCTCCGTTATTCAGAGTAGGCTCCATACTTGTTCCTGAAATTTGAAGAACGGGGAGCACCAGCGTTGCAATAAGAACAGCTATTGCTGCAACCAGAACAAGCGCATAAAGAGAGCTTTTGATGATTTTGCGAAATCTGATTCTATTGCGCTCGTATTTTAACTCAGAGCTTATTTCGCTGGTTGTTGGTAGATTATTTACGTTTATTTTTTTCATTTTTAGTTTCGTTTTCAGTTAACTTAACATTTGTGAACATACTGTTGAATTCGCCGCAGATAGCACGAAGTTTAGTTATTTTTTCTTCAATTTCCTTAAGCCTTGCTTCTGAGCGTTTTTCACGTTCATAGCATTTGATTTCAGCATCTGCGATCATATCCTCAGCCTTTTTCTTTGCTTCTGATTCCATAGCAGAAACCTTTTCGTCAATAGCAGAGCTTTGGCTTATAATGTTTTCCAGATATTGATCGGCGGCAGACTGTGCAGATTTAAAAACATTATTAAGCTTGAGCGCAGCCTCGGCAATGTTGCCTGCCTGCAGTTCGGTCATCTGTCTGTCACGAAGCATATCCTCAGTTGCCTTCAGCTTTTTCTCAAGCTCGTCTGTGCGTTCAGTTTGAACAAGGAGCAGCTCAAGCAGTTGCTTACGATTAAGTTTGCGTAATTCTTTTTCTTTCAAAATATACCTCTGTAGTTTATGGTTACAAATTCAACCCGAATGTTGAAAAGATACAATTATTTCATTATAATAAATGATAGTGTAGAAATTATACTATTTTTGTCTAAAAAAGTCAAGTTTTACTAGGGGGAATTTGCATTTTTACATACAAAAAATCCGCCAACTTTTGTTAGCGGATTTGAGGTTTTTAGTAAGTTTATTTTATCATTTTGAAGTACAGCTCACGCACGTGATCAGCAGCAGCTTTTACGCTATCGTAAGCCTTTCTTTTTTCAACATTCCAAGTGTTTTCTGCGATAAAGGGCAAACGCTCTGCAACACTCTTAAGTCCATCAGCACGGCCGAGAGCGCCATTTTCGTAATAGTCGGTTTTTTCAACGAAATCTCCCCAGGAGTTGAGCTGACCACCAATGAGATTCTTGCTTTCGGGCATTCTCATTGCGCCATTGCAATAGGGGGAAGCATCATTTATTGTGCCAAAGGAACGAATATCCCAATCATAGCATGCCTTTTCGCTGTAAACCCAGAGAGGAGTTACAACATATGTAGGAAGCCATGAGCAGTTGATAACTTCAAAACCATCAGCAATAAGTGATGAAGCAAGCTGGAAGCTGGAATCCCAAACCATAACCTTAACTTCCTTGGGAATCATGCTGTTAGTAGTTTTGTGGAAACCTTCCCAAACAAGAGGAGTTTTGCCCATTTCAATAACCTGTTTGGCATTTTCTGCAATGTAGTGAGCAAGGAATCTAAGCATAACCCATTCAGGCTGAGAAATGCCGGGAGCTTCATCTTCCATTTTAAAGCCAAGTGTGCGACCATATTCAAGACATTTGTCACAACCGAGCCACCAGCCGAGACGACCTTCGTCTCCGCCGATATGAATATAGTCAGAGTGGGGGAACATTTCGCAGATTTCACGATAGATAGCCTTTGTTCCTTCGATTGCTTCTGCATGGAATCCGAGAATACCTTCTTTGTCAAATATCTCGGGGTAACACTTCATAATGAGAGTGGTATGTCCGGGAGTGTCAACCTCAGGGACAATCTGAATATTTCTTGAAGCAGCATAGCTGTCAAGCTCAGCGATTTCAGCGGGAGTATAGCTGTTGCCCTGCTGAGAAAGAAGGGGGAATGCTTTGCAGGGAAGAGTGAAACTTTCGTCGTCTGAAAAATGGATGTGAAGATATTTGATCTTATAGATCCAGCAAAGATCAACGTAGTTTTTCAGCTCACAGAGTGGATGAAAGCTTCTTGCTGTGTCAACAAGAAGTCCTCTGTAATCGCAGTCAGGCTTATCAGTAACTGTGATCTGGGGAAGCATGAGCTTGCCTTCAAAAACAGAAGTAATCTGAAGAAGCGCTGCAAGGGCATAAGCTGCGCCATATGCATCTCCGGCAAAGATTTCTACCTTATCGGCAATAGCAAGACGATATTCGCCTTCTGCCATATAGTCAACGTAACTAATAATAAAATCGGCATTTTCTTCAGCTAAAACAAAATCAATATCAAGAGCTTTTTTTGCCTGCACTATGAATGTTTCAGCCTGAGCTGCAAAATCTTTCGCAAAAATAACGGGAGAAAAAGCTTTAAGCTCTCCGCATCCCCACTGACCCTTGGGGGAGGGAATCATATTATTTATCATTGCTTTTTAACCGATCCTTTCATGTATATATAATTATTCTATCATAAAAGGGTGTAAAGTGCAATAAGATAGGCGTTTAAATCATAAAAAAGTATTGATTTTATAAATTTATTTTGTTTGACATAGTAGCCGACTGATAGTAAAATATATTTGTAACAACTTGTATATCAAGAGGTGCAGATTTATGGTAAACGTTTTTGATGTAACTGAATATGGTGCTGTTGGAGATGGAGTAGTTGATTCAACCGCAGCTTTTCAGAAAGCTATTGATAAAGCAGGAGATGTTAAGGGAGCAGTTATAGTGCCTCCGGGCGTGTATATATGCTCAACACTTTATATGAAGCCCAATGTTTGCCTTATGGGATATAGTGGCTGGGGATATAGAGAAACAGGCGGGTCTGTAATTAAGCTCAGAGATGGAGATTGCAGCTGTCTGATAGAAATGTCAGGGGCTTTTGGCGCACGCCTTCGTGATATTCAGCTTTTAGGAAATCATTGCGCAGGAGAAAATATTCACGGTGTAAATGTAAAATGGGTTGATCAGGTCAGTCGTCTTAACGATGATCCTGTCCGAGAGGATAATGCCTTGCCCGAAAAATGCCAGATAGGTTTTCGTGAGGATAGTGTCACGATTGAAAGCTGCCATATCAAAAATTTCAGTGGTGATGCCGTTCATCTTGAGCGCATATGGGCATTTACCATCAAAAACAGTATGTTTGTTGCAAATAAAGGAAATGCCATATATATAAATGGCTGGGATGGTTGGATAACCGATTGCATAATGCATACAAATCATGGAGCAGGGATATTTACTGATGTTGTTTGCGCAGCAGTTACAATAACAGGCAATCGCATTGAATGGAACAGACGAGGCGGTATAAATCTTGTGAATTCCAATCTGCTAAATATAACAGGAAATTATTTTGATCGTGCTTATGGTCCTGCAATCAAGCTTGTTGGAGAGAGAATACCTTGTCATAATATTGCCGCTACAGGTAATATTTTCAATCGTAGTGGTAAAGCAACGGAGGATTTTCCTGTAAGTGAATATGAAAAAAGTCATTTGTATTTTGACAATTGCTATAATCTTGCATTTACAGGAAATACGTTTATCAACGGCAAGGATGATTTTGGAGAAGAAGGCGGCTATGGTCCTGATTATAACGTGGTATACAAACGCCTAAATTCGTGCGTTGTTTCAGCCAACACAATGCAAGGAGGAAGTTTAAAAAAGGCGATTGTAGATCTTGGGGAGAATGGTGAAAATAATATAATACGTGATAACGCAGGTGCCTAAAATTAAATATAAAACAATTATAAATAATATTTGATCAGTACATTCAAAAAACGGAAATAAAAGACAAAATACATCCGTAAAATAAAGTAATAATTGCTTGCATTTGGTAGATCTTTGTGGTAACATAAATTGGATTGAAATAAATCCAATATTAAGAAAGAAGGAACTTTTTCTAATGGCTAACGATGTTAAGAAAAACGGCGGTTGGAGAACTAACAAGTGGATCAGAGCTGCAATTCCTGCGCTTCTGCTTCATTGTAGTATAGGAACAGTTTATTGCTGGTCTATCTTCAGCCAGGAAATTGCTGAGTATATCGGCTTCTCCAAGGGCGCAACAGAATGGGCATTCAGCTTTGCGATCTTCTTCCTTGGTATGTCTGCGGCATTCCTCGGAAATATTGTTGAAAAAGATATTCATAAATCATCCCTTATCGCTGCAATCTGCTTTGCAGCAGGTATGGCAGGAACAGGCGCTTTCATCTATTATGGTGGTCTTAATAAGGGTAGTGTTCTTGCTCTCGTAGGTATCTATGTTTGCTATGGTCTTATTATGGGTATCGGTCTTGGAACAGGCTATCTTTCTCCTGTAAAAACACTTATGCTTTGGTTCAAGGATAAGAAGGGCCTTGCAACAGGTCTTGCAGTTGCAGGATTTGGCGCAGCAAAGGCTATCGCAAGCCCTATCATGCAGGCAATGCTTGAAGGTCTTGGCGAGGGCGGCATCTATAAGATGTTCTTTATTCTTGCTTGTGTATACTTCGTTATGATGTTTGTTGGACATCTTCTTCTCAAGAAGCCTGATGATTGGCATGAGCCCAGCAACAAAGAAGAGAAGCAGAGCATCATTGCAGTTATCAAAACAAGACCCATTATGAACTATGTTGGTATCTGGCTTATGTTCTACATAAACATCACATGTGGTCTTGCTCTTATTTCTCAGGAAAAGGCAATCGTTAAGTGCATCGGTCTTGCAAGTGTTGTAGGTATCGTTTCTACAGTATCTGCAATCTTCAATGCAGGCGGCCGTCTTGGTCTTTCCGCTCTCGGCGATAAGATGAAGGATAGAAACACAATTTATAAGATCATCTTCATTGCATCAATAGCAATGACAGCTGTTGTTATAGCTACAGGCGCTATCACAAAGGGTGCTGAAAACGGTGTTCTTGCAGCTATCGTTCTCGTTCTCATTATGATAGTGAATGCAGGCTACGGCGGAGGCTTTTCCAACGTTCCCACGCTTCTTTCTGACCACTATGGCATGGGAAGCATCAGTGCACTTCACGGCATCACACTTTCCGCATGGGCATTTGCAGGTCTCTCAGGTAACCAGCTTGCAACTTGGATCGTTAATCACATTGGCGATACAGAAGCGGCATATAACACAGTTGGTTATCAGACAGTTATGTATGTAACAATTGCTCTTTATGCAGTTGCTCTCATTCTTAGCTTTGTGTTTGTAAAACCTGTAAAAAAAGACGCTGAATAACTTTTTTGCACCGCAGATTTACATCTGCGGTGTTTTTGCATAATATAAACCGGTTGACATAGAAAGTTAATTGTGATATTATATTTTTCGGATACAATATAAGTCAGACAGTTTTGTGATTTGGTCACTGAAAGTAGTCTGATTTATGAGTATACTAATAACAGAACTTAAAACTGAAAGGTTTGGTGATAAGTATGGCAAAATGGAAATGTAAAATTTGCGGCTACATTCACGAAGGCGAAATGACAGACGATTTCAAGTGCCCTAAGTGCAGACAGCCCGCTTCAGTATTCGAAAAAATTCAGGAGGATAATAAAATGGCAAAGAACATTTACGCAGGAACAAAAACAGAAAAGAACCTTTGGGAAGCATTCGCAGGCGAAAGCCAGGCAAGAAATAAGTATACATATTTTGCTTCCGTAGCAAAAAAGCAGGGATTTGAGCAGATCGCAGCTCTCTTCCTTAAGACTGCTGATAACGAAAAGGAACACGCAAAGCTTTGGTTCAAGGCTCTTGGTGAGCTTGGCGACACAGCTGAAAATCTTCTCCACGCAGCAGAGGGCGAAAACTACGAATGGACAGATATGTATGACACATTCGCAAAGGAAGCAGATGAAGAAGGCTTCCATGAACTTGCAGAGCAGTTCAGAGGCGTTGCAGCAATCGAAAAGGCTCACGAAGAAAGATATCGTGCTCTTCTCAACAACGTTGAAACAGCTCAGGTATTTGCAAAGAGCGAAGTTAAGGTTTGGGAATGCAGAAACTGCGGACATCTCGTAGTTGGTACAAACGCTCCCGAAGTATGTCCTGTTTGCAACCACGCACAGGCTCATTTCGAAGTTCACGCAGAAAATTATTAATTTGAGAGAAAGACCTCCCCGAGAAATCGGGGAGGTCTTTTGCCTTCCCCAGCGGGAAAGGGGAAATGCTTGCGGTGGATGAGGGTTAATGAGACGGACTTTATTAGCCCCGCTAAAGTTTGGTTTTGAAATGCTTTCTTGTAATAGTATTAAAGTAGTGATATCATATAATCAGTAAAGCGCTTTAAAACCATAAAGAGGTGATTATATGTCTATCGGAACAAATATAAAAAGAATACGCCGAGAAAAGGGAATAACTCAGGAAAAACTGGCGGAACTTTTAGGAATAACTCCATCGGCAATTTCACAGTGGGAAACGGATAGAGTTCTTCCTGATATAACACAAATACCTTTGCTTTGCAGCATTTTTGATGTCACTTCTGATGAAATATTGGGGATAAGTAACGATAGCAAAATGCAGGAGATTGATAAAATTGAAGATGAAGCTATTGATTTCATTGATAAAGGTGAGTATGAAGAAGCCGTAGAAACAGTCAGAAGAGGGCTGAAGAAATACCCTGACTCTTATGATCTGATGCAATCTCTTGCCTATTGTTTGGAGGTACAGAATTCTCGAGAAAGCCTTGATGAGCGAATCGACCTCTATAGTAAACTTCTTAATGATACAAACGATTATACAAAGAATTGGGCAACGGGGAATTTGTGCAGAGCATACGCCATGAAGGGGGAAAATGATAAAGCATTGGAACTTGCTGATAGTGTGATTGAACTTATTTATACAAGAGATAATTGCAGATTGTTTGCTCTCAAAGATACTATGCAGTGGGTGGATGAATCTTGTATTCAAATTAATAAAGCTTTTGAAAGGTTGATTTCGGGTCTGTACCTTGTCGCAAGAATAGTGAAATACCGAATGAATGACGATGAGGCTATAGAACTTTGGCGAAAAATGTTCTTATTCATAGAAACCTATTATGAGAAGGGCGATTATGGAAATAAATATGACATATTGCTTGAGGGGTGTTGCGATGCGGCGCACAGGAGTGCTTCTTTGGGCAAGTACGAACAAGCAGCGAGTTATCTAAAAAAGATGGTAGGCTATATAAAAGAAATTGAGCATTATTTTGCTGACCCAAATAAACGATTTGGGTGTAGTATAAGAATGCTGTTGCATACTTCTTTAGTTCCTCATTTTGACGAAAGTTATGCAGGGCTCTTGCATACAGTCGAAGTAGAACTGTTTGTAAAGAAAGCCTATGTAATGCTTGCAAATGAAGAATTTCCACAACTTTGTGAAATGGATGGAGTACAAGAAATTAAAGCATACTTAAAAGAAAAATGTGATCAGTTAGAGGCGTATATCAAGGTTAACCGTGTTGAAGAAGGTTGATGGATATAGTGTGCAATCAAAAAGCCTACTCCTTTAGGAGAAGGCTTAGGGGATTTCGCTCTCTGCGGAGAGCGACCAAGAAGCTTCGCCTCTTGGATTACCGGTGAGAATTAGGAATGTCGCGTCTGCGGACGCGACAGGGGCTCTGCCCCATGTCCCCGCAATCTTTTTTAGGAAAAGATTGATCAAAACCTTTTTGCGACATTAATTTAGCTGTTAAATGAAGAAAGCTCCCCGAATTTTGGGGAGCTTTAAAAATTATTCAAAAGCTTTGGAGAGGTCAAAGGAGAACCTTTCCTTAAAAGGTTCTCCTTGAAAAATCATTAGCACTGGCGCATAAGTCTTACGTAAAACTCAACTGCCTTAACTGCGCAATCGATACGAACTCTTTCATTATTGCCGTGGATAGTAGCTCTTTCCTCTTTTGTAAGGTCCATAGCAGAGAAGCGATAAACCTTATCGGAAATTCTGCCGTAGTGACGGCTGTCAGAGCACTGCATCATAAGATAAGGGGAAACAATGCAACCTTTCCATGTTGATGCAACAGCTGAAGCAACCTTATCCCATGCGGGACAATATGTTTCGGAAATACGGCTGGGATTCATACCGTTAAGAAGAGTTATCTCAACATTATCGTCATTAACAGTTTTTCTGAGATACTCAAGAGCTGAGTCAATAGTATCCTCAGGGTTTAGACGCATATTTGAAACCATAGTTGCCTCAGGAGGAATAACATTTGAAGCGGAGCTTCCTTTCATCTGAGTGAATGCAACTGTTGTTCTCATAATTGCATTCAGCTCACCACCGGAGGATTTGCATATCATATCAAGCAGACCTGAGAAGCACCAGAGATTAGCAAAGATCATTCTGTAAAGAAATGTGGAATGTCTGCCAAGCGTGTCAAACATTTCGGCAACAGGTTTGGTGAGGTGAGATTTAAAGGGGTGATTTTCAATCTTGCAGCAAGCACGGGAAAGCACACCAACAGGTGTGTGTGGTGCGGGAGCGGATGCGTGTCCGCCGCCGCAATTCACTTTGTAATGAACGTCCATAAGTCCCTTTTCGGCGATTCCGATAACGCCGCAGGGAATCTTAACTCCGGGGAAAACATTTTCAACAACAGCGCCGCCTTCGTCAACAACTAAAGCAGGTGTTATACCGTTCGCTTCAAACCAGTCAACAATGTTGATAGCGCCCTGTCCGTTTGTTTCTTCGTTTCCTGAGAAAGCAAAGTACATATCGTTTTCGGGAATAAATCCTTCGGCAATGAGCTTGTCTGCTGCACTGAGAACTCCGTTGAATGTGCCCTTTGTGTCAAGAGTGCCTCTGCCCCATATAACATCGTTTTCTATAACTGCTTCAAAGGGGGGCTTTTTCCACATTTCTTCGTTAACGGGAACAACGTCGTAGTGCGCCATCATAATGGCAGGATCACCGTGATTTTTACCTTCCCATTTAAAGAGAAGACCACGATCAGCGAGTCGTGTAAGAGTGCAAGCCTTGAAAACATTTGGATAAAGCTCGGGGAGCATATCTATCAGCTTTTCAAACTCTGCTTCATCCTCAAGAGAAGGGTCTCTGTAGGAAATTGTTTTACAACGAACGAGACGGCAAAGTCGTTCAATAATAAGCTCACGCTCAATTGTTTCTTCACCTTCAAGGATTTTTGCATTGGCCTTAGGCTTGAATGCAGCTGTGCGAATAAGAAGCACAGCAATAAATATTATCAGAAGGGCGGGAATTATAAGCAAAAATTTCATCATAGCCACCCTTTTTTGTACATAATTCTTGCAACTGCAATAGTAAAGAGAACTCCAACAGGCACCATAATACCAACTGTACTCTTGTTAAGTGCAGGCACAAAAATGAAAAGTACAAGCATAAGGATGATAGGAGCCACAGAGAGCTTTGCGTTTTTAGAAACAAAAACAACTGCAAGTCCGCCAAAGAGCGCAGGGAGCATCTGCTCAAAAGCAGGAGTGAGAACTTCGCTTTCAAGAATGGGTGTCAGAGGAGCTATAAGAATAACACCTATAATGATGATAACAGTGGTAACAATGCTTGAAACAGCAATTGCGATAGTTGAGATGATTTCCCCCTCTTCAGAGCTGGCTTTAACTTCAGCTCTTTCCATTGCGTCAATTGCGCAAGGGAGCTTCAGGTTTGAGATATTGCCTGTAACAAAGGAGAGGTAAGCGCCGCCTGCGCCAAGCATAGGAACATAAGTGAACATCTCAACGATACCAACAGCCCAGTACATAGGCATAACGGCAATAGCGCCCTTGAGAAGAGCGTTCCAGTTGGGAACTGCTTTGAATATCAGACAAATAGCAACAGGAAAAAGGAGAATAATGAGGCATAGCGCAACGCCCCAGATGCGTCCGTCACGATGAACGCTTTCAAGATATGTAAGCTTTTCTTTTTTCATTGTAATTCTCCTTTCTTATGATAACCATGTAGTGATCGGTATAGCTGCAGCCATTCCGCAAAGAAGACTGATGGGAAGCGCATAGTCATTCATCCATTTCATAGACTTAACCTTCATGGCGCAAACACCGCAAATAGCCATAACAACAGCGGATACTGCCATTACGCAAACGGGAATAAGACCAACAAAGTCTCCTGAAAATGCATTTGAAACATCGCAGAAAACGTATCCGAGAAATGCGGAGATCATACCGAGGAACATAGAGTTATTGAAAATCTCGCCCCATTTTTTATCTCGTTTCTCCATACTTTTAAGACCGCCCTGGATTTTCTTTGTGCAGAAGGGAACAAGTATAAGGCCGATTGCGATGCCAATAGTCATAACAAACAGTACAGTAACAAAAGCAGAAGCATCTGTTATCTGAGTTGCTGTGTTAAGGCCAAGTGCTTCAAGCGCAGAATTCGCTGCAATTGATTCATATGAAAGAGAACCAACAACGGAAAGACGAAGCCAAGGAATTGCAATACCCAGACTTTTAGAAAGCGTTGCCACACCAACAAGAATAGCAACAGCGGGTGCTATTGTGAAAATAGCAGCGCTGGAAATAGTTTTGCTAACTATTCCCTTGGCAATACCAAGCTCTTTTGCTCGCTTCATTGCTCGTATCAGAAAAAAGATTGATTGAGCAAGAACGAATGCAATAACAATGCCTACCATAACAAAAAGGATAGGGCTGTTTACATTAAATTTCATCAAGAACAACTCCTTAATTTAACATGTTGATATAATTCTATCATAATGTTAGTATTTCTTCAACCATTTGACAAAAAATAGAGAATTTTATGTAATATTTTGTTTGCTTTTTTGTTAATAAACTGTTGAAAAAATAACAAAGATATTGTATAATTAATATAATTATATTAATATGCAAAAAGGTCGTTTAACTATGAAACTTGTAGAAGATAAGATTAGAGAAATGGGGAAAATAGGTGAGGGAGATGTTCTTAAAGTAGATAGCTTTCTCAATCATCAGATGGACCCTATGTTGCTTGCAGATATGGGAGAGGAATTTCTGCGCCTTTTTGAAAAAGAGGGTGTAACAAAAATTCTCACTATTGAAGCTTCCGGCATTGGCATAGCAACAATGGCTGCTTATAGATTTGGAGTTCCTATGGTTTTTGCAAAGAAAACCAAAACCAATAATATATATGCAGATGTTTATAAATCAACAGTTGAATCTTACACTCATAAGAAAACCTATGAGATCGTAGTTTCAAGAGAATTCATCAATCCCGGTGACAAAGTTCTTATTATAGATGATTTTCTTGCAAAGGGAAGCGCTCTTCTTGCTCTTATCAGCCTTGTTAAAGAAGCAGGTGCTGAAGTTGTTGGATGTGGTGTTGTGATTGAAAAAGCATATCAGGGCGGCGGAAAAATCGTTCGTGATATGGGAATCAGAGTTGAAAGCCTTGCCCGCATCAAAGAAATGAGTGTTGAAGGCGGAATAACATACTGCTGATACAGTATAAAACAAAGATGGAAGAGCAAAATTGGAATAGTGTGCAACAAGCAATTTAACATCTCTTTTTTCTTTGTGTATTGTGTTTATCTAGGTTCAAAACCTTGATATAAATAAACAATTCTTATTTGGAGGACAATTAAGATGAACAGAAGAATTCTTGCGATTCTTCTCGCTATGTGTCTTGTATTCTGTGCTTTCAGCTTCACAGCTTGTGGCGAACAGAAAGACGGCGAGAATGATGGCGAAGACAAGATCAAGATCGGCGTTATCAGCGTTGGTGACGAAAATGAGGGCTACACATATGCTCACATGGACGGCATTAGAAAAGCTGCAGAAAAGCTCGGTATTGATGAAGAAACACAGATCATCTGGAAGAACAACATTCCTGAGAGCGAGCTCTGTAAGGACGCAGCTCTTGACCTTGCTGATGCAGGTTGCGATCTCGTAATCTCCAACAGCTATGGCCACCAGGACTTCATGAGCGAGGCTGCAACAGAATGCCCCGACGTTCAGTTCGTTTCTATGACAGGTGATAAGGCTGCTAACAGCGGTCTCAGCAACCTTGCAAACGCATTCACAAGCGTTTACCAGTCCCGTTACGTATCCGGTGTTGTTGCCGGCATGAAGCTCGCTGAGCTTATCGCAGACAACAAGCTCACAGATGCTAACTATGACGAAAACGGCAACATTCTTCTTGGTTATGTTGGTGCATATCCTTACGCAGAAGTTGTTTCCGGTTACACAGCATACTACCTCGGCGTTAAGAGCGTAGTTGAAAACGTAGCAATGCTCGTTCAGTACACACAGTCCTGGTTTGACATCGCAGCTGAAGGTGAAGCAGCAAATGCTCTTCTCGCTAAGGGTTGCGTAATCATCTGCCAGCACGCTGACTCCACAGGTGCACCTGCAGCAGTTGAGGCAGCTCTTGCAGCAGGCAATGTTTGCTACTCTGTTGGTTACAATGTAGATATGCTCAGCGTTGCTCCCAATGCTGCTCTTACATCTGCAACAAACAACTGGTCTGTATACTACGAATACCTCTTCAACGCAGTAATGAATGGCGAAGAAGTTATGACAAACTGGTCTGAAGGCTATGCTAAGGATGCAGTTGCAATCACAGCTCTCGGTGCAAGCTGCGCTGAAGGCACACAGGAAAAGGTTGACGAAGTTGTTAAGAATCTCAAGGATGGCACACTCAACGTATTCAGCACAGATTCCTTCACAGTTAACGGCGAGAAGCTTGATAGCTACGTAGTTGACCTTACAGGCGACTATGATACAGACGATGAAGGCGATAAGGAAGCAATCTGGGATGGTTATTTCCATGAGTCTGAGCACCGCAGTGCTCCTTCCTTCGATATCCGCATCGACGGTATTACAGAACTCTCTGACGAGAAGTAATTTTTATAACAAACCAAGGGAAGCCGTAAGGCTTCCCTTATGGTCTGTTTATAGAATGATGAATAATCAATAATGAAAAATTCCATTAGTTTTCATTATTCATTATTTACTATTCACATTTCACTAAATAATGAATTGCGGGGTGTAGTTTTGGAAACAAAAACAGCTATCAGGTTAAGCCATGTTACCAAAACCTTCGGACCTGTTGTCGCTAATAACGATGTCAGTCTGGAGATTCGCCATGGAGAAATTCTTTCTCTGCTTGGCGAAAATGGTAGTGGTAAAACCACTTTAATGAATATGCTCTCAGGAATTTATTATCCTGACAGCGGTAAGATTTACGTAAATGATGAAGAGGTTACAATAACTTCTCCTAAAGATGCTTTTGATTGCGGAATAGGTATGATCCATCAGCATTTCAAGCTTGTTGATGTTTTTTCAGCAGCTGAAAATGTTATTCTTGGTATTGATGAAAAATGCACTATCAAGGAAGCTGAGATTAGAATTTCCGAAATCTGCCAGAAGTATGGATTTGATATAGATCCTAAGCAGAAGGTTTATGAGATGTCCGTTTCTCAGAAGCAGACACTTGAAATCATTAAGGTTCTTTATCGTGGCGCTAATATTCTTATTCTTGATGAGCCCACAGCAGTTCTTACTCCTCAGGAAACTGATAAGCTCTTTGATATTATCAAGAATATGAGAAACGACGGAAAATCCGTTATTATTATCACACATAAGCTTCACGAGGTTCTTCGAATTTCTGACAGAGTTTCCATTCTTCGTCGTGGCGAATACGTAGGAACTGTTGATACAAAGGATGCAACAGCTCTCTCTCTTACAGAAATGATGGTTGGTAAAAAGGTTGAACTTAATATTGATCGTCCTGAACCTGTTGATCCTAAGCTTCGTCTTGAAATCAGAAACCTCACAGTTAAAAACTCTGAGGGATTCAATGTTCTTGATAATATTAACTTTGATATTTATAGCGGAGAAATTCTTGGTATTGCAGGCATTTCAGGTTGCGGACAGAAGGAGCTTCTTGAAAGTATTGCAGGTCTTCAGATGACAGCTCCCGGAAGTAGTGTTATGTACACAGCTCCCGATGCTGATGAGGCCGTTCAGCTTCTTGGTAAGAATCCCCGTCAGATAAAGAATATGGGTATCAGCCTTTCCTTCGTACCTGAGGACCGTCTTGGTATGGGCCTTGTTGGTTCTATGGGTATGACAGATAATATGATGCTTAAAAGCTATAACGAGGGCAGATCTTTCTTTACAGAAAAGAAGGCTCCCAAGGAGCTTGCTGAACGTATTATGCAGGAGCTTGAGGTTAACACTCCCGGTGTAAGCACTCCTGTTCGTCGTCTTTCCGGCGGTAATGTTCAGAAGGTTCTTGTTGGTCGTGAAATTGCAGCAGGTCCTAAGGTTCTTATGACAGCGTACGCAGTTCGTGGTCTTGACATTCATACATCCTATACAATTTACAGACTTCTCAATGAGCAGAAGCAGGCAGGCGTTGCCGTTGTATACGTAGGTGAAGATCTTGACGTTCTTATGGAGCTTTGCGATAAAATCCTTGTGCTTTGCGGCGGCAAGCTTAATGGTATTGTTGATGCTAAGACAAGCACAAAAGAAGAGGTTGGTCTTCTTATGACACATCTTAAAACAGAACAGGAGGCAAAGTGATATGGCCAGAAATGTTAAAAATCATAGAGAACCTCTTGTTAGAATAGTAAAGCGTGATACAATGCCTATGGCCAAAGCAATTCTTGTTCGTGCTGCGGCAATAGCGCTTTCACTTGTTGTATGCGCTATAGTAATCTATTCTATAACAAAGATGAACCCTCTTAAAGTATATGCAACTATGTTTGAGGGTGCATTCGGTAGTAAGCGCAGAATATGGATGCTTGTTCGTGATGCAATGATGATGCTTTGTATCGGTGTTGCATTGGCGCCTGCGTTTAAGATGCGATTTTGGAATATCGGCGCTGAGGGACAGGTGCTTGTTGGTGGTATTGCAACTGCAGCTTGTATGATTTATCTTGGCGATGTTCTTCCTACTCCTGTGCTTTTCGCAGTTATGGTAGTTACAAGCTGTGTATGTGGCGCCATCTGGGGTATGATTCCCGCAATCTTCAAATCCAGATTTAACACAAATGAAACATTGTTCACTCTTATGATGAACTATGTTGCCATTCAGATAACAGCGTATTTTGTCTCTATCTGGGAAAATCCCTACGGTTCAAATACTGTTGGTATTATCAACCCCCAAACAAAAATCGGTTGGTTTCCCTCACTTTTCGGTGAGCAGTATATGATCAATGTGTTTATCGTATCTGCTCTCACAATAGCAATGTTCTTCTATCTGCGCTCAAGTAAGCACGGATATGAAATTTCTGTTGTTGGTGAATCTGAAAACACAGCGAGATATGCAGGTATCAATGTTTCTAAAGTGTTTGTTCGTACTATGATCATTTCCGGTGCGGTAGCCGGTCTTGCAGGATTTATAGCAGTTTCCGGTGTCAGTCATACAATCTCAACCGATACAGCAGGCGGACGTGGATTTACAGCTATTATCGTTGCTTGGCTTGCTAAGTTTAACACTCTTACAATGGTGCTTATTTCATTCCTTATTATTTTCCTTGAAAAAGGCGCTATTGAAATTGCTTCAAAATTCCAGCTCAGCGAATATGCTTCCAAGATCATCACAGGTATTATCCTGTTCTTCATTCTCGGCAGCGAATTCTTTATAAACTATAAGCTTATAATCGCTAAGAAGGGGGCAAAGTAATTATGGATATGATAGTAACTCTTATTCAGGCTGCTGTTGCCTTCGGTACAGTAATAATGTTCGGCTGTGTAGGCGAGATTCTCACAGAAAAATCAGGTAGCCTTAATCTTGGTGTTCCCGGTATTATGTATATCGGTGGTATTGCCAGCCTTTCAGGAACATTCCTTTATGAAAGATCAACTGAAAATCCCAACACATTTATTTGTCTTGTATTAGCTCTCGTTTGTGGAATTGTTGGTGCAATGCTCGCAGGCCTCCTGTTCGGCTTCCTCACAATCACACTGAGAGCAAATCAGAATGTTTGTGGTCTTGCACTTACAATCTTTGGCACAGGTATTGGTAACTTCTTTGGCGGCTCTCTCAATAAGCTGGCAGGCGGTGTAGGTCAGATTTCTGTTCCTACAACAAGTGCAGCCTTCAGAGCAAGAATACCTTTCCTTGCAGATCTTGGCGTTGTAGGTGATATTTTCTTCCAATATGGCTGGATGGTGTTTGCAGTTATTATAATTGCAGTTGCATTGCATTTCTTCCTCAACCGCACAAATACAGGTCTTAACCTTAGAGCAGTTGGTGAAAACCCTGCAACAGCAGATGCTGCTGGTATCAATGTAACAAAATATCAGTATCTTTCTGTTTGCATCGGCGCTGCTATAACAGGTCTTGGCGGTGTATATTACGTAATGGATTATATTAAGGGTACATGGGCAAATGATGGTTCTATCGAAAAGCTTGGATGGCTTGCTCTTGCACTTGTAATTTTCACAACATGGAAGCCTCTCAATTCTATCTGGGGTGCATATGTTTTCGGTGTACTTTATTGGGCTTATTATTATATTCCCGGTCTTACACGAAGCAGTCAGGAGCTCTTCAAAATGCTTCCTTATGTTGTAACAATTGTAGTTCTTGTATTTATCAGTGTTCGTAATAAAAAGGAAAATCTTGGTCCTGCTCATCTTGGCAGATCATATTTCCGTGAGGACAGATAAAAAATTAACCGTCTCTTAGGTAATAAGAGACGGTTTTTTTATATTATTCAATAAAAAAGGTTAAACTGTTAACAATTTATGGATATAATTATATATCACAATATAATTATCATATGCCATTATGGCAGAATGGAGAGTTAATGCAATATTATTCAGAAAAAATTGATGTTGTTTGTGAAGAACTGAAAACAGATAAGCTAAATGGTCTGTCACAAACAGAAGCAGAGAAGAGAATCGCTCAATATGGTGAAAATAAGCTGCGTGAAAAGAAGAAAAAGTCCTTGTTTGCAAGATTTCTTGATCAGCTGAAGGATGTTATGATTCTGATTCTTCTTGCGGCTGCAGCAGTTTCTTTTGCTATTGCTATTATTGAAAAGGATATGGGTGAGCTTTTTGAGCCTATTCTTATTCTTCTAATAGTTGTTTTAAACGCAGTTATGGGTGTTTTTCAGGAGAGCAAGGCTGAAAAGGCTCTTGATGCCCTGAAGAGTATGTCTGCGCCTCATGCAAGAGTAATTCGTGATGGTGTTGAAAAGGTTATAGAATCTGCATATCTTGTTCCAGGTGATGTTATTCATCTTGAAGCAGGCGATTTTATTCCTGCGGATGTACGCCTTATTTCAAGCTCATCTCTTAAAAGTGAAGAATCTGCACTCACAGGTGAAAGCGTACCTTCTGAAAAAGACGCTATGGCAGATATTGCCGATAATGCACCTTTGGGAGATAGAAGCAATATGCTGTTCTCCGGTTGTAGCGTAACATATGGCACAGCTACTGCAGTTGTCTGTGGCACAGGTATGGACACAGAGATGGGTAAAATAGCCAATATGCTTGATAATGAAGAAAGCACTCAAACTCCCCTTCAGCAGAAGTTGGCTCAGCTTGGTAAATATCTTGGTATTGTAGCCCTTGCTTGCTGCGCTGTTATATTCATCGTTGGCGTTGTAAACAAGATTGATGTTCTTGAAATATTTATGACAAGCGTATCCCTTGCAGTTTCAGCAATACCTGAGGGCCTTCCTGCTATAGTAACAGTAGTTCTTTCAATAGGCGTTCAGCGAATGGTTAAGAAGAATGCAATTATTCGTCGCCTGCCTGCGGTTGAAACTCTCGGTAGCGCATCTGTTATTTGTTCAGATAAAACAGGAACACTCACTCAAAACAGAATGACCCTTGTTTCTGTTTATTGTGATGGAGAAGAAAACAGAGTTGCAATTGAAAGCGCTACAGATGATAAGAGCATGAACCTGCTTCGTCTTTCAACACTTTGCTGTGATGGCTCTATTAATGTAAACGATGAAGAAATACAGCATATAGGAGATCCTACGGAAACAGCTATTGTTTATGCTGCATATAAAAAGGGAATGACAAAGGATGAGATCGGGAAGGAATATCCCAGAATTCTTGAATTTCCCTTTGACTCTGACCGTAAGCTTATGACAAGCATTAACAAAATCGGTGATAAGAAAATCGCTATAGTTAAGGGCGCATTTGATATGATGGCAAAGCTTTGTGTTAATGGGGACATAGAAAGAGCTCGCCGGATAAACAATGAAATGAGCGAAAACGCACTAAGAGTGCTTGCAGTAGCGTATAGAGAGCTTGATAATATCCCTGAAAATGCTAAAGCAGAGGATGTTGAATGCCAGCTCACCTTCCTTGGCCTTGTTGGTATGATAGACCCTGCTCGTCCCGAGGCAAAGGCTGCAGTTGAAGTATGTCGTGGAGCAGGTATCCGTCCTGTTATGATCACAGGCGACCATGTTGTAACTGCAACAGCCATTGCTAAGGAGCTTGGTATTTTCAGAGAAGGCGATAGAGCAATCACAGGCGCAGAGCTTGATAATATGACAGATTCAGAGCTTGATGCAAATGTTGAAAGCATTTCTGTTTATGCAAGAGTTTCTCCCGAGAATAAGATAAGAATAGTTAAGGCTTGGCAGAGAAAGGATAAAGTTGTTTCTATGACAGGCGACGGAGTTAACGACGCTCCTGCGCTTAAAGCGGCAGATATTGGCTGTGCAATGGGCATTACAGGAACTGACGTTGCTAAGGGTGCCGCTGATATGACTCTGACAGATGATAACTTTGCAACAATAGTTGATGCAGTGCGTGAGGGCAGAGGAATATATGCCAATATTAAAAAGGTTGTAGGATTTTTGCTTGGAACTAATATTGGTGAGGTTATTGCAGTATTTGTTGCAATGCTTCTTTGGCATAGAAGCCCTCTTCTCTCAATGCAGCTTCTTTGGATAAATCTTGTTACAGATTCGCTTCCTGCAATTGCTCTCGGTATGGAGGATGTTGAAAGTGACATAATGGAAAGAGCTCCAAAGCCTAAAAAGGAAGGACTTTTTGCCGGTGGTCTTGGCGTAAGAGTCGTTTTACAGGGCGCAATGTTTGCGGTTCTTTCCCTCCTTGGCTTCTATTTTGGGTGGATTATGACAAACGATGTTGCCGGCGGACAGACACTTGCATTTATGGTTCTGGCGCTTTCTCAGGTTATTCAGGCGCTGAATATGCGTAGCGATCGTTCACTCTTTAAGATAGGCTTCTTCACAAACAAAACGCTTAATTGGGCGCTCCTCGCCTCTGTTGTTATGGTTGCAGTTGTTTTGTTCACTCCTCTTCGTATTCCTTTTGGTATGGTGGTTCTTCCCGGTAAGCTCTATCTCATAGGTCTTGGCCTTGCTCTTGTTCCTATGGTGGTTATGGAAGTTTCTAAGGCTATTACAACGATAATGAAAAAGAAATAAACAAAAAAACAGGCTGCTTTTTTGAGGCGCAGCCTGTTTTTTCTATAAAAACAATATTTAAAACCACACGGGAATTTTCATTTAATGATGACTGTATTGCCACCATTTGCAAGGTATGATAGAATAAGTATACAGAAGTAAAGGTACCTTAAACTGCTCTGAATAAAAACTGAGAGGTATTGTTATGAAAAAAACATTTGGTCAGATTGTTCGTGAAAAGAGAAAAATATTAAGTCTTTCTCAAGCGGAGTTAGGAGAAAAGATTGGAGTTTCTGTTCAAACAGTTTCGAGATGGGAATGTGACGGTGGCATGCCTGATATATCACAGATAGTTCCTCTAGCAAAGGTTCTCGGAACAACAACAGATATTTTGCTAGGTATGGAAAATTCAGAAGATGAGGCAGTTGAAACAGTTTTAACTGAGGTGCGTGATATTTGGAACAACGCAAAAATCAACAATTCAGTTGTAGGAACAAGAGATTGTGATTATCGAAAAGCAGCGTATGAAAAACTGAGGGAGATAGTTCGCAAATACCCAACTAATCTTCGTTTGCTTGAAGCGTACACAAATAACGGAGTATCATATTTAAAGAATATTGTTGTGCATCATTTCTTTGAGATCCCCGAAAAAGAAATTCATAATATGTATGTTGAATTGGAACGAATGATAAATACAAGATTGAATTTCGAAAGCGAACTAAATAAAAAAGAAGCCGCAAAGCATTTGTTGGCGTCTTTGTATGCTATTATGGGAAACAAAGAACGCGCTTTAGCTGAAACAGAAGAACTTTCAGCTGAAATGAAGTACTACACTCAGATCAGAATAGCGATGAATATGAGTGATCATGATGAACGGCTTATGTCAGCAAAAAAACTGTTTCATCATTCGGCAAAGGAACTGTTGTACGCATTTGATCATTTGAGTGGCGCTTATGCAGCTTTGGGTGAGCCGGAACGCGATAATGCAATCAAGATATTTGAAAAGTTTTCCGATGCGGCCGATTTTCTTGAAAGTTGTCTTGACAGTGAATTTATATATTACTATAAAATCTGGATAAATAAATGTATATGTGTTCAATATATCCGTGCAGGAGAGTATGACACAGCACTTGGTTATATTGAAAAAATGACGGATAGTTGTGAGAAGTTTTGGAATATATGTTTGAAGGAATGTGACGAGGACGGAACTGTTCCTCTGTATGTGGAAACAGAAGCAAAAAATAGGGTTTGGACCACTTGCTCTAAAGATGAACTTAGAAAAAAGCTAGAATGTGAACTTATAGAAAGCTGGGGCGAACTAGGAGATAAAGAAAACAATCCAGTTGTCACAAGTGAGAGATACAAGAGATGCTTTGAGAGAGTGAGTAATTTGAAAGCATAAACGATAATTTATCGCTATAAGGCTTCCCACAACTGTCCTTTGGAAAGTTGGTGGGGAAGCTGGCTAGCGCTAAGTGCGATGCTGTTTGAGGCGTCTAGGCTTCGAATATTGTTGATTTCAAGCCCAGACTTCTCATCCACCACTACGTGGTGTCCCCCTTCTCCCAGGAGAAGGCTAATAACATCAAAAATACCGATCGAAAGATCGGTATTTTTGATCAGTAACAAACTGACATTATATATTTTGCACTGTCGAATTCAATCGTACAACAGAAAAAGCTTTTATTATTAAAGTCTGCCTTAAAAGCATCGGCTAAAACGGAACCATTATTTTTGCAAAATGCCTCAGCCTTGGTCCAATGATAAACAAAATCTTCTGCTGTATCGAAAGTTTTATCAAAAAATCGAGCGGCTATTTTGTTGAGTCTTTCAAGCTCGTTGTCAGAAGGGAAAGCTTGAATATCAATTCCTATCTCACCTTCGCCATCCTCAAAAACTGTGAAAACGTCTTCGGGCAGATTATAGTTTTCTTCGTGACATCTCATAGCGCAAACTGCTATTTCGTTTGTGTGACTAATTGAAAAATGATAACGCGGATCATCTACATAAGGCTTCCCGTTTTCTGTTCTTTTAACCTCGTCGATTATACCAAAGAAAGAAAAAAGCCTGTCTCTAAGAGCAACTCCTGCTTCATGTTGTGAAGCAGGAGTGTTTTCGCATTTCATAAAAGCTATATAAATCATTTTTTGCCAAGCTTATACATCCATGTTCCGAAATAGAACTTGGGAAGGCTCATCATTCTGCCGATTCGCTGAGGCTGGCAAAGAAGGCGATAAAACCATTCAAGGCCAAGATCTATGAACACCTTGGGCGCTCTCTTAACGTTGCCTGTGTAGCCGTCAAGGCTGCCACCGAGCCCCATAAAGAGTTTCACATTGGGAAGACGATCACGGTTTGCGTCTATCCATTTTTCCTGAGCGGGACAACCAAGGCAAACGAAAAGGATCTTTGCACCGGATTCATTTATAAGGCGGATGGTTTCATCATTTTCTTCGCCATCCTTCTTGAAATATCCGTGTCGTGTGCCTGCAAAAACAATGCCGGGAAGCTTTTCTTCCATAACCTTAACGCACTGGTCTGCAATTGAAACGCCGCATTCACATCTTGTTTCATCTGCGCCGCCGAAAAGGAAAACAGGATATTTCTTTTCCTGTGCCATTTTTAAAACCCTGAGGCCAAGATCAAAGCCAGCAACCTTTTCCTTAATAGGTGTTCCAAGAATTTTTGCGGCTTTAACAACGCCGATTCCATCAGGAACAATAAGTTCAGCTTTATTTATAAGTGTTGAAAATTCAGGCTTATCAATGCAAAGCTGAACTATTTCGGAGTTAGGAGTATAAACAGAAGTGGTTTCGTTGTTTCCCATTCTTTCTCGGATAAAAGCATCAGCTTCATCCATTGTAACATTGGAAATATTTACGCCACGAATATTAACTTTTTCAATTGTCATAATAATCTCCATTCTTAAAAAAATGGGCTACGGATATATGTAGCCCATAATTTTATCAGTTGCCAGCTTTTTCTGTCATGTAAGCAACAACGTCGCCTACAGTTGTGAATTTCTGAATATCGTCATCGTCAATAGCGATGTCAAAACGCTCTTCGCAGAGAAGAACAAGGTCAGCAAGCTCAAGAGAGTTGATGCCAAGGTCGTTTACAAGTTCAGCTTCAAGCTTGATGTCATCAGCGTTAACAGAAAGCTCGTCTACAAGGATTTCCTTAAATTTCTCAAACATAACTAAAGTCTCCGTATATTAAATATTTTTTATTTTATTTAACAAGAAAACGCTTGATCTTCTTGCTGAGTGTTCTTTCGAAATCTTCATGGCGGATTTCGAACTTATTGATGTGCTTATAAGGGGGAAGTGTGCGGTTGATCTGTGCGATTGCTTCTTTAAGAACAAAGCTGATTGCTGTGTCGGAGGAGCTTTCGCCGAGCACGTCAAGGTTGGGAACGATAACTGCTGTGATTGTAACGTTGCTGGATTCTTCGCGACCAACAACAACGCATTCTTTAACAGCATCGATTTTCATCAGATGCTCTTCAAGCTCTTCGGGGAACACATTCTTACCGTTGGAAGCGATGATGATGTTCTTCAGTCGGCCTGTTATTGTGATGTGGCCCTGCTTATTCATCTTTCCAACGTCGCCTGTGCGATACCATCCGTCAGATGTAAATGCTGCACGAGTTGCTTCTTCGTTCTTGAAATAGCCAAGCATAACGTTTCCGCCACGAACAAGGATTTCACCTTCGTTGCCTTTGCCTTCGCCGTCTTCAAGAGGAACAATCTTAACTTCGCAATTGTCAACAGGCTGACCAACGGAATCAAATTTTATATTTCCGGGGCGGTTAACTGCAACGAGAGGAGAGCATTCTGTAATGCCGTAGCCCTGGTGAACAGTGATACCAAAGGAATAGAAATCACGGAGGATCTGAGGATCGATGGGAGCGCCGCCGCAAACGATACTGCGGAGTTCGCCGCCGAAAGCAGCTGTAACTTCAGAGAAAAGCTTAGGTCTCAGGTCAACACCCATCTTCAGCATAGAATCACTGAATGCCATACCTGCACGAACCTTCTTTTCCATGCCTTTGCGCTTGATCTCATCCCAAATTCTCTTATGAACAGTTTCAAGGAAGAGAGGAACGAGAACGAGAGCTGTGGGCTTATATTCCTTAAAGTTTCTTGTTGCATATCTGAGGCCTTCGCAGATAAACATTGAAGCTCCCTGATTTGAGAGTGCAAGCTGACCTGCGGCAAGCTCATATGTGTGGTGAATGGGAAGAACAGAAACGAATCTGTCATCCTTGCAGTACTGTGTAGCATTGCAGGATGCATTAATGCAGCAAATAAGATTTGCGTGAGAGAGCATAACGCCCTTACTTGTTCCTGTTGTGCCTGATGTGAAGAGAAGGATGCTCATTTTTTCCATATCAAGCTCGTTTGTATCAAAGAAGTCTTCGCCTTCGTCAAGCGCAGCCTGTCCGATTTCAACGATCTTATCAAAAGACATCGCATCATCTTCTTCAGGTGAAATGGGAATATAGTATTCCAAAGGAAGCTCTTCAGCAATGCCCTTGAACTTCTTGTTGAGGGATGCTGTGTAAACAACAGCAGCGCACTCAGCAATCTTCAAAAAGCCTGTAGCTTCTTTGGCATCAAGATCACGGTCAAGAGGAACTGCAACACCGCCTGTAGAAATTATAGCAATAAATGCTGCTGTCCAGTTGGGGTGAGTATCCCCTGAGATAGCAATTGTTTTTCCGGCAAGGCCGAGCTTATAAAGACCTGTACCGAAAGCTCTTACTGTTTTGTTAAAGTCGCTGTAAGAAACAGAAATATTTTCACCATTCTGCTTGTAGATATATAAATCCTTGTCACCGTATGTGTCAGCATTAGACTGAGCCAGCTGGCGAAGAGTTTCAACAAGCTTAGGTTCCTGATAGGGTAAAAGGTTATTGAATGTTTTCATAAATTGAAATCAATCCTTCCTTTCATTTGCAAATATTTTTGCAAATGGTGTTTGAAAGCGGCAAGATGTACAGTGTCGAAAAAACACTTATCCACCATTGCACATATATAAGTATTATAAGTGATTATTTCTTTTATGTCAAGGATAAAGTATCAAAAATATCTCATAACCTCACTTGACATTCATAACACAAGAAAATATAATAAATTTGAGGTAATATTATAATGAACGTAATTGTAAAATTTATAACTTCTCCTTTTGGAGAATATCTTGAGGGCATAGTAAATCTATGGAAAAATGTCTTTGGAGACAGTGAAGAATTTGTGCTGAATATAATGTCATCAAAAAGCTATATTGGTGCGGCAATTGCTTTAATGGATGATAAGTTGGTCGGAATGGCTCATCTTCTTGGGCTTGAGGGAGAGATCAAGGCTTTTTATTGTTATGCTGTTGCAACAAGCGAGGAGTATCGTGGCAAAGGAATTTGCAAAAATATGATGATGTATCTTAAGGATAAATGCGCAGAAGAAAACGCATCATTGCTGCTCCATCCCGCTGAAAAATCTCTTGTAGCATTTTATGAGAAGCTTGGTTTTTCAGTGTTTTCATATGACTATGAATTTGCCTGTCAGGGAGATGGCGGAAAGCTGTATGAAATATCTCCTTCAGAATATAAATTGCAAAGAGATTTTCAGCTTGGAGGTAAAGGATTTTTTGGATGGGATGAGAATGTGCTATCTTTGTCCGGGCTGAAATTCTATGGGTTTGATATTGACGGTGAGTATATGTGTGCCGCGGTATCCGAGGCAAAGGTATGCGAATTGTGTGCTCCGCCTCATATGCTTAGTAAAGCTGCAAGACGAGCGGCAAACATCGTTGGAAAAGTGGTTATGGAAGAAGCAAATCCCCTTGGTGCAGAGGTGTCAGTTATGGGGTATAACGTTTCAAATTATAGTTATTTTAATTTATATCTTGATTAAAACAGAGGAATTTTCAAATGAACATCCTTGTAACAGGCGGAAGCCGAGGAATAGGCGCCGCTATAGTGAAATACTTCAGTGAAAAAGGCAACAAAGTTGCTTTTGTTTATAATAAAAATGATGAGGCAGCAGAACGTGTTTCAAAGGAAAGCGGAGCATATAAAATAAAGGCTGACATATCTGATTTCGGTGCAGCTGAGCTTGCGTATGCCCAAGCAGAAAAGCACCTTGGCGGAGTTGATGTACTGGTAAATTGCGCAGGTATTGCGCTTATTTCACAGATATGCGATACTAACGCAGAATTGTGGCATAAGGTTGTAAACACAAATCTTACAAGCGCGTATGCAATGAGCAAAGCTGCTTCAGTAGAAATGGTGCGAAGAAAGAAGGGCTCCATTATCAATATCGGTTCGGTATGGGGCAGAGTTGGCGCATCCTGTGAGAGCGCATATAGCGCTTCCAAAGCAGGTTTGAGAGGCTTAACAATGTCTCTTGCTAAAGAACTGGCTTTGTCAGGAGTTCGTGTAAATTGCGTTGAGCCCGGCGTGATTGATACAGAGATGAACCAAATGCTCGGAGAAGAAACCATTTTGGCAATCTGTGAGGAGATTCCTCTTGGCAGACTTGGCAGAGCGCAGGAGGTTGCGGAGCTTGTAGGATTTCTTGCAAGTGAAGGAGCAGAATATATAACAGGACAGATCATTGGTATAGACGGTGGTTTTGGTCTTTAAGCAGAAAGGATTGATCAGCAATTATGAAAAGAATTCTGTGTTCAAGAAGAATGAAGGCTTGCGACAGAAGAGAAATTGAAACAAGAACCCCTTCTGCAGTTTTGATGGAAAAAGCAGCAAAAGCTGTTTACGACATATTGAAAGAAAGATTTGACCTCAGCCGAGCGCTGTTTGTTTGTGGTGGAGGTAATAATGGCGGTGATGGCCTTGTTGCCGCAAAGCTTTGTGCCTTTGATGGAAATGAGGTTCATATTTTGTTTTGCGGAAGTGAGGATGCGTGCACAGCCGAAACTTCTCGCAGATTGGCAGAAGCCAAATCAGCAGGTATAAAGTTTATTTCGGCGTTTGACGAAAACTATACAGTAATAGTTGACGCTATGTTTGGTATAGGTCTTTCAAGAGAGATAGACGGGGAAAATGCAGAGATTATTTCAGAAATAAATCGTAGTCGTGCGAAGGTGCTTTCTATAGATATACCTTCAGGTGTATGTGCTGATAATGGTGAAATCCTTGGGTGCGCGGTTAAAGCCGATGAAACTGTTGCAATTCAGGCGTTTAAAAGAGGACATTTTCTTGGGGACGGCGTAGAATATTGTGGAAAGCTCACTTGTGTTGATATAGGAATATCTTGTGCCGGTGCCGAAGGATTTGAGGGTGAGGGTGATATTGTACCCTATGTTCTTGTTGAAAATGATATTCAGCTTTTGTCAAAAAGAAAAAAAGATTCCAATAAAGGAACCTACGGAAGAGCAGTTATAGTTGGTGGCGCTCCCGGAATGTGCGGAGCAGTTTATCTTTCTGCGCTTGCCGCATATAGAAGCGGAGCAGGGCTTGTTGAAATATTCACAGCTGAAGAAAACAGGATCCCGCTTCAAATGCTTATTCCTGAGGCAATCGTTACAACAACTAATTGGGACGAGCCTGATACAGAAAAGCTTGTAGAAGCACTTGATAGAGCAAGAGTTGTATGTGTAGGTCCCGGAATGAGCATGGGCACAGGAGCTGTTAAAATTCTTTCGGCGGTATATGGTAATGTCAAAGTGTCTCTTATTGTTGATGCGGATGCACTTAATCTTACAGCAAAATTTGGCCTTGAATATCCAGTTGGAGTTCCTACAATTGTAACACCTCATCCGCTTGAGCTTTCAAGGCTTTGCGGCAAAGCTGTTGAAGAAATAAAAGCAGATTTATGGCAGTCTGCAAAGGACTATGCAGATAATCATCATGTTGTTTGTGTTGCAAAGGATCATCATACTGTAATTGCGCATAAAACAAATATCTTTGTTAATGCAAGCGGAACTCCTGCTCTTGCAAAGGGTGGAAGCGGAGATGTGCTTTGTGGAGTTATTGCAGGACTTCGCTGTGGAGGACTTTCCATGCTGGGTGCTGCGTCTCTCGGTGTATATATACATGGCCTTGCAGGCGAGAAGGCTGAGGAGAAGTATGGTGAAAATGCCCCTCTTGCCCATGAGGTTGCAAACCTTGTAGGAGAGGTGCTTAGAGAGGCGGGAAGATAATGGCAGCTTTCAAAACAAATGCAATGCGTATTCTTGAAAGAAATAAGATTGCGTATTATCATTATGAATATGACGCTGAAGAAACTGACGGTGTAAAAGTTGCGGCTTTGGTCAGTCAGGATGCAGAAAGAGTTTTCAAAACTCTTGTAACTGTGTCTGCAAAAGGAAATAACTATGTATTTGTTGTTCCTGTAGGAGAAACTCTGGATTTAAAAAAAGCGGCAGCGGCTGTTGGCGAAAAGTCCATTGCAATGATAAAGCAGAAGGAGCTTCTCGGACTTACAGGGTATATTCATGGAGGATGTTCTCCTGTTGGAATGAAAAAACTTTTCCCAACAATGATCCACGAAAGCGCACAGAAATTTGAAAATATCTGCGTTTCGGCTGGGCAGAGAGGTCACCAGATTGATGTACCTGTTGCTTCACTTGCTAAGGTGGTAAATGCTAAGTTTGGAGATATAATCGTATAAAAAAAGCCCGATTTGATCGGGCTTTTTTTGTTAATTGAAATCAAAAACAACTTTATCTCCGTCAAGCTTAAGAGCTCCATCAAAAGGTTTGTCATTTTTTGAAATAAAACCTTTAAGTTTAGCAGTTTTTCCTGTTTCAAGCAGCTCTCGTGCGGCAGAAATAGGAATGATTCGTTTGCAAATTTCAAGGCTAATTTTGAATTTGCAGCCTTCTTTATAACCCATGCATCCATAGTTGTATCTGCCTCTTACAACGTTGTTTTGACAGATTGGACATTTTCCAACTATCTCTCCTGCAACACCCATATCACGATCTTCATCGGGGGGGAGAGGAGTCTGATTGAAAACTTCACTGATCTCATCTTCGGCAAGTTTAACGCAGTCGGTAACTGTTATTTCATTTCGGTAAACCTTTTTCAGCGCTCGGCCCAGATGAGCGGTTTTCTCTTTTTCCATATTGATGCCGAGGCGTTGAAGCGTTTCAATCAGGAATATACCGCCGTTTAAAATATAATAGCTGTTGTTTTTCAGCTCAATATATCCTGAGTCTTCAGCATTTCTTATAATGCCTGTTCGTGTTGCTTCTGTACCAATTTCAACACCTTCAAAAATAGCCTTGTATTCCTCCATATCATCCTCGTTTTCGCTGTCCTGAGCGGCAGCCTTCAGATCACGATATGGATTTTTTAAAAAGTTATTGAGAGTTTCAACCGTATAGTGCTTAGGCGGAGAGGTTTCTTTTTCTTTTGGTTGAAAATCTGTGTTAACCTTATCTCCCTTTTTTAGATTAGGAAGAACTTTATTTTTTGATGGCGGATCTTCAAATTTTGTCCAACCCTTTTCAAGAATGATAGTTCCTTTGAGGGTGAATTCTTCATAATCTCCAACTTTCACCTTTATCTCTGTTTTTTGAGCAACGCAATCTTCAGAGCAGAAAACAGCAACAAAGCGACGAAAAACAGTTTGATAAACTTTGTATTCATCTTCAGTTAATGAATCCTTTTTTGGAATTTTAAAAGTTGGAGTCAGGGCAGAGTGAGATTCAATTTTTGCATCGTCAAAAATTGTTTTCTTATCCTTGAATTTAACAGGATAACCAACAGCGGCGATATTTTCTATAATTTTAGCAATCTTACTTTTTTCAGCGGTTGCAAGATATTCTGAGTTGGTTCTGGGATATGTAAGGTATCCCTTTTCGTAAAGGTCCTGAACGATCTTCAGGGACTCGTCCATAGACATTTTATATTTTTTGCCAAGCAGGTTTTGTAGCTTGGAAAGAGAGAAAAGCTTGCCGGGATTTAGAGTGTCTTTTCTTGTGGTTTTTTCGGTAACTATAGCGTCGCAGGCGTTGTAAGCGGCGCAGCATCTATTGGCTTTTTCAAGCTCCTCCTTTGCATATTTGCGAGTGCTGACAAGTTCAATTTCTTCGCCGTCTGTAACTGCTTTACTTATGATTCCGTAATACGTGGTAGGAACAAAGTTGCGAATAGCCATATCTCGGTCATATATGGCTTTAACGATCGGGATAATAACTCTGCCAACACGCAGTAGCGCTCCGGATTTGAGAGTTGCATATCTCGTGAGATTAATACCGTATAACCAATCCACATATGTTCTTGAAAAGCCTTCAGAGGCAAGATTGTTATAGCCGTTGCTTTCCCTCAGCTGAGAAAGCTCAGCTTGAATAGTTTCTTTTGTCTGGTCAGGTAACCATAATCTGTATAATTCTTTAGGGCTTTTCAGAGCGTTCTGTATGCATAGGCGGATGATAATTTCACCTTCACGGTCTGCGTCTCCCGCATTAACTATTTTATCAACATCATTTCGGTTGCAAAGGTGTTCTATAACAGAAAATTGCTTTGCTACACCGGGATCAACAGCCTTGGTTTTTGCTTTTGTTCTCAGCTTATATCGGAATTCTTTCGGATAGAAGGGAAGATTATCCAGTTTCCAACGAACATTTTCTTCGCCTGTGTAGTCTTCAAGATCGCAAAGCTGAAAAAGATGTCCAAGCGCCCAGCTAACAATGTATCCATCGCCTTCATAATAGCCGTCACGTTTTTTCATATTGCCTATGGCATCGCAAATGTTTCGTGCCAAGCTGGGCTTTTCTGCAATTATCAAAATCATCGGGTAATCCTCCTTTCAGTTTTTTACAAAGAAGAAATCCGCTTTTGCGGATTTCTTTTCTATTTTATTTTTCAGAACGTTCAATATCGCATCCTGCAAGCGCTGCACCGATAACAGTTCCGAACTGTGCGTATTTGGGGATAATAAAATTCATATTGAACATACGGTTGAGGTTTTCAAAAACTTCCTTTGCCTGAGGAACGTTTGTAAGATTTCCTGTAAGCACTATGTTTTTAATATCAAAGTTTCTTGCTGCGAAAACGCTGACCATGCCCACTGTTTCAAAAACCATATTTATAAGGCCAAGTGCTATATCACTTTTAGTGGCGAGATCACTCAGCTTACCGAAATTGGAGGCGGTCATAACGTCACTATACCCGGGAACAATATCCTGGCGTGAAATATCGCTTATTTTAAGGTCAATGTTATGAATATCACCTTCTTTGGCAAGATCAGCAATATGTTCAATGTTGTTCATTCCAAGAAGCTGCTTGGAAAGGCCCAGCAGAGTACCTCCGCCAACACCGGTACCACCGAGATACTGAGGTTCTTTTCCGTTTTCTGCGTAAACAAGAGCTGTACCGGTTCCCATACTTACAATCAGAGATTTATCATATTCTGAAAGATAAAGTCCGCCAAGTCCTATAGAGCGGAATTCTTTAATAGTTTCGCATTTGAGGGAGTAAATGTTTTTGGTAACATATGAAGAACCAACACCTGTTATCATAACTCTTGCTATATCGGAAAGCTCAAGGTTGTTTATATCAGTAAACTTACCGAAAGCTCCGTATATGGAGGTTATAGGGTCAGTTGCACGAACAAAAATAGGTTCAATAAGCACGTTTGTTTCACCGCTGATATCAAAACCAACTATTTTTGTTGTGCTTCCGCCAACATCAATTCCTATAACTATTTTTTTCATACCAATAACCAAACCTTTCAGTTATAAAGCTCTCCAAAAACATTTTTGCAAAGCTCCTGTAAATAAGATAGTGAAAATGAGGAGTCTGAATAGACTATTTCGTTTTGAGAGGCAAGCTCTTCGGTGTAATCTGAAAGCTTGTAAACTGTGCACTGTCCCTCTCCACTTTTAACGTGTGAAACAATGGGGATAATACCATAGTCTGTGATTTCTGCACTATCCTCAGTCTTAGTAATTGTTATATCTGCGAGAACGCCAAGCATTCTGTTGGCAATTCCTTTTCCTTTTTGGGCAGTAGAGTTAATATAGTTTCCGATAGAGTAGTATACAAGCATAGAGTGCTCGTCATTTTCTATCAGCTCTACAGGCTCAACAACGTGGGGATGAGTTCCGATAACAAGATCAACGCCCGCTTCAAAAAAGATGTTAGCCCAATATTTCTGATTGTTATCTGTTGTAAGAATATATTCCGTTCCCCAATGAGGACAGGCGATAACAAAATCAGCAGATTCTTTAGCCTTGGCAACATCGCTGACGATTCTGTTTTTATCAAGCAAGTTAACAGAGAATGGCATATCTGATGGAAGCGGAATACCATTTGTTCCATATGTATAATTGAGTATGGCAAATCTTATGCCCTCTATTTCTGTAATATAGATGCTTTCAGATTTTTCCTTTGTATCAGCGATTCCCAAATATGCAATATGAGGATAGCGTTCTTCCCAAAATGAAATGCAGGAAAGAAGTCCCTTTTTTCCTTTATCAAGGGCGTGGTTTGTGGCGTGAAGCACAATGTCAAATCCACTTTCAACCAGCGCATCTCCAACCTCATATGCTCCGTTAAAATTAGGATAGCCTGAAAGACCAAGCTCACGTCCGCCAAGAATAACCTCTTGGTTTACTATTGCCAGATCAGCTCTTTCAATATCCTCTTTAACATTAGAAAACATATGGTCATAATTGTAGGTTCCGTCGCTCATTTTTCCTGAGGCCGCAACTTTGTCATGAAGAAGAATATCTCCTGCCATAAGAATTGAAACAATACCATCGTTTGACGTATCTATCATAGGCTCTGTTTCAGCCTCGGTTTCCACTTCAGTTACAATTTCTGTGATTATTTCTGCTTTAGTTTCTTCGTAAACCGTTGAATCAATCGGATCGTCCTCAATCTTCCTGCAACTGCTTAAAATCAGAAGCAGAGCCAGGATAATTGTAAATTTTTTCATCTCAGTTCATTATCTGTCTGAGATAATCAATGCTCATTTTTGCGCATTCAAGATTAGTTTTCCCAAATGCTGCAGTATCCTGCTCAACAACAATCCATTCAACTCCTGCAGCTTCTGCTGCGTCAAGGATGTGAGGAATTCTCTGTATGCCGTATCCAACAGGGCGCAGCTCGCCTCTGCCCTCGGTAATTTCTTTTTTACGGTAGTAATCTTTTAAGTGAATAAGAGCGCATCTGTCTGCATTTGCATTGATATATTCAACAGGGTCAATATTCATAACAGCTATCCACGCTGTGTCATATTCTGCTTTTAGAGACGGAACACCATCCATAATGTGTTCCATAATATATTTGTCTTCAAACATATGGAATTCTGTTTCGTGATTGTGGAAGCAGATCTGAATTCCATATTCCTTAGCTTTTTCGCAAACCATCTGTATGTCTTCGTAAACGCCCTCGTGCTTTTCTCCACCGGGAAGCTTTTCAGGAAGCATATAGGGCATTGCAAGATATTTACAGCCCAGGGCTTTATGGAATGCCAAAGTTCCGTCAGTGTCTTCAAGGAGAGTTTCGAGGCTGATGTGAGCGGAAGGAACCTTGAGGTCAATTTCATTCATAAATTCAATGAACTCTTCAGGAGTAAATCCGTAAAGATCCTTGCCGCCGTAGGGCTCAACTCCGTCATAGCCCATATCCTTCAGTGCTGTAAGTGTAGCGCGTGCATCCTTTTCAAGATCATCACGCAGTGAAAATAGTTGGATAGAAACAGGGAATGCCATAAAATTTTCTCCGAATAATAAAAAAATATATAAACATTTTAATATAAATCTGCAGGTTTTTCAAGGCTATTTTAATTTTCTTAACACTTTGTACTAAAAATATGATATACTGTTGTAAAAAATAGAAAGGAGATGAGCCTATGAAAAAAATGATATGTTTTGTAATGGTTGTTATATTTTTGATTTCATTGGTAACAACAGCTTTTGCAGGATATGTGGTTTCAGGAAATCAAACGCTGTACGAAGATTCAGTAAAGCTAGAATGGTTTAATGAAGACAATTGGGAGACTGTTTCAGGAATAAGAGATATAACCATAAGAAATATGGGCTCATCCAATGTAATATACGTCACTTCAAACAGAGAGAGTGAATCAATGACCATTGCATATTCTGATAAGGATGGCATTGACCTTAGCGCTTATAATGAGCTTGTTGTTGAAATGATAGTAAATAATGGTAAAAATTGTACTTATTCAATTACTTATTATTACGAGGATGGAAGCTTTACAGATAAGGTAAATGGTACAACAGGATCGAAAAATTTTGTTTACTTTATGTTGCCAATAGAGAACAAAAGTAATATTACTAAAATAGAGTTTTCTGTAAAAAGCATAGAAGACGATATAGATAACTTCGCAATTGCCAGTTTTCATGCTGACAGTAATTGGACTTATAGCTATTCGGAGATTTTTCAGAGCCGTAGATTGTCAGCCGTAAAAGGTAGTGCTCAGTTTTTTGAAAGCTATGTGGAGATGATTCCTGAAGAGAATGAAGCGGGTATAGAATGCGAGTTGACAGAAAACTATAAAGAATCATCAGTCCTTGTAGTAGTTGAAGTAAATAGCTTGAATGCAGGTATGATTTCGGCTGAAAATTCGTCTACAGGAGAAATAAACACATCAGCGCTTTATAGTGGGGTAGCAAAATATAGCTTCTATCTGTCTGATGTTAAGAATAAGATCAGAATTGGTTTTTCCGGAGGCGATAATTCGGCAGGTAATATTCTGCAGTTATTATCGGTTAATATTATTCCTGTAACAGAAGATGAATCCGTAAAGTATGGAACCGTGGAAAATTGTTATTATGATGATGGAAAGATAGTAGTAAAGGGAACAGTTGATCCTGATGCAACTATTAAATATATCAATTCTTCTTTGGCACTGTATAAAGTTCCTTATGACTATAATGGCGAGCTTACTGACGAGCCTGAGGTTGAAATGAGCATATCAACCGTTTATACATTGGAGGCACCGGTTGATTATGATTATACACAATATAAATATGTTGTGGCATTAAAATCAAAATATAATATTGTTTCTTTAACCAGCCCTGTTTTTGCAATAGCAAAAACGTCGGAACCAACAATAACGCAGGATTGTTATATAGGTATTCATAATGCTGAAAGCGCTTCTGTATTTGAAAGCGAAGTAGATAACGTTATTGTTGATATGCACGCCGATCGTTTGTTTGCGTCATCTGATACGGTGGCAGCAGTCCGTTATGCTTATAGAGATAATGTGTATTATCTTAATAGTGACTATATTAATGAAATATCATCAAATATCAGCTTTAATGTGTCCATCGGCTGCAAGGTTTATATACGATTGTTTTCTGATGAAGATGGCTCTTTCGGATATGATGTAAAGCAGAAAAGCTCTGTGGATCTGATGTGCGCAGCCGCTTCCTATATAGGAAGTCATTTTGATAAAGTATCAGGTGTTATTGTTTTGAGTGGCTTTAATTATCATAGTAATCCTGATAATAAAGCTAAAGAGGCATCGTCTTTGCTGGGATTATTCTCGTCAGCGTTCAGAAGTGTAAATAGTAATGCTGAGATTTTTGTTTCAATATCCGATGATGTCGGATATGCGGCGGCAATAATGGCCACATACAATAAGGCCAACGGAATAAATAATATGGGCCTTTTATATGAATGTGATGCGCCGGAAAACAGCATAGTTTCTTTGCAGTCAGTTTGCGATTCGGCTAATACTTATGGTAGTTCTTTTGGTAATCAGATGATTTTATGCAAGATCAAAAAAGATGAGCTGGGAACAGATGATATCAAAACACTATATGTAAAAGCAGTACAAAGCGCAGTTTCGGGAATTGTCTTTTCTGTTAGCGGTAATATGACAACTGATGAAATCTGTGCATTGGTTGACAGTGTACAAGGCAATGAAAATTCAAAAAAGGAATTTGTTGCGTTTAAAAACTCTGTGGATTATCGTGGCGAATATGCTCTGTGGGATTTCACTCAAGCATATAATACGTTTGGATGGTTAGCCGGAGGAAGCTGTTTAGCTCCCGAAACACAAAAATCTGTGTTTGGTGAAAAGAGAGTGCTTAGAAGTAAAATAGTTGCATCCTATGGCGAGGAAGGTATCCTTGTAGGATGGCTTGAGGGTGGCGCAGACCTTTCTGTTGCTGATGCCATGAAAATAGAGCTTGCCCTTGAAACTGAGCTTCATAGCGAGATGCCTGTTCGTATAGTTCTAGGCGGAGACGGCGCTAAAGCGGAGTATAGCGCTTCTGCAAAAAAAGGAGAGCAAAATATCTATCTTGACATAAGTAATTATAAAAATTCTGACAGGGTAGAGTATGTGGCTGTTATAATTGATAGCAAAGCAGATATAAATCTGGAAATATCCAAGGTGAGTATGCTCAGCCATAGCTTAGCAGAAAATGAACTTAAGGATGTATTAGGGCAATCAAATAGTAGCGTGGAGCAGAATTCTGTGCTTTACATATTTATTGGAGCAATAGTATCATCAACAATTATAGTGTTTGTCGCTTTAAGCAAAAAGAAAGCTATAAAGTATAGATAAGTTACACTTGTAGAAAATAATCGTCAAAAAAACTTAAATTTTCTTAAATTTATCAAAATTTCTACTTGATAAATTGTATATTGTTGTTGTATACTATGTTTTGAGCTTTAGCTTCATTTTAGGAGGATTTATATGCAGAATAATACAAGACCCGAAGATATGCTTCGTATCACAAATAAGGAACTTGCGGATAAGTTCATTGCAGAGCAGGTTGAAGAGGTTCGTGCACAGGTGGGCGACAAGAAGGTTCTTCTTGCTCTTTCCGGCGGTGTAGACAGTTCAGTTGTTGCGGCGCTTCTTATCAAGGCTATTGGCAAACAGTTGGTTTGCGTTCATGTAAACCACGGACTTATGCGTAAAGATGAGTCTGAAAACGTTATTAAGGTGTTTTCAGATGAGCTTGATGCAAACCTCATATATTGTGATGAAACTGATCGTTTCCTCAATCTCCTTGCAGGCGTTTCTGATCCTGAAAAGAAGAGAAAAATCATTGGCGCAGAGTTTATCAATGTATTTGCGGATGAAGCAAGAAAGCTTGAAGGAATTTCTTTCCTTGCACAGGGCACAATTTATCCCGATATTCTTGAGTCTGTAAAGCAGGCTGAGGGTAAGAAGGCAGTTAAATCACATCATAACGTAGGTGGTCTCCCTGAGGATCTTCAGTTTGAGCTTGTTGAGCCTCTTAAGCTTCTCTATAAGGACGAGGTAAGAGTAGTGGGTGAAGCACTTGGGCTTCCTCATGCAATGGTATATCGTCAGCCTTTCCCCGGCCCCGGACTTGGCGTAAGATGTCTTGGCGCTATCACAAGAGATAGACTTCACGCTCTCCGTGAAGCAGATGCAATTCTCAGAGAAGAATTTGACATTTGCGGTCTTGCAGAGAAGGTATGGCAGTATTTCGTAGTTGTTCCCGATATCAAGTCTGTTGGCGTAAAGGATGAAAGCCGCTATGAAGGTTGGCCTGCAATCATCCGCGCTGTAAATACAAAGGACGCAATGAGTGCAACAATCGAAGAGATTCCTTATGCAGTTCTCCATAAGATAACAAATAGAATCACAAACGAGGTAGAAGGCATCAACCGTGTTCTCCTCGATCTCACACCCAAGCCTGTAGGCACAATTGAGTGGGAATAATAACTAATGGCTTACAAGTGCACGAAAACCCTTGGAAATAAAGGGTTTTCGGGCATTTTATATTTTAATGAAAATGACTTTGCAACACTTTTGCAACACGCAGTGTGAATTTTATAAAAAGGAATGGTTACAAGTGGCTATCAAGTTTATATAAAAATTTTTTTAATAGCCGCACATTTTACTGTCATAATCCGTTAAACATTATGAAGGGAGGTTTCGCTTAAAATGGATATTGAAGAACAATATGACAAAATATACCGCTATTGCTATTTCAAGATGTATGATGATCAAATAGCACAGGATAT
>JAZQUP010000005.1:0-31132 GCA_045631345.1 Candidatus Avispirillum sp.
CATACGGTGTTGCTTCGGATAGGGTTTACAGCGCTCCTATGTTGCCATAGGACCGGGTGAGCTCTTACCTCGCCTTTCCACCCTTACCGGCCCGAAGACCGGCGGTATATCTCTGTTGCACTATCCCGGGAGTCGCCTCCGGCGGACGTTATCCGTTATCCTGCCCTGTGAAGCCCGGACTTTCCTCATACCGCAACCTTTCGGCGTAACGGTACGCGACAGTTCAACCTGCTCGACTTTTATTATACCGCAAAATAAAGGATCTTGTCAAGGGATTTTGCACACACGCGCTTCCGTTCCACTGTTTTTTCAAAAATCAAGAAAAACGAAGAAAATGAAAGAAAATAAAAGAAATGAACATCGAAAATGAAAACGTCGATTTTTTTTGCTCAAATTGCTTGACAGGGATCAGAGGGTATGTTATAATCTTACACGTTGTGAAAATCAAAATCAATCTATCCATAATCGGAGGAACGCTATGTCCACTTTCATGGCAAAAAAGGAATCCGTCGAGCGTAAGTGGTACGTGATCGATGCGGCTAACAAGCCCCTCGGTAAGACTGCGGTTGCGGCTGCCAACATCCTGCGCGGCAAGCACCGTCCTGAGTTCACCCCTCACGTTGACTGCGGCGAATTCGTAATCATCATCAACGCATCCAAGGCTGTTCTGACAGGTAAGAAGCTCGAGCAGAAGTTCTACCGTCGTCACAGCGGTTACATTGGCGGTCTTAAGGAAACATCCTACAAGACACTTATGGCAACAAAGCCTGAGCTTGCTATGCAGCTTGCAGTTAAGGGCATGCTTCCCCATAACTCTATCGGCGATAAGTCCATCACACGCCTCAAGGTATATGCAAACGAAGCACACAAGAACGAGGCTCAGAAGCCCGTTGCATACGAGTTCTAAGAAAGGGGATAACAGAATATGTATACAAGTGCAAAGCCTTATTTCTATGGCACAGGTAGAAGAAAGAGCTCCACAGCTCGCGTACGTCTGTATCCCGGTACAGGCAAGATCACAATCAACGGCCGTGACATCGACACATATTTCGGCCTTGAAACACTCAAGCTCATCATCAACCAGCCCTTCGCTGTAACAGAAACAATGGGCAAGTTTGATATCGTAGCTGACGTTCGTGGCGGCGGCTTCTCCGGTCAGGCAGGCGCAAGCCGTCATGGCGCAGCTCGTGCACTCCTTCTCGCAGACGAGACATTCCGTCCCGCTCTCAAGAAGGCAGGTCTTCTCACAAGAGACCCCAGAATGAAGGAAAGAAAGAAGTACGGTCTCAAAGCAGCTCGTCGTGCTTCCCAGTTCTCCAAGAGATAATTTCAGCCTTCGGGCTATTATCAAAAAAGCACTCACATTTGTGGGTGCTTTTCTTTTTTCTTGGAATTCAGTTTGGTGCAAATTGGGTGATAAAATATTCACACATCTTCAAGATATATAAGCAAATATGGCTGAAAGTATTGAAAAAGACCTTATTTAAGCGAGTTAAAGGCGCTAAAAGCAATTTTTGTGCCGTTTTCTTTGTTTTTTTACTTTATTGTGATATAATAGTACAAGTTCCATAAACTTGAATTTGACGAGGTGATTACGATGATAGATATTACTGCTTGGATGAAAAACTTCTTGCGGAAATTAAACGAAACTTTTGAGAATCGAGTATGGTTAGTCGGATTGCAAGGTAGTTATGGTCGTGGTGAAGCACGTGACACAAGCGACATTGATGTTGTTGTAATTCTGGATGAATTGTCTGCTATGGACATTCAAACCTATAATACGATGTTGGATACTCTTCCACACAGAGAATTGATTTGTGGTTTTCTTTCGGGTAAAAATGAAATTTTGAATTGGGAGCCATCTGACTTGTTCCAATTTTGCCATGACACAACACCGATTAAGGGAAGCCTTGACGAGGTGTTGGCTGTTGTTGACGAAAGTGCTGTAAACAGAGCAATTAAAATCGGTGCCTGTAATATATACCACGGATGTGTTCACAATATGCTCCATGAAAAAAGTGAAGATACTTTGCGAGGCTTATATAAATCGGCTTCTTTTGTTGTGCAGGCAATTGCTTTCAAACAAACGAGAAACTATATAAGCCATCAAAAAGAATTGATTCAAGTTGTATCTTCAAATGAACAGGTCATTGTTGAAACATTTATGAACTTAAAAAATGGCGGAACGGTAGATTTCAATTCAATGTCCGAAACGTTGTTTGAGTGGTCAAAGAAATGGATTTCTAAAAACAGTTAAAAAATTCCAATTTCCATGTAAACAGATGATAAAACACATAGCAAATATACTCACGGGTTGCCGTATTCTTGGCAGTATTTTATTGCTGTTCTTTCCTGTGTTTTCAGCAGAGTTTTATATCGTATATCTCCTTTGTGGTTTTAGTGATATGATTGATGGTACTATCGCAAGAAAGACACACAGCACCAGCGAATTAGGATCTAAGATGGATACTGTGGCCGACTTTGTATTTGTTACAGCATCCTTGATTAAATTGTTATCAACAATCCATATTCCGGGGTGGTTATGGGTATGGGGTGGTGTGATTGCGGTTATCAAACTCAGCAATATCATATGGGGATGCGTTTCTAAAAAACAGTTTATATCCTTGCATACGATTATGAACAAAGCAACAGGACTGCTGCTGTTCCTGTTGCCGTTGACAATATCCTTCGTGGAATTGAAGTACGTTGCCATAGCTGTATGCTCCATCGCAACAATTTCTGCAATTCAAGAAGGGGTTTATGTTATTACAGATAGTGAGCCCAAGTAAGCAAATCCAATTTGTCGAATAGTACGGGTGTTAATCTTGGTGTGAGTTTGGTGCAACATTCTATGCGACAACACGAAAAATATCAAACGATATGCGATTACACCCCAATAATATCACACGATATGAGCGTTACGCACGATATAAAACGCTGTGAAACGCCAATGCAAAAACTCCAAGAGATAATTTCAGCCTTCGGGCTATTATCAAAAAAGCACCCACTTTTGTGGGTGCTTTTCTTTTTCCTTTTTGTGTAATTATATTTGCATTTTTAGTTTTTTGTGGTAAAATATTGTCAGCTAATGCTGATTGGTTATCAGCGTTTCACTATATTAGGAGGAATCAGATGCGAAAAATAAATTTTCTCAGCGGAAACGCATTGAAAATAATTGCGGCAATAGCTATGCTTCTTGACCACGTTGGTTATTTGTTTTTTCCGCAGGTGTTAGTCTTCAGAATCCTTGGAAGATTAGCCTTCCCCATATTTGCGTTTATGGTAGCCGAAGGGAGCAGATATACAAAAAATAAGCTTAAATATTTCCTGACAATGTCAGGCCTTGGACTGGTTATACAGCTTGTTTATTATTTCTATAGCAGAAAAACAACGCTCACTGTTATTGTAACATTCTCAATTTCCATATTGCTTATTTATGGACTCCAATCTGTAAAGGCAGTTATGCTTGATGTAAAGAGCAAACTTTTTGAAAAGCTTTTGGTGGTTGAATTGTTTGCATTGTCCGTTGTGGCAGTATATGTTCTTAATCATATTGTTTCTATAGAATATGGATTTTACGGATGTATGCTTCCTGTAGCGGCAGCGCTTCTCCATACCCCTAAGGGAAGCGATAATAAGCTTTTCAAGAATATAGATAAGCTTCCTGTGCATATAGTGGTTATGGGAGTTGTGCTCCTTATAATGTCTCTTGAAAGAGGATGGGTTCAGCCCTGGTCTCTTCTCACATTGCCTCTTCTTTTGCTTTATTCCGGCGAAAGAGGAAAGGCTAAAATGAAATATTTCTTCTATTTATTCTATCCCGCTCATCTTGCAGCGCTTGAAGGAATCAGATGGCTGATCGATGTGCTTGGTAAATAATATGTGTTGAAAAAAGCTTCCTTATAATTAAGGAAGCTTTTTTGTTTCCGTTGTAAACAATATTGATTTAATGATGAATAAGTGCTATAATACTATCATTAAAACAAAGGAGATCGTTATGGCTAAAAAACTTGGCTTTGGGCTTATGAGATTGCCCCATAAGGAAATAAACGGTGAAAATAAGATTGATATAGAGCTTGTGAAGAAAATGGTTGATTCCTTTATGGAAAAAGGATTCACATATTTTGACACAGCGTGGATGTATTGCAACGGTAAAAGCGAAGAAGCAACAAAGGAGTTTCTTGTAGATCGCTATCCTCGTGACAGCTATACGCTCACAACCAAGCTTCCTGCTTATATGCTGAAATGCGAGGACGACAGAGATAAGATATTCAATGAGCAGCTGAGAAGAACAGGCGCAGGATTTTTTGATTATTATCTTATCCACGATGTGAATGCCAATTCTATCAAAACTTTTGAAGCGCTTCATTGCTTTGATTGGATCGTTGAAAAGAAAAATCAGGGACTTGTTAAAACTATCGGATTTTCTTTCCACGATGGCCCCGAGCTGCTTGACAGAATTTTAACAGACTATCCTCAGATGGAGTTTGTTCAGCTTCAGATAAATTATCTGGACTGGGAAAATAAAGCTGTTCAGTCAAGAGCGTGCTATGAGGTTGCAATGAAGCATAATAAGCAAATCATTATTATGGAGCCTGTTAAGGGAGGTATGCTAGCAAACGTTCCCGAAGAGGTTGAAGCTATGTTTAAAGAATATGATAGCTCTGTTTCCGTTGCATCATGGGCAATTCGTTTTGCTGCGAGCCTTGAAAACGTGTTTATGGTTCTCAGCGGAATGAGCAATATGGAGCAGCTTGAGGATAATATCGGATATATGGAAAACTTTGTTCCTCTGCGTGATAATGAGATTGCAATGGCACATCGTGCGGCTGATATAATCAATCGTAATATTGCAATTGCCTGCACAGGATGCTCTTATTGCACAGTTGATTGTCCCAAAAATATTCCCGTTCCTAAGTATTTCTCTCTTTATAATACTGATCTTCAGGAGAAAAATGCTCGCAAAGGCGATTGGACAACACAGGAATGCTATTATGAAACTCTCGCATCTGATTATGGCAAAGCATCTGATTGTATCAAATGCGGCAAATGCGAGGCTATGTGTCCTCAGCATCTTGAGATAAGAAAATATCTTGAATATGTAGCAGACCATTTTGAAGTATAAAGTGAATAAAAGAGCAGAACACTCATATGGGTGCTCTGCTTTTTTAAAAACCGAAAAAACCCAATCGGTTTTTAGAAAAGCGAAAAAAGCGAACGCAGCAGCCGCAAGCGAACGCTACCAAGCGCTACCAAACGCTAGCGAATCTAGCCAAGACAAAGACAAAGACAAAGATAAAGACAAAGATAAAGATAAAGACAAAGATAAGTGAGGCGGCGCAGCAAAATTTCTGCGCCTGAAGAAAGGCTTGCATAGAATAAATAATAATTATTATAGAAATATAAATTATAGTGTTTTATGATTTGATCATAAAAAAGAGGTCCGAAGACCTCTTTTTTTATTTCAGATATTCACTTGCATCAAATTCACTTGTGACATAAACAATATCAAGAAAATCAACTATATGAACGGCAAGCTTTTTATCGTTGAGATAATAAAACTGCATTTCGCTTCCGTCATCCTCCTTGATATTTTCCCCTTTTTCAAGAGGTGGAATATGAGCATCAAGCTTTCGACAGGTGGAATCAAATGCATCTCTGTCAAAGCTTTCGCTTATATTATAGTCAAATTTAAAATCAGACATTATATCACCTTATTTCTTTGCCATAGCTATCTGCTCGGGAGTGATGGGCAGCTCGTAATAGCGCTTGCCCACAGCGTTATGAACGGCGTCTGCAATGGCAGGCAGGGGAGTGTTAATAACAACCTCACCGATAGATTTTGCGCCGAAGGGACCAGCCTTTTCGTGGCTTGATTCAAAGGCGATATGTATCTTGCCAATATCCATTCTTGAGGGGATCTTATACTGCATAAAGGAGTTTTCATAAACTTTTCCTGCGGCGCTGTATGTAACATTTTCGGAAAGCGCCATGCCGATTCCCTGAAGGATACCGCCCTCAGCCTGAACTCTTGCAAGGTTGGGGTTGATAGGAGTTCCGCAGTCAACTGCTGCATAATAGTTAAGGACTTCAACCTCACCTGTAAGGGTGTCAACTTCAACTTCGGCAGCTCCCACCATAAAGGGAGGAGGAGAAATGGGTGATGTATGAGTTTCTGTAACCTCAAGCGCAACTCTGTTGCCGCACATTGATGCTGTAACAACATCCATAAGAGAAACAGATGCGTTTGTATCGTTTGTTTTATAAACCTCTTTGCCGTTAAACTCAACCTCGGATGATGTGCACTGAAGCATTTTTGCGCCAAGCTTGCAGATCTGAGCTCTCAGTTTGAGTGCGCAGGTTTCAACTGCTTTACCTGTAAGGTAGGTAGTGCTTGAAGCATATGAGCCTGAATCGTAGGGGGAAGCGTCGGTATCGGCTCCGTGAACTGTGATGTTTTCAAAGGGGCATTCCAGAACCTCGGCTGCAATCTGAGCAAGGATAGTGTCGCATCCGGTTCCCATATCGGCGGCGCCGATAATGAGAGTGTAGAATCCTGTTTCGTCAGCCTTAAGCGTTGCGCCGCCAATGTCGCAATTGGAGATAGCGGAGCCCTGCATTGCCATTCCCATGCCAATGCTGCGGATCTTTCCGTTGCCCATATCTCTTGCAGGATATTTATTATCCCAATCGCTCATTTCACGAACTCTGGCAAGGCAGCGATCAAGCGTGCAGCTTGTATTTTCCTGTCCGTAGTAAGCGGGCATAATATCTCCCTCGTGAACTATATTTTTCTCACGGAGGGTGATAGGATCCATATTAAGTTTTGCGGCAAGCTCATTAACTGCAGATTCAACTGCGAAAAGTCCCTGAGTTGCGCCATATCCACGGTAAGCTCCTGCTGACATAACGTTTGTGTAAACAACGTCGCTTCTGAAGCGGAATGCTTCTGCTTTGCCGTAGAGAGGAATGGATTTATGTCCTGAAAGTCCAACGGTTGTGGGGCCGTGCTCTCCGTAGGCGCCTGTGTTTGAAAGAGTGTAAAGATCTATTCCTTTAACAACACCGTCTTTTGTTGCGCCAAGGCGAACGTGAACCTCCATTTCGTGACGAGGGGTGGAGGCTATCATACATTCTCTGCGGGTGAAAATCATTTTGGAGGGTTTCTTTGTTTTCCAGGTTACATATGCGGGATAAATTTCAGAAACCGATGTTTGCTTTGCGCCAAAGCCTCCGCCGATTCTCGGCTTTGAAACACGAACCTGAGTTTTGGGAATTCCAAGGGCGTTTGCAACGATTCTTCTGCAATGGAAAACTATCTGAGTTGAGCTGAGAATGTTAAGGCGGCCATAGGCATCAATAGAGCAATATGTAATAAAGGGCTCCATCATGGATTGCTGGCAGGCCTTTGTGTGATAAGTGCGATCAATAATAACATCGCAGGAAGCAAGAACAGCATCAATATCACCATCGCCGCATTCGTCGTGGGCGCAGAGATTGCGCTTGTTATCTGCGCCTACAGGGCAGTTAGCTATCCAATTTTCCTCGGGGTGAACGAGGGTCTTATTATCAAGGGCTTCTCTGAAATTGAGAACGGGCTCAAAAACCTCGTATTCAACCTTAATGAGAGAAATGGCCTTATCAACTGCCTTTTCCGTTCTTCCCGCAACGATTGCAACTGTGTCTCCCACAAAGCGCACTCTGCGGTCAATAATAAGTCGGTCATAGGGGCTGGGCTCGGGATATGTCTGGCCTGCGCAGGTGAAGCGCTTGCCGTCCTGATCAACATCCTCCCAGGTATAGATAGCTTCTATATCGGGAACCTTTTTTGCAACGGTTGTGTTAATTGATTTAACTATGGCGCTTGCGTGGGGGCTGCGGAGCAGCTTAACTATAAGCGCATCGGAGGGAGCAAGGTCGTCTGTATAAACAGGCTTGCCTGTAACAAGCTGCATAGAGTCCTTTTTGCGAACAGGCTGATTAACTATTTTGGTCATTTCTGCTTCCTCCATTCAATGAAGTTGAGGATAGCTCTCATCTGGCCCTCATAGCCTGAGCATCTGCAAAGATTTCCTGCAAGAAATTCTTTGATCTCGTTTTCTGTGGGTTCGGGATTTTCTCTGAAGAGAGCTATTGCGTTCATAATAAGGCCGGGGTTGCAGAAGCCGCATTGCTCAGCGCCCTGATCTGCAAGAAATGCGCCGAATTCTTCTGCCTCGGCTTGAAGTCCCTCAAGGGTTGTAACCTTATGCCCGTCAGCTCTCGCCGCAAGAACGGAGCAGGAGAGGGCAGGCTTGTCATCTATAAAAACTGTGCAAAGGCCGCAGTTTGATGTGTCGCATCCGCGCTTAACGCTTTTGCATCCCTCGCTTCTTACAAAATCAAGAAGGACCATATCGGGAGAAATATCTCTCACGATCTTTCTGCCGTTGAGATTTATGGTAACGATCATTTCAAAAGTCCTCCAATATCCATAAGTATACGCTCTGCAAGCACCTCAACGAGATGAGAGCGATATTCGGCGCTTCCTCTCATATTGGAGCCTGTTCTGATATTTTCTTTAGCGTAAGCGGCAAAGCGCTTTGCATTATCTTCGTCTATCTCACCGCAGATAATATTTTCTTTATCTGTCAGAAGCACAGCCTTTCCGGGTCTTGCACCAAATGCCATACGAATACCGTTTTTTGTGAATGCTGCGGAGCAGGCAAGCACAGGGAAGTCTGTTTTTGTTATTCTGACAGATCTGTATGCGCAGCGAAGCTTTTCCTTTTTAACGATTATTTTAACGAGAATGTCTCTGTCATATGGCATATTTATAAAGTCTGCAAGCGGAATGATGCCGCCCTTATAAAGTTCAACATATGTATCAAGAGAAAGAAGAAGGGTTATAACGTCTGAAAATCCGTATCTTCCGAAAATGCTTCCGCCAACGGTTGCAAGATTTCTGAACTGAACACCAACAATATGGTGAAGGGCTTCCTTTGCGGCGCCGTCAGTATAAAGATCAAAGCCCTTATGCGTTTCAAGTGCTCTGAGGGGAGTCATTGCGCCGATTGAAAATTCGCTTTCAGTTTCGTCAATCTTGTCAAGCCCAAGACCTGAAAGATCTATTGCAACATTGATATTTGCAGAGCTCATTTTTGTCCAAAGCATACCGCCTATAACCCTGTTGGTTTTCTTTTGATTAAGCTCATAGGCTTCTTCAAGGCTTTCGACTTTTCTGTATTCTTTAATAGTTATCATAAAAAACCTCATAGAGAAATTTTATTTCTTTGTTCTATTATAACATATTTATCTTGAAAATCAAATGGAAATATGTTAAAATGTTCTCGTTAAATACGTGAATTAAATCACAGACAAACCCAGAGGTGTAAAATGAACAAAATCATTGCAATTTTGCTTTGCTTGTCTATGCTTCTCAGCATGACAGCTTGTGCGAACAAAAACGACAATACCACAGAAACAGCTCCCCCTTCAGAAACCGAGGCGGAAACAGTTGATCTTTCAAAATATGAAACAGAATATCCCATTACTGTGACAGACCAGCTGGATCGTCAGGTAGTGATCAACGAAAAGCCTGAAAAGCTTGTTTCAGCTTATTATATTTCCACAAGCATTCTTATTGCTCTCGGTCTTGAGGACAGCCTTGTTGGAATTGAAGCTAAGGCAGACACAAGAAATATCTATAAGCATGCGGCTCCTGAGATAATCGATCTTCCCAGCGTTGGAACAGCTAAGAATTTCGATGTTGAGGGATGCGCTGCGCTCAATCCCGATCTTGTTATTATTCCTGTTAAGCTCAGCGGCGTTATTGAACAGCTTGAGGCTCTCGGTATAACTGTTATTGCAGTTAATCCTGAAAGCATAGAGGAGCTTATTCAGGCTGTAACAATCATTTCAAAGGCTACAGACACATTCTACAGAGCTACAAATATTATCACAGATATTACAAAAGCCATCGGCAATCTTGCCACAAGAATCGGCGATGTAGAAGAGGCTCCCACAGTTTACCTTGCAGGCAACAGCTCTTTCCTTTCAACAGCAGGTGCAGCTATGTATCAGAATTCTCTGCTTGAAAAGGCAGGCTGCGAAAATGTTGCCAAGGATATAACAGACACATATTGGGCAGAGGTTTCATATGAGCAGCTCATCACATGGAATCCTGATTATATTGTTCTTGCGTCAGACGCAGAATATACAGTTGAATCTGTTCTTGAGGACGAAAATCTTGCGGCACTTGATGCAGTTAAGAACGGCAAAGTTATTAAGCTTCCCAGCGAGTATGAGTCATGGGATAGCCCTGTCCCCTCAAGCTTTATCGGAGCGCTCTGGCTTGCAACTCAGATTCATCCCACAGAATATTCTCTTGTTGAGTGCAACAAGGCCTTTGTGGAATTTTATGAGGAATACTACGATTTCACAGCAGTGCGTTTTGAATGAGAAAGTATAGAAATCTGATCTTCGCTATTCTGGTGGCGGTCTTGCTGCTGGCGGCAGTTGCTATATCACTTGCGGTCGGCAAATTCCCCATAACATTAAGGGGACTTTTTTCGGGAGATGAAATGATGCAAAGAGTTTTTGTAACTCTTCGTCTCCCGAGAACCATAGTTGCTGTAGCAGGAGGATTTGCTCTTGGGATTGCAGGCTGTGTTTTTCAAACAGTTTTTCATAATCCCTTGGCAGCGCCCGATATGATCGGTGTTTCCTCAGGCGCTTCAGCAGGAGCGGCATTTGCAATCTTGTTTGCCGCTAAAACAGTATTTTCCGTAACGCTGGCCTCCTTTTTGGGAGGCCTTGCCGCTGTAACAGTAACGTTGATTTTATCCGGTGCTGTAAAAAACGGAGGAAAAGCTTCTATTGTACTTTCCGGCATAGCGGTTCATTCTCTTTGTCAGACAATGCTGATGTTTCTTAAAACCGCAGCCGATCCTGAAAGAGAGCTTGCTTCTATTGAATATTGGATAATGGGCGCTCTCAACGGAGTGTCGCTTAAAAATTCATATATAAATATGATAATTTGCGTTGTGTCCATAATTCCCATTTTTCTTCTCAGCCGTCAGATAATAATGCTTTCCAATGGCGAGGACGAAGCAAAAATGCTTGGAGTTCCTGTTAACAAAATGCGCTTTGTCGTGCTTATTTTTGCAACCCTTGCAGTTACATCAACTGTCAGCGTAACAGGAATTATCAGCTTTGTGGGTCTTCTTGCGCCCCACGTGGCAATGCTGATAATAAAACGAGCAAATGTTGCTATGTTTTTCTTCAGCGGAATATGCGGAAGCTTACTTTTGACAATCGCCGATATTCTTTCGAGAAGTGTTGCTTCAAGCGAGCTTCCTGTAAGCATCTTCACATCTCTTATGGGTGCGCCCTTTTTGGTGTGGCTCCTATGGAGAGAAAGGAGAAAAGCATGAGCGATTTTCAGTGTGTTGATATAAAGGCTTCTTATGGAAGCAAAAATATTCTTTGCGGCGTTTCCTTTGAGGCGTGCGGCGGAGAGCTTGTGGGAATAATCGGCGCAAACGGAAGCGGAAAAACAACTCTTGTTAAGAGCTTGTGCTCGTTGATAAAATGCGAGGGCAATGTGAGGCTTGGAGAAAGATCGCTTCTTGATATGGGAGAAAGAGAAATATCTCAGCTTGTTTCTTATATTCCGCAAAGAAGCGGAATTGATATTGCAATTTCTGTTCTGGATGCAACTCTTATGGGCTTCAATTCTCAGATGAGTATATTTTCTTCATATTCGGCAGAGCATCGCAGAATAGCTATGGCGGCATTGGCTGAGGTTGGGATAGAGCATCTTGCTCATCGAAATTATCAAAGTCTTAGCGAAGGTGAAAAGCAGCTTTGTATGATAGCCAGAGCATTTGTTTCAAATGCGGAGCTTTATGTTCTTGATGAGCCTGAAAGCTCTCTTGACTTTAAGAACAGAAACAAAGCTATGGAGCTTATTAAGAATAAGGTTGCAGAGAAAAGCAGCGTTGCAATAGTTTGTCTGCACGAGCCCTCGGTGGCGCTTCAGTTTTGCGACATGCTTGTGCTCATAGATGGCGGAAGATGCATTGCTCAGCTTGCTCCCAAAACGGATTCTGTTGAAAAAATGGAAGAAAAATTAAAGATTATATATGGGGATGTAAAGCTTGTTTCTGTAGGCGAAAAGCTTGTGATGCTCCCCGCTTGAATGATATGAAAGAAATAAATATTGACAGAATTTTTGCCGCTTTTAAGAGAAGCGGCAAAAAGCATATATTGATAACAGGCTCAAAGGGCTCAGGTAAAACAACGTTGGCAAGGGCTATTTCGGGAGATAGCTGCGCAGGCTTTGAAAGCTATGCAGTTCCGGGAGAAAAGGTTGTTCTTTGCAACAGGCTGACGGGTGAGGAGAGCATTATAGGAAGATTTTCTTCTGATTTAGGGAAAATGGAGCCTTACCTTGATGGCTTTGAAAACGCAATAAAAGCAATTGAGCAAGCGGCTTGCTATAGCGGCAATGTGCTCATTGACGAAATAGGTTATCTTGAAAGCGAGGCTTATGATTTTCAGAGGGCAGTTTTTCAGCTGCTGGATTTAAAGAATGTGGTTCTGACGGTACGCAAGGAAAAAACAGATTTCATTTGCGCTCTTATGAGCAGGGAAGATGTTTTTGCTCTGGATATAGATGTTTTTTCTTCTGTCGGCTGCGTTATAATGGCGTCAGGATTCGGCAAGCGCTTCGGTTCAAATAAGCTGCTTGGCAGATTTGGTGATAAAACTCTTTTTGAAAGAGCAATTGATGCAACGGACGGCGTTTTTAACAGAAGAGTTGTTATAACCAGATATGAAGAAATTGCTTGCTTGTGCGAAGAAATGAAAATAGAATATGTTCTGCATAACAAGCCTGACAGAAGCGATACGGTTCGTCTCGGTATTGAAAACATGGATAATATGTCGGGGTGTATGTTCTGCCCCTGCGACCAGCCGCTTCTTGACAGAAAAACAGTGCTTTCGCTGGCAGAGCAGTTTGCTGAAAAAAGAGAAAATATATGGCGCCTTTCAAGTAAGGGTGAGGTGGGAATGCCTGTTATATTCCCCGAAAAGCTGTTTTCCGAGCTTGCATTGCTTCGGAGCGGGGGAGGGGCGTCAGTTATAAAAAAGCATATTGATATGCTGCGCCTTTATGAAACAGATAAGCCTGAGGCTCTTTTGGATGCAGATACACCTGAAGCTCTTGAAAAATTAGAAAAACAATATTTATAATATTTTTTGTTTTTTATTGTAAAGAATAAAAAGGTTTGTTATAATATAATGTAACGCAAAAAGTAAAGGCAGGATAAGTATGTCAGAAAAGAAAATTCCACGTCTTGTTATATTTGATATGGACGGTGTTCTTGTCAATTCAGAAGGCGCATTCAGAAGAGCTTGCTCAGAGGCGCTTGAAAAATGGAATGTTAAAGCAGAATACGATGAGTTTCAGCCTTTCACAGGTATGGGCGATGCAAAATATATAGGAGGCGTTTCAGAGCAGCACGGTGTTCCCTATGTTCCTGAAATGACAGATGTTTCCTATAAGCTTTATGATGAATATGCGCCCACTCTCCTCAAGGTTTTTGATTGGAGCAAGAAGATTTTGCTCAAATTAAGCGGCGAGGGCGTGAAGATTGCAGTTGCATCTTCTGCAGGAGCTTATAAGGTTGATATTAACATCAGATGCATCGGCGTTGAAAAGGATATTTTCTCTGCTATTGTAACAGGCAGCGATGTTGAAAAGAAAAAGCCCAGCCCCGATATTTTCCTTGCGGCAGCAAAGGCTGTGGGCGAGGATCCTGAAAACTGCCTTGTTATAGAGGACGCTATCTCAGGCATTCAGGCGGCAAAGGCTGCCGGAATGAGAGTTGCAACTGTTTGCACATCTTTTTCCGCAGAGGAGCTTAGCGCTGCGGGCAGCGATTATGTAACAGATGACCTGATGACTGTTTGCGAAAAGTTTTTTGAATTCTGATATATAAAGAAAGGGTTATATAAATATGGTAGCTTTTGAAAAAAACGATAAGCGCACTCATTATTGCGCTGATCTTAGAAAAGAAAATATAGGCGAGAGAGTTTGTGTTCTTGGTTGGTGCCAGCGTCAGAGAGACCTTGGTAGCCTTATCTTTATTGACCTCCGTGACAGAACAGGTATCATTCAGCTCGCATTTGACGATAACACAGACCGTGCTATTTTTGATGATGCGTTCAGTGTTCGCAGCGAGTATGTTCTTTGCGCTAAGGGCGTTGTTCGTGCTCGTGGAGAGGGCGCTGTAAACACAAATCTTCCCACAGGTGAGATCGAGGTTGCAGTTGATGAATTCAAGATCCTTTCAACAGCTCAGACTCCTCCTTTCCCCATTGTTGAAAACAGCACAACAAACAGCGAAACAAGACTCACATATCGTTATCTGGACCTTCGTCGTCCCGATATGCAGAGAAATATCCTTGCAAGAAGCGAGATCACAAATATTGCAAGAAACTATTTCCGTGATAACGGATTTATTGATATTGAAACTCCCGTTCTTATCGCTCCCACTCCCGAAGGAGCAAGAGACTATCTTGTTCCCTCAAGAGTTCATAACGGCTGCTTCTATGCGCTTCCTCAGTCTCCTCAGCTTTATAAGCAGATGCTGATGTATTCCGGCTTTGACCGTTATATTCAGATCGCTCGTTGCTTCAGAGACGAAGACCTTCGCGCTGACCGTCAGCCTGAGTTCACTCAGATCGACCTTGAAATGTCCTTTGCTGATGAAGAGGACATCATTGCAGTAAACGAAGGCTTCATCAAGGCTGTGTTTGATCAGTTTATGAAGCAGGATGTTCAGATTCCTTTCCCACGTATGACATATGCTGAGGCTATGGACCGCTTCGGCTCCGATAAGCCCGACACACGCTTTGGTATGGAGCTTTGCGACATCAGTGATGTTGTTGCAAGCTGTGGCTTTGGCGTATTTGCAGGCTGTGTTGCCGAGGGCGGCACAGTAAGAGGTATCACAGTTCCCGGCGGCGCTTCCATGGCTCGAAAGGAAATTGATTCTCTCGTTGAATTTGTTAAAACATATGGCGCAAAGGGCCTTGCTTGGTATAAGAACACAGCAGGCGCTCCCACATCCTCCTTTGCTAAGTTCCTCACAGAAGACGAAACAAACGCTATTCTTGCTAAGATGAACGTTCAGGAGGGCGACCTTGCTCTTATTATCGCATCCAAGCCCAAGGTTGTGTTCGACTCTCTTGGCGCGCTTCGTTGCGAAATCGCAAAGCGTCGTGATATGATCGATAAGTCTAAGTTCAACTTCCTCTGGGTAACAGAATTCCCCCTCTTTGAGTATGATGAAGAAGACGGAAGATATTATTCCAAGCATCACCCCTTCACTATGCCTATGGAAGAGGATATGGATAAGCTGGAAAGCGCTCCCGGCGAGGTTCGCTCCAGAGCATATGATATTGTTCTCAATGGCACAGAGCTTGGCGGTGGTTCTATCAGAATCCATACAACAGAGCGCCAGAAGCAGATGTTTGCTGCTCTCGGTATTTCCGAAGAGGAAGCAGAAATCAAGTTCGGATTCCTTCTTGATGCATTCAAGTATGGTGTTCCTCCTCACGGTGGTCTTGCATTCGGTCTTGACCGTCTTGTAACTCTCCTTCTCGGTCTTGAGGATATTCGTGAGGTTATTGCATTCCCCAAGGTTCAGAATGCAAGTGAGCTTCTTTCCAAGTGTCCCACTCCTGCTGATCCCAAGGCACTCCTTGAGCTTGGTATTGCAGTTGTTGCAGAGGAAAAGTAATTTTATACAAAAGCCTAAAACAGACAAAACATTAACAACCGCCTATTAAAAAAGGCGGTTGTTTTTTGCTTTGAGAGAGTGGATGGCACATTAAACAAAAAGAACTTTGCAAAATCGTCACATTGACGAAAAACAAAAAATCAAGCGTTTTTTTGTGGCAATTTTTACGAAAAAAGTTTGTTGATGTGTTGAAATTAAGACACCATTGTGATATACTTTACTCAGAAGAGTGTCGGTATGGCTTAGCCGGCACTACTCAAATTTATAATGGAGGATACATTATGAAAAAGCTTTTATCACTTGTTCTTGTTGCATCTATGCTTCTTTCAATGGTAGCTGTTATACCTATGAATGTAGGCGCAGCCGACGAGACCAAGCTGAGCACAGAAGTTGAAGCATATCGCTTTGACGGTAACGTAGAGTACAATGAACTCTATGGTACAGGCTCAAACAAAAACCCTTACACCTATTATGGTGCAATGCCCATTAAGGAAGGCGACGCTTCCAAGGGCACTCTCATGATCGATGGTAAAATCGAAGAAGGCGAATGGGGTAACCCCAGCTTTGTTGTAAACAGCAAGTATGCTGCAAGCAATGGTGGCTTGACAACAAAGGGTAACGTTAACTTCGAAGAACCCTCTGCTGACAACAGCTATTTCTACTACAATAAGGATAGCTACAAGTACAGCAGTTCTTCCACAAGAACACCTATCGAGGCCGGCATGTCCTACACAGTATATCTCATGTGGGACGATAATTTCCTTTATGTTGCAGCAGACGTATATGACATCACAGGTCATATGAGCTCTGATGTTAACAGCAACATCTGGAACGCTGACTCCTTCCAGTTCAGAGTTGACAAAGACGGTTCTTACACAAGAGCTGATGGTTACAACGCTGACGGCGGTAAAGACGCTGATGGCAACCACATCACAAACTTCCCCTGGAGATCTTCCGTGATCAAGGGTGGTACAGAGCGTACAACAAGCGTTCCTAACTTTATTGTAACATACACAAGCGGTAGAGCAAATGGTAGCCCTGAAGGCGGTACAACAATCATTCGTGATAACGCTAACAGATACTATCCTCACGATGTTCTCGTAGACGACCCTGATTCCGAAGTTGAAACAGATATGATCACAGAAACACAGTACTGTGACATCGACCTTTCCTACGGTATCACATTTGAAGATGTTTGTGAAACATACGAAGAGTATGCTGCTTCCAACTTCGGTGGCCAGTCCACAGCAGTTGCTGAATGGGGTCCTGCATATGCAGTTGTATATCCTCAGAAGCAGAGCGGTACAAGATTTATCACTCAGTATGAAATCGCTATTCCTTGGGAATATATCGATGAAGCAGGCGTTGCAGCAGGCGATGAATTCGGTTTCGCAACAATGCTTCTCGACCGCCAGAACAGCACAACAACAAGCTATGGCGCATTCCTTGAATGGGGTAACGGCGTAAACAGCCACCGTGCTCACCACGACCCCCTCACATGTAATGGTTCTAACTCCCTTACACTTTCCACAACAGCATACAACGCTCGTGAAGATTACCATGAGCACACATATGCTGAAGCAACTTGCGTAGCTCCCGAAACATGTACAATCTGTGGCCACCAGAGAGGCTTCAAGACAGGTCATGCTTATGAGCTCACAGGTTATAAGCTTCCTACAACAAGCACAGATGGTTATGCAAAAGCATACTGCCCTGATTGCGACAGCGAAGTAGAACGCACACTTGATGCTGCAACAGATGAAGTATACAAGTGGGTAGATAGAAACGATGGCGTAATTGATCTTACAAGCCGTCTCAGCTCTGCATTCAGCGCAGCTTGGACAAAGATCTCTTGGGCTGAAACACTTGCTGAGGGCGCAACAGAGAAAACTTGGACACCTACAGCAGGCGCAGTTGTATATAACGATAATGGTGCAAATGCAGGTTCTGCTAAGAACATGCTTTGGCTCCCCGGTCAGGTAAGACCTGAAATCGTATCTAACATTCAGACAGAAGTTTCTGCAATCGTTAACCCCTACGATTTCACAGTTCTTGACCTTACATGTATGTCTGAAACAGGTACATACTTCCACATCTACGACTTCAAGGGTAAGAACTCTACAGTAACAGTTGATGTTGACATCTGGAAGAGCCTTACAGAAGACGAAAGAAAGAAGGAAGGCGAAACAGGATATAACGATTCATTGGTATTCTGGTTCGGTCCTACACTTATCGAATATGCTGCAGGTATCTTTGCTGCTACAGACAAGGATGCTGATGGAAATGTAACAGCTACAAAGTACTATTTCGCAATCGGCCCTGCAGGCATGAACAGCGCTGAACTCTCTATCGCAGAGTTTGAAAAGAAAGCATTTGCTTACGTTGAGGTTGATCCCGAAACTCTCGGTATCGGCAACGAAGGCTGGCACAACATGACATTCTTCGTTGACTACGATGCAAACGTTGCTCTTCTCTTCTGGGATGAGGAACTCGTAGTTGGTGAATACGACTATCACTTTGAACGCACAACATCCAACACAGCAGACCCCATTCTCCGTGTATTCAACCTTGAACTGTGTCTCACAGACCTTTACGCAGGTGGTGCAGGTCTCGCTGCTAAGCACGTGAATATTTCCGATGCTGAACCCGAAGTAACAGAGCCTGTAACAGAGCCCGAAACAGAGCCTGTAACAGAGCCTGAAACAGAGCCCGAAACAGAGCCTGAAACAGAGCCCGAAACAGAGCCCGAAACAGAGCCTGAAACAGAGCCCGAAACAGAGCCTGAAACAGAGCCCGAAACAGAGCCTGAAACAGAGCCCGAAACAGAGCCCGAAACAGAGCCCGAAACAGAGCCTGAAACAGAACCTGACACAGAACCCGAAGAGCCCGCTCTTGGTTCTAATGAAAACCCCTATCTCCTTGAGGCAGGCGGACGTCTTGCAGTTAACGTAGCTCCCGGCGAAACAGCTTGGGTTAAGGCTAGCGCACTTAACGGTGTTGTAACAGCTGGTTACGCAACATCTGCTGAATATATGCTTGTATATGGTCGTCAGATGGTATATCCTGCAGGACCTGACAATGCAGCATCCCTCACACTTATGGGATATGAATACTTCAGCGTTTATAACTTCTCCGAAACAGATGACGTAACAGTTTACTTTGTATTTGATGGCGGCCAGAGTGGCGCAAATGAAGGTACAAAAGATAATCCCGTAGTTCTTGAGTTTGCTCAGGGCATGTTTGGTGGACCTTCTGCAAATGCCGAAGTTACACTTGATGCAGGTAACGAGGGTTATTACTACAAGCTGGTTGCTCCTGCTGATGGTATAATCAATGTAAGCGTAAGCGCATATGATGCTGAATACAACAACATTGGTTGGTCTTATTATGTAAACAATCTCACAACAGGTCAGTATGGCGATATCGTAGTATACGATAACAATCCTGATGTATGGCCTGATGCAACTCTTGTAGAAGTTTCCGAAGGTGACGAACTTGAAATCTTCGTAGTAACATATGATCCTGCTAACATGTGGACAGCTCCTGCTGGTACAGTTATGTTGAACGCAGGTATTGATGAGGTTGGTTCTGTAGGCAATCCCGAAACTATTGTAGACTTCGGTAACTACACAGCTAATATCAAGGCCGGCTCATGGGGTTACTACTACGAATACGCAGTAACAGCTGACGGTGAAATCACAGTTGCAGTTGATTCTTCTTCTGTTGGTGGCTGGCAGTTCAACGTAAACAAGAGCCCTGCTGATGTTGAAGACTGGGCTAACTACTACTATGGTGATATACACTTCTCTGATAGCGATCCTCTTGTAAAGGCTGAAACAATTGATGTTAAGGCCGGCGATACAGTTCAGATCGTAATTAACACATATGATGCAGTTGCTCCTGCGGATGCTCCTGCAGGCACAGTTGAATGGACACTCAGCTTCGAAGAAGCAGAAGAAGACGTTCCCTTCGATGGCGAAGGTCTCCTTTACACAATGAGCGGTGAAATCGTTGATAACCAGCTTCTCGTTTCCCTTGACCTTAGCGACAACGACGAAGGCTTCCTCCTCGGCGTTCTTGATATGTTCTACAACAAGGATGCTATTGAGCTTGTAAGCGTTGATGCTGCTAACTCTGTATTCAGCAATGCTGATGTTTCTGCTGTAAAGGCAGGCCAGATCATGGTATACGGTGAAGGCGATATGAATAACCTCGCTAACACATATGCTAACGGTAATGTATTTACAGCTGTATTTAACATTCTTGATCCTGCAATTGACTTCGACTTTGATCTCGTTCCCAGAGATAACGATCCTCAGAACCATGCTGCTATTGATGAAAATGGCGACCCTGTAGAAGTTAAGCTCACATTCAAGACAGCTGAAGATATGCCTGAAAACGGCACAGTTGAAGTTGTTCCCGAGCCTCCTGTAGTAGAAGATCCCTTCGTTCTCGACGTATACGGCGGACCTGTAAATGATCAGCTCCACGTATTTGTTGACGTAATGGGCAACCCCGGTATCTGGTCTCTCGGTTACACAATCAGCTTCAATGCTGACGCTCTTGAACTCGTTGATGCTGTAGCTGGTGATGTATTCGGCGCAGGCGAAGGTCTCTACTCCGTAAAGGACGGCGTTATCACATTCTTTGCTAGCAACGATGCTGATACTGTTGATGTTACTAACAACGGTAGAGTAATTGAGTTCATCTTCAATGTTAAGGATTATGATGCTGACTACAACTTCGCAGTAGCTGCAGTTGACGGCAACACAATCAACGCTGCAGGTGAAGACGTAGAATACGAAATCACACTTTCTGCAATTGACAAGGTTGAAAAGCCTGTTCCCACAACTGTTAACGTTACAATCAACGGTGTAACAGCTGAGTATGAAATCGGCGCTGAAATCACACTCACATCTCCCGACTTCGTTAAGAAGGGCGACGTATACTATGTATTCGATAAGTGGGTTGCTGAAGGCGTTGAGTTTGAAGATGCTTCTGCTGACACAATCACATTCGTAGTTCCTGCGAACGACGTAACAGTAACAGTATCCGGAACAGTTGTTCACGGTGATGCTGATGGCAACGGCAAGACAAACAACTTCGACCTTACAAATCTTAAGAAGGCTATTAAGAATAAGGACTATAGTACTCTTGATTCTGAAGGCGCTGACGTAGATAACAGCGGTAAGATCAACTCCTTTGACCTTGCTGATCTTAAGAAGATTCTTAAGAAGGATTACGACTACTCTAAGAAGGTAGTTGTAGAACTCGCTGAGTAATAACTATAAAAACCCCGATGAATTTTCATCGGGGTTTTCCCTTTGTAAAAGAAATCAAAAAGGCGCACTTAAAAAAGTGCGCCTTTTACAATTGTTATTTCTTTAATAATCTCATGGAGTTTGAAACGCATATTATGCACATGCCTACATCGGCCATAACTGCGCTCCACATACCTGTAAGCCCCATCAGAGATAGTGTAAGAACGGAGATCTTAACAGCTAGTGAGATCGCAATGTTGAATTTCACAGCATTATAAGTTTTCTTTGAAAGCTTGATCGCTTCTGCAAGGCGCATGGGAGAGCCGTCCATCAAAACAACATCGGCGGCTTCTATTGCAGCCTCTGTACCCAAAGCCCCCATAGCAACTCCTGCATCAGCTCTGGCGAGAGATGGAGAATCGTTGATACCGTCGCCAACATAAATAACAGTTCCTTTTTTGCAAAGCTCCTCAATACGTGCAAGCTTATTTTCGGGGAGCAGTCTTGAATAAACTGTGTCAACCAAAAGCGCTTCCTTAACTCGCTCTGCTTCCTTTGCGCTGTCTCCTGTAAGGATAACAGTTTGCTTAATTCCCGAATCCTTGATTTGCTTTAGCGCTTTCATTGAATCCTCTTTAAGCTCATCTCTGAAGCTGATCATTCCCATCGGTTTTCCGTCAAGGCTGACCTGAACTGCTGTTGTTTCTGTTTCGCATTGCGGCTTGTAAACAGTAACATGCCCAATGCCTGAAAGCGTGGCCTCAACGCCTTTTCCTGCTATTTCTGTAATAGCAGAGGCTGAGATGATATTACCGCTGTAATATGAGCAAATTGCTTTTGCTATAGGGTGTGATGATCCCACCTCGGCGGATGCTGCATATTGCATAAGCTCTTTTTCTGAAATATTATGGTAGCATTCAATATTGCTAACTGCAAGATTGCCCTTTGTAAGTGTACCTGTTTTATCAAAAACTGCGTAGTCTGCTTTAGCAAGCGTGTCTATAAAAGCGCTTCCTTTGATGAGAATACCTGAGGTTGATGCTCTTCCAAGCCCGCAGAAATATCCCAGAGGAACAGAAATAACCAGTGCGCAGGGACAGGAGATAACAAGCATTGAAAGTGATTTTCTGCCCCAGATAGCAAATTCATTTAAAAAGCTTGCGCCAAAAAGAGTAAGTATAAGAGGTATCAGAAATGCTGTTGCTGCGGCAATGATGCAAACAAGGGGAGTGTAAACCTTGGCAAATCGGGTTATAAATGCTTCTGACGCAGTTTTTCTGTCAGATGCCTGCTCCGTCAGCTTCAGAATTCTTGCTGCTGCGCTTTCGCCTGCGGGGCGTGAAGCCCTGGCTGTTATAAGTCCGGTGAGATTGATGCATCCGGAATAAAGCTGAGCCCCCTCTGTTGAATCCTTCGGTAATGATTCTCCTGTAACGGGAGAAGTGTCAACTGTGGTAAATCCGCTTTCAATAACGCAGTCAACAGGAATTCTGTCGCCGGCTTTTATGCGTATTGTTTCGCCAACCAATACTTCGGATGCGTCAACAACGGTAAATTCGCCGTTTCTGAAAACTTCCGCTGTGTCGGGGCAAAGTTTACCAAGTGCGCTGATCGCTTTTCTTGATTTGCCAACTGCCAGCGACTGAAAAAGTTCGCCAACCTGATACAGTATCATAACAGCGGCGCATTCGGGATATTCGCCGATTGCAACAGCGCCGATTGCGGCGATGGTCATAAGAGTGTTTTCGTCAAAGAAGTTTTTAGCTTTGAAGCCGTTTATTGCTCGTGAAACACACATTGCTCCTGCGGCGGCTCCCGCTAAAACGAATAAAATTGCGCTGATGATTTCAAGCTTTAATATGCTTAGAAGCGCTCCCAAAATGAACAACGCCCCGCCTGTGATAATTGAGGCAAGGCGTTTTCTTTGGGTTTTGTTTAGTTTCTTTTTCTTTTTAGCCATAACAAAACCTATATTAAAAAATCAGTCCCAATCCTCAATATCGCAATCGGGTTCAATTTTCTTAACAGCTTTTTCAGCCTGCTTCATAATTGCAGGAAAATCCTTTTCATCAGCTTCAATTGTCAGCTTGAGAACGAGAAAATCAACTCTTGCGCTGATAACGCCGTCAATTTTTGAGATAAGATCCTGCACTTTTCCTGCGCAAACGGGGCAGTCGATCTCGGTGAGTCGGAAAACCTTTTTCATAATTTTTCTCCTTATAATATTATTCTGATATATGCTCAATGCCGCAACCGATAATTTCACGAACATGGTCGTCAGCAAGGCTATAATAAACTGTTTTGCCCTCTCTTCTGTATTTAACAAGACGGGCTCCCTTTAAAATTCTCAGCTGGTGAGAAACCGCTGATTGAGAAACTGAAAGCATTTCTGAAATATGCTGAACGCACATTTCGCCTTCAAAAAGAATGCATAAAATTTTAACTCGTGTTGAGTCACCAAAAACCTTATAAAGCTCAGCAAGATCATAAAGCATTTCATCGCAGGGAATGTGATCGCTTGATGTGTTGCAGTGATCTGAATGGATATGGTCTGCCATAATTCACCTCAAACATATGAATACTTGTTCATATGTTTATTGTAGCACTTAATAAATATTATGTCAATAGCTTTTAAATTAATTATGAGCTTGTTGCTTTTTTGTGCGAAAATGTGGTAAAATAATATAAAGGTAATTACTTATAAGGGGTAGAAAAATGGATAAGAAAACAGCAGCAATAGAAATAAAAGAGCTGAGAGAAAAGATAGTTTATCATTCAAGGCTCTATTATGAAAAGGATACCCCCGAGATTTCTGACTATGAATATGATATGCTTTATCGCCGTCTCACAGAGCTTGAGGCAGAGTTTCCGGAGCTTGATTCTCCCGATTCTCCCTCTCACAGAGTTGGTGGCAAGGCGGGAGATAAATTCAGCAAGGTAACTCATCCGGTTAAGATGGGTTCGCTTACCGACGTTTTTTCTTATGAAGAGCTTGAAGCCTTTGTTGAAAAGTCAAAGGCGGCGCTCAGAGAAGAAGGAATAGATGATCTGGAGTTTTCGGTTGAGCCTAAAATAGACGGGCTTTCTGTTGGCCTAACATATGAAAACGGAGTTCTTGTTCAGGGCGCAACAAGAGGCGATGGAACTGTTGGCGAGGACGTAACAGAAAATCTTCTTGCAATAGAGGCTATCCCAAAGAGATTAAAGGAAAGCGTTTCTGGAACTGTGCGTGGAGAGGTGTATATGCCCAGAGCGGCGTTTGCCCGTCTCAATGCAGAAAAGGAAGAGGCGGGAGAAAAGCTGTGGGCAAACCCCAGAAATGCGGCTGCAGGTTCTCTTCGTCGTCTTGATGCAAAAGAAGCAGGCTCAAGAGGACTTGATATTTTTGTTTTCAATCTTCAGGCAGGAAGCCTGTATTCTGATGGCAGAGAAGCTGCTTCTCACGAGGAAACAGTTCGCCGTATGGGAGAGTTAGGTCTTCCCGTTATTAAAATGCTTGCTGTAAGCGGAGATGCAGAAGAGATCGTTTCTGCAATAGAAGCCCTTGGCGCTCAGAGAGATGACCTTGAATATGATATTGACGGTGTTGTTATAAAAACCAATCGTCTTTCCTACAGAGAACTTCTCGGTGAAAACACAAACACTCCCAAATGGGCGGTTGCATATAAATTCCCACCTGAGCAAAAGGAAACAAAGCTCATAGATATTGCTCTGCAGGTGGGCAGAACAGGTGTTATAACTCCCAATGCGGTGCTTGAGCCTGTGCGATTGGCAGGCACATCCGTTTCAAGAGCAACTCTTCATAATATAGATATAATCAAAAGCCGTGATATAAGAATAGGCGATACAGTTGTTGTTCAGAAGGCGGGAGATATAATTCCAGAAATCGTTTCAAGCGTTCCTGCAAAGCGAAACGGCAGCGAGGTGGAGTTCTCCTTTCCCGAAAACTGTCCTTCCTGTGGAGAAAAGCTTTTCTATGATAGCGATGAGGAGGGAACAGGCGCAATTCGTTGTCTCAATGCTGCTTGTCCTGCTCAGCTTGAGCGCAGAATCATCCATTTTGCTTCAAAGGGCGCTATGAATATTGAAGGAATGGGCCCAAGCGTTGTAAGCCTGCTGATAAACGAAGGGCTTATAGCATCAGCGGCAGATATTTATACAGTTAAGGCAGAGGATGTTGAAAAGCTGCCACGAATGGGAAAAAAGGCGGCGGCAAATCTAGTATCCGCTATAGAAAAGTCCAAAACTGCAGGTGCTGCAAGGGTGCTGTTTGGTCTTGGTGTTCGTCATATAGGAGAGGCGGCATCAGAGGCTATAATTAGCCGATTCGGCGGCATAAAGGCATTGTTTGATGCAGATGTTCAGCAGATATGTCAGGTTGAGGATATTGGAGAAATTATGGCGCAGTCTCTTGTAAGCTTTTTTGCTCTCCCTGAAACAAAAGAGCTTGTGGAGCGCCTTGAAGAATATGGCGTTGCGCTTGAAGGTGTCAAGGCTGAGCCTAAGGGAGATAGCCTTGCAGGGCAAACCTTTGTTTTAACAGGAACTTTGTCCTCAATGACACGAGGTGAGGCAGGAGAAAAGCTTAAAGCATTGGGAGCAAAGGTTGCAGGAAGCGTTTCTGCAAAAACATCTTGCGTTGTTGCAGGAGAAAATGCAGGCTCAAAGCTTGATAAGGCAAATGCTTTGGGCGTTAAGGTTATTGATGAAAGCGAATTTCTTGAGCTTATAAAGTGAGGAGATGAGTGAATTGAAAAATAATAGTGCTAAAAAGAGCAATGTATCTAAAACAGCAGTTGCATTAGCTGCGGCTGTTCCTGCGGCAGTTTCATATATTGCGGCAGATAAACTTTTTAAAATCGGCTTTAACAGATATGAGGGCAAAAACTATTGGTATGGTGGAGAAATCAAAAAAGCTCCTTATGCTGATAGAGTGAACAAGGCTATGGCTTGGATCAGAAGCCAAAATCTGAAAAAGGTTATGATCCGATCAAAAGATCAGCTTCGCCTTGTAGGAAGAATTCTTGAATGCGATTCTCCCCGTGGTGTTATTATTTTGATGCATGGCTACCATTCCTGCGCAATTCACGATTTTTCCTGCGCTGTTGAATATTATCATAACCTTGGTTTTGTGCTTATAATGCCCGATCTGAGAGCACACGGAGATTCTGACGGAAAGTATATAACCTTTGGTATAAAAGAAAAGGACGACTGTCGTCTTTGGGCAGAGTTTGCAGAGAGAAAGTTTAAGGGGCTTCCCATTTTGCTTGACGGAATGTCTATGGGAGCGTCAACAGTTATGCTTGCGGCAGGCGGAAAGCTTCCCGATGCTGTTTGCGGAATCATTGCAGATTGCGGCTATAGCAGTCCCCTTGATATTTATAAGCATATTCTGAAAACACGAATGAATATCCCTCCTGCGCTGGTTTTGCCTCTTGCAAAAAAGATTGCAGAGCATAGAGCAGGCATAGATTTTTCTGAGGGGGACGTTGGCAGAGCTCTTATAAGAAACACAAGACCTCTGCTTATTATTCACGGAGAGGCAGACGATTTTGTTCCTGTTAATATGACTGACAGAAATGCCGAAAGCGCTAAAAATTGCGACCTCACAGTTATAAAAGTGCCCCATGCAGACCACGGAATGAGCTATATAACCGACGAAAGCAGGGTAAAAGCAGTTCTTGAATGGTTCTTAGACAAGTGTGTAAATAATTATAAAAATCGATAATTTTCTACATATGCATAACAAAAAGCAGACCAAATGGGCAAAATGTTTGGTCTGCTTTTGTATTTAGTTGTATTCAAATCATACTAATTGATGGTATTTTCTGTACCGATTAACATTTTTTGTACGATTTTTGCTAAATTTGCGTGTTCGGGAGCAGAAAGGGTAGGATCGCTGTCAATGAGGGCTTTTGCGCTGGAAACAGCGTTTTCATATAGCTCCTTGTCTCCTTCGTCGCCAATTGGAGCAAGAGAGGCGCCGTGTTGACGAATAATGCCGCCGTTTGCAAAGAAATCGCCGGGGCCTCGGAGCTTCAGATCCTCCTCTGCAATGAGATAACCGTCAGAAAGATTGCACATAATTTCAAGGCGCTGCTTTGATGTTTCGTTCTTCGTGTCTGAAACAAGAATGCAGTAGGATTTAGCTCGTCCTCGTCCAACTCGGCCTCTCAGCTGATGAAGCTGTGATAAACCAAATCGCTCAGCGTTTTCAACAACCATAAGAGTTGCCTCGGGAACATTGACGCCAACCTCAATAACTGTGGTTGAAACAAGCACATCAAGTCGTCCCTCTGCGAAGTCGCTCATAACAGCATCCTTTTCAGCTGTTTTAAGCTTTCCGTGAACGAAGCCTATTCTGAGAGAGGGAAGCTGCTCCTGCAGCTTTGCCGCATATTCAACTGCGCCCTTAAGCTGAGGCTCCTTTGATGAAGAGGTTCCGAAAAGATCAATATCAAAAATATTGTCAGGATCATCAGTGGTGGAATCACTTTCTTCAATGGCAGGGCAAACAACATATGTGCGATGCCCCTCCTCAGCTTGCTTTTTAATAAACCCATTTAGTCGTGCACGATAGCCTTCGTCAACTGTGAATGTGCCAACCTTTAATCTTCCTGGAGGAAGCTCGTCAAGAACAGAGCGGTCAAGATCTCCGTAATAAACAAGAGAAAGTGTTCGGGGGATGGGAGTTGCGCTCATAACAAGTGTGTGGGCGCTTTCTGATTTTTCGCCCAGAGCCGCACGCTGATTTGCTCCAAAGCGGTGCTGTTCGTCAGTAATTATAAGTCCGAGATTTTTAAATGAAACCTTGTCTGTAAGCAGGGCATGAGTTCCGATAATAAGATGGGGAGCGTTTTCGCCTCCTGCAATGGCGCTTTGTATGGAGCGCTTTTCCGAAGCCTTAAGAGAACCGATAAGAAGAGAGCAACGATAGCCAAGGCTTTCAAAAAGAGGACAAAGCTCAGCAAAGTGCTGCTTTGCAAGAATTTCTGTGGGCACCATAAGTGCGCATTGGTACCCGTTTGAAACGGAGATATATGCCGCAATTGCCGCAACAGCAGTTTTTCCGCTACCAACATCGCCGCAAAGAATTCTGCACATCTGCCTTTTCTGCGCCATATCAGCCGCAATTTCACTTGCAGCTCTTGCCTGTGCTCCTGTGAGGCTGAAGGGCAGAGCAGAAAGAATGGGAGAATAATCTGTGTTTTCCATAGGTGGAGCATTTTCGCTTCGCTTAGCTGTGTTTGAAGCAAGAGCGGCTGAAATGCAGAATATTCTGTCAAAGTCAAATCGTTTTTTTGCTTTATATAAAGCGTCAAGATTTTCGGGAAAATGAATGTTTCTGATAGCATATGAAGCGCTGCATATATTGTTTTCCATAAGAACATTAACAGGTAAATGCTCAGAAATTCCTCCGGATAATCTTATTGCATCACGAACAAGTGCGGCAACAGCCTTTTGAGAAAGTCCTTTAGTCAGCGGGTAGACAGGAACAATTGGTGCAAGCTCACGTCCCGGAATACACATTTCGTATGCAGGAGAATTAAGATTCAGATGCCCGTATTCATAAGTAGGACGGCACCAGAAACGAAATGTGGAGCCTTTTTTGAAAATGTCCCTAACATAGCTCTGATTGAAAAAAGTTATTTCACAAACACCGCTTTCATCGTATGCCTTGAATTTTGTCAGCACCATACCGCGGCGGATCATTTTTGTAACAGGATCATTGCCAACTGTCAGCATAAGCGATGTAGGTGTAAGCTCGCCTGTCTGCTTTATTTTCATAACAGTTTCAGCAATACTTTGAACAGCTCCTCTGTTCTGATAAGCCTTGGGAAAGTGGTGAAGCAGATCATATAACGTGAAAATTCCAAGCCTTGCAAGAGCCTTGGCCTTTGCCTCGCCAACTCCTTTCAGGGCTGTGACGGGAGAAAAAATATCCATTTTTTCACCTCCTTGATATATCAATTCTATCATATTTTGTGAATGTTGGCAATAGGGATGCATGTAGCTGAAAATCTCCTGAAATAATAGATTTATTGTAAAAAAGTTGCAGACATATTGACAAAAGGCGACGAATTGTTATATAATGAATCATAAGGTATTTGACAATATCAAATTTATTTAATGGGGGTATAATTTTATGTCAAATCAGAATGTTGTACGTTTTCTTTTAACTTTCTTCCTTGGTTGGATCGGTAGCCTTATCATCAACCATTCTTCTCTCAAGCCCGAGGGATTTAAGTCAAGAACACTTGCTTATATTTTCCTCACAATGATCACATTCGGTATCTATGGTCTTGTTGCTTCCATCTGCAACCTTGGCTTTGATCCTGCAAAGGAAAAGAATATCGGTTATAAGAAGGACTAAGCTGTACCACATTAAAATCTGCCGCTTTTTGCGGCAGATTTTTTGATGTTTTAGTTTAATGATAAATATCGCACTAAGGCTCCACTGACACCACCGAAGGTGGTTTTAGGGGAGCTGTCGAACGCAGTGAGACTGAGGGGTAGAATAAAGTGAATAGTGAGCTCGGTAGGGGACGGCGCCCTCGACGTCCCGTTTTAATTGCAATATTTCTTTTCCTACCCTTCCGTCACGCTATTAAGGCGTGCCACCTCCCCTAAAACTTGCTGCGCAAGTGTCAGTGGAGGCTCAGTTAGATAAACGATAATTTATTCTATGATGCCTTGAAAAAACAATCATATGTGTGTATAATAAACCAAAAGTCAATCAAGGAGAAAATAATGTTTTCTTTACTTCTTGCAATAATATATGTTTCATTTATAAGCCTTGGGTTGCCTGATTCGCTTCTTGGCTCAGGCTGGCCTGTTATGCATATTGACCTTGCGGCGCCCATTTCAATGGCAGGGGTTATAGCTATGATAGTTTCAATAGGAACTATCATATCAAGCCTTATGTCTGATTTTTTAACAAGAAAGCTTGGCGCAGGTCTTGTAACAGCAATCAGCGTTGCAACAACAGCAGTTGCGCTTTTTGGCTTTTCAATGTCCGATTCTGTTTGGCAGATATGCCTGTGGGCTGTGCCGTATGGACTTGGAGCAGGAGCAGTTGATGCGGCGCTTAATAATTTTGTAGCTCTTCATTACGCAGCAAGGCATATGAGCTGGCTTCATTGTTTTTGGGGAATAGGTACATCTGTCAGCCCCTTTATTATGAGCTGGTGTCTTTCAGGTGGTTATGGCTGGCAAATGGGATATAAAAGCGTTTTCGCTATTCAGATCGTGCTCACATTGGCGTTGTTTGCATCATTGCCCATATGGAAAAGAAAAGAATCCGAATCAAAGGCAGAGGGCGAAGAATTTGAAGCAGTTCATCTTGGCGTTGCAGGAGCGATGAAGCTGAAAGGGGTTAAGTATGTGCTTCTGGCGTTTTTCTGCTATTGCGCCATTGAAGGAACAGCAGGCCTTTGGGCAAGCAGCTATCTTGTTGAGGCAAGGGGTGTTGATACCGAAACAGCGGCGCTTTTTGCATCCCTGTTTTATCTGGGAATAACATTCGGGCGATTTGTCAGCGGTTTTGCAGCGGATAAATTTAAGGATAAAACGCTGATCAGAGCAGGTATTGTAACAATTATAGCAGGCGTTGCAATGATAGCTCTCCCCACAAAAAGCAGCCTGCCTGCACTTGTGGGACTTGTGGTAGTGGGTCTTGGATGTGCTCCTGTTTATCCCTCGGTTATCCACTCAACCCCCGAGAATTTCGGACGTGAAAATTCGCAGGCAATCGTTGGCATACAGATGGCAAGCGCATATGTTGGATGCACATTGATGCCTCCTTTGTTCGGACAGATTGCGAAGCATATCAGTATCAGCCTGTATCCTTTAGTTTTGGCAGTAATAACAGTAGTAATGCTTTTAATGACAGAAATGCTGAATAGAACAATGGCGAATAAAAGAAACGGATAAATCTTGACAAAGGGTAAAATCCGTGATAGAATAAACAGGCTTGCAGGCGTGGCGGAATTGGCAGACGCGCCAGATTTAGGATCTGGTGTCCCCGACGTGAAGGTTCAAGTCCTTTCGCCTGTACCAACAAAAAAGCCCGATTTGTCT
>JAZQUP010000006.1:0-30631 GCA_045631345.1 Candidatus Avispirillum sp.
TGCTTTCTGTGCCTGCAAACTCACGCTGTACCATCTTTCCGCTTTCATCTTCTACATAGAAGCGGTAGTACCATTTCTTGCCCTTTTTTCTTACAGATCCTTTTGCCATTGATAAATAGTCTCCTTTCTATCCGTGGCAATCGGAACTGTGACGTATGGTGTGCGTAAAGTAAATAGTGTCACATCCGCCGATTGTTTAATCGGCTTTTTTGTTGTCAAAGAGCCACGGAATTATTCTTTTTCGGCAAGCCTTGCTTCGGCTTCCGCTACTATCCCGAAAAGGTCACCCATCTTCACAGCGGTACGACCTTCATCGTAGATATGTAAAATTCCGTCTAAGAACCGTTTCATATCCTCAATCGGTGCTTCCATTTCTTTGTGGTAAACTCGTTCCTTAATCGCTCCCGACTCAATCGCATATCTCATAAGAGACTGTTTCAATCCTTCGTCTTCTGCAACACGGTCAACCTCTGTCATAGCATCGGAGAAGTGGTGGCAGAGAACGGAATACAAATCAATCATCTTTCCGAGGAATGTGGTAAGGAGCTGCTGGTGTGGTTCTCCATTCACAACCGTAGACACAGTATCAATGTACTTTTTGATATGTTCTTCCAAGTCTTTTTCGCAAAGCGTTCTGCTGTCATATTCCTTATCTTCTGAAAGACCTGTGAGCCATTCGGGAGTGGTAAGCAATGCTTCTGCAAGTCCATTGATAATCATTGTTCTCTTTGGGTCTACGCCGTCTGCTTCGTATCTCTGTATCGTTGATTTGTTCACTCCGATACGCTTGCCAAGCTCCGGCATTGTGAGATTCAATTCTGTTCGACGTTCTTTCACTCGTTCACCGACCTGTTTTGCGGTGAATGTAATTTCTTTTTTCAAGGTTTACACCTCCTATCGAAACCAAGTATAGCATATCAAAACCTGTTTTGCAACCATTTTCTCGATAAAAGTTAAAAAATATCTTTAATGGGTTGTAAAATGAGTTGACAAGAGATGGCAAAATAAGTATAATGATAATTGCAAAGTTGCAAAATGAGTATTTCGAAAGGAGAGATGTGTAATGACAGCAATTAAAATGGGTTTAACTATCGAAGAAGCAGCGGAATGTACGGGTATCGGTAGGAACACAATGCGAAAACTGGTGGACTGGGGCAAGCTGCCTGTTCTGAAAGTCGGGCGAAAGACGATTATCCGCAGGGATACGCTGGAGCGTTTTATGACGGTCAATCAGGGCAGGAATCTCCTCAATCCAAGCGATGTACGAAAAGTGGAATAACCGTTCTCCAAAGCCCTCGGCGTTTGAGAGCGAAATACACCCCTCGCACAAATCTGCGATTTGTACTCTGGGTATTTCGCCCCTGCGGGGAGCCTGTATCACAACTTCGGACACCATCACCTCAGTTATGATACAGAGGAAATTGCACCGCAATTTCCGTTGCTGTCCCACCAATCACCGATAGCTGTGACAGCCGCACCCGACAAGTCGGTTGCGTAATGAGTACGGTATTCTCAGCGGAGAAAGGAGCAAAAAGTTGGCAAGACATTCTTTTATCCGAATGTCGAAACTGCCCAATGTCAAGGGAAGAATCTCATATATCACGAGCCACGCCAAACAGGAAAACCTTTACGCCACCTATCGTACCGCCGACAATACCTTTTGGAAGAATCTCGCCAGGGAAAGCCAGCAGGAGTTCCAGCGAAGCGGAACAAATGGGAAATGTATCGAAGCAAGGGAGTTAATCATAGCCCTGCCTGAGATTTACACCACCTTTGACCCACAGCAGGTGCTTGAAGAATTTACGGATAAATTCCGACAGCAGTACGGAGTGGAATGTGTATCGGCTCTGCACCACAATAAACGCAAGACCAACTACCACATCCACCTCATATTCAGCGAAAGGAAACTGCTTCCCGAACCTGACATCAAGATTGCCACCAGAAGCGTATTTTATGACGAAACAGGAAAAAGGGTACGAACCAAGAAAGAAATCACAGACGAGAACGGTCAAGTCCGAAAAGGCTGTACCGTTATCAAAAAGGGGGAAGTTTACGAAAGCCATTTATTCACAACCAAAGACGAGCGTTTCAAAAGTGAAGCGTTCATAGCAGAAGCAAAGGAAGTTTACACGGAGCTTATCAATTCCCACATTTCAGATCCCGAACAGCGACTGAAAGTGTTTGATAAGAACAGCGTGTATCTCCCAACAAAAAAGATAGGCAAGAACAACCCCAAGGCTGCCGAAATCGAAGCGGACAACACCGCAAGACAGGAATGGAACAGAACGGCGGATTTGGCTCTTGTATCGGGCATTGAAGAAGCAAAGATACTGGAAATCAAGCAGACCGAAATCCACGACAAAGCCGGTCAGTCCATCCGTGAAAATGGTTGGCTTCCAAATCTGTTTAGAGGTATCGTAGGCAAGGCAAAAGAATTTCTGCAAGCCATCATCCGTGAAAAGGATATGCCACCCAAGCCAGTCCTTGATATGGATATGGACGAGTTTCGCACAATGCAGACACTTATGCTAAAGGTGCAGAAACAGGCAAAAGCAATCAAGAAGATACAGGAGAGCACACTCCCGAATCTGCGACAGCAGCTTGCAGAAACAACGGGTATTTTCAAGGGCAAGGAACGTAAGGCTCTGGAAAAACAGATACAGCAGACCGAAGCCGAACTTAATGAAAAACTGGATAAACTCCCCGATATTCTGACCGATGACGGTTATCCTGATGTGCAGGCATTTATGAAAACTTACCGCAAAGCAGAGGCTATTGTGACACAGTATAACCAAGACCTTGCAGAATGGGAGCAGGCAGTTAAGGACGGACAGAAATTTGCCGAGAAACAGCACAGACCGCCCGAAAAACAAAGTGTGCGTAACAGGCTCAGACAGCTTCAGGAAGAGGGCAAACAGAACTCTCAGCCGAAGCAGAGAAAGAAATCCCAAGACAGGGACAGATAATCACGACATAGGAAATCACCACCGCAGGGCGACCTGCCTTGCGGTCTTACATATATATGAGCACAAGAAAACACCCTGCAAGTTTTTTCGTCTTGCAGGGTGTCATTATAAATATCTAAACTTACTTCTTATTTTTCTTAGAAATTATAAGCGAAACGATATAGCAGGTAACTAAGAGGGAGTCGCTGCTATTTTGCGAAAAACTTCTTTACTTTTCGTTATCTACAAATTCAAACAATTCTTCGACAGTCACATTGAATATTTTCGCTATATCCATAGCTAACTTTAAGGAAGGATTATATCTGCCATTTTCAAGGTGAACAATGGTTTCTCGCCTTGCGCCTACCATCTCAGCGAGTTCACTTTGCTTATATCCTGCCCGCTCTCGATATTCTTTGATTTTGGTAATGAGAGCCATATTATACCCCCTTACTATCCATAACTACAAACATCACTGTGCGAATAATAGATAAAACCAAAATCGACAACACAATCATCCATCCAATAAATCCTGTACTGACGACATTCCCATGACCAAGAATGGCAGCACCAAAAGCAACTACAACCATTACACCAACAAAAAGTTTTAAGCAAATTGAATCGCATCGTTTCAAGTTTTGTTCTGCCATCTCGTCGATGCCTTCTTTTTTATACTTTGAAATTCGGATCATTTGTACAATAAAGAAAGAGAAGAGAAAGACACCAAGTACATATTGCACCGTTTCATACCAGTCTTTCCAATCGGTTCTTGCCCACATCCAATAATAGGATGTGAGGATGATAGCATAGACAATTTTAGTTCCGACAATTTCTTTTAAGGATACTTTCTTATTCATATTGTTGTTCTCCTGTGTTATATATTTCGCACTTGCGATGTTATAAATATATCACTTTACCTTATGGATGTCAATAGAAAAGTGAAATATTTATAACTTTAAAAGAACAAGCGGCAGAGAGTTTTCCCTGCCGTTTTGGTTTATGTGTAAATAATTTCTGTGTTGACAATTTCTCTTGCCCTTGCTTGTATCTCATTCATTTTTCCAACCCACAACATCGGGTTTTCTGCTTTGAATTGTTCGGTCAAGCCCTCCTTATCAGCCATCTGCTCGACCAATCGAAACATCATTTCTGTTGCCTGTCTGTCAATATCTGCAAGGTAGGAGTTTAGTGTACTCTTAATCAGCATTGTAGTATAAAGGAACTGCTTATGCTCCTTCAAATACTGCTTGTGGCGTTGTCCCCATAAGCCGATAGGCTGTGTTTCTTCTTCGGAAAGTATCAGACAAGGGATATAATAGTCTCCCTGCAACTCATACCATAAACCATTACTTTCATCAAAAATGTACTTGTCCATATAATAAATCCTCCAGTATAATATATTCGCACATACGTCACAGTTCTTCGATTGCCACATTCTGTATATCTTGTTATCAGATTTTCTTGCCCTTGTGTTTGCCCTTATCAGCTTGCAAGGGAAGAATAAACATAAGTGAAATCGTATAATAAGTTAAGGTGAGTATTTTGCGATAAACCCTTTATTTTCAAGGCTTTTGGAGGATTTTATTAAAACCCTGTGAGGGTTAATAACCACTTATAAAATTGTGGTTTTCAAATTCATATTTATCAAATAAAACAAAACCTCCTATAGTAGTTGTTTTAATTCTACTATAGGAGGTTTTAATTTTTATCTCTGAATTCTGCCGCTTCCGTCGCCGCCCGCAAGCTTTTCAACCTCAGCAACTGTTACCATATTATAGTCGCCTTCAATTGAATGCTTAAGAGCAGATGCTGCAACTGCGAATTCTACTGCTGCCTGTGTATCCTTGCCACTAAGCAATGAATAAATAAGTCCGCCACCGAAGGAATCTCCTCCGCCTACACGGTCAATAATATGAAGATCATATTTCTTTGAGAAGCAATACTCGTTTGTTGCCACGTTATAAAGCATTGCGCTCCAACCATTATCAAATGCGGAATGGCTTTCACGAAGAGTGATTGCTACCATTTCAAAGCCGAACTTATCTGCAAGCTGCTTTGCAACAGACTTATAACCATCATGATTAAGAGATCCTGCATAAATGTCAGTTGCTTCTGCTTCAATTCCGAATACGTCCTTTGCATCCTCTTCATTGGAAATGCAAACGTCAACATACTGGCAAAGGTCTGTCATTGCCTCACGTGCCTCTGCTCTTGTCCAGAGCTTACCTCTATAGTTAAGGTCGCAGGAAATCTTTATTCCACGTGCTTTTGCAGCCTTACAGGCCTGACGGCATATCTCAACAAGATTTGCACCAAGAGCAGGTGTGATTCCTGTAAAATGGAACCAATCTGCGCCATCAAAAATCTTATCCCAATCAAAATCCTCAGGTTTTGACAGTTGAATAGCAGAATATGCTCTGTCATAGATACATACTGAGCCTCTCTGAGAAGCACCTTTTTCATTGAAATATATACCTACACGTTCGCCGCCTCTTGTGATCATAGATGTATCAACGCCATAACGACGAAGGCTATTAACTGCAGCCTGTCCGATAGAATGAGCAGGAAGCTTTGTTACAAAAGCGGCATCCATACCATAGTTTGCAAGTGAAACTGCCACGTTAGCCTCACCGCCGCCAAATGTGAACTCAACATGGTCACACTGAACGAAGCGCTCGTAATTATAGGGCTGAAGACGGAGCATAAGCTCACCAAATGTAATAATTTTAGCCATTATTCATAATCCTCTTTCAATCAAATGTTATCAGCCTTTTGCTGCTGCACGAGCCTCAGCGCAAAGCTTTGTGATTTTATCAAAATTGCCCTCAGCAATATCAGCCTTGGGGCAAACCCATGATCCGCCAACGGCATGGATAAACGGAGCATCAACATATTCCTTGATATTGGATGCGCTGATGCCGCCTGTGGGCATAAATTTAACGCCAACAAAAGGAGCTGAAAGGTTTTTCATTGCGTTAAGCCCACCATACACGTTTGCAGGAAAAAACTTAACAACATTAAGACCCATATTAACTGCCGCTGTGATCTCTGTGGGAGTTACGCAACCGGGAGTTACTGCAATACCATTCTCAATGCACCAGCCAACTACCTGCGCATCAAATCCGGGAGAAACAATGAATTTGGCTCCCATTTCAACAGCCAACTTACACTGCTCAAGGTTAAGAATAGTTCCTGCTCCAACAAGCATATCGGGGCAATTCTCTGCAACAGCCTTAATTGCCTCAGGCGCAGCTGCTGTTCGGAATGTGATCTCCATAACATCAATTCCGCCTGCAACCATTGCGTCCGCTGTAGGAACAGCATCCTTTGCATCATCTATAACTACAACGGGAACAACGATTGAATTAGCAAGTCTTTCAAGTACAGTCATTTTAGCTACCTCCGGAAATTATACTCCGCTATAAGCAGCAAAGCCTGCGTCAACGGGAAGAACTACGCCTGTGATAGCAGAGGCAGAACGATCGTCACAAAGGAAGAGTGTTGCTCCAAGAAGCTCATCTGCATCCACAAATCGCTTTGTGGGAGTTCCATTAAGGATTTTAGCGCTTCTTGCTGTGGGTGTTCCGTCCTCGTTAAAGAGGAGAGCCTTATTCTGCGCTGAAACAAGGAAACCGGGTGCAATTGCATTGCAACGGATTCCTGTTCCTGCAAAGTGAGTTGCAAGCCACTGAGTGAAATTGGAAATACCTGCTTTGGCTGCAGAATAAGCGGGAATCTTTGTTAAAGGAGTGTAAGCATTCATAGAAGAAATATTAAGAATGCAGCCTGCCTTCTTTGCTACCATATCACGAGCAAAGGCCTGTGTGGGAAGGAGAGTTCCCTGGAAGTTGAGCTTGAACACAAAATCAACTCCATCGGGCTCAAGATCGAAGAAGGACTTCCCTTCTTCTGTTGCTTCATGCTGATATTCGTTTGTTGTTGTTGCTCTGGGGTTGTTTCCGCCTGCTCCGTTAACAAGAATATCGCATTCGCCAAGATCACTAAGAACTGCCTGATGAACCTCTTCAAGAGCTGCAGCATCAAGTACATTAGCTTTATATCCTTCACAGATAAAGCCCTCTGCCTTGAGGCTATCTGCCAGTTCTTTAACAGCATTTTCATTAAGATCAAGTGCTGCAACTTTAGCGCCGCTTTGTGCAAAGGCACGAGCCATTGCGCCGCAAATAAGGCCACCTGCGCCTGTTACAACTACTACCTTACCGCTAAAATCAATATTAAGAGGAAGATTAATCATTAGTTTTTACCTCGTTTAAATTATTTATTTTCACCGGAAAGCTTATTAAGCATATCCCATACACCAAGCATATACATAATGCCCAGCGCTCTGTCATAAAGTCCATAACCGGGGCGAACATTACCGGGCCCCTCACCCCAAAGATGACGTCCGTGATCGGGACGAATATATCCTTCATATCCGCAATCGTAATAAGCCTTAAGAATATCAAGAATACCTGTATCACCATCGCAATCACGATGACTTGCTTCAGAGAAATCACCGTTTTCAAAATGCTTTACATTACGCACGTGCGCAAATGCAATTCTATCGCAATGCTTTCTGACAATATCAGCAACATTATTATTGGGATCTGCATTAAGTGAACCGGAGCAAACTGTCAGACAGTTGCAAGGATGGTCAACCATCTTAAGGAAACGATCGATATTAGCCTCGTTTACAAGCAGACGAGGAAGACCGAAAATATCCCACGGCGGGTCATCCATATGAATAGCCATTTTAATTCCGCATTCCTCACATGTGGGCATAATAGCCTCAAGGAAATATTTCAGGTTTGCCCAGAGTTTTTCGTGGTCAACATCTGCATATTCCTTGAAAAGCTGATCAAGCATTGCCATTCTCTCAGGCTCCCATCCCGGGAAAGACATATTATATTTTTCTGTGAAATCAAGAATATACTTTGCCATTGCATTGTAATCATCCTGAATCATATTCTTTTCATAGAAAAGAGCTGTTGAACCATCACCGACAGGACGGAAAAGGTTGGAGCGTGTCCAGTCGAAAATAGGCATAAAATTATAGCAGATAACCTTAACATCAAACTTTGCAAGGTTGCGTATGCACTGCTTATAATTCTCAATATACATATCTCTTGTAGGCTTACCGATTTTTATATCGTCATGAACGTTTACAGATTCAACCACATCCATATTAAAGCCATACTCATCAAGCTGTCGCTTAACCTCGGCGATTTCCTCTACCTCCCAGATTTCACCGGGCATCTTATGATGCAGAGCCCATACAATGCTTGTTACACCGGGGATCTGCTTTATATCATTTAATGTAATTTTGTCATTACCTTCGCCATACCAGCGAAAACCCATTTGCATCGGCATATTATTTTCCTCCTCAATTAAGATTTACATATTAAAATAACGTTTAGCGTTGTTTGCACAAATATCTTCAACAAGCTTTCCAAGATTGTCCATATCATCGGGATATTCCCCGTTTTCAACCCATGCCCCTATAAGATTACACAGGATACGGCGGAAATACTCATGTCTTGCGTAGCTCAAAAAGCTTCTTGAATCTGTAAGCATACCGATAAAATTACCAAGAATACCGAGATTTGCAAGAGATGTCATCTGGTTTTCCATTCCTGTTTTATTATCATTGAACCACCAAGCTGAGCCGTGCTGTATCTTACCGGGAATTTCTGTTCCCTGATATGCACCAATCAGAGTGTCTATCCATTGATCATCTGCAGGATTCAATGAATAAACGATTGTTTTAGGAAGCTTATTTTCATTATAAAGATCACTCATAATATGATGAAGAGCTGTTGAAGAATCTGTCACTGCGATACAGTCAAAGCCGCAATCGGCTCCAAGCTTGTAGAACATTTTTTCATTTGGATTACGAATACAGCTGAAGTGAAGCTGCATTGCCCAACCAAGGCGAGCATATTCTCTTGCACAATGCAACAGCAAATATGTTTGATAGCCCTCAGTTTCCTTCGCTGTAAGAGGCTTATCCGCCATTGCTGCGCTGAACACCGCCTCTATATCTTCAATGGAATCCTTGCGATACATAACATAATCCAGACCATGATCAGATGCTCTGCATCCGTTTTCGTGGAAATACTCAATGCGCTGGGTGAGAGCCTTTGCAACATCAGCCGCACAGCTTATTTCAACACCTGAAGCCTCAGAAAGCTTTGCTATATACTCCTTGAATCCTTTCTTATGAGCATTGAGCGCAGGGTCGGGACGGAAGCTTGGACATATTTTTGTTTCAAAACCACACTCCGCCAGCTTTTTATGCCAACAAAGATCGCTTATGGGATCATCTGTTGTACCTATCATAGCCACATTACTTCTTGTGATCAAGCTTCGTGCACTGAGATCTTTAAGCTTTTCCTTTGCAATATCCCACACATACTGAGCTGTTTCGGCGTTAAGCACACCTTCATAACCAAAGTAATTTTTGAGTTCCAGATGACACCAATGATACATAGGATTACCTATGCATTTGGGCAATGCTTCAGCAAATTTGAAAAACTTTTCATAATCAGAGGCTTTGCCTGTGATATATTCTTCATCTATTCCGTTTGAACGCATTATACGCCATTTATAATGGTCTCCCGAAAGCCACACCTGAGTGATATTTTCAAATGAAACATCTTCATATATCTGCTTGGGATCAAGATGACAATGATAATCATAAATTGGCATTTTCTTTGCATATTCATGATAAAGAATTTGTGCGGTTTTTGTTTTCAGCAAAAAATTTTCATCTAAAAATTTCATATAAATACCTCAGCTATTGCATTGAATTCGTGCCATAACAGTATCGTCTGTAATAGAAGCCATTGCTTCCTCTGTTGACATACCACCTGCAATAGCATCTTTTCTTGCTGCATTAACAGCATTTACAATCTTCATACGCTCGCCTGTGAGAGAATAACCCTTCATAGCTACGAGAGTGGCGATCCAAGCAACCATAGGAACTATACAGAAAAGTACTATAACAACCCAATTCATACCGTCAGAATAGGGCGTAGCCTTTGTGGGAAGACCCTGAATGCCAATAATCGTACAAGCGATGGAAACAACGGTTGCAGAAAGAGACGAAACTAGCTTATCAACAAGGCTGAAGAGTGTTCCCATAATACCAGGAACAAATTTTCCTGAGCAATATGTTTCATAATCCGCACAGTCGGCTACCATGGGGATGGGCATATCTGCAGTTGCATAATATGCGCCGTATCCAACACCGAAGAAAAGAAGAAATGCAATTGTATAAAAATTAATAGTCAGCTTGCCGTCTGTAATGAAGGACAAATTGAAAGAGGGATTGCCCTTCTGCCAAAGAAGAAGGATTGCAAGAACACCAACATAGCAAATAAGTGCAAGGGAAACATAGCGCACCAGAGAAGCTTTTTGTCCCTTTTTCTGTGATGTCTTTACTGTCATAAGGAAGAATGGAACTGAGAAAACATATCCAAGAACCATCATAGGCAGATAAAGTGAATCATAATTGCCCATCATACATCCGTAAAGCATACAGAGAACATTTGCGTTCGTGGCAATAGCAAGAGCAAGCTTACATCCGCCTCCTGCTACCATAAGTCGTTGAAGTGGCTTATTACCCTTAATGATCTTTACATAATCAGAAAGCTTGATTTTTTCCTGCTTTCCGCCAAGGCCGAAATATTTCTCGTTATCCTTTTCCCAGATACCGATAATAGCAAGAATTGTGAGAAGAATAGACATTCCTATTCCTATAGGTGTCATAACAGCAAACCAAGTTGCGTTGTAGTCACCTATAATATTATCTCCTGCAAGGATCGGACCAACAAACTGCATAACTCCCATACCTGCCAAAGATCCTACCGTATTAAAAATAGTAAAGAGCGGACGCTGGTTGGGATCGTCTGTAAGAACAGGCTGAGCAGCACGTGTAACAGATGTCTGGAAGGTATATCCTATAACCCAAACAGCGTAAAGCGCTGTAAAAGCAAGATAACGTGCCCACATAGATGTGGCGGGAATCATGGGAGTGAACACATATAGGGCTATAACGGATACCGACATAATCGCATTACCGATTACCATAAAAGGACGGAATTTACCGAATTTTGTATTAGTTTTATCCATCAATGCACCGATAATAGGATCTGTTATAGCATCGAAAAGACGCATCACAGTTACCATTATTGATGCAAATCCAAGAAGTCCCAATACGTTCTCTCCAAATGTTGCAATATAGGAAAGAATCAGAACGAAGTAAACATTAGTTGCTCCGTTATTCAAAGGAAAGAGCACTAGCTGATACAGTTTGGCTCTGTTTATATTTGTTTTATTATTCATAGCTCAAAACTCCTTTAAGTCCAGTTTTCACCCTTGCCGTCGCCTTTTTTGAGCTTATAAGCGGGATTTGGCTTGTCCACATAACGGATGGTTACAGAGTCGTTGACATCACCTGAAACTGCCTCAAGCTTAACCGTTCCCGGAAGTGCAACCGTGAAGTTGAACACCTTATCTCTACTCTGTGTACCAACCTTTTTGCCATTGGCAAAAAGAGTAACCTCTTGGCAATTGGAATAGATCTTAACCTTGGTTATTTTCTCATTTCTGTCAACATAGCGTCTTGAGCAGATATGAACAAAAGGCTCTTTGGTCCAATATGCCTTATAAAGATAGAAGCTATCTTTTTTTATCTGTCGGTCAAAAGTAACAAGGCCCTTATGGTTCATACCCGGTTCCCCGCCCTGATCTCTTGCATCGGCAGCGAAGTCAAACATATTCCAAACATGTGTTGCCCACATAAAAGGACGCTTTTCAAAGCATTTGAGCAAATATTCATGATAAATTGCCTGATATTCCTCTGTCTGATCTCCACGGCGAGGATGAGAGGAATGCAAATTTGTCATAGCCTCACAGCCATATTCGGAATATCCAAGACAACGTTTAGGATACTTCCAATGGAAGAAATCTATCCACAAATCATTTAAGAATAGGCCGGGAACATACCAACCCAAATACAAATTCCAGCTTACAAGATCGGAAATGTGCGCAACCTTATTAAAGGGTACGCAAACTGCATAGCAAGCAAGCGTGGTAGGACGAGTTGGATCCATTTCATGGCAAAGATCGTTAAGAACTCTATGGTTATCAAGCATATCCTTATTATTTTTTGTGGATATGGTTATCTCATTTGAAAGTCCCCACGTTACGATAGAAGGATGATTATAATTCTGAACTATAAGTTCCTTCATCTGTGAAATAGTGTTCTCACGGCCATTGGGCATATGCTCGGAAATATACGGTATCTCAGCCCAAACGATCATACCGTATTTATCGCAAAGATCATAAAAATACTGATCGTGCTGATAATGAGCAAGACGTATGGTATTGGCGCCAACCTCACGAATAAGCTCCATATCCTTATCATGATGCTCTTTTGTTAATGCATTGCCGATACCCTTATAATCCTGATGTCTGCAAACACCACGAAGAGGATAGCTTTTTCCATTAAGAAAAAATCCTTTTTCCGGATCAACGCTGAATGTTCGAACTCCGAAGGGCGCGGATACAGAGTCTGCCACCTTTCCGTCAATATACAAATCTGCCTGACAAGAGTACATATATGGGTCCTCAATGCCGTCCCACAAATGTACATTATTTATAATAAGTTCAGCATCTGTGCCCTCGCCTTCTGCAACTACATTGGAAAGCTCATCAAGAATTCTGAGCTTTACTAAAGCGCTGTCTGCATTATGCCAGGTCTGAACCTTTATTTTCGCATTTATACCGTCAATCGAAGGAGTGACAGCAATACCATTTCCTCCAAAATGATCAAGATCAAAATGGTTTTTATTAACTATCAACAGACAAACATCACGATAAATACCACCATAGAATGTAAAGTCTGCCTTTTGTGGATATACACGGTCGTTTATTCCGTTATCAACCTCAACTGTCATATGATTTTCATTCTGAAGCAATTCTGTTATATCTGCTCTGAATGTGGAATAACCGCCATGATGAGTTATAACCTCTTTCCCATTCAGAACAACTCGGGAAGAAGAATTAACTCCTTTAAATTCAAGATATACACGTTCATCATCATTATAGTCCGGCGCACAGAAACTCTTTTCATATACACAGGTGCCACGCCAATAATCATTGCCGCCGTCCTGCCCATCAATGTTATTCCACGTATGCGGAACATTGACAGAAACCGGAGATTTTCCCGGCATAGTAAATTGCCAGTTTTCATTAAGGAATATAGATTTTCTCATTGGTAACTTCCCTTCCGATCAAATTCGGAAATAGTTTAATAATCATTATAATTGTGAATTAACGGAAGCAGCGCAGGTGCGCTGCTTCCGCACAAAACTATTAGTTTGCCTTAATCTTCAAGGACTTTTTGAATTCCTTATAAGAAGCATACTCCTCGCTTCTCTTAAATTTACGACTCTTTATGATCCAAATTGCAGTGAATGCAACATACAAAACTGCAATTACAGCTGTAGCTGTTCTGATTGTGGAAAGAAGCTTTGGAGCTATAGCAGTTACTGTTGTTTTAGGGCCAACTCCGTTCATTGCAGCGGAGTTGATAATTGTGTAAAGGTTATGGTGCATAGCCTCGACCATTGCATTTACAATAACAGGATCATCCTTTGCTGCTGTGAGAGCGTTAACTGCATAAGGAAGCATAGCATCGAAGCATGTTACACCGCCTGCAAGAACAGCATCGGCACCATTACAGTAGGAAACGAGAATATTATCTGTGATGTGCATAGAGTTATTGCCCCACTCACCACGCATAATATTTGTCATAAGGTTCTGGTTCATACCGGACCATGTTGTACCCCAACGTGTGTAGGATGTCATAACGCCGCCTCTGCCGTCATTTTCCTCAAGAGCCTTCTGGAATGCCTTAAGGTAGATCTCACGTGCAGCCTGCTCTGTGAGCCATGCAGCCTGACCAAGACGTTCCTGCTCACAGTCATTAAGAGCGAAATGCTTGAGAACAACATCAACACCATTATCAAGGAGTGCTCCAACTTCAACTCCTGCCATTTCGCCTGCAAGGAATCCGTCCTCTGAATAGTATTCAAAGTTACGTCCACCATAGGGAGTTCTGTGGGTGTTAGCACCGGGACCATAGAGACAGGAAACACTTGCATCAAGGCAGTCGTTTGCGATCATCTCACCCACCTGATAAATAAGATCAAGGTTGAATGTTGCCGCCATAATGTCCTCTGATGTGAAGGCTGTAGCCTCTGCAGATTTACCATCCATAGTTACAAGACCGCCGCCAAAGAGAGAAACTGTAAGACCTTGAGGACCATTTTCATCACGGGAACCGGGAGCATTAACTGAAGGAACGGAATGTCTCCAGTGGAAGCAGTCGCCCATAGAAATAAGCTCATCAAGAGTTACATTTTCAAGAAGCTTTGCCCATGCAGGATCATCGTAGTCCTTTGCAGCCTTAACACCGTCATTGTCATCGTCCATATCGAACATATCATAAAGTGTGAGGCCATTCTTTGCATCAAGCACAGGCATATCCTTCCATTCCTCAGGAACTTCAAAATAATCCTCGCCCATAGTTACCCATCTGCCTTCAGTAAGCTCAGTTACCATAGAATCAATAAGCTCAAGCTTAACGCTTTCTGTGGGCCATGTGCCTGCCCAATCATTTCTTGAAAGGAATGTAACAGTGCCTTCACCGAAATATACATTGGGATCAGCATCCTGAAGCTGGTTTTCAACTTCAGTGCCATTAAGAGATGTGGAATAGCTAAGGTCAATCTCGTCTTCTGTCCAACCGTAAACAAGATCCTTATTACCATCTGTATCCATACCGTCAGCTGTTGTATAACCCTTAGCTGCCAGAATATTGTTTACTGCGTTATGAGAGTCTGTGGCTGCTGTGAAGAAATAGTTACCTTCTTCAATAATATATGTGCCCTGTCCCTTTGCATCATAGGAAGCAAGGTCACGTCTGTCAACATTGATAGTGATTGTTTCAGATTCACCTGCTGCTATAATGTCTGTCTTACCGAATCCGATAAGCTGAACTGCAGACTTTTCAATCTGATTGTCAATATCATACTGTGTATAAGGAGACTGCGCATAGATCTGAACAACTTCCTTGCCATCTACTGCACCGTCATTCTGAACTGTTACTGTGATATCATACTGATCTGTAGCCTCGTTATAGCTAACAGACATATCCTTATAGCTGAAGCTTGTGTAAGAAAGTCCATAACCAAAGGGGAATGCAACCTGAGCCGCATAGTCGAAGCTACCTACATTTGCCTTGCCCATTATTACATCTTCATAACGAGTTTCGTAATACTTATAGCCTACGTAGATTCCTTCCTGATATACCATATAAGTTGAAGCGTTTGCGGGAATCTGAGGATTTTCAGCATCAAAGCCTACATAAGTCTGAGCGATGAAGTTCTGCATTGCAGGGCTGGAGAAATTATCATAGCAATAAGTATCAACAAGGCTACCGGAGGGGTTAACCTTACCTGCGATAATATCTGTAACTGCATTTGTGCCGGCAATACCAAGTCCACCAACCCACATACAAGCGTCTACATCGTAATCATTGAGGAAATCAACCTGAAGTGCATTAGATGTGTTAATAAGCACGATGATCTTAGCGCCTGTAGCTTCCTTAACCTCTTCAGCATATGCGAGAAGCTTTCTTTCATTTTCGTTAAGTTCAAGATAGTTGAGCGCATTTTCATTACCCTCGTATCCGGGGAATGAACAGTCGTATCCCTCACCACCAACACGGGAGAATGTGAGAATAAGAGCATCAGAATATTCAGAAATAGATTTCTTAATATCTTCGGGATATTTTTCGTGGTCAACCTCAATAATAGGAGCCTGACCTTCAAGCGCTAAGCTTTCACCTACGCCTCCGCCACCATTACCAAGCTCGGCTGTGAGAGCGTTTGCCTCTTCGCTTGAATACCAATTCCAAAGAGTTTCGTTAACCTCAAATCCTGACTTTTCAAGAGCAGCCTTAAGATTGTCTGCCTTGGATGCGTCTACATTACCTGAGCCTGTTCCGCCATAGGTAAGGTCAATAGAATTAAAGGAAAGTGTTGAAACTTTTGCGCCTGAAGCAAGAGGAAGAGCTCCGTTATTTACAAGGAGAGCAGCTCCTTCTGCCTCAACCTGATAGCAAAGCTGCTGACCTGCTTCAAGTCTTTCATCCTGAGAATCATATTTGCCCTCAAAATAAATGGCATCAGAATCTTCGTTTTCAAGATGCCAGAAGGTATTACCCTTAACAAGAAGCGCAATAGTGTTATCAAACATACCGACAACAACTGATGCTGCAACCAAAACAACCGTCAGCACAAAAAACAGCCAACTGAAAAAGCGCCAAGGGCGTATGGCTTTTCTGTTAGCCTTTTTATAAGTTTTTTTGCGAAGTCGTTTTTCTTTTTTTGTGGTTTCCATTTTCTTTCTCCTTTGTGGGATAATAATATTTTTTGTCTTACTTCCCAGTAAAACGAACCGATAATTTCATCGTTTATATAACCATGACGAAACGTTATCTTGATTATATCACACAAATATCTTTTATTCAATAGTCATTTTTAGTGCACTATTACCAAATTAATACTAATAACTTTCTTTTACTCACTGATTAATCATTATACTCACGACTATATTTAAAAATAGTGCACCGAGCCTTGGTTTAAATGTAAAAAATAACCATAATGCAATTTATTAATATCAAATCACAAAAAAGCCACCTGCAAAGCAGGTGGCTTTTAATCACTTTGAATTTTTATTATTCAGCGATTTCGCAGTACATAAAGTACTTGTATCCGAGGGGGTTAGAGAAGAAGCCCTCAACAGATTCATCTACCATATACATATCTGTGTAGTAGTAGAGAGGTGTGATTGCGCCTGTTGCCATAAGCATATCTTCAGCAATGTGCATAAGCTCATAGCGTGTTTCTGTATCTGTGCAAGCCTTGATTTCAGCGATGAGCACGTCATATGTCTGTGCCCATGTGCCATCTTCTACCTTGATGTCATAGCCCTGAGCTGTGAGGTCGAGGTCATACATAGCAAGATCCTTGTGCGCACCCTTACCGAACTGAACGTCGTTGTTACCGGAAACTGTTGTCCACATATCGAGGAAGCAGATCGGATCGTTATAGTCAGCGAGCCAACCGTTACGAGCTACTGTGTATCCGCCGTCCTTACGTGTGTTAAGGAATGTTGCCCATTCCTGATTTTCAAGCTGCATGTTGATACCAACAGCTGCGAGAGCGCTCTGGAGGTATTCACCAATAGCCTTGTGTGCATCACTTGTGTTGTAGAGGTATGTGATTGTGGGGAAGTCTGTGAACTTTTCGCCATCCCATGTGTAGTACTTCTTAAGTGTTTCAACAGCTGCATTGAAGTTGGATTCAATAGCTTCCTTGGATACATCATAGTAACCGTCGAATTCTTCGCTTGTACCGGATGTCTTATAGAACTCTGTACCATCGGGATTTGTCATACCCATTGCTACGAATGCAGGAGCAGGAACCTGACCAGCCTGGCCGATTTCTTCTACGATGTAGTTACGGTCATAGAGAAGGCCGATAGCGCTTCTGATTTCAGCCATAGCCTCTTCAGCTTCAACGCCTGTGAGTGTGCTGGATGCGGGAAGAATGTTTTCATTTACATTCCAGTTCACGTAGTATGTACCGATCTGACCAGCTATTACGAACTCTTCGGGATATGTTTCCTTAAGGTTTGCGATTTCGTTTGTGGGAACGTCGTCGATAAGGAGCCATGCGCCATTTTCAAAGTTAGAAAGCATATTGTTTGCGTCATCAGAGAGATAGAACTCGATAACATCCATCTTAACTGCATCAGCATCGTGATAGTTTTCGTTCTTTTCAAGTACGATAACAGAGTTGTGTTCCCACTCAGCAATCTTGTATGCACCGTTACATACATATGTGGAAGCATCTGCTGCCCAGTTTTCGTTAGCAACAACGTCTTCACGTACGGGAAGATATGTGGGGAATGCAAGAAGCTCGTTCCAGTAAGAAACTGCATTTGCGAGAGTTACTTCGATTGTCTTTTCGTCGATAGCCTTACAGTTAAGCTTAGCATCGGGGTTAACGAAGTTTTCTTCATCATCTGTTTCCCAGATTTCAGCGTAACCATCAACTACTTCAAACATGTAGCAGTAGTCAGCTGCAAGTGCTGTGGAAGCAGCACGCTGCCATGCAAATACAAAGTCAGCTGCTGTTACATCCTTACCATCGGACCACTTAACGCCGTCTTTAAGTGTGTATGTGTAAGTAACTGTACCGTCCTCGTTTTCAACGCCTTCAACGAGCTCTTCAGCTGCGTCAGCTACGATAACGAGGTTACCCTTCTCGTCCTGAGCCCACTTAGCAAGGCCGGAGAAGAGATGGGATACCATTGTTGCGCCATCAACTGCGGAGTTGAGGGCAGGGTCGATTGTGTCAGGCTCAGATGCGAGACATACTGCCATAGATGTCTCTGCTGCTTCATCGTTGTTGTCTGTCTTGTTACAAGCAACGAGAGAGAAAAGCATCACGCCTGCAAGGAGGAGTGCTAAAAACTTTTTCATGAGATTTTTATCCTTTCTCAAAATAAATTTTCTTTTTTTATTTTAAGCCCTTTAGCTAAGGCTTATAATACATTTTAATTAGCTTTATCAATATTATGACAAGCAACGAAATGTCCCTTTGACACTTCTTTAAACTCGGGCATAACCTCTGCGCATGCTGCTGTTGCATAACGGCAACGTGTGCGGAAGGGGCATCCTGAGGGCGCATTGAGCGGGCTAGGGATATCTCCTGTGAGCGCAATACGCTGATTTGCTCTTGCAATCTTAGGATCCGGAATCGGAACTGCAGAAAGCAAAGACTGAGAATAAGGATGGAGAGGTTTATTATAAATCTCGTCAGCATCCGCAAGCTCTACCAGCTTTCCCAGATACATAACTGCAATTCTATCGCTTATATGACGAACTACAAGAAGGTCGTGAGCGATGAAAAGATATGTTAGATCCTTCTTATCCTGGAGCTCATCAAACATATTGATTACCTGCGCCTGAATAGAAACATCAAGGGCTGATACAGGCTCGTCACACACGATAAAATCAGGATTAAGAGCAAGTGAACGTGCGATTCCTATACGCTGACGCTGACCACCGGAAAACTCGTGCGCATATCTTGATGCATGCTCAGAGTTAAGTCCAACCTCAGCCATAAGCTCAAGGATTCGATCTTCTCTTTCCTTCTTATCGTTATACATCTTATGGACATCAAGAGGTTCACCGATAATATCAGAAACTGTCATTCTGGGGTTAAGAGATGAATAGGGATCCTGGAACACCATTGTGGCTTTCTTTCGGAATTCCTTTATATCAGCCTTATTCTTTATAAGCTTTCCATCATAATAGATCTCACCCGCTGTAGGCTTATACAAATTAAGGATAGTTCTGCCTACGGTTGTTTTACCGCAACCGGATTCACCTACAAGACCGAGAGTTTCACCTTTTTTGATACTGAAGGAAACATCATCAACAGCCTTAAGCGGCTTTGTTTTGAATGCTCCAACATTAATATTAAAATACTGCTTTAAGTTTTTGACCTCAATCAGCGGATTTTCCATATGCTTATCTGACATTATTCATTACCGCCTTTCTGATCTTCTATAACAGGTTCTATTTCTCCTGCCTCCATAGCACATTTTACATTCATCCAGCATCTTGCTGCATGATCCTCATTGATCTGCATAAAGGGACCGGGATGCTTGATACACACCTTCATTGCTGCCTCACATCTGGGAGCAAAGGGACAGCCTTCAGGCATATTAAGAAGGTCAATGGGAGTACCTGTGATGGGCTGAAGCTTCTTTCCCGCTGTATTCTGTGTGGGAATAGAACGCATAAGCCCCTTTGTATATTCGTGGCGAGGATTATAGAATATTTCATCTGCTGTTCCCTGCTCACAAATTGATCCTGCATACATAACGATAACCTCATCACACATCTGAGCAACTACGCCAAGGTCATGAGTGATCATAATGATAGCCATTCCAAGCTCCTCCTGGAGTGACTTCATAAGCTCAAGGATCTGTGCCTGAATAGTTACATCAAGAGCTGTTGTAGGTTCATCTGCAATAAGAATGTCGGGCTCGCAAGCAAGTGCCATAGCTATCATAACTCGCTGACGCATACCGCCTGAAAGCTCATAGGGATACTGCTTCATACGCTTGAGAGGCTCGTTTACATTAACAAGCTCAAGCATTTCAATAGCTCTTTCCCTTGCCTGTTTTCTGTTTCTGTCTGTATGGAGCATAATTGCTTCCATAAGCTGACGTCCGATAGTGTATGTAGGGTTAAGGCTTGTCATAGGGTCCTGGAAAATGATTGAAACCTTATTGCCTCTAACATTTTTCATAATCTTTTCGCCTGATCCAACAAGCTCCTCACCGTCAAGCTTAATTGAGCCGCCAACGATCTTACCTGTGCTGGCAAGGATCTGCATTATTGAATATGCTGTTACTGACTTACCTGAACCGGATTCACCAACAATACCGAGTACCTTTCCTCTCTCAAGGAAGAAGGATACTCCATTTACCGCTTTTACCTCACCTGCAGGTGTGAAGAAGGAGGTTCTTAAATCTTTTACTTCGAGAAGTGACATTTTTTACCTCCTTAGTTTTTAAGCTTGGGGTCAAACGCATCGCGCAGACCATCGCCAAAAAGGTTAAGTGAAAGAACGATGAGTGAAATAACCACAGCAGGAATTACAAGAAGATGGGGATATGATCTGATGCCGTTAAGAGCATCGGATGCAAGAGAGCCCAGTGAAGGCATAGGTGCATTTACACCAAGGCCAAGGAAAGAAAGATAGCTCTCTGTAAAGATAGCACTGGGAATCTGAAGCGCTGTTGAAATTACAATTACGCTGATACAGTTAGGAAGAAGATGCTTTCTGATGATCCAACTACCCTTTGCGCCTGTTGCCTGAGCAGAAAGCACATACTCCTGCTCACGAAGTGAAAGAATCTGTCCACGGATAAGTCGTGACATTGAAACCCAATACAGAAGCGCAAACACTATGAAAAGGCTGATGATATTTGTTCCCACCTTTTCAAGCACTGTACCTGAGATAACAGCAGTCAACGCTGTGTTAAGCACTGCTGCCAGCAGAATTACCATAAGCATATCAGGAAGAGAGTAGATAATATCTACCACTCTCATAATAGCAAGGTCAATTTTACCACCGCAATAACCGGCTATTGATCCAATTGTTACACCAATAATAAGAACGATGATACTTGCAAAGAAACCAACCATAAGAGAAATTCTTGTTCCGTATATTACACGGATAAAATAATCTCTTCCGGCAGAGTCTGTTCCGAAGATATGAGGAAACACCTGCTCACCATCAGCTATTCTTTCCAGCTCTGTCGAACCATACTCAAAGGGTGCAAGATTCTTAAATGTAGGGTCAACAGGCTTACCGGGTGAGATACCAAGCTGCTGCTCATAGGAATAAGGCCATACCATAGGAATAATGATAGAAGCCAATGCTATGATTACTACTATAAAAAAGCTGATAGTTGCGATTTTGTTTTTAAGAAGACGCTTTACTCCATCCTTAAAGAAGGTTGAGGAGGGACGCATCTTGACCATATATTCTTTTTCTTCTGCTGTTGCAGGAATGAACGAATCCATATTAACATGGAAATTGAAAGGCATTTTTTTCATAATTGCTATTCCTCCTTTCCTTTATTCAAATTTAATTCTGGGGTCAACAACCTTATAGAGAATGTCGCTGACAAGGTTCATAACTACGATCAGTGTTGCAAGAACAATTGTTGTTCCCATAATCAGAGGATAGTCACGACCTGTGATACTGTTTACAAACGCACGACCGATACCGGGCACTGCAAAAATCTTCTCTACAACAAGAGAACCTGTTACGATATAAGCAAGCATTGGTCCGAAATATGTAATAACGGGGATAAGTGAATTCTTAAGAGCATGACCAAAAATGATCTTTGCCTTTGATACACCCTTTGCCTTTGCAGTTCTGATATAGTCCTGTCCAAGAACTTCAAGCATAGAAGAACGTGTGAGACGAGTGATATACGCCATAGGATACAGCGCAAGAGTTATTATAGGAAGAATCAGTCCATCTGCTGTTGATCCGTTTGCAGGAAACCACTGAAGCTTTACTGCAAAAACAAGCAGAAGAAGTGAACCCATAATAAAGGAAGGCATTGACACGAATGCTGTTGTGATAACCATAATGATTCTGTCAACAAGCTTATTTCTGTTAAGCGCAGCGATAGATCCAAAAACAATACCTATACCAAGTGCAGAAAATGCTGCAGAAAGACCAAGCTCTGCAGATATTTTCATACCATCTGTGATAACATCTATAACCTCACGGCCTCTCTGTTTAAGAGAAGGACCGAAATCAAATTCAAAAACAATATCCTTAATATATGTAACATACTGTTCCATTACAGGCTTATCCAGACCATATTTGGCCTCAAGCGCATTCATAGCTGCCTGTGAAATCGCCTTTTCTCCCATAAAGGGACCACCTGGCACAAGACGAGTAACAAAGAAAGTTATAGTGATAACTACCCATACTGTCAGCAAGGCAAGCATTATTCTTTTTAATATATAAAGCAATGTTTTTGTGTTCATGGAATACCGCCTGTTCTTCTCAAATTATATTTACATTCAAGCATTTAATCAACTAAAGTGATAAACTTTTAAAAGCAATATGCAATATTCTAATATATTTTTGCACAAAAATCAATGTCAATTTGCAACAAAAAATATGCAAATATTGCACAATATTAACCAAAAATCTGTGCTTTCAAGCTAAAAATGATACTTTTCAACATAAAAAATGCAAATGAAACTAAACGATGGTCAATATTTCAAAAAGTGCGGGGAAAGCTATAAAACAATCAGCTATATTAAAACGCGAATGACAAACACCACTTTTTAACCTCTCCGTCACAGCATGCGCTGTACTCCTCCAAAAAATATCTGCGGTAATATCAGTCAAGCTTAATAGCTAAACATTAATTTATCGTCTCACCCATCTCCCTCATGTAAGCAAAAAAACCACCGATTTCGGTGGCTTTTTTATGTAATACAAAATTATTCGTATTTAAATACTTCGCCGCGGCGGAGAGCTTCTCTCTTAGCAGCCTTATCAGCAGCCTTTTCCATAGCCTTGATTGTCATCTTTTCAACCGCGTGGTTGATATCTGCAGCAGCCTTATCTACGTCTGCTCCGTATTCAACGCTGAAGTCTACAAGCTTTTCTCCGGACTTTGTTTCAAGAACGAAGGAATAAACAGGAACTGTTCTGCCGTCTGTGAGAGTGAATGTGGACTCTTCAATACGAGCTTCCTTAATATCTTCATAGTTAGCTGCGCCGCAAATCTCGTAGTTTACAGCCTCAGAATCGTCAACAATGGAGAAATGCTTACCATATACAACGATCTTTTCACGAGAGAAGTACAGCTGAGCAGCGTTATATTCGCTTGTTCTGTACTTATAGTCAGGACACTTCTTGCAGAATACACCTTCTGCTCGATAGTCAAAGCCCTTGAGGAATACAGGCTTGATAATGGGGTTGAAATGTCTTTCATATACTTCGTGCTTGATCATTGCCTGCTCAGGAATATCCTTGATAACGCCTTCGATCTGGTTATCAATTTCAGATTCGCCTGATTTTGTTCCGCTTGCAAATACTGCAACGCCTACACCTACCAGTGCGATTACAAGACCGAAGGGGCGTGTCTGAGGAACTATCATAAGAATAAGACCTAATGCAACGATGATAAGTCCAGCCACCAGCACGGGATTGATTCCCTTTGAAGTGAAATACTTCAGATTACGTTTGGTTTCCATAAAAATGACCTTTCCTTTCTTTTTGCCCCCTCGCCCTTTTCGGCCGGCGAGACGAGCTCACTTCTTTTTATATTATAACAGAAAAATTTAACTTAGTCAATAACAACTGTCCACCCCATTGAATCTTCTGCTTTGCCCCACTGGATTGATGTGATAGAATCGTACAATTTCTGTGAAATTTCGCCGATTTCACCATTATTGATAACGATCTTCTCTTCTCCATCCATATACTGGCCAACAGGAGAGATAACTGCAGCTGTTCCCGTTCCGAAGGATTCATCAAGCTTGCCTACTTTATGAGCCTCAAAAATTTCATCAACTGCGATTTTTCTTTCTTCAACCTCATATCCAAGGTGACGAAGCATTTCTATACATGACGCTCTTGTTACGCCGGGAAGAATATTGCCATCGTCAAGAGAAGGTGTTACAGCTTTTCCGTCTATTACGAAGAACACGTTCATTGCGCCTACTTCGTCAACATACTTTCTTTCAACACCATCAAGCCAGAGAACCTGTTCACAGCCCATCTGAGCCGCTTTTACCTGACCTGAAAGAGATGCAGCATAGTTTCCGCCGCACTTTGCCATACCTGTTCCGCCCTTTACGCAACGAACATAATCACGCTCAATATAAATTTTTACGGGATTTAATCCGCCAGCATAGTATGAACCGACAGGTGACAGAATAATAATAAACAGATAGTTCTTTGCAGGATGAACTCCAAGATGGGGCTCTGTTGCGATTATAAAGGGACGGATATAAAGAGATGTTCCCTCGCTATGAGGGATCCAATCCTTTTCATAATTTACAAGAGCCTTGATTGCCTGCAGAGCATCCTCAGCAGGAATTTCGGGAACGCACATTCTGCGGCAAGTATTATTCATTCTCTCAATGTTTTTATCAGGACGGAACAAACGTATCTTGCCATCTGCGCATCTATATGCTTTAAGACCTTCAAAAAGCTCCTGACCATAATGAAAAACCATTGCAGAGGGATCAAGCGCTATAGGTCCGTAAGGAACGATTCTGGCATCATGCCAGCCTTGCCCTTCATCATAATTCATAACAAACATATGGTCGGTGAAATAACGACCGAATCCAAGTTCATTATCAGCGGGCTTTGTTTTGAGTGTTGCCGCAGGCTCAATTTTGATATTCAGCATATTAAGCCTTCTTTCTAAGAATACATTATACTTAATTATTATACACATTTTCTTTTTCCAAATCAACATCGTTTTTAACTATTTTATAAAAAAAATAATCAAAAAAAGTTTTTCTACATATTGACGAAATAACCATCCAAAATATGTACAAAATACTCATATAAACCATTATAAATTCAGAAAGGAAAATTGTTATGAAAATTCTTTTAAGTATTTTGGCAGCTACAATTATCACAGCCACAGCTACCTTCGGCTCAAATGCCTCTGTTCTCTCGCCGGGACTGCTTATCCTCAATGAGTCAGATCCTATGGTAATGTCAGGCTTGACAGGGGAACCAATTGCTTTTTCAAATGATGATTTTTGCAATCACACTGGAATTATTTACTACGATAACATTAAAATCACATCCTTACCTGACAGCAGCGAAGGAATTTTATCTGTAGCGGGAAACAATGTTATTGAAGGCCAGCAATTAAGCTTTGCTGATTGCGACAGACTTGTTTTTTCTCCTGCCGACACAACTACAACCAGCAGCTTTTCATTTTCTCTCAACGACGGTTATGACATAAGATGCACTATCAAGCTGGCAGAAAACTTCAATTACTCCCCAACAGCTCTTTCAGCTATGACAGCTATTGAAACCTTTTCGGGAATGACGCTAAACGGAAATATGGTTGCGCACGATCCTGAGGGGGATCCTATAACATTTGAAATAACAAAATATCCCAAAGGTGAAATAAGTTACAACAGCAGGACAGGAAACTTCATATACAAGGCAAGAACAAAGGGAAAAGACAGCTTTTCTTTTGTGGCAAAAGATGACTGGGGAAATTATTCCGAGGAAGCCGAAATTGAACTTTCCGTTTCTGCAAACACAACAGGCATCAGCTTTAAGGATATGAAAAACAATAGTGCCTACGCAGCCGCTGTTAATGTGATCAACGATGGAATTATGACAGCAAGTGAAGCAAACGGAGAGGTTTTCTTTGAACCCGACTCAACAGTTTCACGCCTTGATTTTCTTATTGCGGCTATGAATACTATGGGGGCTTCAAATCTGCCTGATGTTTCAAAAACAGATTTTGCTGATGACAATGAAATCCCGCTGGACGCAAAAAGCTATGTTTACAGCGCAGAAAAGCTTGGAATTATCAAAGGCACTCAAGCAGATGACGGAAAGATTTACTTTAATCCAAACACAGAGATTACACGAGCAGAAGCCGCAGTTTTAGTAAACAACATTATCGGCTACAGCTCCTTTGGCAGCTATTCATTTGAAGATACTGTTCCGACTTGGGCAGAAAACGCTATATCCTCAATGTTTGAGCTGGGTATATTTACAACCGACAACGGATATGTGAATGCATCAGCAAAAATTACCAAGGCAGAAACTGCTCAGCTTCTTGACAGGCTTAAAGAGCTTGTTTATTGAATATGTTTTTCTCTTACGGGCACAATAATAAGGCAAATACCCAATTTCAATAATTTGCAAGGAGAAAAAACAATGGCTAAGAATAACCAAGCACAGAACAAGAAACAGGCTGAAAACAAGCAGGCAATGTATAAAAGAGCTGATAATAAATCTGAAAACAATGTTCCCAACAGAGCTCATACAGAAATGAATAATCAGGCTCAGAACAAGAAAAACGACTCTAACTGCAGATAACAAGTAAAAAAAAGGAACTGATATAATCAGTTCCTTTTTGTTTTTGACACAGTGTAAACTCTTTGCAGCTTTTGAAGCGGGAAAACTCACCACTAAAAAGAAGGATTGAATGAAAACTTGCTATCTGATTGTTGCGATATTTTTTGTAACATTTTTTCTGACTTATTAAACATCTGATTAAAATGGCGGCTCTGGTGGTATCCTTTTTTTGCGACACGAAATATCTATTGATATTACTGCAATAATATGATACCATATATCTATAAACACTTTTGAAAGGATTGTATACAAAATGAAAGGCAATTCTCAATTCTCACCTCTGCGTGTAATGATTAATGTAGCAATTACACTTATTGCTGCAGGTATCTATTTCTACGTTGAGCTTCCTGCCCTTAATATAAGAAGCATGGAACTATGGATATTTATTATACTTGCGCTGGCTTTGTTCAGCTTTTTGACCCTTATAACTGCGGGAATAGGCATCACAAGATCCTCCTCCCCAAAAGATATTTTAAGAGGGCTCTGGAAAGTGTGCAAAATACCGGTTGTTTTGATTGCTCTGATAATTGTTTTCTGCTTTATCGGCAATATCTCCTCCGCAGTAATCTTTAATTCAAAAGCATACAGCAATCTTATTGAGCTTGAAGAAAGCGACTTTACAACCGATATAAATGAAATTTCCTATGAACAGATTCCACAGCTTGACAAAGACTCTGCAAGTGTTCTTGCAAATCGTAAGCTTGGCGAGTTAAGAGATCTTGTTAGCCAATTTGAAGTTGAAAAGGAATCCGCTCAGATCAACTACAATGATCGCCCTGTCAGAGTTACTTATCTTAACTACGGCGACTTTTTCAAATGGTTGAAAAACACAAGAAATGGTATCCCCGCATATATGGTAACTGATATGGTTACTCAGGAGGTTACTGTTGTAAGAACAGAAAACGGAATCAAATATTCTCCTACAGAATACTTTAACCGCAATATTACACGCCATCTCCGCTTTAATTATCCCACATTGATGTTTGAAGACGTAAACTTTGAAATAGATGAAGATGGTATCCCTTATTTTGTTGCTTCCGTTATGACAAAGCGTATTGGTCTTTTCGGAGGCAGAGACATTGTGGGAGCTGTTCTCTGTAATGCTATCACAGGCGAATGCTCTTACTACGATGCAGCAGATATTCCTGTTTGGGTTGACAGAGTTTTCACAGCAGATCTTCTCATTGAGCAGTACGACTACCGCGGAATGTATCAGAATGGATTCTGGAATTCAATTTTTGGACAGACAGGATGCACTGTTACAACAGAAGGATACAACTATATCGCTCAGGACGACGACGTTTGGATGTATACAGGAATTACATCTGTTGGCGGAGACCAGTCCAACATCGGCTTCATACTTGTTAATCAAAGAACAAAAGCTTCACGCTTCTACAACATTGCCGGCGCTGAAGAATATTCAGCTATGAGCTCAGCCGAAGGCGCAGTTCAGCAATATAAATATGTTGCTGCATTCCCTCTCCTTCTCAATATCAAGGGACAGCCCACATATTTTCTGCCCTTGAAGGATGCCTCAAGTCTTGTTAAAATGTATGCAATGGTAAATGTTCAGCAATATCAAATCGTTGCATATGGCACTTCCCTTGCAGAATGCGAATCTAATTACGAGGAGCTTCTGCTGCAGAATAAGCTTATTACAAACAAGCCCGAAGAACCTGAAGCTCCTGAAGAAAACAAATTTGAAACAGAACTGACAGGCATTGTTATTGAAATACGAGAAGCAGTTATTGAAGGTACTACAGTTTATTATGTTGCAATTGACTCTCTCCCTGATAAATACCTTCGCCTCTCCGCAGCAGACAATGAAAACACCGCAATTCTGAATATAGGCGATACGATCACTGTTTCTGTAAATACTGAAAATGCCGAAGAAAAAATTATTGCTTCAATTCTCAAATAAACAAAAAAAGGGCGCTTAGGGCTACTTCTCATAAGGATGTTTAAGAAAAATACCGGCAGTGTGAAAACTGTCGGTATTTTCTGTTATTTCTTTTCGATGGGAATCCAAATTTCCATATATCTCTCTGAATGGTCTTTTTCGAAATATAGTTTGTTTATTATGGGATGTTGCGATAATTCATAATCTCGTGTAGGCATCCATTCTGATATTATTCTTTTCATCAGCAAAGGCCATTCGTTATCAGGCGATTCACATCGATCTGTTTCAAAAACCGCATATGAGTGTGCAGGAATTTTGACAATCTGCAAATCTGTATCACTTATATGACGATTAGTTTCAACTGCAATCATATGATTAAATCCATCGTTTTCAAAATCCGCATATATATCATACCAGATAGGATTGCCTTCTCTAATCCTTTTTAGCTTACTTTGCTGATTCCTTGTAGATAACCAATGTTTTTTCGTTTCTGAATAAGTATCATCAACGTTAGTTGGACTACCCAGACACTTCTTACAATGACCTATCAGAAATAATCCTTCTTTTTCCTCAATCTTATAATTCATAACTGTACCGCCTTCCAAAGAAAATTTAAGTACAAGACGGGAGAAGGACTTTAGTTTACTACCATCATTACGAGCCTGCGATGGCAATATACCGTGGAACTTCTGGAATGCTTTTGCAAAGCTGTCCGGACTTTCATAGCCGTACTTCAGCGCAACGTCAATAACCTTTACATCACTTGTGGCCAGCTCCGTACCGGCAAGCGAAAGCCTGCGATTCCGGATATACTCGCCGATGGTGAAACCGCAAAGAATACTAAACACACGTTGGAAGTGATAGCTTGATGAAAAGCTCTGCGCTGCGACCATCTCATAATCAATCGTTTCCGTCAGATTATCTTCGATATAGTCGATAGCCTTTTGCAATCCAATGATCCAGTCCATATTGCCCCTCCTTGTCTGCCTTTATTCTATCAAAAGGCGATTTTTATTTCCCGATTTTCCGTGCTGAATATAATCGGTTCGAAGAACCAGCATCGCCTTTGTCAGTACAACTGCTGACATGGGCTAACACATACCCTTATTATGATAACATATTAAGCGATATTGTTCAAGTTTTATTCCGACTTCGTCGGAGTGATATTATTGCAAAAGCAATAGTGTTATTGAAACCAAACGGTTTCAGTGTTATTTTATTCGCCAAACTCGGCGAAGCCGAATACCACTATGCGAAGCATAATATAACTGTGTAGCAATATAACTCGCCAAATATATTTGGCGAATAAAACTGCGAGACTTCCTTTTGGGAAGTCTCGCAACGAAGCCTTTTTATCTTTAGGGAATTGAATAGGTGTTGAAGTAAGCGCGCTTAAGCAGAATATAATCGCGCACGTTTAGGTAATCCTTACCGCTTATTTGGGCGGCGGAAAGATAAACGCCTTCAAGATCGTAGGTGTTAAAGAATGCGCGCTTTACAAGCATATAATCGCGGGCATCGATTTCGCCGTTACCGTTTACGTCGCCCTTTACCACAATGGCGGCTACGGTTCTTTCGGTTCCGTTAACGCTGGCGATTATTCTTGCGCCGGTGGAGATAAATTCGTTTTCTTTAATTTCCTTACCGTCTTTATTTACAACGCGGAAATTGCCTGTGAAGCTTGTTACAAAATCGGAACACTTGGTTTTGGCATATACGCCGGTTAGAATGCCGTCGGTAAGGTCCAAGCTATCGTTAACCAAGGTAAAATCGGTTTCGGGCTTGGGGATTTCCGCCAAAAGCTTGCCTGTTATTTGAATATAATCTGCCGAGCAATAGCCCGAAAGGTTATCGGTTTCGATTTTGTACCAATTATCGGCAACGTCGCCTATTACGGTAACTATATTATCGTTTTGAAGCTTGCCCACTATGGTTGCGCTTGTAGAGGGGCTTTGGCGAACGTT
>JAZQUP010000007.1:0-14306 GCA_045631345.1 Candidatus Avispirillum sp.
TTCAACAGCAGAATTGTCGATAGCAATGTCATCATGGAGTTCCTTTATGCCATTCGATTTTGCATTTTCGCATAAAAGCAACAATCCAGTGCGACCATATCCTTTCCCACGATGCGGAGCATAAATAATCACATCAGCAATATAAATCTGTCTTTCTCCGTCGAAATGATATGCTACTTCACCAACAAAAGCATCATTATCCTTGATGTATCTGTAAAAGCGCTTACTATCGTGGTTTGTTATCCATCTGCTATGCCAATCTGCCCAGTACTCTTTGGGAAATGGGATTGTACCTCCGTAGGCATGATTGTAAGACATTGTCTGCTCATCGCCCACCATTTTTTCCTTAAACCACAAGTCATCAACAAGAGGTTTATATAATTCAAGCATTTTACCACCTCGTCAAATTCTTATTTATCGAACTGATTCAAAAGAACCAGCATCGCATTTGTAAATACAAACCTTTATTGGGCCATTCCCAAATCCATTTTATTATAACATATCAGTCGATATTATTCAAGTTTTATTCCGACTTTGTCGGAGTGATATTATTGCAAAGCAATAGTGTTATTGAAGCCTATCGGCTTCAGTGTTATTTTATTCGCCTTAAACTGCCGTAAGCAATATAACTATGCGAAGCATAATATCACTGCGTAGCAATATCACTCGCTGAATGTAATTCGGCGAATAAAACTGCGAGACTTCCTTATCAGAAGTCTCGCTATGCGTCCTTTTTCTTTAATTCTATAACTGCCAATTCAGTTTTGTTGAAAATTCTGGGAACAGGAAAAGCTGTATTGGTGAGTCCTCGGCTTACATACAGGCGTTCCTCATAAAGTCCAGCTGTGTATTTGGGAAAAATACCTTGCCCCGGAGCATATATACCCTGCCCCAAAATACGCCATTGCCCACCGTGAGCATGGCCTGATATTGTAAGATCAATATCTGTTTCTCTGATATATTCCGGATAATACTCTGGATGATGACACAAAAGGAGCTTAAATCCGTCCTCTTTTGAAAACTCTTTCAAATATTCAAGATCGGGAGGTGGCGTTTTAATATATTTGCTGACCATAAGTCCTGTTGTGAGCCCGCCAAATGTTATTTCTCCATCAACTACTGTTCTGTTATCTAGTAAAACAGCTCCAGTTTTGCCGATAAACTCTGCGCATTCTGCAGAAACCCGCCTCTCATGGTTTCCTACGCTATAAAATGTTTTTGCAATGTTTGCAGCCTGAGGAAGAAAGCTGAGACCGCATTCACTCTCCATAAGAGAATCATCTTTATCAAGATTATGAGACAGATCTCCCGGAATCAATATATAATCAGGACAGATTTCTTCAAGCTTTTCAACTATTTTCCCATATGGTCTGTTATGCAGATCTGCCACAACTGCAAATGTGTAGTTTCTTGAAATCTTATTTGAATATAATTCAGTTTTTGTTATTTCCATAAAACTATTTTTTGAGCGGCTTGTTTCCAAGCCGCTCTCCTTAATATTAAACTTCTCCGCAAAGACGGTCTGTAAGGAACTTATAAAACATATCCTTATATTTGTAATATACGGCACAATGAACAAGACGACCGTTTTCAGCATCGTCGTTTGTATATCCGCCATCGTCAATAGAAAGCATATGATCTTCAACAATAAAGTTATAATCGCCCTTTACAGCATAATAGATAGCTGCTGTATCATAAAGAGATGTTGTATGAGTCTTATAATATGTGCAATTACCCTTAACCATCCAGAAATCAAAGCATTCAAGAGTTGTGCCAACTACTGGATCCTTATCTCTGTTATAAAGAATCTTCTGATAAGCATCGTCACCAATAACAACATGAGCTGTTATATCCAGAGGAATAAGTGTTATATCCCAAGATGCTGCAAATGCCTTTCTGAAGGAAGGAATATCAGCACGAACATTATAGTCGGAAGCCTTCTGGATAACATCAAGGCCATGACCATTATAGATAGAACCACCAACAATGATAAGCTTGGCCTTTTCAGCAATGCGAGGCTCCTTTTCAAGTGCTGCAGCAATATCAGTCATAGGACCGATACAAATGATTGTTACGATCTCATCACTTGCCATAACTGTATCGATCATTGCCTGAATACCATCTTCTCTGAAGCCGCCGGGATATTTGGAAAGATCATAATCCTCAGCCCATTCTCTGAGATGATAATCAAAATTCTCGCTTGCAAGACCTGCAGCAACAGGAATATGGCTATAACCACACATATCCATCTGCTTTGCAGCAACCTTTGTGCGTCCAAAGGGATAATCGGGATTTTCAAGGCAAGGTACTACAAGCTTAGTGTCAAGTTCAGGGCTTCTGAGAAGAAAAGAAAGCGCCCATGTGTCGTCGATATCGCCGCCGATATCTGTGTTGAGAATTACGGGAATCTTTTTTGTTTCACTCATTGTCTTGCTCCTAATGTTGCAGCCATAACGGCCTTTATTGTATGCATTCTGTTTTCAGCCTCGTCAAATACGATTGACTGTTCACTTTCAAATACCTCGTCTGTTACCTCAAGATCCTCACGACCGAATCTCTCACACATTTCACGACCAACAACAGTCTTCTTATCGTGATATGCAGGCAGACAATGCATAAAGCGGCACTGAGGTCCCGCATTATCCATAAGCGCACGATTCACCTGATAGGGAGAAAGATCGTTGATTCTTTCAGCCCAAACCTCAACAGGCTCACCCATAGAAACCCAAACATCTGTATAAATAACATCTGCGCCCTTTGTTGCTTCCATAGGATCTTCAATAAATCTGAGAGTTGCGCCTGTTTCTGCTGCAATTCTCTTACATTCTTCAATAAGATCGCCCTCAGGGAAATACTTTTTGGGAGCGCAGCAAGTAAAGTTAAGTCCCATCTTTGCGCAACCAACCATAAGGGAGTTACCCATATTATATCTGGCATCACCCATATATACAAAGTTGATACCCTTCAAACGTCCGAAATGCTCACGGATTGTAAGGAAGTCGGCAAGAATCTGAGTTGGGTGGAACTCATTTGTAAGTCCGTTCCAAACAGGAACACCTGCATGCGCCGCAAGCTCTTCAACTATAGACTGCTCAAAGCCTCTGTATTCAATTCCATCGTAAAGTCTGCCAAGAACTCTCGCAGAGTCAGCAATGCTCTCTTTTCTGCCTATCTGAGATGCAGAAGGATCAAGATATGTAACATGCATACCTAGACCATGAGCTGCTACCTCAAATGAGCAACGAGTTCTTGTACTTGTCTTTTCAAAAATCAGAGCTATATTTTTATTGGGAAGCTGGGCATGAGAAATGCCATTCTTTCTTTCATCTTTAAGAGTTGCTGCAACATCAAGAAGAAATCCGATTTCCTCAGGAGTGAAATCAAGCAACTTGAGAAAATGTCTGCCTTTAAGATTCATTTTAAATTTCCTTTTCCTAAAATAGATAACTACTGTTCAGTATATCATTTTATTTTACTTATGTAAAGTGGTTACAAGCTTTTTCTTTAAATTATATACAGAAAACATATTGATTATATTACGATTTTGGTGTATAATGTAGAATGTGTAAATTTGCGTTTTATTGAAAGGAGACAAAATGAAAAGTTTACTTCGCATTATGAGCTTAATTATGGCTCTTGTTACAATTACAGCTACTATGGTGTTTTCCACATCTTCTGCTGACACAACCAACTATGCTCCTGAGGATGGACTTATTGTTTTTAATTCACAGGCTGTAGTTGATAAATTTATTCGCAAATCAAACTATTCACAGGCTTCTAACGGCGTTTCCTATTCATATGATGAAAAAGAAAATGCTTTAAAAATTGAAGTTACAGGTTCTGACCCATATGTTTACATCAACTATTATGATAGCCTTTCACGCAAAATAAACTGCGATAATATCGGTTATTTCTATGCAGTTTACAAGGCTCCCCGCAGCAACTCTTCCGCGTCAAAAGAAACACAGTCAAAAGTATATCTCTGCTCAGCACAGAGCCCCACACCTTCTGAACAGTGGCTTTGCCATTGGAGCTACAATCCCATTTCTGCAGATCAGTTTGTTATCGCAAGAATGGATGTTAGCAGCCGTCTCAGCGGAAAAGGATTGTTCTACGGCTTCAGATATGACTTTTTCCAGAACGCTCAGGTTGGCGACGTTATCTACATTGACTCAATCGTTGTAGATACTCCCAAGCTCTCCGGCGTTGACATCGCAGGCGCTCGCACAGCAATACAGAATGGCTATCCTATAGATCCTTCTTCTGACTATCTTTGCCGCGAATACGATGTTGCCAAATACACATCTCCCTTCTGGAAAGGCAATGTAGTTTTCAACGAGGCTGTATGTCCCATTGAAAACAGCGATGGCAGCTATACATACACTCTTATGTATACTCCCGATGAAATCATATATGTTTATGACGGCACCTTCAGTCGCTTCTTTACAGAAGGCGAAGATTTTACAGTTAGCGGAAACAAGCTGACAATACTTAACAACGGCAAAATTGATCGTTTCACTCTTGATCAGGCTTATTCCGGAGACAAGCTCTACTTTGAAAGCTATCTGAATGTTACTTATACTCACAGCGACAGCTGGGACTATATCGTTCCTGCAAACAAAGCAACCAGCTTACCTAAAACATCTGCTGCAATCAAAAACAATGAAAACTTTAACGTTGTTTTCTTCGGCGACAGTATTGCAGGTGGTGCAAACTCATCAAGCTACAGAGGATTTTATCCCAATGCGCCCTATTGGTGGGAGCAGATTGAAGACACTCTTCGTGAATGCTACGGCTTTACAAACCTGAATGTTTATGACGTGAGCGAAGGTGGTTCTACTGCCAGCGGAATGATCAACACATTCAAAAACAGCGTTCTTTCATATAATCCCGATCTTATCTTCATTGAATTCGGCGTTAATGATGCTCAGAATGGCGAAACATCCGGCTATAAAAACGCATTGAAAACTATGATCGATGCGGCAAGAGCTAAGAATCCCAACTGCGAGATCGTTCTTGTTTCTCCCTTCTACAGCAATACAGAAGTTTACTCCGACTCCGGATTTGAAGTTTGCCAGCAGGCTTGTCTTGCTCTTGAAAAGCAGTACAGCGGTGTTGTTTGCGCCGATGTTACAGCAATGCACAAATCACTGCGCGCAGATAAGCGTCACTATGATATCACAGGCGACAATGTTTGCCATCCCAACGACTATTTTTCAAGAGTTTATGCTCAGGTTTGTCTGCAGACAATAATCCCTGCAGAGCTTGGCTACGAAGCATACATTCCTGCTGATGACAAAGCACCTGAAATAACAGAAATAACACCTGCTAATGCAAATATTGAATACACAGGAACAGCTACATTTACAGCTACTGTAACAGGCTCCGATCTTAAATATACATGGGATGTATCAAAGCTTCCCCAGGGAGTTACTACCGCAGGAACAGATACAAATACTTTGACACTTTCTGTGGATAAAGCTATGGGTGAATACTTCACAGCAGAACTCAAGCTTACTGTTACAGATAAAAAAGGCAATATTGCAGAAAAGTCTGTTTTGATCAGCTATACAGGAATTGTCTTCGGCGACATTAATAATGACACCAATGTCAATTCCGTTGATTTATTCCAGATGAGACTTATTATAAAGCAGATCAAAAATGCTAATTATTATGAAAATCTGGCTTCCGACGTTAACGGTGACGGCAAAGTAAACTCTGTTGACTTATTTGATCTGAAATTCAGAATTCTTAAAGGTTACTGGAGATAAAATCTATAAACGACCTGCACTAAAATCGCAGGTCGTTTTTGTTACTTATTACCACAATTTGCACAATATACTTTTGTTCATTGACAATTTATCACTTGAGGTATACTATTATGTCATAAATTTTAGCAGTTTAAACTGCAGAACGGAGAGAACTTATGAAACAACTAATTTCTGTTATTCTGACAATAGCTATGATCGCCTCAGCTTTGTCTGTAATGGCGATCACCTCAAACGCAATAGCGTATGGGAACGGTTACTCCTCATGGTATGGCAATGACGACGGCACCGGCATAGACTATGTTGAAGCTCTTTATTTTGAAAATGAACCTACAATAGACGGATATGTGACAGAAGCTGAGTGGGGAGAGCGAACAATTGAAATGTATAGTGAAGAGCTTGGCACGGCAGATGAATGTGAGCCTTATTACAGCTCTTTCTTCTATTGGAAGTGCGGCGGAGCTGACATCAATCCTATGGCAGCTTTGATATGGCTCCGCTGGGATGAAAACTACTTTTATGTTGCTGCTTTAGTCAGAGACTACGATGGTCATTCACTTAAGCATGGTCAAGATGAGACATGGAATGGTGATGCACTCCAATTTAGAGTTGACCCCGAAGGAGCTAACGCTGCAACAGGCGGAGAAGCTTACGATCCTGAAATCGGAACTCCTTGGTCCGATTCATCAAAGGTTCCTGACTTCCTCGTTGGTTATGTTCAGATCGCTGGCGGTTTTGTTGAATGCTTTGAATCCACAAACGATAAGGGCCTCACAGCTTATTCCAAGCCTGTATTCGGTGAAGTTAAGGTTGCGGTTGCTCCTACCGAGCAGAATTCAGATAATCCTCTCGGTTATCACGATGACGCTGATGCAGGATATACAACATATGAGGTTGCTATTCCTTGGAAGTATGTCTACGAAAACAATTTGGTTCCTAATTATGCCGCACTCACATCTTATGAAAAGGCACCTTACACAATGGAATACAGTGAGTATTCCCTTCCCTCCGGCAGACCCGGCAGCCCAAATTATAATCCCGGCAACGCTAAGGGTGGTATTGGCAGAGAGCTTGGTATGTCTCTTGCTGTCTTCAATGCTCCCAAAGGCGAAAGCGATTATAGTGCTGTTATGAGTTGGGGATCCGGTGTTACCTCTGTTCAAACTCAAGAGGCTCCTCAAACCTGTGCAGGCTCCAACTCTGTTCGCCTTGTAGCAACAAAGGTTGAACAAAGCCAATATGCAAAGTATGACCCTTCAAAGCTTAACGCTTCTACTCCCTCAAAAATATATGATAACGTTTTCTATGACTATCTGGCAGGTGATATAGACCGTTGCTCACCTATTGAAAACGCAGGATCTCTCCATGCTCTTACATATGATAATGCAGAGGATCAGGAATTCTGGGGATCCGCTGACATATACCAAGGATCAGTTACAGATGTTGGCGGAGAGCACGGATATGTTCTCAGTTATGACAAAACTATAAGAACTCATTATGATGAATCCGGCAAATACTTCGAAGCAGGAATTGACCCAATAGATCATTTCTATATTGACACCGTTATAATTCCCGAAAGCTCTGTCGGCGCAGACGACGGCTTTGCATGGAGATATCCTCTCTCCTACACTTTTGAATCTGATATTATGTACACAGGAAATGAAATTGTACAGGAAGGCAGAGAGTCTGAGCTTGGCAATCTCTTCGGCGGCACTTCTGCTGAATATTACTGCGGCTATTCTTTTATTGAGAAAAAATTTGTTGTCAGATCATTTGATGATTACAACGATGTTATTGCGGAAAGTGCGCACTTTGATCTTCAGCCTAACACATGGTACAACTGGAAATTCCAATATGATAATGAAACATGCACAATGCGTCTCCTTATCAACAATGAGGTTATCTTCAATATCAACAACAGATATTTCGCATATTCCAACAATTCAGACGTAGAAAACGGCTGCCTTATGTGCTGGTGGTTCGTCAACACTCAGATGAAGATGGACAACGTTAAGATTTATAATTTCTATGATTATATTCAAAATCCACCCGCAGCTGATGACGATGATAACAATAACAATCCCGGATCTAATCCTGATGTTGATATAACAGATCAAAAAGTATACCTTGATTTAGTAGTTCCTCCGCACCAGTTTGATTTTAGCCAGCTGGTATTCACCCTTGAATTTCATAATGACAAATTCACCTTTTCCGGAATTAAAGGACTTGACGAGGGAGATTATACTGTGGAAGACCTTGGCAATAACAGCTACCAAATCATAATATTGAATCTTGATAAGGTCAACAGTATCCCTAGCGATGAGTATTTATTCAGTGTCATTTTGACAAACGAAAACAATTCATCTTTGGAAGACCTGCTTATTACAATGTACTACTCTTATACAACTACTGTAAGCGGTATATTAGGAGATGTTGACCTTGACGGAAGCCTCACAGCATCTGATGCTCTTATAATCAAAAAATATTTTGCAGGCATTCTGACAGAATCAGATTTTTGCTTTGAAAATTCTGATATGAACAATGATGAAGTTACCAATGCTAAAGATTTGTTGATTATTAAGAAATTATTGTCTGAATAAAATTTATGAAATGAAGCTGGTACAAATGCATCAGCTTCATTTTTATTATTTAACTATCTGCAGCTATTGAATTATGCGTTTGTGTTGACTTTTACCAAAAAAAAGTTTATAATAGTTGTACTAATTTAGCAGTTTAACAAACTGCAGAACGGAGAGATATTATGAAAAAATTAATTTCTGTTATTCTGACAATAGCTATGATCGCCTCAGCTTTGTCAGCAATGACAATCACAGCAAGCGCTAATGCTACATGGGCAGGCGAAGGTAATTCCTCTTGGTGGGATTATGACTATGAAAGTGGCATTGACTATGTTGAAGCCCTTTATTTTGAAAACGAGCCCACAATTGATGGCTATGTAACTGAAGCAGAATGGGGCGAACGTACAATTGAAATGTACAGTAGTGACTTTGGTACTGTAAATGAGCCCTGTCCATATTACAATTCCTTCTTCTACTGGAAAAAAGGGAGTGCTGAACAAAACCCTATGGAAGCGCTTGTATGGCTTCGTTGGGACGAAAACTATTACTATGTTGCAGCTATAGTGCATGACTTTGATGGACATTCTCTCAAGCATGGTCAGAGCGACACTTGGAATGGCGATGCTATAGAGTTCAGGGTTGACCCTGAAGGCCCCAATGCTGCAACTGGCGGTGATGATTACGATCCTAATATAGGAACACCTTGGTCCGATGTAACAAAGATTCCCGATTTCCTTGTTGGTTATGTTCAGATAGCGGGTGGATTTGTTGAATGCTTTGAATCCACAAACGATAAAGGACTTACTGCATATTCCAGACCTGTTTTTGGAGAAGTTAAGGCTGCTGTTGCTCCTTCCGAAATGAATTCCGAGAATCCTCTCGGTTATCATGAAGACGCTGCTGCAGGATACACCACATATGAAATTGCTATCCCTTGGAAGTATATCTACGAAAACAATCTCGTTCCCAACTATAATTACCTTACAGAAGCTGAAAAGGCTCCCTATACACTTGAATATTCTAAGTATTCTTACCCTTCCGGCAGACCTAACACTCCCTCATACAACCCCGGTAACCTTAAGGGTGGTATAGGCAGAGAGCTTGGTATGTCTCTTGTAGTTCTTAATGCTGCTAAGGGTGAGAATGCATATAAGTCCTTCATTTCCTGGGGTTCCGGTGTTACATCTGTTCAAACAGAAATCGCTCCTCAGACTTGCGCAGGTTCCAACTGTGTAACACTTGTTGCCGAATCTGTTGAGCAGAGCTCATACGCTAAGTATGATCCCTCCAAGCTTAATCCTTCTTTAGCCAATAAAACATACGACAATGTTTTCTATGACTACCTTGCAGGTGATACAGGTCGTACAACTGCAATTAGTGATGCAAACGCACTTAAGACACTTACATATGACAATCTTATTCCAAGAAGACCCAATGATACAAGAACTTATGAACTTGCAGAAGATCAGGAATATTGGGGCTCCTATGATCTGTACAGAGGATCTGTAATGGACGTTGGCGGAGACCACGGGCACGTTCTCAGCTTTGACAGAATGCTGGAAGATTATGAAGACTGGGACGGAAATGTATTTGTAGCCGGTGTTGACCCCATCGATCAGTTCTATATTGATACAACAGTTATACCTGAATCTTCATGGAATGCCGGTGATGGTATGGCTTGGACATATCCACTTTCCTATACATTTGAGTTTGATGTGATGTATACAGGAAATGAAATCGTGCAGGAAGGCAGAGCTTCTGAGCTTGGTAACCTCTTCGGTGGTGCTTCTGCTGACTACTACTGCGGATATGACTTCGAAAACAGAAGATTCGTTGTAAGATCTTTCTATGATTACACAGATGTGATTGCATATAGCAACACATACGAACTCCAGCCCAACACTTGGTACAACTGGAAGTTCCAATATGACAATGAAACATGTACAATGCGTCTTATAATTGATAACGAGGTTATCTTCAACATAAGCAACAGATATTTCTACTACTCCAACGAGAGAACCATTGAAGAAGGTACTCTCCTCTGTTGGTGGTTCATCAACACTCAGATGAAGATGGACAATGTTAAGATTTATAACTTCTATGATTATGTACTCAATGGTTCCACAGGTGATGATTCTAATGATGATAATCAATCCGGCTCAGGCTCATCAGGCCCAGGTTCAGTAGTAGATACTCCCACCACCGGCGGAAACATTACAGTTGACAAAGATAATGATATAGAGCCATATTTCTACGTTTCCGTATATGAAACTATTACCTATAAAAATCTTGAATCTCTTGAATTTAATATTTCGTTTGATTCTGATATGTTTGAATTTATTGATATTATAGGGCTTGAAGATAATGACTACATAATTGAACAAAAAGATAATGGCAAATATACCATAACAATTGTGAATATAAAAAAGGTGAATGAAGCAGAAATCGGTTCCACACTCTTTAAAATATGCCTCAAGGGCAAGAGTGGTGCCAATGCGGAATACCTTGCCGACCCGAATACAGGTATAAAAATTGCTTATACCTATAAAACAATGGCCCCTGTATGTGGTGGAACTCATAGGGGCGATGTTGATATAAACGGAGCAGTTAATGCATTTGATGTTATCCATCTTAAGCGCGCACTTGCAGGTTTGTTAGAAGATGAGAACATGAACTTCGACGTTAACGAAGATGGTTCTGTAAATGCCAAAGACCTGCTTCTTCTCAAGCAAATACTTACAGGGAAAATTTAAGTTTTTAAGATAAGCCTATATTACACAAAAAAACAAAAAAGTGATGCTTTCGCATCACTTTTTGTTTTTTAAATAAAGAATTTTCTTTCCATTTTTTCTCTGAATGTTGTATTGATTGCAAGGAAAATAAGCAATCCGCCAACAAGAATTGACGCAACCAATGGATAAACTGACCAAAAAGAGAATTTTTCAACCAAAAAGGTTATGTTCACTAGCAATTCCAAAACAGGAGAAAGCACTCCAAGCAGCAAAACAGCTCCACCAAATATATATAACTCTCCTCGCTTTACATATTTAAGAAGCGCCACAACCGCTGTTACTATAATACCGATGCACGCAACAAGCGGAAAAGCAAAGCTTAAAAACCAATCTCCGTTAACCGCCAGATTTATATAGCACAGATAAGCGCCTATAACAGCAAATGCGCACGGAACAAATATCACCGGATTGGGCTTTTGAAACCAAAATGGCAATACGATCATATCATATGAAACTATGAGCGCTCCAATTACATATCCGGACCAGGTGACACCTGAATTAACTTTGAGATCGCAAAGCAAGGTTATAATTATTGGAATAAGAAACATAGTTGTTATAATCATCATTGCAGCAAATCTGTTGATATGGTGCTTAGGATAATTATTTTCAGGATATAGCCTTTCAACATCATCTCTCTTTATATCAGGGTGGAACACAACAGTTCCGCAAAGAGGACATACTTTTTCTGTGTCCTCAAGCTTCACTCCGCATTTAACACAATACATATTTTTCCCTTTCTGAATTTTTACTTACGACATATTACTTTCAACAGTAGCCACGATTCCCATATCTCGCAGCACCTGATGAAACTCATATTCGAGCTCTGATTCCACTATATCTCTTATGAAATTTATATAAAGAGTGTCGCCATATGAAACAACCCCGCAATTATGTGGAGCTGATGCCTGAACTCCAAGAACAAAATCAAGACGCTCAACATATTCAGCCATTGCCTCAGGCAATCTAACAGCACCAAGATTTGAAAGAGACAAGCAGGATTTACATTCGCCAACAGCATTGAAAACTGCTTTCATCACAAAATTTTTAATGAACAATGGCATTATCTTAACGATAAAAAGTTTTTCATCTCCTACGTTTGTTGCTATCATCTTACTCATATACTTCGCATTAACTTCAAGCCCCATATGGTGATGAACCACCTTGCATATTTCATCAAATGTGTATTCTCCGAGTCGTGCATCTATTTCAGGAGTTGTGTAAAGAGCAAAATTACGAAGACTTTTGCTATTGAACAGCCTGCGCAAATTTACAGGGATAAGCACCTTAACCGGCTTTCTCTTTCTTTTATCGGGAACCTTTTTTGCTTGTACCTGAAGTAAAGCCTGCATCATCACAGCGCATAAAAATGCGGTCAGACTAACTTTATATTTATGAGCCATAGCCAACGCTTCTGCAACAGGAACCTTAAAACAAGTGAGATTCAAAAAGCCATCCTTGGTAGGAGTTCCGCTAAGATGCCACGCAGTATTTTCTCGTCTGGATGCAGGGATAGCACCGGAATACTTAAGGAAACTATCCTCCATTTCTTCCTCTGAGGGCTCCTCAAGTCTTCCCAGCACCCCGTTTTCTGCAGGAACATAAATACCGTATTTTTGCTGTATATATTCTGCAAGCAGGGTTTTCAAAAACACAAGAGCGCCATTTCCATCTGTAAGTGAATGAAAAAACTCCACTGCAATTCTTTTGTTATACACCTTTACTCTCAAAGCGCTCTGACTTGTTTCCTTCTTTGACATTCTTTCAAGGGGATAGCTATGCTCCTCTCTTACCTGTGGAACCTCAGAAAGCTCCTCAAGATAATACCAGAACATTCCCCTTCTGAGTCTTGCCGATATTGAAGGGAAACGACGTACTGTTACATCTAGAGCATTTTGCAAAACTGCGCAATCAACATCTTCTTTTAATGTTGCAGAAAGTCTGAAAACATTACTCCATGTTTTGCTTCTGGCAGCAGGGTAAATTTTTGCGGCATTATCCAATCTTAACCATCTGAGCTTCTTTTCTGCAGCTAAATTCTTATTGAGGAATCTGTTTATATCTCCAAAATCTCCATTATGCTCCTGCAATCCATACAGAAGATATGCATGCCACATTTCAGGCTTGATAATCAATCGGCTTTCGCATTTGCAGGCAAGAAGATTTCTATGCATTGCAACTGAATCATCCAGCATGATCTCATCGCTGCCAACAAATATAAGTGAAGGAGGCATTCCCTTTAAATCTGAAAACAATGGAGACACCAACGGATTAGTCTTATCTTCAGTATAGCTATCTGCATAAAATTCAAGCACTTTTTTTGTCATTGACGGATCACAGCTTTTATTTGCCTCATATGTTTGTCCTGACAAAGTTAAATCTGTCCACGGAGAAATTGCAATAATGGAACAAGGAAGAGCTATTCCCTGCATTTTCAATTTTGCGCAAACCGAATAGCATAACCCGCCTCCTGCGCTTTCTCCGCAAAGCGCAATGCTTTTCTCAGAATAGCCTTTCTCAAGCAAATATTTATATGCTTGTACACAATCATCAAGGGCAGCAGGAAATTTATTTTCAGGCGCAAGCCTGTAAGCAACACAAAACACTTTCATACCGCATTCTATAGCAAGGGTTGTTCCAAAGCCTTTGGCATATTCCAGCTCGCCGCTGGTATATCCACCTCCGTGGAAATACAATATAACACCCTGTCTTCTTTCATCCTTGGGAATGATCCAGGCGCCGTCAAATCCATTGAAATTATGCTCTTTTACTATAACCTTATCGCTTTGCTTTGAGCCCATCAGTTCTCCGATTTTTTCCTGCGCACGACGAGTAGTTTCAAGCGATGCCCCCTCAAGAATAGGCTTCATCAAATTAAGCTGTTTTCTTAAAACCTTTGCAGTAAAAGCCATATTGCGCCTCCTTTCATATCATATATTTTATTTTAGCATATTTTCTTGTCTTTATCAACCTACTGTGTTTTAAATCAACTCTACTGTGAGTAGAATCAATATATAACACATATTTTTAATCATAACCACCGGCCGTGCCGGTGGTATGTACTGCCCCCTTAGGGCATGTCACTAGGCTGAGCCTATAGGCTCTTCGAAAGGTCTGCCAACTGCACGACTTTTACAGGCATGCCCCTAAAGGGGCTTACTTATTTGCCT
>JAZQUP010000008.1:0-4529 GCA_045631345.1 Candidatus Avispirillum sp.
CGCATAGTCGTCTGCCTTCGCCTCGGTACGCTCAGCTCGGCATACTCCTTGCTTTGTGGGGTATCGCTGCGAGAAAACGATACTTTATCGTTTTCTCTTCCCCACCCACGGCTCGGGGAACCGGGAGGCCGTGGCGTTTATATCCTATCTCAGCTAAACAAAAGAAAACAGACCCTTTTGGGTCTTTTTTCTTTTGTTTGGTTGCGGGGGTGGGATTTGAACCTCACGGCCTCCGGGTTATGAGCCCGACGAGCTACCAAGCTGCTCTACCCCGCGATATGAAATTGGTGCCGGAAACCGGGCTCGAACCGGTACGCAACTTTCGTTGCATTGGATTTTAAGTCCAAGGCGTCTGCCTATTCCGCCACTCCGGCACATAGCTTCGCTTCGGACAGATGCTCCGTTTCCGCTCAGGCTTTCCCCTGAGTGCTTACCTATTATAGCAGACTACTTTATGCTTGTCAATACTTTTTTGCAATTTTATTTCGTCTCTTTTTGACAATATTCGCAGAGGAGGTTTATTCCCTCCCCTGACGAATATTTATCTTTTGATTTATTCCGCATCTGCGCTGCAGGGTTCAAGAGCATACAAAGCTTCCTTTAATAATTCTGCATTACCACCTTTTACTTGCAAAATATATGTATCCTCACCATAGTTCCAAAATGCGTATGTGTTTCCATCAGGACGATTGAAAAGACAACCAAAATCTATTCCATAAGCTGAATATACTTCATCAAAGCTTTCAATAGGAAGATTCGGAGTACGATTCTTTTCAATGTTCAAGATGATCTGTGTTCCTTCGCAATCATAATAGAAGTCTATAAGATCATTTTCACCTAATTCAATATATTTAGCAAATGTTAGTTTGAAACCTTCAGGCAGCTTTTTCAAACATACAATATCTGTTATATCTTCTTTTTCAATAAGCTCTTCAACACTATCATATATTCTCGTATTATCTGTCCAAATTATATCCACATTATCGTGGCTGACCTTTTCCTGCTCGGGTAGATTGTTCATTATTTCCCAACCGCCTAATCCATTAACAGAAAAATCAAAAATTCTGCATCCGCCAAGGGTGGCAAGAATAAATATTGCTGCAGCAACCAGAATAATAATTCTCTTCTTCATTTTAGGAGGCTTTGCATAACTTTCGTTATGTGCATCAACTATTTCGCTCACAAGCTGTGAATATCTTTCGCTGCTGATTTCTTCTGAAGCTTCAATCACATCATAGCATTGGCTGAGAAGCTCTATATCTGAAACGCTTTCAGCATCAAAATTCTCAAGAATTTCATCAACCAAAGCGTTAATTTCTTCTGCTGAAAGATCGGTTATGTTAATTTCGCCGATTTCAATAAGCTTTCTCAATTCTTTAGCGTTTTTCATTTTTGCTGCCTCCTTTCTTTAAATTTTCAAATCCCCTATCTTGAACTATTTCAACTATATGCTTTTTAAGTCGGCAAACTGCCACCTTAACGCTGCCCTCGCTACGCTTCTGCATAGCGCTTATTTCGCTTATTGTTCGTTTTTCAACAAATCGCAGCTCATAAAGCATCAACTCCTTAGGTGAAAGCAATCTTTTTATTGCTCCCACTGCATCCTGCTCCATCCATTCCTCAAATGCCATATCATTTACGAGAGCTGTTTCAAACGACTCCCCGTGTATATTGACATCCTCCGATGCGCCATCTGTATACTTTTGCTCGGTAACCTTTCTGCGAACGTAGTTTCTGCAAACATTTTTAGCCGTGTTCACAAGCCAGCCTGCAGGGTTGGGAGCTTTTTTCAATTGTTCAACCTTGCAACAGCTTATGTAAACAACATCCATCAGAATATCTTCAACTTCCTGATGGTGCTCTTCGCCCAAGCATCGTATAATAGTGTTTTTCAGAAGGCGCTCATAACTATTGTACAGCGACAGAATTAGCTCTCTATCGGCTGCATTCAACTTTTTCTCCATTGTTATGACCATTCCTTTTTAATTTTTCTTTATTATAACTGAAATTATAAGCATTTTGCAACATATATATTACAGAACACCCATAAGGAGAGAATTCATGAAAAAATTGATTGCGCTTATTCTGGCTTTGACTGCCACCATATGCAGCATACCCATTACAACATCTGCCATTGCTGCTGATGATATGTGGACGGGGGAGCACACCTGGAACGGAGCTGCTGACGGCTCAGGCGTTGACTACGCCGAGGCTCTTTATTTTGAAGAAGCTCCCACTCTTGACGGATATATATCCGAGGCGGAATGGGGAAAAAGAACTCTTGAATTTCACAGCGATTTTTTGTGGGAAAACAATTACTCTTATTTATATAACAGCGCTTTGTCCCACTGGGATTACCAGGAAAAGCTGGATGCATTGGTTTGGCTCAGATGGGACGAAAACTATTTTTATGTTGCTGCCCTCGTTCGCGACTACAATGGACATGCTCTTGACAAAACAAGAGATGAAACCTATAATGGCGACTCCCTTGTTTTTAGAATAGATTCAAAGGGATCACGAATGGTAGACTCTTCACTTAACACTTGGTCTAATGCTAAAGTGGTTCCCGAATTTATCGTTGGATATACAAGTGTTGGCGGAGGCTATACCAATGTTCACGAAAGAACAAACGGCGTTGGTCTTATAAAAGATGCAAATCCTGTTTTTGATGAGGTTCTTGCAGTTGTTGCACCATCAGAAGATTTTTCCAAAGATCCCATTAACTATAGCGAAAATTCCATAAACGGCTACACAACATATGAAATTGCTATTCCCTGGAAGTATATTTTCCAGAACGACCTTGTTCCCATTTATAACACTCTCACAGACGAGCAGAAAAAGCCCTATACTCTGCAATATAAAAACTATGATTCCAAGAGAAATCGTTATGGCGGAATCGGCTATAAGCTGGGAATGTCACTTTCTGTTTTCAGCTCCTCTGAAAACAACTATGTGGGCGGCACATTTTTACACTCAACATTAGGATGGGGAACAGGAATATATATCAATGGAAAAAACGGCAGCTTATACTATGAGGGCGCAGGCTCAAATGAGATCACTCTTGTTGCAGATAAGGTTGAAGTTAAAGAATATAAAAAATACGATCCTTCTGTTCTTGACAAAACAAATGCTGCATATGAATATGATCAGGTTTTCTATGACTATCTAAATGGAGACACATCTCTGACAACTCCTTATCTCAGATATGACAAGCTCTCCTCTCTCACCTATGACAAAACCTCTCATCTGCAATATTGGGGATCTGCAGAGCTTTATCAGGGAACTATTATAAATATTGGCGGTGAGCACGGAAATGTTCTTAATTATGATAGAGTGCTGAAATCGTATATAGACTCAAACGATAATATTCACGAAGCAGGAGTTGACCCAATAGAACAGTTCTACATAGACACATCTATCTCCTGGTATGAAGCATATCGCTTCCCTCTTTCCTATACATTGGATCTAGATGTTATGTACACAAGCACCGATATGGCTGAGCCAAACAGAGCATCAGAGCTTGGAACATGGTTTGGTGGCAGCAACTCATATGAATATTATTGCGGATATGATTTTGAAGAAAGAGCATTCGTTATAAGAGATTCCTTTAATTATGAGCTGGAGCCTATTGCTAAAGTTCCATATGAGCTTGAAAAAGATACATGGTATAACTGGAAGTTCCAATACGATGATGCCAGCTGCACAGCAAGACTTTTCATAAACGATGAGCAGATCTTTGACGTGCAAAACAAATACTTCATATATACGCAAAACAATGTTCGTGAAAACGGATGTCTTCTTATCTGGTGGTTTATAAACACACAGATCAAAATGGATAATGTGAGAATGTATAATTTCTATGATTATTCAGCAGAAAAATATGATTTGAACGGTTCTGTGAAATCTGCTTATTCTGATAACGGCGGCAGATCTCTCATATACGTTAATCTTTACAGAGAAAACTATACAGAATTGCTGGAATCGGTTACACTTTTGAGAAGCGAACCCTTTGAATTCAAAAACCTTTTCAAAGGAAATTATACTATTGAAATTACTCAAAAAAACTTTGCTTCTCAGACATACGACATCACAATCGGTGAAGACGAAAATATTCTTAATGCTGTGTTATCTGTTTTCGGCGATGCTGATTTTGACGGAAAAATCACCGCATCCGACTCCCTTTGCCTGAAAAAATATTTCGCAAATATATCAACTGACAAAGACGTCTGTCTCGAGTATTCCGATATGAATCAGGATGGTATAGTTAATGCAAAAGATCTTCTGATGTTAAGATCAGCTCTGACTAAATAAGTATTACTATAAAGCACAAAGGCTCACCTGATAAATGGTGAGCCTTTGTGTTTGATAAATTATCGTTTATCTAACTGAGCCTCCACTGATAACTGCGGAGCAGTTTTTAGGGTAACGAAGTGGCGTAAGGGTAGTGAATAACACGCCGGTGGCGTGTTAGAGCCCGAGCGTGACCGAGCCGCAGCGAGACGGTGGCTTGCCGAAGGCAAGACGGAAGG
>JAZQUP010000009.1:0-26071 GCA_045631345.1 Candidatus Avispirillum sp.
GCTCCGGCTGTGATCCTTTCATTGATGCACGGGCATTTATCTGTTCCGCATCCTTTCTTTCTGCTGATATGGTGGGGACAAGCACGGCAGTCGCAGTCTTTTTCGGTGTATTCGTATCGGCGGAGGATGACCACGCCGTGACCTCTCGGTCGGAAGTTGGGGATCGATCTCATGAGCTTTTCGAGCTGTCGCAGTTCGTAACTGTCTGAAAAATACATAGGCGTTGATTCCTTTCGTAGAAATAGAAAAAGCCCACGGTTTTGTTTGGGTTTCAAAACCGTGGGCTGTATGATTTATTACATATTTAATATGGGGGCTTCGCCGTCATCGAAGGTGGGCGGATTTTCCTTGAGGGAAGGATAGGCATCCTGGAGCTTTTCCATCAGCTCCATGAGACCTCGATCCTGTTCGTAGGTCAGCGAGTCGCAGTTATCTCTTGCGAAAGCTGCACACTTGAACAATTCCTCCGCTTCTGCTTGCGTGAAGATCTTGTCCTTGACGATGAGTCCGGCGCGGACTGCATAATTCTCTTTGGAGGAGAGGTAGTCGGGAGAGTAGTCGCCGTGGGCAAGGTATTTGCCGCCGTCCGACTGTCGCCAGCTACAGAACATGAAGCCGTGCTTTTCGCTGTACATTCCGGCGAACACCACGTCGCCGTACTCAGTGAATTTGCGGTAGTTCTGCACATCCTTCGGCTGCATCTGTGGGGCTGACACGTAGAGGCCGACATACTCTCGGATGACTTCGGCATCGTCTACAAGGTGTGAGAACACTTCACGGGATTCGGGATCGGTGAGATCCTTGTTGTTGTAGTACATAAATCCTTCGGGGTTGACTGCGGTGAGGTGGACTCCTTTGTGCGAGATGAGCAGGAGTTTATCTGCTTCATCGTAATCTGTAAGGCATCCGTAGTGCTGTGCCTTCCGTTGCATTTCTTCTTGGTATATGGTCATTTGGTTACCTCCGTTATTGTGATAATAAAAAATCGGAGGACAGATCCTGTACCTCCGTAATGTTTGTCAGATAGGAAGGATCGACGATTACTTCGGATTCGTTCCTTCCGCTGAAATATGCGTATATATGCTTTTTATCGATCTGTGCTTCGTAGACCGTTCCGTCCTCACCGAAGCGGTGGGCAAACCATTCGGCGGTTTCCTGACTCAGCGACCAGGATAATGCCCTCACGCTTTTGGCGTTGTGAGTGGTTACTCCACGGTAAACGGTTACGGTGTCATCCAACGCTTTAAATTGGATGTACTCGTCTTGCTCCATAAGGCAGGTCGGATCAGCTTGCTTGAACATCCGCAGGAGTTGATTGACTGTAACATTCACATCCTGGTGCGGTGCTTCTGATCTCGTCCATGCGCTTGCAAGGATTTGGGACATATCTTCTCTTGACAGACTCGGCTGTGCGAATTTCAAAAACGTCAGTGCGTAGGGCTTGGTGACCATCATATATATTTCGTAGGCGCTGTTTGACTTGTTGATGGACTGAGCCATTGTCTGCCGCCATCGGTTCTGTGCATCTTCTTCCATAAGGTTGATCATCGTGATGCCGCCGTTGCCATCGGGAAGGGCGGTTAGTCCGGTGTCGGCGAATGGGTGCTTGACGATCATCGGGGAGTATGGGGTTTCGTAGATGTCGGTGTGGAGTAAGGTGATGGCTGTTCGTTTGACCTCGTCCAAGTCGGTTTGCTTTCCCATGGGTTTTCCTCCTTTCTGTGGGAATAAAAAAGCGCATGGATTTGTTCTTATCCATGCGCTCGGTGGCTTGTATTCGGTTGTGCGAGAGTTCGGCTCACTACAGAAAGGGAAAAATACCTTTTTCACATCTACAAAATCGCTTGTAAAAATTTCGACCGTAGAAACGGCGAAACCCCCGATAAAATCGGGGGTTTCTTGGGCAATATCTTTTTCATTGCCCTTTGATGGCCTGTCTGACAGGATTCGAACCTGCGGCACCCGGAATCGGAATCCGGTGCTCTATCCAGCTGAGCTACAGACAGATTAGTTATTTTAAACAACACGAGTATTATATCACAGCAAAAAACTTTTGTAAACAACTTAATATTATTTTGCCAATATGTTTGATATTTCGATTCTGTTGTGTTATAATGATAAGGACTATAAATATATGGTGGATAATTGTTTCTATTTATAGTTTGCGTTTGAATTTATAATAAATCACAATGCCGTTTTTACGGCGGAATGGAGATAAAATGCTCACAGATATAGAAATAGCTCGTCAGGCAGAAATGAAGCCTATTACAGAAATCGCAGACAAGCTTGGAGTTCTTCCCGAAGAGCTTGAGCAGTATGGTCACTACAAGGCAAAGATCAATGATGCTTTCCTTAATCGTATGGCTGACAGACCTGATGCAAAGCTTATCCTTGTAACAGCTATCAACCCCACTCCCGCAGGTGAAGGCAAGACAACAACAACTGTTGGTCTTGGTATGGCAATGGAAAAGCTTGGACATAAAACAGTAATCGCTCTTCGTGAGCCCTCTCTCGGTCCCGTGTTCGGTGTTAAGGGCGGCGCTGCAGGCGGCGGATATGCTCAGGTTGTTCCTATGGAGGATATCAACCTTCATTTCACAGGAGATTTCCACGCTATCACAGCTGCTAACAATCTCCTTTGCGCTCTTATTGATAACCATCTTCAGCAGGGAAATGCTCTGCAGATCGACCCCAGAAGAATTCTCTTCGGCAGAGTAACAGACACAAATGACAGAGCTCTCCGTAATGTTGTTATCGGTCTTGGTAAAAAGGTTGACGGTGTTCCTCGTGAGGATCACTTTATGATCACAGTTGCCAGTGAGGTTATGGCTATCCTTTGCCTCGCAGCAGACCTTGAAGATCTCAAGAATCGTCTTGGTAATATTCTCGTTGCTTATAAGTACGACAATTCTCCCGTATATGCTCGTGATCTTAATGCCCAGGGTTCTATGGCAACACTTCTTAAGGATGCTATCAAGCCTAATCTTGTTCAGACTCTTGAAAACACACCCGCTATTATTCACGGTGGACCTTTTGCTAATATTGCTCACGGATGTAACTCTGTTCGAGCAACAAAGCTTGCAATGAAGCTTGGCGACTATGCTATTACAGAGGCAGGTTTCGGTGCTGACCTTGGCGCTGAAAAGTTCCTTGACATCAAGTGCCGTTTTGCAGATCTTGCACCCAGCGCAATCGTTCTTGTTGCAACAGTTCGTGCTCTTAAATACAACGGTGGTGTTCCCAAGACAGAGCTTAAAACAGAAGATGTTGAAGCTCTCCGTCGTGGCGGCGTAAACCTTGAGGCTCATATTGAAAACCTTAAGCAGTATGGTGTTCCCGTAGTTGTGGCAGTGAACCGTTTCGATACAGACAGTCAGGCTGAGCTTGATGAGGTTGCGGCAATCTGTGAAAGATGCGGTGCTGATTTTGCTCTCTCTGACGTATTTGCACGCGGTGGTGACGGCGGTATGGAGCTTGCTGAGAAGGTTGTTGCAGCTTGCGAAAAGCCTTCTGATTTTAAGCTTCTTTATGATGATGAGCTTTCCATCAAGGAAAAGATAGAATGTATCGCTAAGAATATATATGGAGCAAAGGGCGTTAAGTTTGATGCAGCTGCTTCCAAGGCTATTGCTGAAATTGAGGCTCTTGATGAAAAATACAAAAAATTCCCTGTATGTATGGCGAAAACCCAGTATTCACTTTCTGATGATGCAACAAAGCTTGGAAGACCTACAGACTTTGAAATCACAGTTCGTGAGGTTCGTCTTTCTGCAGGCGCAGGATTTGTGGTTGTTCTCACAGGCGCTGTTATGACAATGCCCGGACTTCCCAAGGTTCCCGCTGCTGATAGAATTGACGTTGACGGCGAAGGAAACATTACAGGATTGTTCTGATGCAGGAAATATTTAACACAGAAAGCGCCATAGAAACTGAAAAGATAGGCGCATATCTGGCAGAGAAGCTGTCAGATATAAAAAGTGATGAAAATTGGTTTATCTGCCTCTCGGGAGACCTTGGGGCAGGTAAAACAGCTTTTGTGCGTGGATTTGCTTCGGTGGTTTCGCCGGCAAGCCGAGTAAAAAGCCCTACTTATACTGTGGTAAATGAATATCGCCGAGGAGATGTTCCGCTTTTCCATTTCGATCTTTATCGACTTGAAGATGGAGATAGTGACCTTGAAGCAATAGGATTTGATGAATATGTTGAAGGCGGTCACTGTATAATCGAATGGAGCGAATATCTTGAAAACAAGCCTGATAACGCAGTTTATGCAGATATAAGAAAAACAGGCGAAGAAACAAGAAAAATAACTTTAACTTATTAAGCAAAAGAAAAAGGAGTGATCATTGTAATGATAACACTTTCTCTTGACACAACTACGCAGATCGCTTCTGCCGCTATCACCAAAAACGGGAAGCTGCTCTGCGAATACACTCTTAATTCAGGAAATACTCATAGCGTAACATTGCTGCCTACGGTTAAGCATATGCTTGAAACAGTGAAGCTAAGCTGTCGTGATGTTGACCTGTATGCTGTGTCCGTAGGGCCGGGCTCATTTACAGGTGTAAGAATCGGAGTGTCCTGCGCTAAGGGGCTGGCATTTGCTAACGGAACTCCCTGTGTTTCTGTATCCGCTCTTGAGGCAATGGCAGAAAATCTGAAGGGGCTTGAGGGCATTATCTGTCCTGTTATAAATGCAAGACGCTCTCAGGTGTATACAGCTCTTTTCAAAAGCGAGAAGGGTGAAGTTACAAGACTCACAGAAGACACAACTCTTGTTATTTCAGAACTTGAAGAAAAACTGAAGGAATATGAAAGTGTGTGGTTCGTGGGCGATGCTTACGATATGGTAAGCTATATGACTAGTAATATAACTCCCGTCAATCTCAGAAATGTAAACGCTGCTGGCGTTGCAAGTGTTGGCGAGAGAATATATAACGCATCTGAGGATAAATCAATTTTTACAGATGCGGCGCTTCAGCCTGTATATCTTAAAAAAACTCAGGCAGAGCGTGAAAGAGAAGAACGACTTTCCATGGAGGATAAAAATAATGAGTAAGAAAATTGCATTTGCTTGTGACCACGGCGGTTATGAGCTTAAGGCCACTATTTTGAATTGGCTTAAGGATAACGGCTATGAGGTTGTTGATTTCGGTTGTGACAGCACAGCAAGTATTGACTATCCCGACTATGCGTTACCTGCATCTCAGGCAGTAGCAAAAGGTGAATGCGACCTTGGAATTCTTGTTTGCGGAACAGGTATCGGTATGAGCCTTTGTGCAAATAAGGTTAAGGGAATCAGAGCTGCTTGCTGCTCTGAAATATTCAGCGCAAGAATGACAAGACTTCATAATAATTCCAATATTCTTTGCTTTGGTGCAAGAGTTGTTGGCGCAGGCGTTGCTCTTGATCTTGTTAAAACGTTTCTTGAATCCGAATTTGAAGGCGATCGCCATATCAAGAGAATTGATAAGGTTATGGCTATTGAAAATATTCAGTAAATCTTTATATGAAGGGAGTGCCGAGATATGAACATCTGGCATGATATTTCACCTGAAAAGATAACTCCTGATCATTTCACTGCGGTTATTGAGATACCCAAGGGTTCCAAAAACAAATATGAGCTTGATAAGGATACAGGCCTTCTCAGGCTGGATAGAATCCTTTATACATCAACACATTATCCTGCGAACTATGGATTTATTCCACGCACCTATGCAGATGACCTTGACCCTCTGGACACACTTGTTATATGCTCTGAGGGTATCCGTTCAATGACACTTGTTGATGTATATCCTATTGGTGTTATCAGAATGATAGATGGAGGCAGTATGGATGAAAAGGTTTTGTCCATTCCATTTTCAGATCCTATGTATAACACATATAAATCTGTTTTCGATCTTCCTGAACACGTTTTTGATGAAATCAAGCACTTTTTCACAGTTTATAAGCAGCTTGAGCATAAGGAAACTATTGTAAACGAGCTTCTTGATGCTGACCGTGCGAAAGAAATTATTGCTGATTGTATCAGAATGTATAACGAAAAGTTTGGAAACAAATAAACAGCGAGGAAACTAATGTTTATAGATAAAATAGAAATTTACGTAAAGGCGGGTAACGGAGGAAACGGATGTGTTTCTTTCAGACGAGAGAAATATGTTTCTCACGGCGGACCTGATGGCGGCGACGGAGGAAACGGCGGCAATGTTGTTTTCAAGGTTGACGAAGGCTCAAATACACTTCTTGCATTCCGTTATAAGAGAAAGTTCCTGGCAGAAGCAGGACAGAACGGTATGGGCGGAAAGTGCCATGGCAAAAATGGTGCCGATGTTGAAATTCTCGTTCCCCGAGGAACTCTTATCCGTGATGCAAAGAGCGGCAGAGTGATCAAGGATATGTCTGATGACGAGCCCTTTGTAGTTTGCAAGGGCGGACGTGGAGGCTGGGGGAATAAGCATTTTGCAACAGCAACAAGACAGGCTCCCCGTTTTGCAAAGGATGGTATCAAGGGTGAAGAGAAGAATCTTCTGCTTGAACTTAAGATGATTGCAGACGTTGGTCTTGTAGGTCTTCCCTCAGCAGGTAAGAGCTCTCTTCTTGCAACAGTTTCTGCTGCAAGACCTAAGGTTGCCGAATACCATTTCACAACTCTTGAACCCAGCCTTGGTGTTGTAAGCACAGGCGAAGAGCGTGGATTTGTAATGGCTGATATTCCCGGTCTTATAGAGGGCGCTGCTGATGGTGCAGGTCTGGGACATGACTTCCTTCGTCATATTGAGCGTTGTCGTCTCTTAGTTCAGGTGGTAGACGTTTCAGGATATGAGGGCAGAGCAGCAGCGGATGATTTTAATACCATTGCAGAGGAATTGGAGAACTTCTCTGAGGAGCTTGCAAATCGTCCACGAATCATTGCAGCAAATAAGTGCGATCTTCTTCCCGATGGTATTGACACCGAGGAGATGAGAAGCCTTAAGGTTCTTGCTGATGCGCTTGGATATAAGGTTATTCCTATTTCAACAGCAACAAGAATGGGTATTAAAGAGCTTGTAAATGAGATTGAACGTCAGCTTGAAACTCTTCCTCCCATCACAGTTTATGAGGCTGAGATTGAACCTGAAGAAATGCAGGAAGAAGAAGGACCTGAGGCAACAACTATTCGCCGAGCTGATGACGGCGCATATGTATGTGAAGGCAGATGGCTTGAAATGCTTTGCGGCAGAGTTTATTTTGACGATAGAGAATCTCTCATGTATTTCCAGCGCTCACTTATCACATATGGTATTATTGATAAGCTTCGTCAGGCAGGATGTGGCGAGGGCGATACAGTTCGTATGTTTGATATAGAATTTGATTTTGTTGACTGATGATACCTGAAAGCTTTAAAAACAGAATGAAGGAAATGCTTCAGGATGAGTATGATGAGTTTATTGCCGCTCTTGAAAAAAGCGAGGCTGTGCGAAGCCTTAGAGTCAATAAGCTTAAATGCTCCTCTGCTCAATTTGAGGAACTGTGCAATTTCAAAATTGAACCAATTGAGCATATAGCATTTGCCTATAGATTTTTTGAAGATAAGATTGGCGGAAATCCGCTTCATCATGCAGGTGCATTTTATGTGCAGGATCCTTCTGCAATGCTTCCTGTAGCGGCTGCGAAAAAGATCATATGGCCGGGTATGCGAGTGCTTGATATGTGCGCTGCTCCCGGCGGAAAAACAACACAGCTTGCATCACTTCTTCTTTCAGAAGGTCTTCTTGTTTCTAATGAGAAGGTAACCTCACGAGCAAGAATTTTGCAGGGCAATATTGAGCGAATGGGCATAAAAAATGCAGTTGTAATAAATTGCAGCCCCGAGGTAGTTGCAAAAAACTATAAGAAATGCTTTGATTTTGTTCTTTGTGATGCTCCGTGCTCAGGCGAGGGTATGTTCCGTAAGTATGACAACGCAGCTGATGAGTGGAGCGAAGAAAATGTTTTGCTTTGCGCTGAGCGCCAAAAGGAAATTCTTCACTATGCAGCAAAAACTGTTGCAGGCGGCGGATATCTTATGTATTCAACATGCACATTCTCAAAGGAAGAAAATGAAGATGTTATTTCTGAGTTCCTTGAGGATCATAGTAGCTTTGAAATCGTGCCTATTGATGATGACGTGAAAGCTGTCACATCAGAGGGAATCGGAATGCCTGAGGCAAGAAGATTTTATCCTCATAAAGCAGACGGCGAAGGACAGTTTCTTTGCCTTCTGAGAAAAAAAGAAGGGGATAAATTTGATATTTCATTTGAAGACAATCTGAAAAAAATAAAAAAGGAAGAAGCTGCAGTGTGCGAAGAATTTCTTATGGACACATTGGGATATGTTCCCGATCAGGTAAAGCTTCTTCGTGAAAATGCAGTACTGGCAGATGGACTGGCTGCTCCTGATGGAACTTTCTCATGTGGTGTAACATTGGGAGAAATAACAAAGGGCAGGCTGGTTCCTCATCATCATTTCTTTTCTGCGTATGGCGCAGAAATGCTTCGAAGAGTTGAACTTGCGCTTGATGATCCACGTGTAATTTCATATCTCAGAGGAGAGGGTATTACAGCCGACATTGAAAATGGCTGGTGCGCTGTCACCGTGGGAGGAATTGCAATAGGTGGCGGAAAAGCTGTAAACGGATATGTAAAAAATCATTATCCCAAAGGACTTAGACTTCGTGAACAATAAAAAAGGAGATAAAAATGTTAGAACAACTTTTAAAAAATGTAATTGACCTTGCAACAGGTCTTGGTGTGAAGGTGCTTGTAGCCCTTCTTATAGTAATTGTTGGATTCCGTCTTATCAAAATTTTGCTTAAGTTTGTGGAAAACGGTAAGATTTTTGATAAGATCGATGCTTCCTTCAGAAGCTTTGCTGTGAATTTTTTGGGCGTAGCTCTTAAGCTTATTCTTCTTATCACAGTAGCATCCTATCTTGGTGTTCCCATGACATCTATGATCACAGTTCTTGGTAGTGCTGCAGTTGCTATCGGTCTTGCACTTCAGGGCAGCCTTTCAAACATTGCCAGCGGAATTATGATTGTTTGTTTCCATACATTCTCTGTTGGTGATTACATAGAGTGTAATGGCTTTGGTGGCACAGTTAAGCAGATCGGACTTTTCAGCACAACTCTTACAACTCCTGATAATGTAAAGGTAGTAATGCCTAACAGTCAGCTTACAGGCAGCACAGTTAAGGACTATTCTTGTGAAGAAACAAGAAGAGTTGATGTAACTTTCTCAGTAGCTTATGATACTGATATTGATAAGGTAAAGACAATTCTTTTGAAGGTTGCAGGAGTAACAGAGGGTGTTATGGATGATCCCGCGCCTGTTGTTTATATGACAAACCATGGTGAAAGCGCAGTTGAATTCCAGCTTCGTGTTTGGTGTGAAAACGCAAATTATTGGAGCGTAAAGTTTGATCTTACAGAAAATGTTAAGCGCACATTTGATGCAGCTAATATTGAAATTCCTTTCCCTCAGCTGGATGTAACACTTAAAAACAGATAATAGAAAAAGAGCCGCAAATAGCGGCTCTTTTTTGTTGTAAAATATATAAATTTGCGAAAATTCTTTTCAATCATTTTTCTGCTGGTCTTCAAAAAACTGTCACATTGGGGAAATATAATTGTAATATCAAAATAATACCCGATGGAAAGGAAGTTTGATTTATGACAGATAAGTTTTTTGGTGAATCCGAAATGGATAATGGCACTGAGTATAATAAAACAGTAAACGAACCTGAAAATAATGAAGCTGTTAAGAATGCAGAAGCTTCTATTAAAAATGAGGAGAATGCACCTGAAACTGCTCATTGGACAAGTAATGATATGTATGGCAGCGAACAGGTAACCGAAAACAAGCAGACAAATAATGAGCCATTGTATAACAGAGGCTATGAGCATAGTGAGAATTTGCACCAGCAGGGAACTTCAAGGCCTTATGGCATAGGAAGCTATAATGCCAATAGCGGAGAGTACAGATACAGACCTCCCTATGCAACTTATGGTTCAAATGAACCTGCCCATGCCCATAATCCTTATGTACCAAATGGTAATAATTATGGATATTACGCACCTCAGCCTCCCTTTGAGGCTCCAAAGGAAAAAAAGAGTAAGAAGATCAAAGGCAGAACATTTTCAACAGGAGCAATTGCTCTTTTGCTTGTAGCATGTATATTCCTCTCATTTGGCGCAGGCTTCGGAGGAGCATATCTTTCTCTCTATCTTGGTGGAAGTGCAAATTCCGGAGAAGCAACAGGTAGCAATGATGATATGATCATATATAAATCTGCTATGGTAACAGATTCTGATGGTAATGAGATAACAACTAATCTCACTGTTTCTGAAGTAGCAGAAATCGTTTCTGATTCCGTTGTTGAAATTTCAACAGAAGTAATGACATCATATGGGCCCTTCCAGTATGTTTCAGATGGTGCAGGATCAGGTGTTATAATCAGCGAAAACGGATATATCATCACAAATAATCATGTTATTGTCGGTAAGTCTAATTCTATTGCTGACACTATCACAGTCAGACTTAAGAATACAACCGAATATGAGGCAAAGGTTATAGGAACAGATGCTGAATCTGATATAGCTCTTCTTAAAATCGAAGCAACAGGTCTTAAAGCTGCAATTGTTGGAGATAGCGATAAGCTTGTAGTGGGTGAAAACATCGTAGCAGTTGGTAATCCCCTTGGCGAGCTTGGTGGAACAGTAACCAGCGGTATTGTTTCTGCAACAGGAAGAACAATCAATGTTGACGGAACTGAAATGAAGCTTATTCAGATAGATGCTGCAGTTAACCCCGGCAACTCAGGCGGTGGACTTTTCAATCTTAAGGGTGAACTTGTAGGTATAGTAAATGCTAAATCAACAGGCACAGGCGTAGAAGGCCTTGGCTTTGCAATCCCCGTAAAGGATGCCATCAATGTTTCCGAACAGATCAAAACTAACGGATACGTAACAGGCAGAACTTATATCGGTGTTTCTTTCCTTGATGTAACTGATGCGTTCACTGCGTATAGATACTTCGGAAGTCAGACTTTGGGTGTTTATGTGTATCAGGCTCAGGAGGGATATAATGACAACGCTCTTATGAGTGGCGACAGAATAGTTGCTGTAAACGGCACAGAGATTGTTGCTTCTGAGGACATTAAGACTATTGTAAAGGCAGCTTCAGTTGGTGATGTGCTTAAATTCACAGTATATAGAAAGGGAACTTTAACAGAGGTTGATGTAACCTGTTATGAATACGTCCCCGAAACATCAGTAGATTTTAATCAGCAATAATCTTTAAAAAGGCTTTTCTTTTGAAAAGCCTTTTTTATATATAACTGTATCTTGGTATAGGGAGTGTTCAGAGTGCTAATTGTTGACAATATTGTGGGAAGATGATAATATAAAATAAGTATTTTGAAAGCAGAGGAAAATAGTGCGATGCTTCATAAAAGTAACGAGGGCATAGATTTTGAATTGCTTGCAGAGCTTTCCAAGCTGGAGTTCAACGAGTGCGAAAAAGAAAGCTTGAAAAAAGAGCTTGAGGAGTTCTTCTTATTTATTAACAAGGTCAAAGATGTAGATGGGCAAGACTTAAGCGAGGACTACAATTGCCTAAAAAACAATGTATTCAGAGAGGATACTATAAATAAAGATTATTCCTCAGAAGAAATGCTTAGTAACGCCAAAACCTGCAGTGATGGTTATATAACTGTTCCCAGAGTGGTGGAGGGAAGCGAGAATGATTAAGAAAAGCATTTATGAGCATTATCTTGCTTTGAATAAAAAAGAATATTCATCAGCAGAGCTGACCAAGGCTTTCCTTTCGGAAATAGAGAATAACGATCATGATATAGGGGCATATATAACAGTTTCAGCAGAAGAAGCCTTGAGGGCAGCCGAGGAATATGATAATGGCAAATGTAGAAAAACTATTCTTTCCGGCATACCTATGGCTTTAAAGGATAATATATGCACAAAAGGCATAAAAACAACCTGCGCATCCAAAATGCTTGAAAGCTTTGTGCCCCCATATGATGCCTGCGTTGTTGAAAGGCTGAAAGCGCAAGGTGCAGTTATTCTTGGTAAAACCAACATGGATGAGTTTGCTATGGGATCAACAACAGAAAACTCAGCATTGAAAGTAACAAGAAATCCTATATGTAATGAAAGAGTGGCTGGGGGCTCGTCCGGAGGATCTGCTGCGGCAGTTGCCAAAAATGAAGCTGTATATGCTCTCGGCAGTGAAACAGGCGGTTCGGTTCGTCAACCTGCATCTTTTTGCGGCCTGGTGGGAATGAAAACCACATATGGAAGCGTTTCAAGATATGGACTTATAGCATATGCATCATCTCTTGACCAGATTGGACCTATAACAAAAACAGTTACAGATAATGCGTTGGTGCTGAATGCGATTGTGGGGCACGACAAGAGGGATTCTACGTCGGTTTGCAGAAAATATGATGACTTTACTTCTAATATCAAAAGCGGCGTAAAAGGGCTTAAAATCGGTGTGCCGCAGGAGTTCTTTGATGAAGGAATAGACAAAGATGTTCAGGATGCTGTTTTGGCAGCAGTTAAAGAGTATGAGCGAATGGGTGCCGAGATTGTCAGCGTGTCAATCCCATCTTTGTCAGAAGCGTTACCTGCATATTATATAATCAGCTGCGCTGAGGCGTCATCTAATCTTGCCCGTTATGACGGAATAAGATTTGGTTATCGTGCTGAAGAGTATAGCAATATAGAGGAGCTTTATAAAAAGAGCCGAAGTCAAGGATTTGGTAAGGAAGTTAAGAAACGTATAATGCTTGGAACAATGGTATTGTCTTCAGGATTTTATGATGCTTATTATAAAAAAGCACTTGAGGTAAAGCAAAAGGTGAAAAAAGATTTTGATAATGCATTTGGCAAATGTCAAATTATTATAGCGCCTGTAGCCCCGTCTGTTGCGTATAAGCGTGATGCAAAAAAAGATCCTATGAGAGATTATCTTGGTGATATTTATACAGTACCTGTAAATCTTGCAGGCATACCTTCACTTTCTGTTCCTTGTGGCACAGGAAAAGACGGAATGCCGATTGGAATGCAGCTGATAGGCCCTCATTTTAGCGAATCTTTGCTGTATCAGGTAGGATATTCATACGAAAACAGAGGAAAGGCAGATGCAGAATATGAATTCTAGCTATGAAATGGTTGTTGGCTTGGAGGTTCATGTTGAGCTGAAGACGGAAACAAAAATATTCTGCTCTTGCTCAACAGCCTTCGGAGCTGAGCCTAACACTCAAACCTGTCCTGTTTGTATGGGACTTCCCGGAACATTGCCTGTGCTCAATAAAAAAGTAGTAGAGTATGCCGTAAAAGCAGGTCTTGCCACAGGCTGTAGCATAGCAAAATATTCCAAGCAGGATAGAAAAAACTATTTTTATCCTGATCTTCCCAAAGCATATCAAATATCACAGTTTGATATTCCTCTTTGTGAAAATGGGTATATTGATATAGAAACTGATAATGGTCAAAAACGTATCGGAATAACACGAATACATATAGAAGAGGATGCAGGAAAGCTTATCCACCATAAAGAAAAGGGAACCATGATAGATTGCAACAGATGTGGAGTTCCTTTGATAGAAATAGTAAGTGAACCTGATATACGAAGCGCAGAAGAAGCGAAGGCGTATGTACAGAAGCTCAGAACCATTCTCCTTTATGCAGGAGTGTCAGATTGCCGTATGAATGAGGGATCCCTTCGCTGTGATGTGAACCTTTCTGTGAGAAAAAAAGGTGCTACTGAATTTGGTGTCAGAACTGAAATGAAGAATATTAATTCCTTTCAGTTTATAGGTAAAGCTATTGAATATGAATTTAAGCGTCAGGTTGAAGCTATTGAAAATGGTGAACCTATCATCCAGGAAACACGACGCTTTGACGCAGATAGTGGTAAAACGTATTCTATGCGCACGAAGGAAAATATGAGCGACTACAGATTTTTCCCTGAACCTGATCTATGCCCCATAATTTTAACAGATGATTATATAAGCAGAATTAGAAGTGATATTCCAGCTCTTCCTGATGAACGAAAAAAGATGTATCTTGAAGAATATGATCTTTCAAGTTCTGATGGCGAGGTGCTCACGTCAGATATAAAAATGGCTGATTATTTTGAATCTGCGGCAGAAAAAACAAAATATCCAAAGCTGGTTGCCAATATGATTCAGTCTGAATTTATGGCTGTAACTGAAACAGATAATTTTGTAAGCAATATCTCTCCCGAGCATTTGGCGTCGCTTGCAGATATGGCGGGAGATAATGCGATAAATTCTGCAACTGTCAAAAAACTTATTAAAAGAATGTGGGAATCGGATTTTGATCCTGTCCTTGCAGTTGACCGAGAGGGATTGCGTCAGATAAATGATGACGATATAATTATTTTGTGGGTTAAGGATGCGATACAGAATAATGAAAAATCAGTAGCGGATTATGTGAAGGGTAAGAAAACCGCAGCCAAAGCGATTATAGGAAAAGCTATGGCTCTCTCAGGTGGAAAAGCAAATCCTCTTAAGGTGCAGCAACTTGTTGAAAATGAGCTGGAAAAACTTACATAAATTGTGCTAAAAGAGAGAATAGTTGTTGACAAAACCGTAGTATATATGTTAATATATCGTGTATATAGCCGATGGAGGCGCGGTATTGAAAAGTAACGTTTGGGAGGTTTGTCCAAACGATGAAAGGCAATGCCGCCGAAGTTGAATTTCTCGCAAACCGATCAAATAGAGAAATTCCGCTGGGCCGGTTGCATAATATGTGCCGGACTGTCACTTATGTGGAGAGCCATCTTTATGCCTGTAAAGGATGAAGTTTTGCTTTCTTTACAGGCTATTATTATTTTTATGATAAATTTTATTTTGGAGGTTTTTATGAAATTCACAAAAATGCTCAGCAAGCTTCTTGTGATCGTACTTGTTCTTGCAATGTTCGGCACATTTACTTGCTTTGCTACAGATGCATCTGATGCAGCTGATGTTGCCGAAGACGTTATAACAATCGGCGCAGAAGAAGCAGAAGAGGCAGAGGCTGTTGAAGAAACAGCAGAAGAGGATTATGCATCCCTTTTTAACGGAACATTCTGGGCGCTTCTTCCTCCCGTAATCGCAATCGTGCTTGCACTGATCACAAAGGAAGTTTATTCTTCACTTTTTGTAGGTATTCTTTCCGGTGGTGTGCTTTATGCTATTGATGCAGCAGGTAAGTTTAATTTTGAAACAATGTTCAATGCTATCGTGAACGACGGCTTTGTTGTAAACTTGGCTGACACTTGGAATGTTGGTATTCTTATATTCCTTGTTATACTTGGTGCAATCGTTGTTATGATGAACCGTGCGGGTGGTAGCCGTGCATACGGCGAATGGGCTGCAAGTAAGATCAAGAATCGTCGTGGTGCACAGCTTGCAACATTCGGACTTGGCGCACTTATATTTGTTGACGACTACTTCAACTGCCTCACAGTAGGTAGCGTAATGCGTCCCATCACAGATAAGCAGAGAATTTCCCGCGCAAAGCTTGCTTATCTTATTGATGCAACAGCGGCTCCTATCTGTATCATCGCTCCCATTTCTTCCTGGGCAGCTGCAGTAAGTGGTACAGTTGAAGGCGTAAATGGTATTGCTCTCTTTGTTCAGACAATTCCTTATAATCTTTATGCTCTTCTTACAATCGTAATGGTTATTTTTGTAGCTGTAACAGGTCTTGATTTCGGTCCTATGAAGCGTTTTGAAACTAACGCTCTTGCTGGCGATCTTCATACATCAGGTGGAGAGCAGTTCACCGGTGATGATGAAGAAATGGCTAACCCCAAGGGAAGAGTTATCGACCTTATCATTCCTGTAGTTGTTCTTGTAATTCTCTGTGTTGCCGGCATGGTATATACAGGTGGATTCTTCTCCGGCACAAGCTTTATTGATGCATTTGCAGGTTGCGATGCAGCATATGGTCTTGCTCTGGGTTCTATGGCTGCTATCGTTATTGACGTTATTTATTTCCTTGCAAGAAGAGTTATTTCCTTCAGAGATTGTATGTCCGCTATTCCTGAAGGCTTCAAGCAGATGGTTCCTGCGATACTCATTCTCACATTCGCATGGGGACTTAAGTCTATGACAGGTCTTCTTAACGCAAGCAGCTTCGTTGAAGGTATGGTTGAAAGCGCAACAGCTCTTCAGATCCTGCTTCCTGTAATTCTCTTTGTTGTTGCAATCGGTCTTTCATTCTCTACAGGTACATCCTGGGGCACATTCGGTATCCTTATTCCCATCGTAACAGGTGTGTTTGAGGAACAGCTTGCAGCAGTTGCAGCAGAAGGCGCTGCTATCCCCGCTATGGTTATCATCTGCATTTCTGCTTGCCTTGCAGGCGCAGTTTGCGGCGACCATTGTTCTCCTATTTCCGATACAACAATTATGGCGTCAGCAGGTGCAAAGAGCGACCACGTAAACCACGTTTCAACTCAGCTTCCTTATGCGCTGACAGTTGCAGCAGTTTGTATGGTTGGTTACATTCTCGCAGGCTTCGTTCAGAACGTATTTGTAGTTCTCGGAACATCTATTGTACTTCTTCTTGCGGTTCTTACTGTACTTTATATCATCTCCAAGAAGAAGGAGCAGTAATTTAATATTACGATAAAAATCGCCAAGGAATTTCCTTGGCGATTTTTTTGTTAAAAACTCTTGACAAGTATATCGTAGTGCGATATACTATGAATGTAAAGTATCGCAGTGCGATATATAGCAGTGCTTAGTGAGGTGACGATAAATGGATCAGCATATAAAGAAGGTATACGTTCCCATGACGGAAACAGCATTTTATATTTTACTTTGCCTTAGAGAAGCTAATCATGGATATGGCGTTGTTCAGATGGTGGAAGGATTGACAGGTGGTTCAGTTAAACTTGCTCCCGGAACCATGTACGGTAGTCTTTCAAAAATGGAAAAGGATAAGGTTATTCGTTTTGTGCGAGAAGAAGATAAGCGAAAAATATATGTGATAACAGAGCTGGGACAAGAAATTTTAAAGCTTGAAATTGAAAGAATAGAGAAGCTTTATAAGATAACTCAGGAGGTGTGCAAATGAAAACTAAAAAGCAGTTTAAATGGTTTACTATTTTTGAATATGAAAAAGAGCAAGAGTATCTGCGTGAAATGCATAAAAAAGGTTGGCGCTTTGTTAAGGTTGCAGGACTTGGCGTATATAATTTTGAAGAATGCGCAGGTGAGGATGTAGTATACCAGCTTGATTATAATCAGGAGGGACTGAAAAACAAAGAGGAATACGTGCAGATGTTTGCCGATTGCGGATGGGAGCATCTTCAGGATTATGCCGGATATAGCTATTTCAGAAAGAAAGCCTCCGAGATGAATGGCGAGGAGGAGATATTCTGTGATGAGGAATCCAGGCTCAAAATGATGGAGAGAGTTTTGAAGGGAAGGATGATTCCTCTTGTTATCATATTCAGCTGTTGCCTTGTGCCGCAGTTGTTTCTTAATTTGTTTTCTTTTCACAATTATCTTGCCGCCGGAATTATAGGAGCAATAGTTGCGTTATATGCCGGAGTATTTGCAACTTGTGCTAAAAAATATTTTGATTATAAAAATAAAACTAAATAATAAAAAAGCATCGCATAGGGAGAAACTTCGTAAAGAAGTTTCTCCCTATTTCTTTTTTAATAAAAAATGACACTTTCGATTTGAAAGTGTCATAGTGGGTTACGCACTTTTGAAAGGTGCGTAACGAAAATATTAAAATTAACCTAGCTCAAAACCAATAATAAATGATATTGTGATGAGGTTTTATAATATAATTTCTTATTTCTCAAAGAGAAAGCAACGAACTTCTGCAAAGTTATCTCTCATAATATCGTAATTGTGGGAATTCTTTTCCATTTTTGAAAATATAGTATTTTCTTACGGCATTTTGCATTGGGTTATGTTTGGGGTCTTCGTGCGGTTGCAAAGCAACAAGAGCGTCAAACATTTTGTCGTCATCAGAAACAACAATATCCAAATTGTAGCCTATAATACGCTCGGCAGCATTTGCCTTTGCGATTCGGGATGTGATTGATTTCTGGGTAAACTGTCCTGATTGTTCAAGAAATTCTCTAAAGCTTTTATCTTGCATTGTTTTCAACTCCTTACTAAATGTATTTTTCAATAATACGATTTAATGCTGATAAAGCATTTGCATATTCTTCATCAACGGTTAATTTGCTCGGAATTATAATGCGTGTTCCATCTTCGTATGATATTTTTCCATCAAACATATCGTAAACATAGTTGTTGATATATTCGTTTATTTCGTTATACACTTCGTGTCTTCCAAGGTCAAAGTATTCTTTGTTATGGGTTCTATAAACATTTGATACTTTTTCAGAGATTTCATCATACATCTTTTCTGTAAAGTTACATCTAATACCGTTTTTTATATCATCCATAACGAGTTCAAAACCATCTGTAGATGCAAACTCATATAGGAAGTCAATAATGCAATCATATATCCTTTTGAGTGCGTCTTTTTCTCTGTCTGTCATTTCACTAATCACAGTCCCTTCATCTACTTCACGCAATAGAACTTTCCAATCTGAAATTTCTAAAACTGTTGCTATTTTTTGTATCATATCAAGTTCGCTTGGTCCGTTTTTTTCATAACGCCAATTACGAACAGCATCTTCGGATATGTTAATCAAATCAGCTATTTTAGCTTCAATAGAACTTAGTGAAACTCTTTTTCGGTGTTTATATTGCTTTGATATATCATCAAATTTCTTGGCATCAAATTGATATTTTTTACCTTGATAATAAAAAACTTTAAGATTTTTACTAATAGCCATTTTGAACCTCCGCAATTCATTTTCTTGTCTAGACAACCTTATTATACTGATTTCAGAAAGAATCGTCAATGTAGATATAACTTCTACATTTTTATGGATGTATATTATTTATACAATGATTAAATTTTAAGATATGATATTCTTTTAGCAAAGAGAACAAAACAATATAAGTAAAGGCTCACTTCCTTACGGAGTGTGCCTCTAAGCGATGCTTTTTTTATTGACAAATTCATAATTTGATGATAAAATAACAACTGATATATAACAAGTGTTATATAAGGAGGATAAATATGCCACCCAAATTAAAAGTAACAAAAGAGGATATAGTAAAGGTTGCTGTTGACATAGCCAGAGAGTGTGGAGAAGAGGCTATAAATGCGAGAAACATTGCTGCAGTGTTGAATTGCTCAACACAGCCCATTTTTTCTAATTTTGAGAATATGGAAGAGCTGAGACTAGCGGTTGTAGCAGCAAGCGAAGGTTTATTTACAGAGTATATGAACCGTGAAATAGAAAAAGGCGAATATACTGAATATAAAGCAAGTGGTATGGCGTATATACGCTTTGCATCTGAAGAGAAAAAACTTTTCAAACTTCTTTATATGCGAGACCGTACCAATGAGGATCAGTCGTTTGAAAGCGAGCTTACCAATCAAATGATGGGTATGGTAAAAGATAATACTTCCCTTGGGGATGATATGGCAGCTTTGTTCCATCTTGAGATATGGGCTTTTGTTCATGGCATAGCAACTATGATGGCAACAAGTTATTTAGAGCTTGATTTTAATTTGGTAAGTAAATTAATAACAGATATGTATGAAGGCCTTAAATGGCGATTTGAAGGTAAGTAAAATGGAAGCTATAAAGATAGTAGAATTAACTAAAAAATATAAGGATGTAACAGCAGTAGATAAGCTGAGCCTTTCAATAAATCACGGAGAGCTTTTTTCTTTGCTTGGAGTAAACGGAGCAGGAAAAACAACAACCATAAAAATGCTGTCAGGGCTAGCTTCTGCAACAAGTGGAGATGCGTTTCTGAATGGGCACAGTGTGAATACTGAAAGCTCGGAAATCAAATCTATCATAGCTGTCTCGCCGCAGGAAACAGCAGTTGCTCCGGGATTGTCGGTAAAGGAAAACCTTGAGCTTATGTGTGGCGTACATGGCTTCACAAAAGAAAAGAGCGCAAATAAAATAGCAGAGCTGAGCAAATTGCTTGGTCTTGATGAAGTTATTAAAAAGAAAGCAGGAAAGCTATCAGGCGGTTGGCAGCGCAGATTAAGTATTGCTATGGCACTCATAAGCGAGCCTCAGATCCTTTTTCTTGATGAGCCCACACTTGGACTTGATGTTATAGCCAGAAGCGATCTTTGGGATATAATACGTGCTCTGAAGGGTGAAATAACCATAATTCTCACAACTCATTATATGGAGGAAGCAGAAACTCTTTCCGACAGAGTTGGTATAATGAGGGATGGTAAGCTTCTTGTTTGTGCAACTCCCACAGAAATTAAAGCAAAAGCTTTTACAGAGAGCTTTGAAGAAGCTTTTATTAAAATTGTAAAGGGGGAAGTAAAATGAGAATGCGTACATTTGCTATCAGAAATGCAAAAGAAATAATACGAGATCCACTTAATCTTTTCTTCGGACTCGGATTTCCGCTTGTTCTGATATTATTGTTAAGCGCAATTCAGGCCAATATACCTGTTGATCTTTTTGAGATCAGTAGCCTTGCTCCCGGAATCACGGTGTTTGGATTGTCTTTTATGACATTGTTTTCTGCAACAATTATTGCAAAGGATAGAGGCAGCTCACTCTTGCAGCGTTTGTATACAACTCCTTTAACAGCGGGTGACTTTATTCTCGGCTATACATTGCCTATTTTGCCTATAGCTGTAGCTCAATGTGTTATTTGCTATATTGCTGCAGTTATTTTAAGACTTGATATAACAGTTGGGATTTTATATGCTGTTATATTTATAGTTCCGATCTCTGTGCTTTATATTGCTCTTGGATTGCTGTGTGGAAGTGTATTTACAGATAAACAGGTAGGCGGTATCTGTGGAGCTTTGCTTACAAATCTATCTGCGTGGCTTTCAGGCATTTGGTTTGATCTTGAATTGGTGGGCGGTGCTTTCAGAAAGATTGCGTATGCTTTGCCGTTTGTACATGCAGTAGAGCTTGAGAGAGCAGTTCTTGATGGGAATTTTTCAGAAGTTCCGGATCATTTGTGCTGGGTGTTGGGATATGCAATAGTTATTTTGTCGGCGGCAATAATTATGTTTTTGCGTCAGATGAAGAAATAAAAAAAGCCTCAAACTATTATAGTTTGAGGCTTTAATATTATAAGAGAAACTTCAGGAATCCAATTGCGCCATAGCTTGCAAGTGACATAATAACGCCTGCTGTCATAACTCCGAGCAGGATAGCAGGAATGGATTTTTTCATTCTCATATCAAGCATTGCAGCAACAAGTGCGCCTGTCCAAGCTCCTGTTCCGGGAAGAGGAAGAGCAACAAAAACATAAAGACCAAATGTTGCATATTTAAGAACCTTTGATTTGTTCTTTTCTGCCTTGTTTTCAATCCATATAGCTATTTTGTCAAGCTTGGGAACGTTCATCATCCACTTCAGAATGTGTCTGATGAAAAGTAGAATAAAAGGCACAGGTATCATGTTACCAACAACGCTGATTATGTAGTTTGTATAGAATGGGATATTGAGTGCAGCACCCATAGGAATGGCACCACGAAGCTCAATTATCGGCACCATTGAGCAAAGAAATACGTACAGAATGTTTTTAATATTCATAATTTCAAGTTCCTTTGTTTTTGTTGTCGAATTATCTACTACATTGTATATTAGTTTGTTTTTAAAGTCAAGTTAAGTTTAGGTTAAATAATTAGAGGTTACCACCCATAAAACAGAAAAATACTATAAGACAAAGTGCAATTATTATTAAAGATATAATAAAAGTTAGCAAAGAAACATTAGCGTTCTTGTTTGCCGCATTATCGCTGGTTTTAACAAGCTTTGTGGCCCTTATAGCAGTTGTAACAGGCTTATAAAGCAAAAGCACCAGTGAAGCATTAAGGACGGATTTTGTCAGGTTAAAAGGGAGGAGCAGGGTGGGAATAAGCTCCTTGACCATATCAAGAGAAACTCCCATATAATAAGGTGTTATAAGAAGGTTGGCTACCATCATAACTCCCACAGTTGCAATTACAGAAAGTGTTAGGCCAATAACAGCACCTGACAGCTTTCTTATGCGTTTATAAACAAGCGGTGCAACAGAAGCAAATACAGCGCTTGAGAGAAAGTTCATTATAAGCCCATAAACCCCTGTATCGCTGATAGAAATAAACTCAAGGAGAGCAACAACCGCAGCCATTGAAATTCCTGCAATTGGGCCAAAAAACATTGCTCCGATTGTCATAAATGAATCTTTTAAATCAAATGTGAGGAATGAAACGTTGATGCGGAAGAACATTCCTATGTAAGCAACTGCGCAAAACAGCGCTACAGCTACTAATTTTTTTGTTTTTTCAAGTGTGTTAGTTTTCATAAAAAAAGCCCCTTTCAAAAAAAGGGGGAACAATACGCCTTGCATTATCAGCAAAGCACATATCTTTTAACATCCGGACTATAACCGTCGGTATAGGATTTGAACCTATTCAGCTCCATAGGAGGTCGCGGACTTATGCAGAAGCAATCACCGCCGGTAAGGATTTACACCATTCCCCAAAGATAATATCAGTATATATTTTTTATCCCGGAGTTGTTACACTCCGGGATAAATATATTAACTATTTAAGTTAATTATGCAAGGATTTCAGCAACAACGCCGGAACCAACTGTTCTACCACCCTCACGGATAGCGAAACGGAGACCCTTCTCGATAGCGATAGGTGTGATAAGCTCAACTGTCATATCAACGTTATCGCCAGGACGGCACATGTCTGTACCTTCGGGAAGTGTGATTGTACCTGTAACGTCTGTTGTTCTGAAGTAGAACTGAGGTCTGTAGCCAGAGAAGAAGGGCTTCTGACGTCCGCCTTCCTTTTCTGTAAGAACGTAAACCTGACCAACAAACTTTGTGTGGGGGTGTACGGAACCGGGCTTAGCAAGAACCTGACCTCTTTCGATCTCGTTCTTAGCTACACCACGAAGGAGAGCACCGATGTTGTCACCAGCTTCAGCCTGGGGAAGGAGCTTGTGGAACATTTCAACGCCAGTAACTGTTGTGTTCTTCTTCTCTTCAGAGAGACCAATGATTTCAACAACGTCACCAACCTTAACTGTACCACGCTCAACTCTACCTGTAGCAACTGTACCACGGCCGGAGATGGAGAATACGTCCTCTACAGGCATAAGGAAGTCAAGGTCAGACTTTCTTTCAGGTGTGGGGATGTATTCGTCAACAGCAGCCATGAGTTCCTGGATAGGAGCGTAAGCTGCGTCAGAAGCGTCGTTACTAGCATCGAGAGCCATACGAGCAGAACCCTTAACGATCGGAATATCGTCGCCGGGGAAGTCGTACTCGGAGAGAAGCTCACGGATTTCCATTTCAACGAGTTCAAGGAGCTCTTCGTCGTCAACGAGGTCGCACTTGTTCATGAATACAACGATTGCAGGAACGCCAACCTGACGAGCGAGAAGGATGTGCTCACGTGTCTGCTGCATAGGACCATCGGAAGCTGCAACAACGAGGATAGCGCCGTCCATCTGAGCTGCACCTGTGATCATGTTCTTAACATAGTCAGCGTGTCCGGGGCAGTCAACGTGTGCGTAGTGACGAGCGTCTGTTTCGTATTCAACGTGTCTTGTGTTGATTGTGATACCACGAGCTCTTTCTTCGGGTGCGTTGTCGATCTGGTCATATGCCATGAACTCAACGTTGCCAGCACCGAGAGAAAGTGTCTTTGTGATAGCAGCTGTAAGTGTTGTCTTACCATGGTCAACGTGGCCGATAGTACCAATGTTAACGTGAGGCTTGGTTCTTTCAAAGGTTGCCTTTGCCATTTTAGTTTCCTCCAAAAATATATATATTTTTTGTTTTTTATTTCAACCTGAGCACCCGTTAGGATGCTCAGGTTTTTTAACGCTTAATTATTTAGCGCGAGCGAGCATGATCTTTTCCTGGATGCTCTTAGGACATTCAGCAAAGTGATCGGGCTCCATAGAGTACTGACCACGTCCCTGTGTCTTGGAACGGAGGTCTGTAGCGTATCCGAACATTTCGGAAAGGGGAATCATAGCATTGATCTGCTGTGCGCCGGATACAGGCTCCATAGACTGGATCTGACCACGGCGGGAGTTAACGTCACCGATAACGTCGCCCATGTAATCATCGGGAGTAATAACTACAACCTTCATGATAGGCTCTGTAAGAACGGGATCTGCCTTCTTCATCGCATCCTTGAACGCCATAGAACCAGCGATCTTAAATGCCATTTCAGAAGAGTCAACTTCGTGGTAGGAACCATCGTAAAGTGTTACCTTAACGTCAACTACGTTGTAACCAGCAAGGATACCGGTTTCCATAGCAGACTTGATACCAGCTTCAGCAGGTCCAATGTATTCCTTAGGAATAGCACCACCAACAACTGTATTTTCAAATGCATATCCTGCGCCGGGCTCGTTGGGCTCGATGCGGATCTTAACGTGACCGTACTGACCCTTACCACCGGACTGACGAGCATACTTTGTATCGGATTCAGCTGCACGGCGGATTGTTTCCTTGTATGCAACCTGAGGTCTACCGATATTAGCTTCAACCTTGAATTCACGGAGAAGTCTGTCAACGATGATTTCGAGGTGGAGCTCACCCATACCAGCGATGATTGTCTGACCTGTTTCGTCGTCAGTGTAGGTACGGAATGTGGGGTCTTCTTCTGCCAGCTTGGAGAGAGCGATACCCATCTTTTCCTGACCTGCCTTAGTCTTAGGCTCGATAGCAACGCGGATAACGGGTTCAGGGAATTCCATGGACTCAAGGATTACAGGAGCCTTTTCATCACAGAATGTATCACCTGTTGTTGTGTTCTTAACACCGATTACAGCAGCGATGTCACCAGCGTAAACTCTTTCAATATCCTTACGTTCATTTGCATGCATCTGAAGGATACGACCCATACGCTCGCGACCACCCTTTGTGGAGTTCATTACTGTCTCACCGGCAGCAATAGAACCGGAATAAACTCTAAAGAAGCAGAGCTTACCAACGAAGGGGTCTGTCATAATCTTGAATGCAAGAGCAGAGAAGGGTTCTTCATCAGAAGCGGGTCTTTCTTCCTCTTCCTCTGTATCAGGGTTGATACCCTTGATAGCAGGAATATCAAGAGGAGAAGGCATGTAGTCGATGATAGCATCGAGGAGCTTCTGAACGCCCTTGTTTTTATAGGATGTACCGCAAACTACAGGAACGATAGAGTTATCGATTGTAGCCTTACGGAGACCTGTCTTGATCTGTTCAACAGTGAGGTCGCCTTCCTCAAGGTATGTCATGAGGAGCTCTTCATCTGTTTCAGCAACTGCCTCTACGAGAGCAGCGCGGTATTCCTCTGCCTTATCTTTCATGTCAGCAGGGATTTCTTCAATTCTAACGTCCTTACCAAGGTCATCGTAGTAAACGTCAGCCTCCATGTTGATGAGGTCAACGATACCGCAGAACTTGTCTTCAGCGCCGATAGGGAGCTGAATCGGAACAGCGTTAGCCTTGAGTCTTTCGCGCATCATTTCAACAACGCGATAGAAGTTTGCGCCCATGATGTCCATCTTGTTAACGTAAGCCATACGAGGTACTTTGTACTTGTCTGCCTGACGCCAAACTGTTTCGGACTGGGGCTCAACTCCGCCCTTAGCACAAAGTACTGTAACGGAGCCGTCGAGAACTCTCAGAGAACGCTCAACTTCAACTGTGAAGTCAACGTGTCCGGGAGTGTCGATAATATTGATTCTGTTCTCTTTCCAGAAACATGTTGTAGCAGCGGAGGTGATAGTGATACCTCTCTCCTGTTCCTGCTCCATCCAGTCCATTGTTGCAGAACCGTCGTGAGTTTCACCAATCTTGTGAGTCTTACCTGTGTAGAACAGGATACGCTCAGTAGTTGTTGTCTTACCCGCGTCGATGTGAGCCATGATACCAATGTTTCTGGTATTATTGAGTGAATAATCTCTA
>JAZQUP010000010.1:0-42284 GCA_045631345.1 Candidatus Avispirillum sp.
CCGGGAATATCCATTGCTACCATTCTGTTTTCAAGCAGATAGTCATAATATTCCTGATATGTGCCATACTTATCTGTGTTGTTACCAAGATAGAAGGATGTTTTAAGAGCTGTTGCTTCATCTATTGTGAAATCCCAAACATAAGCATAAACTGTTGCTGTTTTTACTACCTGTCCGCCTGCGTTATACACATTGAACTGCGCTGAATACCAGCCGGGCTTTGTGTCCTCTGTTGTTTTAAGGCGGATATAGAATGCCTGGCTCTTTCCTGCCTTCAATGTGAAGCGGGCAACACCGTTAACGTTTGCAGGCACCATAGGGTCGGGCTGCTCGCCATTGCGGATAAATGAATTCTCCGCTGTTGCTCCATAGTAACCAAGTGTATCAAGCTCAGAAAGAGTTACATACATCTGATAATATACAGATGTGTCGATTATATCGCCATTCTCGTTCTTAAACTTACCAACGGAAACTCTCATTTTGTCCTTTGTTTCGTTGGAGCAAAGAACTACCTGCGCATTTTCAATCTCGTTTTTACCCATATATACGGAATATGTGTTCATTCCGGCGGGGGTTGTGTCGCTTGTCATAACCTTTTTGAAGCTATGCTCAAACCACATATTGATTGAGGGATCCTCATTTGCTGCGATCTGAGGAACATATATCTCTGAAGGGTCTGTAGGTGTGTCGGATGCGTTGGAGAATATCCCTGCGCAAAAACCTATCATTAGCAAAGAGATCAATAATACCAGCGAAAATCTTTTCATATTGTCCTCCCGAATCATATAATATCTGCTTAAATTCTACCACATTATTCAGATCCAGTCAACTCAGGCATCTATGATCACAGACGTATTTAAAACCTTTTAGATGCGGTCATCTACAGTTTTTGCAACTGCTTTAACAAAATCGTTTATTTTAATAGTACATCCTGCAAAAAGCGTTTCATCTGCAGAATAATCACCATTCATATCAATAACCGCAACCTCATCAGGCGTTAGCCCAACGATATATTTTTCAAAATTCCGAACCTGCTCAAACCATTCAAGCCCTATTTCTGAAGCAGACTTCATTCCATAGGAATACCCCATATCTCTCTTCCCCTCACTTTTATCAAGGCTTATGAGAAGACCTGATTCATCAAAATATGCCGATACTTCTGTTTCATCAATATTTGACGCTGCAATCCTTCCTCCGATTTTAGCAACTGCGGCATAGGTGCTTTTCAGAGATGCAACACCATCCGTTTGTTCACTTGCATCCTTTGTTCCATCGTCATTGTTTACTACCGCAACTGCTATATGGGGAATTTCTGCGCTTTCAAAGCTGACAGAGTTTTCCTGATCGTCTGCCTCGTCAAGCGCTTTCTTAAAGCCGTTTATATCAATAGTGCAGCCTGCCATAAGCTCTGCCTCACCACCATCAACATCATCCGCTTCATCAAGAGTTCTTCCCTTTATAAACTGGGCAAAATGCCTTGCCTGCTCATACCATTCACGGCCGATAGCAGATGCGCTTTTCATACTATATTCAAGACCTTGCTCATTTTTTGATCTTATATCCGTTTCCATTTGCACTATGCCTGATTCAATCTTTATATTATTTTCAGTTGCGTCGAACACACAATCTACGATTTTTCCCTTTTCATCGCAAATAACAGCGGCAACCGTTGATGAAAACTTCACCTTTCCTTCTGATCCGCTATGATCCTGATGCACTCCCATATAAAGAGTGTATTTTTCTTTTTTACTGTTTGTTGCATTTCCCTGCTCCGCTTTGCAGGAAGAAAGCCCCGCAGCTATAGCTACAAAAACACATAAAAGCAATATAAATTTTTTCATAGAAACTCCTTCACCGTCAAAACGGCAATTTTATATCACTATGATTTCCAAAGTTGTTGCATTTTATGAATTGTGTTGCTTTAAAATTTATGGTAAGATTTAACTGTAAATTTTAAAATTCCACCTGCGAGGTTTTATTTTGATAAACTACATTGATCTTACAAATTATAAAGCAATTCTTTTTGATCTTGATGCAACGCTTCTCCCTTTTGACCAGAAGGAAATGAGCCGAGAATTTTTTGCATCAACCCACGATTTTGAAAAGGATAAAAATATCCCCGGCTTTGCAGAGGCCTTCAGCTATGCTTTTGCTCAGTGCAAATTAAACCTAGGCGATTGTTTAAACAAAGAGGTTTTTGACAGATGCTTCCTTGAAAAGCTTTATGTTGATGACCTTGATGCTCTGATGGACGATTTTTACACTACATCTTTCACCGTTACCAAAAGAGTTCTTCAATATCGTGGAAGTGAAAAGGCTATGCTCCGCTCTCTGAGAGAACAGGGCAAGATCCTTATCTGCGCAACTAATCCTGTTTTCCCTATGTCCGCAACTATCACACGAATGGACTGGGCAGGCATTTGCCCTGAGGATTTTGACTTTGTTACTCTTCACACATCAAGCACATGGTGCAAACCTAATCCTGAATACTACCTTGAAATACTTGAACGCTTCAATTTAATGCCTGATGAAGTGATTATGATAGGAAATGACACCCTCGACGATCTGGGAGCGCTGGATTGCGGCATAAAGGTTGTTTTAATTGACGATTTTCTTATAAATCGTGGAGAAATAGACATCAACGAAACTGAGCGTATTTCCTATGCAGATTTCCTTGATTCAGTTAACAAAATGGCTGAAACCCCTTGTAAATAAAGGGTTTTCGCCACATTCGTTTTTTCTTCAAAAATACCATTTTTGGCTTATGCATCTGCATAAAATAACAAAAAAACGAGGAATATTAGCCATTTGACTAATATTCCTCGTTTTTCTTTATTTTTTCTCTTAAATATCCAAAAGCCTTCTCTTCTCCCTCATCTGCCAGCATTCTCAGCAGCATTTCAAGGAAATCAGAAGTTTCTGAATGAATAAATCTCGTTGCCTTTGAGGGAAGAAAATAATTGAGCGCATCACTATCTGTATATTTATCTCCATTATATATCTTGCTTGCCGCAACTCTGTCGCAAAACATTTCCGCAACATATTTAAGGGGCATTTTTATGGGAACAACTCTGCGCTCTACAACGCTATAATCTGTCCAATATTCAAAATGATGCTTATTAACACCTTTATGATGGAGCCACGCTTCAGAATAGCCCTTGGCTCTGCGCTCGCCCACATTGGGGCTTTCTGTTCCCTTATAATATTTAGCGCCTGCAAAGAATTCCTTTGCGGAATATTTTGACATATCGTGAAATAATCCCTGCCACAATATTCCTGCTCTGGCGCAATGGGCAATCACCTTGTGACGATGCTTTGTTATTGTTCTGAAATGCTTTATGGGATGCATAATTTTCTCCAAATCATAGTCCGAGATATGTTCCTAAATAAAGAACAAGGGGAATTGTTATTACAGATAAAAGAGTGCATATAGTAAATATTTCTGATGCATACACGCTGTTTTTCTTAAAGCGATGGCTGAACATTGTTATTATAGTTGCTGTGGGACAGGATGCTGCTATAACAACGATGTTTATTATATGGGCAGGAACGCCAAATCTTGCAGCATTGCTTATAACAAGCAAAACACAGGATGGCAGAACGATCAGCTTAAGGGCGCATATAACAAAAGTTGAAGCCCTTGTCAGCGCCTTTTTAATATTGGTCTGAGAAAGAGTTGAGCCTGCAATAAGCATTGCAATAGGAGTGTTCATATCGGCTATACGCTTCATGGGCGTTATAACTATCTCAGGGAGTCGCAATCTCACAAAGAAACAGAATGCGCCAAGAAGCACCGCTATAAGAGCAGGGCTTACCATATTGCGAAGCATTTTCTTTACATTTGTTTCACCTGACATAAGAGAAAGGCCATAAGTCCAGGTTACAAGATGGAAAACAGTTACAAACGCTGTGAGATATATAATTCCCTCTCCACCATACATGCTCTGCACAAGCGGAATGCCTATATATGAGCAATTGGAAAGAAGAATTGAAAGACGCTCAATTCTATATTCCTTTCTGCTCTTTTTTATTATAAGCATAGAAAGGGGAATCTGAATTGCAAATGCTATCATGGCAAGAACAAATGTGAAAAGCAGATTTATCGCTATCTCATTTGAATAGTCTGTCTGATAAGACGAGAATGTGGTCATCGGGTTTACAAGCATCAGGGCAAGATTAGAAAGTCCACGATTGACCTCGGGCGTTATGAGCTTCACCTTGCCGCAGATAAAGCCCACCGCCATTATTATAAACATTATTAAAATCTGATACTGAATAGGTGACATAGCTTTAGCAAGGATTGAAGCATAAAAAGCGAAAGGTGGAGAAATCCGCCAAGGCGGATTTCAACCACCATTTTCACCAGTTGCTTTTCATTATTAATTTCTTTCGATTTCGATCATATAGAGCTGGCTGCCCTTACCGCTTACTGTGAGGCTATCCTTTGCTCCGATTGTATAGCTTGCTGTTTCGTTCATTGCTTCATCGCAAATGCGAACCTTGAAGCTATCTCCGCAAAGGAAGGGTGTGAGATCAAGAGGAAGTGTGCAATCAGCATCCTTATCCTTATAAACGATAAGGAGCATCTTTCCATCCTTAACATAGCCTGTTGTACGGCACTCGGGATCAACTGTTACTGCACAGTCGGAGATCATTGTGCTGTCAACAAAATAGTTAAGATATGCTTCTCTGAGAGCAGCAACTGTCTTGATAGACTTGGAGAATTCAGGATACTGAGAAATAAGAGCGCTACCATTATAGTTTTCAGGAAGTGTGGGATATGCATTGAGCATAAGGTTATCCATGAAAATATACTTAACCTTTACAGGGTCGGAGTCAACGTTCATATTAGGACGGCATGTTGTTACAGCGTGCATATAAGGACGAAGATCCTTTACCTTCTTTCCATCCCAATACTGCCAGTTCCATGTGAAGTCTGTGTTATCAAGCTCGCTCTCAAAATAGAGTGTAGATTCAGAGGAGAAGAGTGTGCCGGGGTACATTTCCTCTGTTTCAATTCTATACTGGTTAATAACATCGTGAACGAAGTTATCGCAATTCTGACCGAGAACATACTGGTCCCAGCAGATGTTGGGGCATCCAACCTCATCACGAAGATAACGGAGACCTGCAAGAACATCTTCTCTCCACTGCTGAAGTGAATGATCGCTGATCTGGAAGCAAGCCCACTTATTACAATAGGGAGCTGCAAACATAGGAACAGATTTGGGAGTTTCAGCCCAGGAGCCTGTACGCTTTTCAATACCGTAGTGCTTGCAGGAATCATCCCAAAGAGAGATCCAGGAAACAAGGGGAGTTGCAACAACGCCCATTTCCTTTAGCTTCTGAACGCTCTTTTTAAATTCCTCTTCTCCGCCCCATTCGCTATAGAACTTATCTTTACCGAAAGGAAGCGCAAGAGAGAAGCAATACCACAGGTTCATATCAAAGAGGCCGTGCTCAACCATATCGTCTGCAACCTTGGGCATATCGCTGTAGTTCCAGCTATAGTCTGTGGGGTCCTTAGGATAACCATCATTCATAAAGATTGTTCTGAAGCCGAGCATTTCCTTTGCGCGCTGAGGAACAGGAACAACTCTCTTAACGTTCTCAGCAATATATGCCTTATAGGGAGCAATACCATTGATCCATGTGCCGCCATGGCATGTGAGGATATATTCGCCTGAATCGTATTCAGCATCGGGCTCAACCTTGATATTCTTTATAAATGCAAGGCGAAGCTTATCAGCAAGGTTATCAAGCTTAACCCAGAGGTTTTCGTTATAGCCCATATCCTCAAGGCTTTCAGGACCCCACCCCCAATGCTTTCTATACATACCAAAGCCGCCGCATCTTGTACCGAAGTCATACCAACGACCTGTGAGGGGTGCTTCCTGAAGTCCGCCTGCATGATAGATCTTACCTGCGCAACTCTCTGTCCATGCAAAGAAGTTTTCTCTTGTTTCAGGTGTGCTCTGGAGCTCCTTGAAAGGCTCGGATGCGCCTGCAAGGAATGTAAGCTTATCGCTTCTGTCATCAGTTCTTGAAACGATACCGGACATATCAGGGAAAAGAACCTGACGGATAGTTGTTTTGGAATTATTCTTAATATGGCATCTGAGAGAAATGCTCTTGCCATCTTCGCATTCAGCAAAGATAACCTCAGCCGCAATACCGCCTTCAAGCTCATCTATTGCGCCTGTGTCAATTGTTCTTGCCATCTTTGAATACTTAACTGTTACCTTGCCTTCTTCAGCAATGATCTCGGGAGCCTCTCCGCTATAAAGCGCTGTGGGGTTGGCACGAAGAGTGTCATAATCGGTGTGATAGGGCCATGCAATATCAAGAATGCCCTTGCCACCATCAATAAGAGTGCCCGCCTCGGGGTGAGCAACAGTTACGAGAGCGCCTGTTTTTTTGCAAAAAGTGAGCGTTGTTCCGTTCAGAATGTAACTTACTGTCATTTTACATACCTCGCATATATAATTAGTTAATTAAATTGACTTGTGTAAAGCTTCGCATAGCCGCCGTCAAGGCTGAGAAGCTCAGCATGAGTTCCCATTTCCTTAACGCTTCCGTTTTCCATATACAGAATTATATCTGCATTTCTGATAGTGGACAAGCGATGCGCAACTATAAATGAGGTTCTACCCTCTGTGAGACGGGCAAATGCCTCCTGAATTATCATTTCTGTTCTTGTGTCAATAGAGCTTGTTGCCTCGTCAAGAATAAGCATAGGGGGAAGCCCCTTCATAATTCTTGATATTGCAAGCAGCTGCTTCTGTCCCTGAGACAGCTGAGCTGCGCCCTCTCCGATAATTGTTTCAAAGCCTTGAGGCAGGCGACGGATAAAGCCCTTTGAGCGTGATGCTCCTGCCGCCGCTTCTATCTCTTCCTTTGTTGCATCTGCTTTTCCGTATGCAATGTTATCCATAACTGACGCCTTAAACAAATATGTGTCCTGAAGAACCATACCAAATGAAGAACGCAGAGCTTTTCTCGGAATATCCTTTATATTAACGCCATCAAGAAGAATTTCTCCCTCATCAACATCATAAAAGCGCATAAGCAGATTGATAAGAGTTGTTTTTCCGCAACCTGTGGGACCAACGATAGCAACTCTCTGCCCTGCCTTTATTTCAAGGTTAAGGTCTTCAATAAGCGCTGTTTTTTTGTTATATGAAAAGCTAACGTTTTTAAAGATGATATTGCCCTTTATTTCATGGGGAACAACGTTTCCGTCAGGAGTTTCACTTTCGGCATCAAGAAGCTGGAAAACTCTTTCTGCGCAGGCAAGAGAGCTCTGAAGCTCTGTTATAACGCCTGAAATTTCATTAAATGGCTTTGCATACTGAGTTGCATAAGCAAGCAGGCAGGATAGACCTCCTACTGTTATAGCACCAACATTGCCCACTATAACAAGAGAGCCTGCGAGAGCAACAGCCGCATAAATAATATTATTGACAAATCTTGTTGAGGGGTTTACCAAAGATGAGAAGAAAACTGCTTTGAGAGTGCAATCTCTAAGCCTTTCATTGACCTCATTGAATCGCTCAATGTTTTCATCCTCACGCCCGAATCGGCGCACCACCTTTTGATTTTCTATCATTTCCTTTGCAAAAGCTGTTTGCTCGCCTCTTGTTTTGGCTTGCAGGGCGAACATCTTATATGTGTTTGCAGAAACAAACTTTGCAATAAACAGCGACATAGGTGTCAGCACAATAACAGCAATAGCAATACGCCAATCAACTCTAAGCATAAATCCGATCGTGCCGACTATAGTTATAATACCTGTGAAAAACTGGGTGAATCCCATAAGAAGTCCGTCGGTGAACTGGTCAACATCCGTTATAACACGGCTCACTGTTTCACCTTCGGGATGGTCATCTATATAGCTGAGGGGCAATGCTCCCAGCTTTGCTCCTGCATCACGGCGAATATCCTTTGCCACTCCGAATGTGAGCGCATTATTGATGATATTCATTATCCACTGCAGCGCTGCGCAAAGCGCTATTACTATGCCTGCAATAAAAAGCTTTCTTAAAAGCCCGCTATATTCTACATTACCTACACCTACGATACTGTCTATTGCATCGCCAAAGGCTGTTGGCAAATAAAGCGACAGGGCAACCGTTATACCTGCCAGAACAACTGACAAGGCAAGAAGCATTTTATAATTTCCTATATATCGGAGAATGCGTTTAACTGTGGTTTTCATTTGCTTGCACCTCCGAACTGAGAATCGTATATTTCCTTATACACGGCGCAATTGCAAAGAAGCTCTTCGTGGCTTCCGACACCAACTGCTTCGCCTTCTTCAAGAACGATTATGCTGTTGCAATGCATAACAGATGATGTTCTCTGAGAAACTGTTATAACAGTGGGGCGCCAGCTAAGCTCCTTTATATTAGTTCTCAGAACAGCCTCAGTTGCCATATCAAGTGCAGAAGCGCTGTCATCAAGAATAAGCACAGGTGCTTTTTTTACAAGAGCACGGGCAATTGACAATCTCTGGCGCTGCCCGCCTGAGAAGTTTTTGCCGCCCTCAATAACTTTATAATCAAGTCCGCCTTCCTTTTCCATTACAAACTCATAAGCGCAAGCGGCCTTGAGAGCCTCGTAAAGCTCTTCATCGGTTGCATTTTCATTGCCCCATTTAAGATTCTCTCTGATTGTTCCCATAAAAAGAACTGCCTTTTGGGGAACATATGAGATCTTTTCTCTTAAGGTGTTTTTATTCCATCGGCAAACATCCATTCCAAAAGCAGAAACAATGCCCTCTGTTGCAGGATAATATGCTCCCACAAGCTCAGTTAGCGTAGTTTTACCGCTTCCCGTTCCGCCGATAACACCAAGAGACTGACCTTTTTTAAGCTCAAATGAAATATTTTTAAGCGAAGGCTCTTTGGAGGCTCCATAGCAAAGGCTGACATTTTCAAATTTTACTACCTCATCAGCATCTGCCTCAACGCCATCTAGAGCTTCATCTTCAATATCAAGAATTGCAGAAATTCTACCGCCGGATGCCACGCCCTTTGTGAGCGTTACAATAAGATTAGCAAGCTTAACCAGCTCAACTAATATCTGAGACATATAATTATAAAGAGCCACAACAGCGCCAACTGTTATTGCTCCCGCTTCAACTCGGAGAGCTCCGCTATATATGAGCCATACTATAGCGCCGTTAAGAATAACAAATGTGAGCGGATTGGTTAAAGCAGAAACAGAGCCTGCAATGCGCTGAGAATGATTGAGCTGAGAATTTGCCGATCCGAATTTCTTCTCCTGCTCGGCTTCCATTCCAAATGCTCTTACGACCCTTGCTCCGCCAAGGCTTTCTCTTGTTGTAAGAGTGAGGCGATCAAGCCCACCCTGAACTTTTTTATACAAGGGCATTGAAACGAACATAATAGTGTAAACAATAACCGCAAGAATAAAAATAGTTCCAATAAAAACAAGAGCTGCTTTTTTATCAACGATATATGCCATAACTGCTGCGCCGAAAACTATAAAGGGAGAACGCAAAAACAATCGCAGCGCAAGGTTTACACCATTCTGAACTGTGTTTACATCGCTTGTTATTCTTGTTACAAGAGTTGAAACACCGACCTTATCTATCTGAGCAAAGGAAAGACTATGTATCTTTTCAAAAACCTTGCCTCGAACAACTGCCGCAAAGCTTACAGATGCTCTTGCCGCAAAATACTGAGCTGTTATTGAAAAGACAAATCCCAGGGCACCCAATGCTGCCAGCACAAGGCTCATCCTGACAAGATAAGGCTTATTGCCCTCTGAAATGCCCATATCTATCATATTTGCAACCACAAGCGGAACAAGCAGCTCGAAGGTTGCTTCTATCATTTTAAACAGAGGAGCAAGGACACACTCAAGTCTATGCCCTTTCATATATTTAAGCAATTTTTTCATAAACGTGCACTCCCCCACAATAATACATAATAATTATATACCCTCCCCTCATTTATGTCAAACGCTATTTAAAAATAACTTGAAAAAACAGCCTCAAAGCGCTATACTTTATTTATGGAAATGAAATATAAGATAGTTTATGCAAACAGAAAAACTGTTTCAATGAAAATAGGCGCAAATGGCGAGATTTTAGTTCGCGCACCTTATTTCACGCCCAAGAGCGAAATAGAAAGAATAATTAAAAAGCACAGCGCCAGGCTTGAGCAAATGAGAGAATATGCGCTGAAAAAGGAGAAGGCGCTGGCAGACGTTGACCAAATGGAGCTGGAAGAAACACTTCGTGCAATAGTTATGCCACTCGTTGAAAAATATGGTACTGTTATGGGACAAGCGCCACAGCAGGTGAAATTCACCAACGCAAAGAAACGCTTTGGATCATGCAATTCAAAAATGACCTTATGCTTTTCCCGATTTCTTGCACTATACCCCTCGGAAGCAATTGAATATGTTGTTGTTCACGAAATGGCGCATCTTTTTGAAATGAACCACTCCCCACGCTTTTATGATATTGTTGAAAAATATCTTCCCGATTGGAAGGAAAGAAAAAAGCTTCTGACTTTGAAATAATAATCAAAAAACGGAGACACAATATGTCTCCGTTTTCGTTTTATAAATCAATTCTTCCTTCAATAACATCTACAAGAGTTATTGAATCAAGATACTCATTTACAACAGAATTAAGCTTTTTCCAAAGAGGCAAGGTGAGGCAAATTGCAGAGCGCTCACATTCAACATCATTGCCTGAGCAATCAAGGCAGGAAACAGGAGCAAGCGTTCCCTCAGTTAATCGCAGAATAGAACCGATAGTGTATTCTTCTGGCTCCTTAGTCAGCTTATAACCGCCGCCCTTTCCTCTCATACCGGAAAGAAATCCCTCAGCAACCAAGGCTTTTATTACAGCTTCAAGATACTTTTCAGAAATGCACTGTCTGTCTGCAATATCACGAAGCGGAACAAATGTGCAGTTTTTCTGCTGCGCAAGATCTATCATAACCCTGAGCGCATAACGCCCTCGTGTTGAAATCATCATAATCCAATCCCCCCCAACTCTTTATAAACCAATTATACTACAGGTTTAGTGGGATTTCAAGGCTTTTGCTAAAATCTTACTAAAATTTACAATTTGAGTAAAAAAATTATAAATTAAATAACAAAAAAGAGCTGCAGTTTTCTGCAGCTCTTTTGCAAATATTAAACAATAACCTTAGAGAGAAATTCCTTGAGTCTTGCGCTTTTGGGGTTAGCAAAAAATTCCTCAGGTGCTGCTTCTTCAGCAATAACGCCCTCGTCAATAAAGATAACTCTGTTTGCAACCTCACGGGCAAAGCCCATTTCATGTGTTACGCAAACCATTGTCATTCCCTCGTGTGCAAGCTCTCTCATAACCTCAAGAACCTCGCCTACCATTTCAGGGTCAAGGGCAGATGTGGGCTCATCAAAAAGCATAACCTCGGGCTCCATACAAAGAGCGCGAACAATTGCAACTCTCTGCTTCTGACCGCCGGAAAGCTGGTTGGGATAGCTTTCTGCTCTATCGCCAAGCCCTACTCTGTTAAGCAGCTCCTGAGCCTTCTTTTCAGCCTCTTCCTTGCTCTTGCCAAGCAGCTTCATGGGGCCGATAGTGAGGTTTCTCATAATTGTCATATGAGGGAAAAGATTGAACTGCTGGAAAACCATGCCCATCTTTTCACGATGCTTATTGATGTTTACATTGGGAGAGGTTATATCCTCGCCATTGAATATAATGCTGCCGCCTGTGGACTCTTCAAGGCGATTGAGGCATCGGAGAAATGTTGATTTACCTGAGCCTGAGGGGCCTACAACAACCACCACGTCACCACGGTTAATATCAATATCAATTCCGCAAAGAACATTGATGCCGCCAAAGGATTTCTGAAGATTTCCAACCTTTATAAGCACTTCTTTATTAGTGGTCACTCTTAGCCAACCTCCTTTCAAGAATACCTACAAGCTTTGTAAGGATCATAACAAGAATAAGATATATGATCGCAACTGCTATAAGGGGCATAAAGTTACTATATGTGATAGAACGAATTTTAAGACCGCCCTGTGTGAGATCGGCAACGCCTATATAGAACGCAACTGAGGACTCCTTCAGGAGTGTGATAAATTCGTTTGCAAGAGCAGGAAGGATAGCCTTGAATGCCTGAGGAACAACGAAATTGATCATTGTCTGAACATAGTTAAAGCCAAGGCTGCGACCTGCTTCGATCTGTCCCTTATCAACGGACATAATACCGCCACGTACGATTTCTGCAACATAAGCGCCGGAGTTGAGTCCGAAGCAAAGCACTGCTGCAACAAACTTATCTATATGGAGGGGAAGGAGCAGAACGAAATAGATAATAAGGAGCTGAACCATAAGAGGTGTGCCTCTTATAACTGTGAGATAGAAGCGGCAAACAGCGTCTACTGCCTTAAGCTTTCCTGTCATCTGATTTGTGCATCTTACTATTGCAACTATGAAACCAAGTAACACACCAAGGCAAACAGAAAGTCCTGTTATTGCAAGAGTTGTTCCAAGGCCCTGAAGAAGATACATCCAACGGTCTGCTTCAATAAAGTTACGATAGAACTCGTCCTTAAAGCTGTTTATGAGTTTCACGACAGCATTTGCATTATCAGGTCTTTCCATCTCAAATGCTTCAAGGCTGATGCAATCCACAATACCTGTTCTGAGAGTGTTCTTCTTTGTTATATCAACAGTTTCGCCCTTGTAAACAACCTCAGTTGTTTCCTTGATGGCATCTGTAACCTTCACAAGACCGCCTGTGCAAACATCAACATCGTTTTCGGAAAGAAACAGCTTCAAGCCATCCTCTGTTTCATAGATCTTGAGAGTGATCTCGCCTTCGATCTCATTAGCAGTTTCAAGATATTCGTTGATTCTGTTTGTTACCTGAATATTAACCTTTGTTGCATTTGTTTTCTTGCCTGCAGCCTCATTTTCAAGATAAAGGCCATAGGCATCAGCCATAATGCTGTTTATATTATCGGACAGCGCAGCAGTTGTATCAACAGAAACATATGAGCAGGAAAGAGTTACATCCTTTTCATATCCGAAATCAACCGCATTAACTGTAACCTGAGTTTTTTCAAGAATTTTCTTAGCTCCACCCGCAGTTTTCTTTGCAATTGAAGCAAAGGCATCATCAACAATAGCCTGCGCCTCTTCCACGCTGATCTTATCAGAAACCTGCATATCACCTGACTTGCCAACTGTGGAAACTGCCGCAATCACAATTGCAACTACTGCTACAATTGCAACTACAATAGCTATCAGGCGCTTTTTATTCATTGTTTTCACTATTTTCGCCGTTTTCCTTTCGTTCTCAAAAAGAAATAGGAATGGATACCATTCCTATTTCCTCATACAGTGATTTAAATTACTTGATGTACTTAGCGATGATAGCATCAATTGTGCCATCTTCTGTGAGCTCGTAGATAGCCTCGTCAATTGCCTTGAGAAGAGCTTCGTTGCTCTTTGCGATGCAAGCAGCATAGTCTTCATCAGCATAGGATGTGTCGAGGATCACAAGACCTTCGTTTGCATTAACGAATGCCTTTGCAGGCTCGTTGTCAATGATAACGCAATCAACTGCGCCGCCAAGAAGAGCTGCAACAGCTTCATTACCTGTTGTGTACTGAGTTACTCTCTCAGCGCCGAAATCGTCAGAGCAGTAGATATCGCCTGTTGTACCAAGCTGAACGCCTACCTTCTGGCTAGCGCCGTCAGCGTAAAGATCGTCAACGCTTGTGATAGCGGAGCCTTCCTTAACGATGATGGACTGAACGCCGGAAGCATAGCTGATAGAGAAGTTAACGCTTTCAAGTCTTTCTTCTGTAACTGTCATACCAGCAAGACCCATATCAACTGAGCCTTCTGTTACAGCTGTGATGATGGAGTCAAACGCCATATCCTTGATCTCGAGCTCAAGACCGAGCTTTTCAGCGATCTTTTCAGCGATTTCAGCGTCGATACCAACGATCTTATCGCCTTCGTAGTACTCATAGGGCTGGAAATATGCATTTGTAGCCATTGTGAGCTTGCCATCAACAACTGTTGTGAAGCCTTCTTCATTGTTTTCTGTAGCTTCTGTTGTTTCGTCGCCTGCAGCGTTATTATTGTTCTCATTTGCCTTATCATCTGCGCAAGCAGCGAAGCAGCATACGATCATCATCATTGCAAGCATAAGTGCAAGAATCTTTTTCATTATGTATTTTCTCCTTTAGGAAATATTATTAGCAATTTGCATCACTAATTCATAATTATACACCTTTCTGTGTATAAATCAAGTGTTTTTTGAAATTTTTTGCCTTATATATACAATGAATATTTATTCAAATATACATACAAAAAAGTCTCCTTAAATTAGGAGACTTGAAAATGATAAATTATATCCTGTTAAGTCATCAATAAAGATCTGTTCCGATAAATCCAACTCTACTGAAATCCTCGGGATATTTGCGGATAATATAATCAATATAAGAATCTATCAGCTTGGCGGTGAAGATATACCCTGCGGGATTCTGATGAGAATAAAGATTGAAGCGTTTTTTAAACTCCTCATCATATACAGGAGCATATTTATAAAGATCAATAACATAGGTGTTATCAAACAGCTCTGCCATATCATACATAAGCGATGCATGTGCCGCCTTCAGCTTATCCTTCTCCACACCTTCTCTTGTCATTGTTACAAGAAAGAACTTAGCTCTGGGCTGGATTTCCTTATATCTGCTGATTATCTGACCAAAATATCCCGCAACAGTTTCTTTATTAAGTCTGTAATCCTGAGGATAAACATCTTTGATAGATCCTATTTCAAATCCACGATTAAGCAGATCGTTTGCGCCAAGAGCAATAACATAAGCATCAGCAGCATAATCGGGATTCCAAAAGCCACTCTCATCTGCAAAGGAGGTCATATATTCCAAGGCTGTCATTCCGCCTCGTGAAAAATTATATGCCTTAAGTCCATTATGGCGGGCAATATGCTGCCCCCAGGAATGCTCATATCTATCTATATGGCTATGTATTCCTTCATTGTTGACAGATTCAAATTCGCCGGATGAAAGACTATCTCCAACAAACACCATAGTTCTGAAAATGGCTGTGTTGCTATATCCCTCAACAAGCCTGTCCAGCGGCTGCTCGTTTTCTCTGAAAAACTCGTTTTTCCAATCCATAACGATCTCCAAAATAGCTTTTTGTTTATTTTAACACAAAAAATTGATAAAAACAATACAATAAAATTTTCGCTAATCATTGAAAACATAATAAATTTGTGATAAAATTTAAGTTAGAGAGATTTGTTCTCAATTAAGATTGTAAAATAATACCAAGAAAGGTACGGTACACTAATATGGCAGATAAGAAACTTAAGATTGGTATCGTTGGTTGCGGCGGTATCATGAAGTGGGCTCACCTCCCCGCTTACTCTCACGTTGACAACGTTGAGATCGTTGCTCTTTGCGACATCGTTGAAGGCAGATGCGAAGAAGTTCAGGCATATGCTAAGAACGAGGTTGGCACAGACGTTCTCGCCAACGCTAAGTGCTACACACAGTTTGACGAATTTATTATGAACCCCGATATCGAAGCAATTGATATCTGCGTTCCTAACTATCTCCACGCTCCTTTCGCTATCAAGGCTCTTGAGCTCGGCAAGCACGTATTCTGCGAAAAGCCCGACTCTGTAAGCGTTGAAAAGGCTCTTGAAATGAAGGCTGCAAGCGAAAAGGCAGGCAAGGTTCTCATGATTATGAGAAACAACCGTCACGTTGCAACATCCAAGAAGCTTAAGGCTCTCGCTGATGCAGGCGAATTCGGCGATATCTACGCAGGTCGCTGCGGTTGGATCCGTCGTCGTGGTATTCCCGGCAAGGGCGGCTGGTTCACAACTAAGGAACAGTCCGGTGGCGGTCCCCTTATCGACCTTGGCGTTCATATGATCGACCTTTCTATGTACCTTATGGGCAACCCCACACCTGTTGCAGTTTCCGGCTCCATCTTCACAAAGTTTGCTGATGATGATGCTCAGGCTTCCTCCGAGCATGCAGCATTCGGCGAATCCCAGGCAGACGGCACATTTGACGTTGAAGACCTTGCAATGGGCTTCATCAAGTTCGATAACGGCGCATGCCTCCAGATCGAATTCTCCTGGGCTTCCAACATTGAAGAATACGACCTCAACTTCGTTGAGCTTCGTGGCTCCAAGGCAGGCGTTAAGTGGCAGCAGAGCGGCACAACATGTAAGGTTCTCAGCGAAGTTTACGGCAAGCTCATCGACGTTGATATGACAGACGCAGGCTACATGACAGGCCACGAGGGCAACCTCCGTCACTTCCTCGACGTTGTTCTCAATGGCGCTAAGCCCGACTTCGTTCCTCAGCAGGGCGTTAACATGATCAAGATCCTCTCCGCTATTTATGAGTCTGCTAAGACAGGCAAGGAAATTTCTCTTGTTGACTAATTCAGATTAACATAAAAAATGACCGCATTAAGCGGTCATTTTTTTATTTGATTGTTTCGCTGTTATTAAGCACAAGCGTGCTGTAAAGGAATAGCACATCAGCATCGCCGAAATCAAGCAGCTGGCCCACATAATTGGAATTGATATATCTTATATCAACAAGTGTTATTTTAGAATAACTCTCAATCATAAGAGGCGCAATGGCTGAGCCAAAGCTATCTCTGAAAATAACAAGCTCACGCTCTGTTTCAGCTTTGGGATTGTTGATCTCCATAAGCGAAATAGGACCGGAAAGAAACATTTCATAGGGATCGTTTCCTTCTGCCTTTTCCATATCATAGATGCCGCCTTCACGATCATTTTCATAATCATAAACCATGCATCCTTCAATAGTTTCACTTGTGAGATATTTTATTTCATCAGGATCAACAGGCATTGCCGCCTGACCATAATAAACTCCGTAGAACTCCCCTTCAAGAATGTTTTCTGTAAAATCATTCTTAAACTCTGCTCCCATTTCGGCGCAAAGCTTTTCTGCAACATCAACTATTGCTTCCTGACGCCAATGAGTGTCTGTTTTGTAAAAATCTTCAAGAGAAAGCAGATCAAATATTTCAATATATTCTGCCGAATCAAAATCTTCCTTCATCTGCTGACGGAATGCATCATAGTCCATTGAAAGATATTTATCCCCTGCCATAAAATAGTTCTTATCGGGAATAACTGAAAAATACACCTTGTTTTTATCGCTGAGATAATTTTCGCAAATAAACTCAAATCGTGAAACAGCATGTTCAATCGAATCCTTTTTGAGAGGATATTCAACCTTGGCTATATATCCATCATCAATATAGAGATCGTTTGTGTCGTTCTTCAGAAAAACATAATTATCCCACATAGCACGAACTCTTCTGAATGTATCTCTCAAAGGAAATTTATCCGTTGCATATCCTTCAAATTTGCTCATAAAGCTTCCGTTCATAACAGTTTCTATTGAAAGCGAAGGAAACTTTGCCAGATTGCGTCTTTCCCAAAGGGAATATTCATCCTTAGGCGCAAAATAGCACAGGAGAGAAAACACTCCTATAACTAACGCCATTATTATACAAATTATCTTATTCTTCATATCTTTAGAACCTGAAATACAAAAATGGGTTGAATGAGCCGTCTACAAGATATGCTGTCATTACAACAAGCGCCAAAAGAAGAACTGCGGGCTCAACTACGGATACAATATTTCTTCCAACTCTGCCCTCGCTGAGTTTTGCTGCAAGAAGCTTAGGACCGGGAGTTGCTCCGATTATGGCAAGAACAAATATAACAGCATAGCTTCTGAGATAATAGACAGCCTCTGCGCTCACAAGAGAAATTCCTCCTGCGCCAAAAAGTCCTCCAATATCGCTGAATGCTTCCTTCATATCAACTGCATTGAATATAATGAAGCTTACCATAACTGCAAAAAGCACATACACTCTGCCAACAACAACTGATTTCTTCAAAAGTTTTGCCACAAAAAGCTTTTCAACTATAAGAAGAACTGCAAAGAACACACCCCACACAACAAAATTCCAAGATGCGCCATGCCAGAAGCCTGTCAGAAGCCATACTGTGAAAATATTGAAAATGTGGCGCCCTGCGCTCACTCTGTTTCCGCCCATAGGGATATACACATAATCTCTGAACCATGTTCCCAGAGACATATGCCATCTGCGCCAGAATTCTGTTACGCTTTTTGAAATATAGGGATAGTTGAAATTTTCAAGAAAGTCAAAGCCAAGAATTTTGCCAAGACCTATTGCCATATCGGAATAGCCTGAAAAATCAAAATATATATGAAGGGAAAAAGCAATGCCATACATCCAATAGAACAAAACTGATTTTTCATCACTAGCTCTGAAAATATTGCAAAGCTCTCCCAGCTGATTTGCAATGAGTATCTTCTTTGCAAGTCCGCAAATAAAACGGCGGATACCAAGAGCTGTATATTCAAATGTGTGGTTTCTGCTTTCAAGCTGGCGGGCTATATCGCTATAGCGAACTATAGGACCTGCAATCAGCTGCGGAAACATTGTTACATATGCTCCAAGGCTTATAGGATTTTTCTGTGCCGCCTCACCTCTGTAGACATCAATTGTATAGCTAATGATCTGGAAGGTATAAAAGCTGATACCGATGGGCAATGCTATTTTTAAAAGAGGAACAGAAAGTCCTGTTGCCATATTGAAGTTTGAAATGAAGAAATCAGCATATTTGAAATAAAGAAGAAAGCTGAGGCTTATGGCAACTGAAATCAAGCACAGCGCCTTTGAGAGTTTGGTTCCTCTATATTTCTCAATAAATATGCCAAAAACATATCCGATCAATATGGTTGCCGCCATTAAAAAGACATATTTAGGCTCACCCCAGCCATAAAACACAAGGCTTGATATAAGCAATGTTGTGTTTTTCAGCTTGCGAGGGCTGATTGCATATAAAAGCAGCACTACGGGCAAAAAATAATACAAAAAGGTTATTCCTGAAAATAACATGGCTTCTCCTATTTATTTTCTGAAGAATTAAGGAAAACGGCTTTTTTAAAAAGCCGTTTTCTCAAAGCTATATATTACTCTGTAACTGCTGTTTCAACAACAACTGTTGCACCTGCATACTGTGCAGTTGTATTTGTCTTAAGTGTCTGGATGATGTCGTCTGCACCGAATGCGCTGATTACATAACCACCACCAACGTTGATGATAACGAGTGTTTCAGGAATACCGCACATCCAACGACGAGCGAGAATGTTTGTCTTAAGTGTTTCAGCGAAAGCTGCAACATCTGTGCCTTCCTTAAGGCCATAGCAAGCGCCTGTGAATGTGTTAGCGTTCATTGCGTGCATGAAGGAAGCTGCGCTTTCAAGGCTACCTGCAAGATCAGCAGGAAGACCAAGAGTTGCATCAAGCTCTTCTGTGTTTGCAACGTTGAATGCTGCAGGGCCTTCAAAGTTCATATTTTCGCTATCGCCACCGCCGCAGGGGAACTTTTCTTCTTCAGCATAGCCGCCCCAGATCTTTTCAACAACTGCAATTGCAGATGTTTCTTCAATTGTGCCTGCGTTGTTCTTGGAGCCACAGCTTGCGAATGTGAGCATCATTGCTGCTACGAGAATAAGTGTGATAATCTTTTTCATTGTTTTTCTTACCTTTCTTTATTTATTATTTCTTTTTTTCACTTTCGGCTAACTTTATTATGTAGCCATATTGGGGGCTTTCCTCAAGGGTGTATTCTGAGTGCTCATTATCACTGTCAATAATAAGCATGGGTAACTCCTCTGCTTCTCCGGAAAGATCCCAGAACACGAGAACATTTTCACTTGTTGTGAAATTTGTTCCTATAAAAAGCAGGTCGTTATCAGATTCATCAAAGATATGCAGCTCACCAACAGTTACGGAAATTTTTGTAACCACTTCTGTTTTGATTTCAAGGGGTAAACCGCTTGTTGTGAGAGATTCTCTGCCAAAGGTTACCGCTCTTGCGCCGCTTTCTTTGATTTCGTTAGCCTTTTCAGTTATTACCTGACCGTTATAAAGAACATCAACTCTACCGCTTCCATTAAGCTGCATAGCGATAATTCCTATCCCCAGTGCAAGAACAGCGCATGCTGCAACTGAAATTGCTGTTGCTTTTCGAAGGATCAGCTTAGAAATATCCTTCTCATCTCGGAAGGTTTTCTCAGCCTGATCTTTTATTCTTTCTTTTAAAGCTTCTGTTGCAGTTATGCTTTTATACGCTTTAATATAATTTGCTTCAAGCATATTCAAACCTCCTTCTCAAGTAGTTCCTTCAGCATCTGACGCCCTCTGGAAAGCCTCATTTTTACGGCAGATACTGAAACAGACAGGGCTTTAGCCGTTTCCTCAACGGAAAATCCTTCAAGATAATGAAGCATAATGGTTAATCTGTATTGCTCAGATAGCAAGCGGAGAGCTGCATAAAGCTCTGATGCCTCACCATATAATTCATCATCTGCGGCTATTTCACCTATCTCATCATATGAAACGCTTGATCTTATGCTTTTGCGACGGGCAAGATCTCTGCATTTGTTCATTGTTACCTTCACAAGCCACGCTTTTTTATGCTCTTCGTCATTAAAAAACGGAGATGCGTTGATATAGGAAACAAACACATCCTGCACAACGTCTTCTGCATCCTCTCTATGCTTAACGTATGATAATGAGAGTCGAAGCAGAATATCTGCATAATTATTGTATACTTCTTCAAAGTCATTTTTTCTTTTATGCAATATACTCATTTCAACCCTCCTATCTATTAAAACGCATTAAAATACTATTTGGTCACAACATTTTTTAATTTTTTTATTTTTTATTTTTAAGGATAAAAATTGTTGTTTAAAGTACAATATTTATCTCATAAAAAATCCTGCAGATATTTGCAGGATCTTTTATTATTTGCTTCTTGCTTTTTTTATGCTTTCTATAATAGCGGCTCTTGCCTTTACAGCCTCGCTTTTGGGAAGCGCTTCAACATCCTTAAGAGGATATTCAATACCAAGCTCCTTATATTTATTAACTCCCATTGTGTGATAAGGGAGAACATCAAGAGCCTTAAGGTTACTGAGTGTGCCAAGAAACTCGCCAAGCTGCTTATGATATACAGGGTCGTCGGTTAATGTGGGAACAACTACATGGCGCACCCAAAGAGGAATATTATTCTTTTCAAGATATTTGGCAAAAGCAAGGATATTTTTATTATCCTTCCCTGTAACGATCTTATGCATTTCAGGATCAATATGCTTTATATCCAGCATAACAAGATCTGTATACTTCATAAGGTCATCGAGCTTTTTAACATATTCTGTGTTTGTTTCGGAATATGTTATGCCAGATGTATCAAGGCAGGTATGGATTCCCTTTTTCTTTGCTGCCGAAAACAGCTCAACAAGAAAATCAACCTGCAGAAGCGGCTCTCCTCCTGTTACGGTGATGCCGCCATTTTTATAAAAAGAGCTGTTTTTAGCATATTCATTTAAAATTTCTTCAACAGTTATTTCTGTTCCTCCGCCAATCTCCCATGTGTCAGGATTATGGCAATACTGGCATCTCATAGGGCAGCCCTGCATAAATATAACATATCTTATGCCGGGGCCGTCAACTGTGCCAAAGCTTTCCTTTGAATGAATATATCCTTTCATAGCTCCTCCTAAACTCTTCGCTTTTCCTGATAGTATCTTATCAAAAAAGCCGCTCCTCAAAGGAACGGCTTTTTCTATTTAGATATTATCGTGGAATGTTCTGGAAATAACCTCGTCCTGCTGTTCCTTTGTCAGCTTGATGAAGTTTACTGCGTATCCACTTACACGAACTGTAAGCTGGGGATACTTCTCAGGATGAGCCTGAGCATCAAGAAGAGTTTCTTTTGTGAAAACATTTACATTGAGGTGGTGGCCACCCTTTGTTACATAACCATCAAGAAGAGATACGAGGTTATCGATCTGGTTCTGTGTTGCTGCCATTTGAAATTTCTCCTTTCAAAATCAATATGGTTTCTGAAATGCCGAGTTTCTCGGCATTTCAGCTATTCTTTTAATTACTCAGCGTCTGCGTCAAGACCCTCAAAGAGAGTGGGTGTGCCGCAAGCACCGTTATCGCAATCGAAATCAACTTCGATATCGCCTGCGAAGATCTGATCATCCTTACCAAGTGCGCCGGGGATGATAGAGAATGTGTTGGAGATACCATCCTGAGCATCCTTGAAGGGAAGCTTGGAAACAGATGCGAGAGATGCAACTGCACCGTTTGTATCACGTCTGTGCATGGGGTTAGCACCGGGAGCGAAAGCTTCGCCCTTCTTTCTACCGTCGGGAGTAGAACCTGTGTTCTTACCATATACAACGTTAGATGTGATTGTGAGGATGGATGTTGTAGGAATACCGCCACGATATGTGTGGTTCTTTCTTACATGCTCCATGAAGATGTGAACGATATTGTGAGCGATAGCGTCAACTCTGTCATCATCGTTACCATACTTGGGGAATTCGCCTTCAACTTCATAGTCTGTTACGATGCCCTGCTCGTTACGGATACACTTAACCTTTGCATACTTGATAGCGGAAAGGGAGTCTGCTACAACGGAAAGACCTGCGATACCTGTTGCAAACCAACGAGTTACGTTCTTATCGTGAAGAGCCATCTGGATCTTCTCGTAGCAATACTTATCGTGCATGTAGTGGATGATATTGAGTGTGTTTACATATACGCCTGCAAGCCACTTCATCATAGCGTCGTACTTAGCCATAACTTCGTCATAGTCAAGATATTCGCTTGTGATAGGTCTGAACTCAGGACCAACCTGCTTGCCGGAGATTTCGTCGATACCACCGTTGATCGCGTAAAGCAGACACTTAGCAAGGTTTGCTCTTGCGCCGAAGAACTGCATTTCCTTACCGAGTCTCATAGAAGATACGCAGCATGCGATAGCATAGTCGTCACCATGAGTAAATCTCATAAGGTCGTCGTTCTCGTACTGAACGGAAGATGTTTCGATAGAGATCTTTGCGCAGTAGCGCTTGAAGTTTTCGGGAAGTCTTACAGACCAGAGAACTGTGAGGTTAGGCTCGGGAGCTGCACCAAGATTCACAAGTGTGTGGAGGTAACGATAGGACATCTTTGTTACCATGTGACGACCGTCAATTGCAACACCACCGATGGATTCTGTTACCCACTGGGGGTCGCCGGAGAAGAGCGCATTGTACTCAGGTGTACGAGCAAACTTGATGAGACGGAGCTTCATGATGAAGTGGTCAACCATTTCCTGAAGCTGTTCTTCTGTGAATGTGCCGTTTGCAAGGTCACGCACTGCGTAAATATCGATAAATGTGGATGTACGTCCAAGGGACATAGCTGCACCATTCTGTTCCTTAACTGCTGCAAGGTAACCGAAATAGAGCCACTGGATCGCTTCCTTTGTGTTTGTAGCAGGCTTGGAAATATCATAGCCATAGCTTGCTGCCATCTTCTTAAGATCCTGGAGTGCACGGATCTGCTCTGCGAGCTCTTCTCTTGCACGGATAACCTGAGAATACATTGCAGAACGAGTTGTTGCCTTCTGCTCCATCTTATCTTCGATAAGTCTGTCAACACCGTAAAGTGCTACTCTACGATAGTCACCGATGATACGGCCACGACCGTAAGCATCAGGAAGACCTGTGATGATATGGCTGCTACGGCAAGCTCTCATTTCAGGTGTGTATGCATCAAAAACACCTGCGTTGTGAGTTTTTCTGTGAACCTCGAAGAATTCTTTAACCTCGGGGTCGATCTCATATCCGTTATCAGCGAGAGCCTTCTCTGCCATACGGATACCACCATAGGGCATAAGAGCACGCTTAAAGGGCTTATCTGTCTGGAAACCTACGATTGTTTCCTTGTCCTTATCAAGATATGCAGGGCCATGGGATGTGATAGTGGATATGATCTTTGTATCCATATCGAGAACGCCGCCTGCTTCTCTTTCCTGCTTTGTGAGCTCAAGAACCTGCGCCCACAGATCCTTTGTTGACTGTGTTGCGCCTACAAGGAAGCTCTCATCACCATCATAGGGTGTAAAGTTATGTCTGATAAAGCTTCTTACATCAATTTCGTTGACCCAGCTGCCTTTTTCAAAGCCGGCCCAACCTTCAAACATATAATTCATATGGCTTTCTCCTAACATATATTTTTATTAGTATTACTATCTCCAACAATTATACAACAATATCATTGAAAATGGAAGAGTTTACGGGATTTTTCTCGTAAAATTTTTTAACTTATTGTGATATAAATTTAACAATATCCACAAAAACCCTTTCATAACTCTTGTCATTAAGGATTTCATGTCTGTATCCATCATACAGCTTCATTTCAACTGTGCATCCGGCGCTCTTATATTCTTCAAAAACCTTTCTGACTCCATCTCCGTATTCGCCCACGGGATCCTCAGAACCCGAGATAACAAATATGGGCATTTCCTTGGGAGTTTTTTCAAACGTTTCCGAAAGATTGGAATTTTTATTAAGAGTTACAAGGTCTTTCATTGCGCTGACTGTGAATTTAAAGCTACAATATGGATCTGCCATATATTTTTCACGAACAAGATTATCTGTTGTGAGCCAAGCCTTATCATCCTCTCCGGGGAAACGCTTGTTATATGCCCCGAATGCGATTTTATCAACCAGCTTTGAAATATGCTTTTCTCCAAAAAGTTTTGATATTATCCCCATTATGCCAAGGCCAATATCTGCCGCAGGATTTTTGCCCCCTGTGCCCATAACTATAAGCTTATTTGGCTTTGATTCAATTGTTGCCGCAAGGCGCACGATGAAGGAGCCCATACTGTGCCCCATAAGATAATATGGCATTTCTCCATATTCGCTTATAACATCAGAGGCAAATTTATTAACATCACGGCACAGAAGATCATATCCGCCTTCACTTGCAATGAATCCGTGTTCGCCCTGATTGGCTGTTTCGCCATGGCCCAGATGATCATAGGCGAAAACAATATATCCCTGCTCTGCAAGATCACGCATAAATCTGTCATATCGTCCAATATGCTCTGTCATTCCGTGAACTATATGGAAATAGCCTTTGGCTTCTCCCTCAGGAACATAAACTTTGCCACGAAGATAATGCTTTTTATCAGATGACAAAACCGATCTTTCTGAAATGTTCATGGCACACACCTCCCGTCAATTTCCTCTGCACGCTGCCCTTACAGCATCGTGCCAGCCCCAAAGAAGCTTTTCTCTTTCTACCTGCGGCATCACAGGAGAAAACTCCTTGCCGCTCTGCAGCTTTGCGCCGATCTCATCTCTGTCGGCAAAGAAGCCCACAGCAAGACCTGCAAGAAAAGCGGCGCCTGCGGCTGTTGCCTCCATAGTGTGAGGGCGGAAAACTTTTACATCTGAAATGTCGGATTGGAACTGCATAAGCAGATCGTTTGCAGATGCTCCTCCGTCTACTCGGAGAATATTTATATTTCCGCCGAAATCCGCCTGCATAGCACGGATAACATCCTCTGTCTGATAAGCGATGGATTCAAGCGCAGCTCTGATTATATGGTTTGCGCCAACACCAGCTGTCAGCCCTGTGATAGTTCCTCTTGCTCGCATATCCCAATAGGGAGCGCCAAGACCTGAAAAGGCAGGAACAACATAAACTCCACCATTATCCTTAACCTTACCTGCAAAATATTCACTATCACGGGATTCGGAAATAAGACGCATTTCATCTCTGAGCCATTTCATAACAGCGCCTGCAACGAAAACGCTGCCTTCAAGAGCATATTCTGTGGGTCGGCCCTTTTCTGTTGCAGCAATGGTTGTAAGCAGACCATGGCTGCTGCGAATGCGCTCATTGCCTGTGTTGGCAAGAAGGAAGCAACCTGTGCCGTATGTGTTTTTCATATCCCCTGCGCTGAAGCACCCCTGGCCAAAAAGTGCTGCCTGCTGGTCGCCTGCAATTCCGCAAATGGGCAAACGCTCTCCCATTATACGCAGATAGCCATATATCTCGCTGCTGCTTCTGACCTCGGGAAGCATACTACGGGGAATATCAAGCATTCCGAGAAGCTTTTCATCCCATTCTCCACGCTCAATATTATAAAGCATTGTTCTTGAAGCATTTGTTGCATCAGTTATATGAGCCTGTCCGTCTGTCAGCTTCCAGAGTATCCAGGTGTCAACTGTTCCGAAAAGAAGCTCGCCTGCCTCTGCCTTTTCTCTTGCGCCGTCAACATTATCAAGGATCCATTTGATCTTTGTGGCGCTGAAATATGCATCGGGGCGAAGACCTGTTGCCTCGGAAATATAATCTCCGTGACCCTCGGCAATAAGCTTTTCGCACATATCTGCGGTTCTGCGGCATTGCCACACGATAGCATTATAAATAGGTCTGCCTGTTTTTTTATCCCAGACAATAGCAGTTTCTCTCTGGTTTGTTATGCCGACGCCTGCAATCTCCTTGGGGTCAATGCCACTTTTGGCAATGCACTCCGTTAAGCTGGCATACTGATTTGCATATATAGCCATAGGATCCTGCTCAACCCATCCGGGCTGAGGATATGTGAGAGGAATCTCGTGCTGAGACATACTGATGATATTGCAATCACGATCAAAAAGTATGCTTCGTGCACTTGTTGTTCCCTCATCAAGAGCAAGAATATATTTCTTTTCCATTGTCGTTTTCGTCCCTTATGTGTTTTTTATTATTATAACATATGGGACGTTTTTTTACAAGACAAGGCTTGGTTAATTCCCCTCCTGATGAATTCATTATATCAGGCTTTATTTTCCTACTCTGTGACTAGGTTACAATTTAAAAAGCATTTCTTGCGGGAAGGCGGAAAAATTATCGTTTATGTTACTGAGCCTCCACTGACACTTGCGAAGCAAGTTTTAGGGGAGGTGGCACGCCCTAAGGCGTGACGGAAGGGTAGATTTGTCGTATTATTGTTTTCTACCCCTCAGTCAGCTTCACTGACAGCTCCCCTAAAAATTGCTTTGCAATTATCAGGGGAGCCTTTTGGTAACATAAATTATCGTTTAGCTAACGAAATAATCGTATTGACCGATATCATTATTCCTTTAAATTCTCATTTATCATCCTAAACACACTTTCAGCTATTGACAAGCGCTGTCTAACATGTTAGACTATAGTTGACTAACAGATTAGACAAAGGAGGTTTTATATGACAACGCCAAAGGTTTTCGAAAGCGAATATCGTTTTTGCCTCATTCTTTGGGAAAACGAGCCTATCACAAGCGCCAACCTTGCAAAACTATGCAAAGAAAAGCTGGATTGGTCCAGAACAACAACATATACAGTTATAAAACGGCTTGTGGAAAGAGGGGTTTTAAAAAACGACAACTCACTAATAACATCGCTCGTTTCAAAAGATGAGATTCAGGCAGCTGAAATAGATGAACTTGTTGAGAAAAAATTTGAAGGCTCACTCCCTGCCTTTATTTCAGCTTTTACAAAACACGCAAAGCTTTCAGAAAAAGAAATTGCCGAACTCCGAGAATTGATAGAAAGGAGCAAATAAAATGATAAATGCGTTCTTAACGGTTTTTAATCTCAGCATTACTGCAAGCTGGATGGTTATTGCCGTGCTGCTTTGCAGAGTTATATTCAAAAAAGCTCCTAAGAATTTGTTTTGTATACTTTGGCTTTTGGTTGGGTTGCGGCTTGCGCTTACCTTTTCCATTGAAAGCGTTTTTAGCCTTATTCCAAGTGCACAAACAATTCCACCCGAAATAATATACCAGGCTTCTCCTGAGATACAAACGGGAATTGGACCCATTAATGACGTAATAAATCCGATTCTCAATGAAAATTTCGCTGCCACTCCTCAATATAGCGCAAATCCTATTCAGATACTTATAGGTGTAGCTTCATATGTTTGGATAATTGGAATAGCCTTAGTTATTCTCTATGGTATTATCAGTTATACATTGCTGCGACTCAAGGTGCGTGACGCTGTACCTGCCGGAAACAATATAAGACAGAGCGAAAAAATCAGCACTCCTTTTATTCTTGGATTTATAAAGCCAAAGATTTATATTCCTGTCAATATGGACGAAAACAATCTCCAATATATACTCGCTCATGAAAAAGCGCACCTCAAACGCCGAGATCATCTTATAAAACCCATTGGGTTTGCTTTACTTGCAGTTTATTGGTTTAACCCTATGATGTGGCTCGCTTACATTTTCCTTTGCCGAGATATTGAACTTGCCTGCGACGAAAAGGTTGTGCGCGATTTTGCCGCTGATGAAAAGGCGAGATATGCTTCAGCACTTTTGGACTGCAGTGTAAACAGAAAATATATCACCGCATGCCCGCTCGCTTTTGGTGAGGTTGGAGTTAAGGAAAGAATAAAAAACACGCTCAACTACAAGAAGCCAATGCTGTGGATAATCGTAGCGGCTGTTATTTCTGCTATTATAATCACAGTTTGCTTTATGACAAATCCAAAAAACGAAGAATCTCCCCATTCTGACAACTTCACCGAGGAAAGCACAACGGAAACTACTCCAGAAATTTCTTTAAATTGGGATATTAAAAAGATTGGATATGCAACAGAGCTGTCAAAATATATGTGTGGAGACGAGGACGGTAACGGCTGCATTAAAATAACCCATATAGACGAGCTTGAGGAATTTCTTTCACATCTTAGCAAAAATCCTCTGAATGATATAACCGACCCTATTGAAAAAGTTTATTTTGAAAATAATCTTCTTTTGGCCGTTTACTACACATCGGGCAGCGGAAGCAATGTATATTCAATAGAAAACGTTGATATCGACCACAACAACAAAACAATCACTGTTTCAGTACTAAAGACCATTCCGGAAGCCGGAACAGATGATATGTCAGGTTGGCTTGGTTTTGTTGAAATCAAGAATATTTACGGAACAGACATAGCTGATTACACCTGCATCACAGAATTATCCCAAAAGCAATATTCAGCACCAAATCTGAAAAATGACAGTATTAAAAAAACTGATGATTGGAAAACAGAAGGATTAGAAAATGCAGGACTTGAAGGTGTTGAAATAACATATACCAGCGATATTTCTCACGGGACATTATATTTGCTTGAAGAAAAAGATCCGTTTTATGTTATAGATAAACACTTTTTCTTCGCTGTTGAAAAAGGCGATCAGATCTTACTTGCAGAAGCAGGAACAGGAGCTTTGGCAGAATATATTCATTGCTGCGATGTTGATGGTGAGCAGGGAGATGAAATACTGTTTATGATTGATAATGGAGGTAATGGCGGAGCAGGTTCTCACTCCACCTATGTTTTTAAGATTAACAATAACAAAATCTCCAACATATATCACTCAGATTATTCTAACAACAACCATGGATTCTCAACCAAGTTGATCGAACCTTTTAAAGTTGAAATAAAAAACAACTATACCGAATATACTTCTGCTATAGAAGTTCAAAATGACTTCATATATCTTTTCGATGAACAAGGAAAGCCTACATCAGACATATCGGTCTCCATTGACTGCATCAACAGTATAGAACCTAAAGATGTAGATAACGACGGTATATATGAGTTGATTTGTAAGCGTTATTCAAGCTTAGGAGCCCACGTCGGTTATTTGGGAGATGCTGTTACTACATTGAAATATGACAAATCAATCAACAGCTTCAAAATAATAGATGCGGAATTTATCCCTTTACAAAGAAAAACCTGAAAAAGTGACCACAGAATTCTATGAATTGATTTCATTTACACAAACCCCTACTGACTCTCACTTTACCTATACATACACCGTTTTTGGAAAAAGTGGCAATATTCTTTTTGGCTCATCATCAATGCGCAAGCCAAATTTCCAAATGATTTCTGAAGATATTCTTCGCGTATATACCCAGGCAGGTACAGGACTCAGCACCCGAACCAATCGTTATTTTAATGTGGAGAAGGAACTCGTTTCTGAAGAATACACTTGTGTCCTTAATGAAACCGATGAGCGTATTGCTTATGTTAATTTCGATGGAGCAAATTATTCGCTTGTTGTTAAAGATATTTTTCACGGTAGCTATAAAAAAGAGTTTCCCTTTGACAACATAGCAGCCAATATAGTAGATCCCATTATCTCCGCGGAGTTTTCTGACGACAGTAAATATATTACAGTTACGTATTTCGTTGGAAACAATTATGAAACAGCTATAATAGATTTGCCACTATAACAAAAAAACTTGCATCGTTTCCGATGCAAGTTTTTTGTTTGATTTATCTTACTTAAGCTTAATTTCAACAATATGCTTTTTCTTATCGGCAGGATCGGGGATAACAGATGAGCATTTTTCGCCATCGAAATAATACTCAGTTTCGCTATCAACTCTTGCAAAGCCAAGAGGCTTTGTTACCTTGATTGCAAAAACAGTTCCGCCTCGCTTAACCTCAAAGTCAACGCTTGTCATATCAGCTCGGAGAACAGGGCTGAATGTGAGCCCACCGTCTGTATATCCGATTCCAAGGAATTCAAATACTGTAAGTGTGAGCCAGCTTGCAGTTCCTGAAAGCATAGGTCCGATTCCCTCAAGAGTTTCGCTGTTATTATACTGAGTGCAGAATCGGGGATTGCTCTTTACAACAAAGGGGTTTTCAAGAGTTTTATAGGGGAAAACTCTATCCAGCATCCAGAATGCCATTTCAGCAAGCTCTGCCGCAAGATCTTTATCCTTAACAACCTTTGCAGCCTTGAACATAGCCGCAGTTGCCATCATTGTTGCATGCTTGAAAACTGCTCCGTTTTCACGGTCGCCATAATAATAATGATCTTCAGCAGTTGTTCTGGAAATCTTTCCAAGATCGCAGGGGGATGAAAGCAGAAAGCCTGCATCTGTTCTGATGCACTTATTAAGAGGCTCAAGCATCATCTTGATCTGCTCCTCTGTTGCACTGTTTGAAAGGATAGACCAGCTGAAAGAATTAAGGAAATAAGAACCGTCAAAATCAGGATTTCTTGAAAGTCCGTCTCCCTTTGCGCCAAGATATGTATAGGGCGCCTTGGCGGGATTATTGATAAGGCAACGGGCAAAGAAGTTTTCCTTCCATGCGTGAGCCTGAATATTGGAAAGCAGCTGCTCAGACATTTTGCGAAGCTCACATGCTTTTTCTTTATTGCCCATCATATCTGCCATTTCAGCAAGATTATCCTCGGCAACCTTAAGAAGGAACGCATTCATAACGCTTTCGCAGGAATGGGTTTCAAAGGGTGCGCCCCACTCCTGTCCCTTTTCCTCTATCTGCTTTCTGTAAAGCTCCATACGCAGAGGTGCGCTGATACTGTCGTCATCAAGCTTGAGGCAATCGTTCCAGTCAATATGGTCAAGAACAGGAAGTCCGTGCTTACCAACAGCTATCTTTCCGCTATAGAACACAGCCGCCCACATTGTTTCAAAAACAGTTCTCTTCTTATCACAGCCTGCAATGGGATATTCTTCGCTGAGGAAGCCCACATCCCCCGTGAGAGAAACATATCTGTAAACTGCCTGCATTAGCCAAAGCTGGTCATCAGATGCATCGCCTGCGCCATTTCCTTCCCAATAGAAATTATGGTTTGCATATCCATCCTCATAAACATTCTGAACCCACTGGCTGATCATCTTCTTCGCAAGGGGAGCGTTACCCATTGCCGCAAGATAATAAAGAGAGGGATACATATCCTGAATTTCTCTGAAGCCTATCATTCTGAATGACTTCTGAGTCCAGGCAAATGAACGGGACAAAAATGACTGATAAAGCACCTGGAAAGGAAGATTGTTATTTACATAAGCATTAAGCTTAGCATCCTCTGTGTTAAGCACAAGATAGGATGAATATCCGCTATAAAAATCAATAACATCCTGCAGATCACGCTTGGACTGCTCAACATCTTCATATCTGTCAAAGAGGACCTTCAGCATTGAATCAAGCTGAGGAAGCGCATCTCCATCGGAATTATATGTGAATCCAACGAATGTATCAATATGAGCGCTTTCGCCTGCCTCAAGAGCAAAGGATTTTGCCATTGCAAAGAATGCAACATTCTTTCTGTTGGGGCGGGAATTAAGACGAGCAACATTCTGAGGCTTATCAAGTGTGCCCTTGCCCACAAACTCGTGATAGCAAGCGCAGTATTCGTCCATTGTTTCGCCATTTACAAGCATTGTTGCAAAACGGCGGCTCTTTTTAGCATACATGGGATTGGATGCGGGAGATATTGCGATAACCTTGCCATCACGAAGAATAACTCCTGACTCGTGAGTGATATTGCCATACATAATATCGTTCATAACAGTTGCTGAATCGCAAACACCAAGGCTGCCTGTTGCAACGATACGAAGCTCACGCTTTACGCCTGAAAGGTTTTCAATATTTATGATCTGCGCCTCTGTTGCCTCGGGCATTCCCTCATACTGAGGAACGATAAAAATAGTTCTTGTTATTTTCAGGCCGCACTCTGTTTCATATTCAATAACAGTATGGTTAGGCTTATGAGTGCAAACAGCGCTTTTAACATTTGTCTGAGCATCGGCAGAATAGAATATCTGCTGATTATTTTCAGTTATATAAAACTGACGGTTTGCAGGCTCGCCTGCCTCCTCGGGATTCATAACGCAACGGCTTGCAAGAACCTGAGTGCTGGCGCTTGCTCTGAATGCTCCACGGCCAAATGCATCAAGAGATGCCTTGGGAGTTGTTATCATAGGATTATCAAAGCCAACTCTGCAGCCAAGCAGAAGGTTTACTGTATAATGAGTGCCGACAAAGGCTCCCTTAAGATCAATTACGTGCTCACCCTTTTCGTTGAGATAGCCTACGCCTGCCAGAGCATACTGAACAGCATTTTTAATGATCTCTTCAATTTCAGAGGGAACAGCATTTCCGTTTACAGTTATAGTGTCACCATAAACAAAATTGATGTTTCCGCCAATTGAATCTATATAATCAAGCACAGCCTTTTCGCCAAGAATAAAATTGCATATGGGCGCAAAGATGGGAAGATCTGAAATACCCACAACATTTTTTCTATCAGCTGACATATATTCAGCATCAACTATTCCCTTGGCATCGCTGAACACATTTTTGAAAAATTCAACGGCTGTTACATATTTATCTCTTGATCTTTCGCTTTCAAAAAACATAGCAATTTCCTTTCCAAAATCAAATGGATTCTGCCGCGCGGGCAATGCATTCTCCAAGGCGGGCATATCCCTCTCCGTTCAGATGCGCCTGATCGGCATACTGTGGATATGGCGCAAAATATTCTTTTTCGGGATCATACTCAGGGTTTATTTCATATGGGCTGGCCGCAAAATCGTTCCAGTTGTGTCGACCTATTCCGCTATTATGCCACGCATCGTAGCAGGGCAGATCGTGATATGCTGCTATATCCTTTATGGTCTCAGCCATAGTTTCAAGGCTTCTTCCACTTCCCTTTGGGAACTCTGTGTAGCCATCAGCATCTATCCAATCGTATTTTCCTACACAATGAGGGCAAACAAGCATTATTTTGCAATTATTATTTCCGCTTTCTTCTAAAAGCGAATATATTCTGCCAAGCGCATATGCATATTTTCCGTGAAGAGTTTGTTTTTCAGGATACATATCTCCTCTGCTGCCATATTCAATATGGCGCTCGTTATATCCCATAAGCAGAATAATAAGATCTGCCATTCCAACTTCATCTTTATTAAGGGGGCCAAACTCAAAACCTGTGCCTGTTACAGGGTCATAGCAAACTGATTTATCCTCAGATGCGATCTTGCCTTCAATGATCTCAATTATTCCAAGACCGCCATAAGCGTGGGATTCCACATTGGCTCCTGTAAGTTCGGCAAAACGAGCCTGCCATCTTCCGTCTGAGGTGATGCTATCACCAACAGCAAGAATATTTTTTTGGCTCCATCTGCTTTTTTTCATATTCACACACCCCCCATTTTAAACTAAATACATTTTAACATAGCCACATATTCAAGTCAATGTGATAGAAAAGAATAAAAAGCAAAAAAACACACATACTTTATTTATCAAAGCAAAAGGCAAAAGAGGAATTATTATGAATTTAAAAAATAAAAAGAGACTTCCCCCTATAGCCTCTCCCATAAGCGGACGCTCCGTTTCCCTTGACTGTGTTCCAGATGAAATATTTTCAGGACGCATTTTAGGCGACGGATGCGCTGTTATCCCATCAGACAACAAAATTTACAGTCCATTTGATGGCACGATTTCATCAACTGTAGATTCAAAGCACGCATACGGCTTTTTATCCGAGGACGGAATTGAGGTTTTGGTTCATTTCGGTATAGACACGGTTAATCTTAAGGGCGAGGGTTTTACATCATATGTTAAAGCAGGAGACAAGGTTAAAAAGGGAGACCTTATTGCCACAATTGACACGGAGCTTCTGAAAAGCAAGGGCATTAATATGATAACCCCCATTATCATTTGCGACGGAGCTGAAGGACTTGAATTATTCACTACTGAAAAAGAGGTTAAGGCAGGGGAAACTATTATTTCCTTTGATGATCCAAAAAAGCAAAAACGCAATCTCAATTTTGATTTCCTTCAAAAGCTTGGCAAGGTGCTGATGACAGTTATTGCAGTTATGCCTGCGGCAGGACTTATGATAAGCATAGGCAAGCTTATTGCAATGGCAGGCGGAAACGCTCAGCTGATTGCAACAATCGGCAGCGTTATGGAAAACATAGGCTGGGCCATCATCGGAAATCTCCATATCCTCTTTGCTGTTGCAATAGGCGGCTCCTGGGCAAAGGAAAAGGCGGGCGGCGCTTTTGCAGCGCTTCTCTCTTTTATTCTTATCAACAATATAACAGGCGCCATTTTCGGAGTTACCTCAGATATGCTGCGGGACCCTTCAGCCATCACCTATTCGCTTTTCGGACGAGAAATGATAGTTGAAAATTATTTCACATCAGTTCTTGGCTCGCCTGCTCTCAATATGGGCGTTTTTGTTGGTATTATCGCAGGATTTGCAGGCGGCATTATCTACAACAAATTCTATAATTTCAGAAAGCTTACCGATGCCCTTTCCTTTTTCAACGGAAAAAGATTTGTACCTCTCGTGGTTATTCTATGGTCTGCTATCATATCCCTTGCACTGGCAGTTATCTGGCCCGTAATACAATCGGGAATAAACACCTTTGGCATATGGATCGCAAATTCTGCCGACACCTCCCCCGTTCTTGCTCCCTTTATTTACGGAACTCTTGAAAGATTACTGCTCCCATTCGGGCTTCATCATATGATAACAATCCCAATGAACTACACATCCTTTGGCGGATCCTACACTATTCTCACAGGCGCAAGCGCAGGACAAACAGTTTTCGGTCAGGATCCATTATGGCTTGCCTGGGTTACAGACCTTATTAACCTGAAAAACGCAGGAGACGCATCTGCTTACAATGCTCTGCTTGAAAGTATTACCCCTGCACGATTCAAGGTTGGGCAGATGATCGGCGCAACAGGTCTTCTCCTTGGAATTGCTCTGGCAATGTACAGAAGAGTTGACCGTGACAAAAGAAAAAGCTATCGGTCTATGTTTTTCTCCGCTTCACTTGCAGTTTTTCTCACAGGCGTTACAGAGCCTCTTGAATTTATGTTTATGTTCTGCGCCATTCCACTTTATATCGTTTACGCTATTTTGCAAGGACTTGCCTTTGCGCTTTCTGGAATCATAAATCTCAGGCTTCATTCCTTTGGTAATGTGGAATTTTTAACAAGAGTTCCTATGTCACTTAGCGCAGGGCTTGCAAGAGATATTCTGAATTTCATAATATCTGCAGTTGCATTCTTTACCATCGGATATTTTATAGCATATTTTATGATTGGCAAATTCCGCTATGCAACACCGGGAAGGCTTGGCAATTACACCGCAGGAACACTTGAAGAAACAAACGAAAAGGCTGATCTTAAAAGCAGCGACAATAGCCGCCCCGAGCGAATAATCGCTCTCCTTGGAGGCAGAGAAAACATTACTTTTGTTGATGCCTGTATGACAAGACTCAGAGTTACTGTTAAGGATCCAACTCTTGTAGCCGATGCTGATGCATGGAAGGCAGAGGGCGCTCTGGGTCTGGTTAAAAAAGGTGAGGGCGTTCAGGCGATATACGGACCTCAGGCTGATATTTTAAAATCCGATATAAACGATATATTATGATCGAAGGGAGAAAATATGGAACGAAGTGCAGGAATACTGATGGCAATTTCAAGCCTACCTTCTGAAAACGGAATAGGATGCTTTGACCTTGCCGCATATAACTTTGTGGATTTTCTCAGCAACGCAGGGCAATCCTACTGGCAGATACTGCCCCTTGGACCCACCAGCTATGGAGACTCTCCTTATCAGTCATTTTCCTCATATGCCGGAAACCCCTATTATATAAGCCTTTCAGAGCTTGTTTCAAAAGGTCTTATTTCCGAAGAAGATCTTAAAAAAGCAGATCTTTCGGGAGACGAAAGCAAGGTTGATTATAAAAAGCAATATGAAAATCGTCTGCCTCTGCTGAAAAAGGCATATGAAAATTTCACCCCCACAGAAAGCTATCACAGCTTTTGCCGGGAAGCCACTTGGCTTGAGGATTATGCTCTCTTTATGGCTTTAAAAAGCAAGTTCGGCGCTCTTCCTTGGACAGAATGGGAAGATGGAGCAAAAAGGCGGGAGGCAAATGCCCTTGAGCTTTATAAAAAGGATCTTTGCCGTGAAATAGATTTTCATAAATTTATTCAGTTCTGCTTTTTTGATCAATGGAAAAGGCTGAAAAAATATGCCAACGACAAGGGCATAAAAATTATAGGAGACACCCCCATATACGTTGCCCTTGACAGCGCAGAGGCCTGGATTTCTCCCCATTTGTTTCAGCTTGATAACAGCTATATGCCCTATGCTGTTGCAGGATGCCCCCCTGACAGCTTTTCTCTCCTGGGACAAAAATGGGGAAACCCTCTATACGACTGGGATAAGCACAGAAAAACTGATTTCAAATGGTGGATAGATAGGCTTCGCCACGCCTTCTGCTTATATGACGTTGTCAGAATTGACCATTTCAGAGGATTTGACCAATACTACTCCATTCCCGCCCAAAGCGAAACTGCAGAAAACGGAGAATGGAAAAACGGCCCCGGAATAGATCTGTTTAAAGCTGTTGAAAAAGCTCTGGGCAAAAAGGATTTTATCGCAGAGGACCTTGGTTTTCTCACAGATTCTGTTAAAATGCTTGTTTACGGAAGCGGATTTCCGGGAATGAAGGTTCTTGAATTTGCATTTGATTCAAGAGATGAAAATGACCACAACGATTATCTTCCCCATAACTACACAGAGAACTGCGTTGCCTATACGGGCACTCACGATAATCAAACCTTGTTTTCCTGGTTTGACACCATAACTAATGATGAGCGTCAGGCTTCGATCGACTATCTTGAAAGCTGCAAAATTGAGGCAGGAGGGCTTTCACAAAGATTTATTTCCGTTCTGATGCAAAGCAAGGCAAGGCTATGCATTGTTCCTATGCAGGACTGGCTTGAGCTTGACGACAGCGCAAGAATGAACACACCCTCAACTGTTGGCGAAAACTGGAGATGGAGAGTTGAAAAAGAGGATATAAGCGAAGAACTTTGCAAACGCATCAAAATACTGACAGAGAAATATGGAAGATAACTGATGGGTTGTTATGCCTTAACACAAACAAAAAAACCTGCAAGGGTTCCCTTGCAGGTTTCTGTTTAATATTAAAGAAGCGGAATTCCGTTTTCTTCGCAAACTCTCATTGTTTCGCTATCCCAGATGCTACACTGAACCTCGCCGATATGAGCGCAGCCAAGCATAAGCATACAAAGACGGGACTGACCGATACCGCCACCGATTGTAAGGGGCAGCTCATCACGAAGAAGCATTTTATGGAAAGGAAGCTCTCTGCGATTATCGCATCCTGCAATAGTGAGCTGGCGATCAAGAGATTCTGCATCAACTCTGATACCCATTGAGGAAATTTCAAGAGCACGACCAAGAACATCGTCCCAGAAGAAAATATCTCCATTAAGCTGCCAGTCGTCATAGTCGGGCGCTCTGCCATCGTGGGGCTTGCCTGAACGAAGTTTGCCACCGATCTGCATAATAAAGGCAGTTTTATGTTCTTTTACATAAGCGCTTTCTCTTTCAGAGCCTGTGAGATCAGGATACATATCCTCAAGCTCCTGTGTTGTTATAAATGAAACCTCACGGCAAAGCTCTGTTGTAAGCTGGGGAAAACGAACACGAAGACGATCATTTGTATCGCAAATTGCGCCAACTATAGCTTTAACAATAAGCTTGAGATAGTCAAGAGTTCTTGTTTCACGAGTGATAACCTTTTCCCAGTCCCACTGGTCAACATAGATAGAGTGAACATTATCCAGATCTTCATCACGACGAATAGCGTTCATATCTGTATAAAGTCCGTCACCTGTTTTAAATCCGTATCTCTTAAGAGCAAGGCGCTTCCACTTTGCAAGGGAATGCACTACCTGCGCATCAAGACCAACAGCAGGAACATCAAATGAAACTGCTCTTTCATAGCCATTAAGGTTATCGTTAAGACCGGACTCCTCTGTTACAAAAAGGGGAGCAGAAACTCTCTTCAGATGAAGAGCAGATGCAAATTCAGACTGGAATGTGCGCTTAATATATTCAATAGCTCTCTGAGTGCTGTAAGCATCAAGGCTGGGCTTGTAGCCCTCAGGTACATAAATCTTGTTCATATATATCTTCCTTCCACGGCAAGCAGCCGATAAAAAACCAAAATAATAAGGTATTATACCACATATTATTCACATAATCAACATCTTTTTATTACCATATACCACTCTGCTTAAAATAAGATCATTGAAAAAAGAGGAATTTTATGGTATCATTATACATAGCAAAGGAAAGGAGCGCAATTTATGAAAAGCAAACAGCTGAATATTGAATTTATAAGAATTTTTGCTATTATTATGGTTCTCTCCATACACGTTGCAAATGTTTATATCCGAAGCTTTGGTGAAGTTTCTGACAATTATTTTCTTGGCGCAGTTGTTTTCAGCTCCATAGCAAGAGTTTGCGTTCCTCTCTTTTTTATGATTGGTGGAATTTTCTCTGTGGGCAGAGAATACAACAGAAAAAAATATTGGCAGCGCATAGCTAAATTCGTTCTGCTGCTTATTGTTTGGAGCATTATCTATTATCTGACAAAAAACGGATTCCATTTCAAAAATATAAATAAGGTTATAGTGAATTCATTTTACAACGCTGATATGACATCACGACATCTTTGGTATATGTATCCCTTGATTGGAATTTACATTGCCCTTCCCTTTATTCAGAATATGTGCAAAAATATGAACCGTGAGCTTGAAAATCTGTTTCTTGCCTTGTGGTTCTGCCTCTCGGGACTTTCATTTATATATCTCCCCTTGTCAAATGCAATATCAGGCATAAGCCACAAAATATCATATCCTGTGCCACTGATCAATTCTGCTTATTATCTGGGATATTTTATTGCAGGATATATTATTTACAACCGCTTCAAAAACGTGAAGCTCAGCCGCAGGCAATCTCTTGGCTGTGTTGCAGCTTATATACTTTCCACAGCGCTCACAACATTTCTCACCTATTTTGTTACAATCAAAAACGGCAAATATTTTGACGAAGCAACCTGGTATAAAGGAGCGCTTGTTATTATAGCAAGCTTTGCTCTGTTTATCCTTGTGGTGACAAACGAAGATAAATTCAAAGCGCTGTGGATAGGCAAAATATCAAAGCACACCTTGGGAGTTTATCTGATACATATGGTGCCCCTGAATATCATAAAGCACTTTTTCGATCTTAGGGAATTTGATCCCCTTGTAACCATCCCGCTTGTGACAGTTATTGTATACGTTTCATCTCTGCTTGCTTGTATGGTTCTGTCAAAAATCCCCGTGATAAAGAAAATATTGTTCTGAACAAAAAAAGCACCCTCAGGGGTGCTTTTTTTAATAAATACTAAGATCAAGCTCTCGGCTAAGCATTGCCAAAGCTTTAACTCCCGCGCTGCTGTTGCCGTGCTTATCAAGAGCAGGAGCAAAAACGCCAACACCCATACGATGAGGGATAACGCCCATAATGCCTCCGCCAACGCCGCTTTTTGCGGGAAAGCCAACCTCAAGAGCAAATTCGCCTGAGCCATCGTACATACCGCAGGTGGCAAGAGTTGCGTTTACATACTTAGCGTATTCTGCAGGGATCAACTGCTCTCCCGATGCCATATCTGCGCCGTGATTTGCAAAAACAAGCGCAATTTTTGCAAGATCCTTGCAGGTTGCAAGAACTGAACAACACTTGAAATAGAAATCAAGAATATCCTCAACAGGATCGGAGATCATATTATACGCTGTCAGCATATAAGCAAGAGCTCTGTTTTTGTTTCCTGTGTTTTTTTCGGATTTATACACAGCATGATCTATATCAAGCTCCTGATTACCTGAGAGCTTTCTGGCAAGAGCAAGTAGACGAGCGAACTTTTCGTCGTAGCTTTCTCCGTGAATAAGTGTGCCAAGAGCAATAGCGCCTGCATTGATCATAGGGTTGATATGCGCGCCTGACAATGCCTGGTCGCTGTAGTTAAAGCCGTCAAAAGGCTTGCCCGTTGCCTCAACACCAACCAGAGAGCGAACAGTTTCAGTTCCTCTGTCAAGAAGCGCCTGCAAAAGAATGAGGGGCTTGATAACGCTCTGCATTGTGAACTTATCATAGCAATTTCCTGCAAAATATTCGTTTCCGTCCTCATCTACAACGCAGATGCCGAACTTGTCGGGATCCATATTGGCAAGCTCGGGAATATATGTTGCAACGTGGCCTTCAGATGTATAATGACGGCAATCCGCTATGATTTTCTCCAGTAATTCTCTCATAATTCAACTCCGTGGGATTGGGTATAGATGTAGTGATTATGATTGTAGCACAAAGCGTTGCATTTTTCAACCATAGAGCATCGAAGAGATGAAATAATGCGGCAATCTGCAATGGATACCGTTAGACGATAATTTATGTTACCAACGTCGTAGGGGAGGACAACTTCCTCCCCTACGGGTATAGCTGTAAACAATAATTTATTGTTTGTTGTATTTATAAATAAGACTATGTTATAGCTTACCCTTCTGTCTTGCCTTCGACAATCCACCTCCCCCTAAAACTACTTTCCATAGTGTCAGTGGAGGCTTAGAGCATAAACTGCAAATCGTCTGACAGTCCACCGGATTGTCATTCACTTCCGCTCCCCTTCAAGTCCTTGTTGAATGCCTGTACAAAAAAGGAAAGCACTCCTGATGGAGTGCTTTTCTTTTTGCGAAAGACTACCTAAACGGAGCAGAATTGAGGTAAGAAAGACTAAAAGTAGTATTAGTTCATTGCAATCCAAGAGATAATACGATCATGGGAGTTTTTAGCCACTAACATACATTGTTCAATGCTTTCCCACGGCGAATCACTCACCACTTCATGTTCTGCATTGCAGCCGAAAAGATAGTATTGTGCGTCGTTTTCGTATTTGCAAATCGCCAAATAGCGAATGTAATCAGCAATTTCCCCTGTGGTGTAGCACACAGTCCCATAATTATCTTGCAATGTATAGTATAATACACAAGCATTGTCCAAAACTTTAGGAAAATTCATTTCACATTCTCCTTTGCTGTGCGGCAGGAAGCGATTAACATAGCTCTTAAGGATGTACATTTGGAAGAAAGCGTTTTAAAAGTTTGCTCATCAATATAATGTGTTCTATACAAGAGTTCAAGCCAATAGCCGGTTTCGCTTGCTTCTTTCAAGGCAATTTCAAGTTTGGAAATAAAGTCCTTCTTGCCTTGTGCATATTGTGCTTCGTGAATGTTGGCACCTATGCTTGTTCCACTTCTGCCGATCTGATTGGAGATGATGGATTCTTTGATAGACTTTAAATACTTAACCAACTCAATAATTTCAACGGAAAATTCCATAGAAAGTTCTCTAAGTTTCGATTCAGACATAATGTACACCTCGCTTTTTTATGATTATATCATAAATCACTATGTTTTGCAAACAAGTGATAAGTGATGCAGCTGCACTGTGATAGGCGATGCGATGCGTTCCACTCACGCGCCGAAGGCGTGCATCACGGGTGAAGACTGCATCACGCACGCAGTGCGCCTCTCGTTCCGAAGGAACGCATCACTCAAAAAAGCCCGATTTGTCTGGTAGACAAATCG
>JAZQUP010000011.1:0-1935 GCA_045631345.1 Candidatus Avispirillum sp.
AGATCTTATCGAACTCTGCAAAGAGCACGATGTACACACTGCTGCAGAGCTACGAATGTATGCCAGACGTGCGCAGGTAGCGTATACTTCCGCAAAGAAAAACTACAAAGAAGTGTTGGCTCAAAATGAGTTAGAAGAAAAAATAGGGAATACAATCATGGCTCTCGATGAAGGAATTCTCAGTAATTATAGAGCCATGGAAGACGGTCCTGAGAAAGAAGCATTTGCTAAAGCACACAAAAAAGAAATTGATGCTGATAAATTTCTTTGCGCTCATGGTTTGGTCACGGAAGAGCAACGCGAGGATTTCGTATATACGGATGAAGAAAGAAGTTGGCAAAGGGAAGCACAACTTGATATGTGCAGACAACGCGTTGACTTTTGGGAAATGGAAACTCGGCGATACGACAATTCGGTTAAGCTATTAGATAGGGATGAAAAGGAAATTGAGATAATCGGTCAACAAGCGCATGATGCAAAAGTTGGTACAAAACGTGCCGATGAGATCGAAAACAGGAGAATTCCTTACCTTGAAAAGCAGCTTGAACGCAGTAAATCGCATTACAAAACGATGGTTTCGATAACCCAAAATATGAAACTTTCTCTGTCGGATGTGTTGTTTGACAGCGAACGTCTGCAAGCCTACAACGGCTATGTAGATCAGAAGCGAGAAGCGTTTGAAAGAATGCACAACTACAAAGATGAGTTGGCTGCCGCGAAAGAAGAACTGAGGGAACTCAGGAAAGAATACAAGCGCGAGAAGCCCGAAAAACCTCAGCGTAGAAGTAAAGAACAAGCTATCAAGGAAGCTAACAAACAAAAGGCTGAGATACGTGATTGGATTGATGCTGCAGTAGATAAAATTGGAGCAACACCGGAACAAAACAAAAACGCTGATATGAAGATGTTTGTGGAGGAACTACAGAGGCACGGCTGTAGCGTCAGAATAACGGAAAATACAATTTCCGTAAAACACCCGAATAGCAATCAAGCTATTCGAACAAATCGCCTCGGCGATGACTATACGAGAGGAGGAATAGAAAATGGCATTTTCGAGCAGAGATTACAAAGCCGCGAAAGAGAGCAAAACAGAAACGAACCCGCAAGGAAACCTGCCGGCAGACAACGCGAGCTTGAAAGATAACAAACAACTTGAAGATCTCAATAATTTGCTTGCCGAACTCAAGGCGCAGCTCCAGGAGAATCGTAACGCCGATGAAATCCTTATGGCTAACCTTGAGGGTTGGACGGACCTCGTTGGCGAGGAACTTACACGACGCTTTTTCACTGCGGTAAATCCTACTATGCTGGAACTGCAGCAGCAGGTTAATAGACTGCAAATATCTATTAATAGTATGAAGGATGACGTGAAAAAAGTCGGAGGAAAAGGAGGAATAAAGGGATTTCTTTTCTGGTTTTCAATCGTCTGCAATATCGGTCTTGCCGGTTTTATAATCTATTTACTTATTACGAAAGGAGCGATTTTTTAATGAAAAAGCATCTGTTTGATTTATTAAAAAAAAAGCCAGCTAAAGCTGAAAGTGAAAAGAAAGGAGGCGAAGGTGTGGACACTTTATTCTCAAGAGGTATCGATCTCAGCCAGAGTTTTGAAGATATGTTTCCCGGCGAGATCCCGGACGAGATTCACTACTATGATATTCACGGAAATGAGGTTGAAGAATAATGGCTAAAGATGGTTTGCGCGAGAAAATCGCGCAAGAATTTGTAAGTTCTCTGAGTGAGGACAAAATACCGTGGAGCAAGATGTGGGAGAGCGAGACTGCATACAACGCAACAACGGGGAAGGAATACCGGGGAATAAACACCTTGTGGCTTTCTTACGTGGCAGGTCAGAAAGGTTACACAGATCCACGTTGGGTCACCTTTAAGCAGGCTGCAGATAAAGGCTGGCACGTAAAAAAAGGAGAAAAGAGC
>JAZQUP010000012.1:0-13643 GCA_045631345.1 Candidatus Avispirillum sp.
GATGAACCTGTTTGTAAAGCAGATCGTAGCTCCTAAGGGAGACGAAGCGATTGCAGCAGATATTGACGGAAACGGAAAAGTAAACTCCGTTGATATGTTCTATCTCAAGTTCAGAATCCTCAAAGGTTATTGGGGTTAATAAAAAAAAGAGGTCACGCAAGTGACCTCTTTTTTACGTACTAAGCCCCCTGACACTACCGAAGGTGGTTTTAGGGGAGGTGTCACGCCCTCGGAGTGTGACGGTAAAGAAATTTATTGCAAATAATGTGACTGTATCACGTAAATCATCAATTGAATATGATATAATAAATAAAAAAGAGCGGAGGTAGTATATGAAGCTTGTTTTGTTAACGGCGTTAGGCGTTGGGGGGGCAACAGTTTTTGGCTCTGCTGTAGGCTTTCTGTTTAAAAAAATCTCACATAAATTTTCAGATATAATTCTGTCGTTTGCGGCGGGTGTTATGCTTGCGGCTGCAGTTTTGGGTCTTATATTGCCTTCTGTTGAGTATGGTGGCAAATTCGGTATTATCATAACTGTGGCAGGAATATTTGCAGGAGCATTTGCGCTTAATATTATAGACCGACTAGTTCCCCATCTGCACAAAATGGTTGGGGCTGATATTGAGTCTCATAAAAATACAAAGCTTGATAAGGTTCTTCTTTTTGTAACAGCTATTGCCATACATAATCTTCCTGAGGGAATTGCGGCAGGCGTTGGATTCGGCTCAGGAGACACAGCGCAGGCGTTGCTTATTGCAGGAGGTATTGCGCTTCAGAATATTCCTGAGGGTATGGTTATAATTGGGCCTATGCTTGCATCGGGAATCAGTCCTAAGAAAACGTTTCTTTGCGCAATGGCAACAGGTGTTATTGAAATAGTGGGAACCTTTATAGGATATTTTGCAGTTACTGTTTCAGCAATTATTTTGCCTTTTGCCCTTGCTTTTGCGGGTGGAACAATGCTTTATGTTATCAGCGATGAAATGATTCCCGAAACTCATGCTCACGGAAGCGAAAGCGGAGCAACATATGCTTTGCTTGTGGGATTTTGTCTGATGCTCATATCAGATGTTCTTTTAGGATAAATATTTATAACAAACAAATGCTTCTCAGCATATACTGCCTGTGATATTTCACAAGGAGTATATTATGAGAAGCATTTTTCATTTTGTTGATTTTGGTAAATTATTTACAAGAAAACCAAACGCTGTAGCAATAGTAAACGGAAGCCGAGAATATAAGTCGGTTCACGGAATAGTCCGTTTTTATAAGGTTCAAAGCGGAGTGATTGTTCGCTCGGAGTTTGATGGTCTGCCAAAGGGAAATTCCCCCTGCAATTCTCCGATTTTTGCCTTTCATATTCATTCGTCGGGGAATTGTCATGATGGTGGAGCAGAGCCTTTTTCATCTGCTATGGGTCATTTTAATCCGTATGGCTGTCCACATCCGTATCATGCGGGAGATATGCCACCCATATTTTCCGCTTCGGGAAGAGCTGTTTCAGTTTTTCTGACAAACCGCTTCAAAATTGAAGACATACTTGAAAAAAGCGTTATTCTCCATTCTTCGCCTGACGATTTCAAAACTCAGCCTTCGGGTGATTCGGGGCAGAGGATTGCCTGCGGAATAATTGTTCCTGTTATGAGATGATCAGTTTTTAATTCTGAATTGCTTGGGAGTAACCCCGCTTTTTTTTCGAAATTCTGCTATAAAATAGCAGGTGTCGTTATAGCCGGATTCAAAGGCTATTTCAGCAACAGATTTATCTGTTGTGAGAAGGAGCTTTTTAGCATTGTCAAGGCGAATGTCCTCAAGAAATTCGCTGAATGTTTTTCCTGTAACATTTTTGAATGTTCTTGAAAAGTAGCTGTAGCTCATACCGATGGCTTTACTGCATTCAAGAGCTGTGATCTTTCTTTGAAAATTGTTGTAGATATGCTCAATTCCTTTATAGATCAGGCGGATAACTTCATCTGTTGCTCCTGAAACAGCATTGCTGTTTCCTTCACCCTCAGTTTCACGCAAAATATACATAAGAAGCTGAGCGCAGCCGCTTTTAATTGCAATATCACTTCCGTATTTTTCTTCAAACTGTTCGTTTATAATGCTTTCCGTGATGCTTTTAAGGGGAGTTCCCTCAAGCTCTGCTTTAGTCCATTTGCACTTTTTTCCCTCGCCAAGCTTGAGATTGAGAATATATTTGGCAGCATTTGCATCCACAGCAAAATCAAATATCATAGAAGGAGCAATTTTTATAATATAATAGCTGCTTTCATTTGGCGAGTTGGAATAAAGACGGTGAATAACTCCTGTTCGGATAAGAAGCATATCGCCATCTTCAATTACATATTCCTTTTCACCCAGAATCGCAGAAAAACAGCCTTCGTTAACATAAACTATTTCAATGGCGTTGTGGATATGCGCCATAGCCATAATGTTTGTGTCAGGCTGAGAGCATTGCTTGAATATATGATAGTTATTTTTAGACCCGATCTTTTTCATATCGGGTTCAATATAATAGCTTGTGTTTTCAGTGTATTCCATAAAGAACCGCCTATGACAAAAAAATTATATTTTTTCATTTAAGACATTATAACATATCTTTTGTAGTATTGGTATAATTATTTTGTTAGGTATGCAATTTTTTTGTCCTGATAAAATTTATTTATAAACTATTGAAAATAATTTTTTTATATAGCTGTTTATCAGCGGAACGGAGCTTTTTATGAAAAAGAAAATGAAAGCGGGTATTATCGGATGCGGCGGTATCGCCAACGGAAAGCATCTCCCCTGCCTTATTGACATTGAAGATCTTGAGCTTGTTGCTTTCTGTGACCTTATAATTGAAAGAGCTGAAAAGGCAAAAGAAAAGTACGGTACAGCCGATGCTCTTGTTTGTACAGATTATAAGGAGCTTCTTGCAATTGAGGATATAGACGTTGTTCACGTGCTCACTCCCAATAAAGAGCATGCAGAGATTTCTATTGCGGCAATGAAGGCAGGCAAGCACGTTATGTGTGAGAAGCCTATGGCAAAATCTGCTGCTGATGCAGCAGCTATGGTTGCGGCTGCAAAGGAAACAGGCAAAACACTCACAATCGGATATCAGCATCGTCATAAGGCTGAAAGCATTTATGCAAAGCAGTTTATTGAAGATGGCGGAATAGGTGAAATATACTATGCGAAGTGTATGGCGGTGCGCCGTCGCGGAACTCCCAATTGGGGTGTGTTCCTTAATAAAGAAGAGCAGGGCGGCGGTCCCGTTATTGACATTGCAACTCATTCTCTTGATCTTTGTCTTTATCTTATGAACAATTATGAGCCTGAAATGGTAGTTGGTAAAACACATAAGAAGATCGAGCATCCCGAAGCAGGTAACTCCTGGGGCGATGAGGGTGTAAGTAATTCTGAGCTTGAAGAAGCAGCCTGCGGATTTATCCGTATGAAAAATGGTGCAACTATCCTTCTTGAAACAAGCTGGGCTCTTAACACAGTTAACACTATTGAAGAAGGCAGCTGTGAGCTTTGCGGCACAAAGGGTGGTCTTCAGATTATAAATAACCGCCTCACTATCAATACTGCAAGATATGATAAGCTCTCTATTGAAGAGGTTGACACAGGTAACCGTGGCGTAGCATTCTATGCAGGCAGAAACTACACTCCTTCTCAGAGAGAGTGTATGAGATGGTATGATAGCCTTCGTAATGATAAAACACCTGTGGTAACACCTGAGCAGGCGCTGGTTGTTTCACAGATTCTTGAAGCTATTTATGTTTCAAGTGAAACAGGAAAGCCGGTGTTCTTCGAATGAGAAAGGTTGCGGTTTTAGGACTTTGGCATGTGCATGCTCCTGAATATTATAAAAGCGCTCTTGCGGCTGAATGCCAGGTTGTAGGCGCATATGACAGCGACAAGGAGCGTCTTGAGATATTCTGCAAAGAAAACGGAGTTCGTGCTTTTTCTTCTGAGGAAGAGCTTTGCGCAAGCGAAGCTGACGGGGTTATTGTTGGCAATGCAACCTGCGATCACGTTGAAAGCATTATAAAGGTTGCAAATGCAGGCAAGGATATTTTCACAGAAAAAATTCTGGCATTCACAGTTGAGGATTGCCTCAGAGTTAAAGAGGCTGTTGAGAAAAACGGAGTTCAGTTCGTTATCGGCCTTGTTCACAAAAGTCTTACATTGCCCAGAACGCTTAAAAGCGTTGTTGATAGCGGCGAGCTTGGCAAAATAAATTTTGTTCGTGTGCGCAATTGCCATAACGGAAGCTTGGACAGATGGCTTCCTCCTCATTTCTATGATAAGAGAGAATGCGGCGGCGGAGCTATGATAGATCTGGGCGCTCACGGAATGTATCTTTGCCAATGGATACTTGGTATGCCGAAAACCTATTCCTCCACATTTACAGAAATGTGCGGAGACGGAGTTGAAGATAACGCAGTTACTGTTATGGGATATGAAAATGGCGCTATAGCTATTAACGAAACAGGCTTTGTTTCAACATGTTGTCCCATGATGTATGAGGTGTATGGTGAAAAGGGCAGAGTTTTCTTTGATCGTGGCTCTGTTTATAAATGCACTCTTGCAACTGAGGGCGAAATAGTTGAGGTGCCAAAGGTTGAAGGCGAAAATATGCCCATATATCAGTTCCTTTATAACGACATAAAGGAAGGATACGGAATTGACGAGGCAATCGATCTCACCAGAATGATGGTGGGAGCCTATGGAAATATAGCTAAATAACAAAAAAGAGAAGAACCGATCGGTTCTTCTCTTTTTTATATGTTTTTAGTTGTAGTAAAATGCAATGTGATTTTTTAAAGGAAAAGCAAGCAGCCTTGATTTTTGAACTGCTCTATTTTCTGATCAAAATATTCGCCTGAAATTTTAAAGCGAGCGCACATACATTCCTTGCACCAATATTCAGTTGCGGCCCTGTGAATAAATTTTTTGGTGGCACCTACTTCAATTTTGTCAAGGGGCTCCTTGCCGCATTGGCAGCATTTGCTCACTGAATATCAACCACCTTGCAACGATAGATGAGACATCCGCAGGGAGGAACGCCACGATTTATAGCGGCATTCTTAACGATTTCCTCTTCTTCGCCTGTCCAAAGGTTGATCATCTTAATTGTTTTTCCTGTTGTCATGGGGAGTGAAAGCTCGTCAATTGTCATACGAATTCCGCCTTCCTTTTCCTCGTTCACGTTGAACATAGCAAGAATTATATCTCCGTCGGAAAGGAACTTAGCGTAAACATAGTCATCCTCAGTTGTGAGAAGCGGTCTCATTCTGAAGGGTTGACGGCAAGCAGGGTCCTGGCTGATCTTAATAAGCTCCTTGTTGAGAAGAATGTCTCTTTCTTCCTTGGATATTTTTCTGATGTCGCATCCGATCATAAGCGGAGATGCAAAGAAGCACCATGCAGAGAAATGAAGCTTGTACTGATCGTATGTGCATCCACCCAGTCCAACATTACCTTCGCCGTTCATACCAACGATAAGCATATCCATATCGTTGAAGCAACCAACACCGTTATATGCGTGAATGGGCTCCTGAACCTTAATAAGATTTTTAACAGAGTCCCAGTTATCAAAAATGTCGGTTGTGGAGCGCCACATAGATGATGCTGTTGTTTTAACCCATTCATGTGTCTGGTCAACGCCCCATGTGCAGCAGCTGAGAAGAATATCACGTCCGCAATTTTCAAGAGCAAGACCCATTCTGCGATAGAGATATTCGCCTGCAATGATTCTTGAGTTGAAGCAATAATCGTATTTGAGCAGGTCAACCTCCCATTCGGCAAATGTTGCCGCATCAATAAACTCGTGGTCCATGCTTCCGGGGTAGCCTGCGCATGTAAGCATTCCTGCGCAGCTGTACATACCAAATTTGAGACCTTTGGAGTGGATGTAGTCAGCAACGTATTTCATTCCGTGAGGGAACTTTTTGGGGTCGGGAACGAGACGACCGTTTGCATCACGCTCACGCATAGACCAGCAGTCGTCTATAACAACATATTCATATCCTGCGTCAAGATAACCATCTTCAACCATACGATCGGCGATTTCAAATATAAGCTCCTCGCTGATATTTGCTCCGAACGTGTTCCAGGAGTTCCAGCCCATAGGCGGTGTAAGCTTAACCATAATATATCTCCGTAAAAAACTGAATTTTATAGTTCAATTATAACGCTGAAGAAGGGCTTTGTAAATAATAACATATACATTTTAATTGTAGTTTTTTGACATTAAATTGGGGATAAAGTTTTTTGATTTTTTTAAAATACACTAAAAGAGATTGACATATGACACAAAATATTGCATAATAAGTATATATAAACACAATTTGGAGGCAAATAACCATGAAAAAGTTTATTAGGCTTTTGGCTCTTATGATTGCTTGTGTCAGTGTCTTGTCCATGGCTTCTTGCGGACAGGAGGATGAATCCGATGTATATATGATCTATTCTGATCAGAACTATGCTCCTTTTGAGTTTTATGATAAAGATTCGGAAGCTTATATCGGTATTGATATGGAAATTCTTGCAGCAATTGCAGAGGATCAGGGCTTTAAGTATGAAGTGAAAAACGACACATTTAATGCGGCTCAGGGCGCAGTTCAGGCAGGACAGGCAGATGCTATGATCGCTGCTATGACTATAACCGAAAAGAGAAAAGCAACATTTGATTTTTCTGATGGTTATTTTGAAGATGGAATCGTTCTTGTTGTTGGCAAGGATAGCGGCTTTAAATCTCTTGAAGATCTCAGCGGCAAGGTAATTGCGGCAAAGCAGGGCACAACAGGCACAACATATGCAGAGAGTGTCAAGGATCAGTATGGATTCACCATCACATATTTTGAGGATTCTCTTTCTATGTATAACGCTGTTATAGCAGGAAGCGCTTCAGCTTGCTTTGAAGACTTTGCTGTTATCGGTTGGGGAATTAAAAACGATAATCTAGCTTTGGAGATCATCGGAAATGTTGTAAATCCCGGTTTTTATGGCTTTGCAGTTAAAAAGGGACATAATGCAGAGCTCCTTGAAATGTTTAATGCAGGATTAAAGAACATAAAGGCAAACGGAAAGTATGAAGAGATACTTGCCAGATACGGTTGCTGAGTATAGATGAATAAAAAAAGACAGCTTTTGTGAGCTGTCTTTTTTTGTAACTAAAAATGTAAAAACTATTGATTTTTTTAGAGCAATCTGATATAATGCTTGTGATTAATATAGTTCGTTTAATAGTAGTTGTGCTTTAGGACATAGTGTGGTAGCATTTTTTAGAAGAAACCGGCATTATGTCTTATTGGTGCGGTTTCAGGCCGCAAAAAATATTAAGAAAAGAATTATAGGATTTTTATATGGGTTACTTTATAGCAGCAATTGGCATACTGTTTACCTTATGTTTTTCATATCAGTTTTTCTATGTTTTGGTGGGCTTGTTTAAAAAGCCTGTCCTCTTTGAGGAGGGAAAGCCTCATAGATTTGCAGTTATAACATCTGCAAGAAACGAAGCTGATGTTATTGAAAATCTTCTTAACAGTATTAATGCGCAGACATATCCCAGAGAGCTGATGGATGTTTATGTTATTGCAGATAACTGTGATGACAACACAGCAGAGATAAGCCGTAAATGCGGAGCAATCGTATATGAGCGTTTCAACAAAAAGCAGATAGGCAAGGGATATGCCCTTGATTTCCTTTTTGGTGAGCTTAATAAGAAGCTTGGCGAGGATTATTATGACGGATATTTTATATTCGACTCTGATAATCTTCTTGAACCTGATTTTATAGAGCAGATGAACAAAACATTTTCTGCAGGATATAAGATTGTAACAAGCTATAGAAACTCCAAAAACTACGGAACAAACTGGATTTCCTCAGGATATGCTCTTTGGTTCCTTAGAGAAGCTAAATATCTCAGCAATTCAAGAATGATTCTTAACACCAGTTGTGCAATATCCGGAACAGGATTTCTTATCCATCGTGATATGCTCAAAAAGAGAGGCGGCTGGAAGTATTTTCTTTTAACAGAGGATATTGAATTTTCAATTGCTAACATAATAGATGGTGAAAAAATCGGCTATTGTCATAATGCAATTCTTTATGATGAGCAGCCCGAAACCTTTAAAACCTCTTGGAACCAGCGTCTCCGTTGGGCAAAGGGATTTTTGCAGGTGTTTGGAAAATACGGTAAGCGCCTTATGAAGGGTATTTTCGTAAACAAGAATAAATTTTCTTGTTATGACCTTTCAGTAACAATATTCCCCCTTATCTTCCTTACAATGATCACATTTGCTCTTTATGCGGCAATGATAATTAAATCTGTTGTAACAGGCAGTCCTACTCTCTGGCTTGAAATTCTCGGAGCTATAGAAGCAGTGATTGGCGCATACGGAACATTCTTCTTTATGGGTCTTGTAACAGTTATAACAGAGTGGAATTACATAAACTGTACAACTCCCAGAAAGATCCTCTCCTTGTTCACATTCCCTATTTATATGTTCACATGGATTCCTATCGGTATCGTGGCACTTTTCAAAAAGGTTGAGTGGACACCTATCAAGCATACTGTAAATAAGAATGTTGAGGATATGAAGATAAAGAAATAATTAAAAACCTCTGCGTGATAGCGCAGAGGTTTTTTGATTGTAAAGCCATTTGTTTCATTATTAATTAAATTTGTTTGTTTTTGTTGATTTGCGTGAAATAGTATGGTATAATGGTTCATATTTTATTTCACTAAAGGACTGGCGGTGTATTTTAGATGACACATATAGCTATAATCGGTTTCGGCGTAGTTGGCGGAGGTATCACAGAGGTTATTCGTCTTAACGAAAAGGCGATCCTTCGTGCAACAGGAGACGAGATCAATGTTAAATATATTCTTGACCTGAGAGATTTTCCCGATTCTCCCTATGCAGCTAGAGTTGTTCATGACTTTTCTGTTATTCTTAACGACCCTGAGGTTAAAATCGTTTGTGAAACAATGGGCGGCGTAAACCCTGCATTTGATTATTCTATGCAGGCGCTCCGAGCAGGTAAGAGCGTTGTAACATCCAATAAGGAGCTTGTTGCAAATTGTGGCGTTGAGCTTATGGCAGAGGCTAAGAAGAACGGCGTTTGTTATATGTTTGAGGCTAGCGCAGGCGGCGGTATTCCTGAAATCAGAAGCCTTCGCACAAGCTTTGGCGGCGACACAATCTCTGAAATTGATGGTATCCTCAACGGTACAACTAACTACATTCTCACTAAGATGAAGAATGAGGGCGCAGATTTTGCAGAGGTGTTGAAGGAAGCGCAGAAGCTGGGCTATGCTGAGGCTAATCCTTCTGCTGACGTTGACGGAATAGATGCGCAGAGAAAGATCGTTATCCTCACAGCGATCGTAACAAATAAGCTTGCGGCTTGCGATAAGGTTTATACAGAAACAATGACAAAGATCACTCCTGCTGATATGGATGCAGCGGCTCGTTGGGGTGGAACAGTTAAGCTTCTCGGTAGCTCCAGAATTAACCACGAAAGTGGCAAGGCTGCAATCTATGTTTGTCCCACATTTGTTCCCAATTCCTGCCCCATTGCTCACGTTGACGATGTTTATAACGGAATTCGTGTAAACAGCCCTGTAACAAACGACTATATGCTCTATGGTAGAGGCGCAGGCAGAATGCCCACAGCAGGCGCAGTAGTTGCCGATGTTGTTTCCATTCTTTCCGGTGTTGGCGCAAATGAGCTTCAGATGAATTGGGAAGCTGCAGAAGAGGATTTTGTTCTCCCCTTCGGCGAAAACAGCTTTGCATACTATGTTCGTGTTAATACAGATGCAGTTGACGAAACAATGGAAAAGGCTCGTCTCGTGTTTGGCGAGGTTGAAGCTCTTGCAGGCGCTCCTGCAGGCTGTGTTGAATTTATCACAGCAAAGATTGCTGAAAAGGATGCAGCTGCAGCATTCGAAGGCGGCGCTCTTGGAGAAGTGCAGTCAAGAATCAGACTTATGTAATTTAAAAGGAGAATCCAAAAGGATTCTCCTTTTTTGTATGCGTAAATTGTATAAAAATAAATGCCGGAATTATTGTTGTTGCAAAAAAACAGGGCGTATGATAAAATAAATATATAGATATGGGAAGGAGTTCACTGTTATGAAAAATGAAATCAATTATGTCTGGAAGGATAGAAAGAGAATACTTTTTGGGCTTCCCTGGAGCTTCACAAGATATTTTCTTACAGAAGATAAGCTGATGATTGATACAGGCTTCTTTTCAAGAACTGAGGATGAGGTTCGCCTGTACAGAATAATGGATATAACATTGCGCCGTTCTTTCTGGGAAAGACTTTTTAACCTTGGAACCATCCATTGTTGCTCAGGCGATAAAAGTATGGGAGAGTTTGACATCAAGCATATCAAAAATCCTAAGCTGATAAAGGAAATGCTTTCCGAAATGGTTGAGGAGGAGCGTCTTGAGCGTCGTGTCGGTATGAGAGAATTTATGGATGGCGACACTGACGACGAGCTTGTAGGCGACGAAAACGAGCATTAAATAAAAAAGACCGCATTTGCGGTCTTTTTTTACTGTTTTGATTTTTTACCTTTGTAAGAACATTTGTAAAGGAAATTTTCAAGTTGCTGGCGACGTTTTAATACCAAAACAAAAGCAACTGCGCCAAGCACGATTCCTATAAAGCAAAGGATGTGATATGTTTTGAATATCCAGAGAATATTCTTTTCTCTGCGGAGAAATTCGCTGAAGAAGCGAGTGAGACAGTAGAAGAAAACATAAACGGGATACATTGTTCCTTTCTTGGCAAACTTCTTGTAAACCAGAAGGAACAGGAAAAGAACCAAAGCGTTGAAGGATTCTATAAGCTGAACAGGCACTTCAAATAATCCTCTATCACTGAAATATACACCATAGGGAGACTGAATTCCATAGCAGCATCCTTCAAAGAAGCAGGAAAGCTTTACGAAAACAAGCGCTGCAGGAAGGGCAGGAGTTACAATGTCAAACTGAGCAAGAGGATCAACACCCATAAAGCAATAAATTGCCATCATAACAACGGGCATAACAAAAAGCATACCGAAATAGTTTGAGCCTGTTCCAACCATATTGCCGAAGCTTGTGTTCACGTAGCCAATGTAATTATAATGTATAAAAGAGAATAAGATAGTTTCGATAACAGCCCAGAATGTGATATTGCCGAATATTTTTAATTTAGGATTGTTTTCAGCTTTTTTAGCAAAAAAGCTTTGAGCTTCAAGCGCTCTGCGGCTCATTGTGGACTTTTTTCTATTTAAAAACAACAAATTGACTACGTGAAATGTAATCGTTCCCAAGATTCCAAATAAGGTAGGTAAATACATATTATAATATAGGCAAACGCCTTTCTCCATGCGTACAATTTTGTAATATAACAATACTTTAAGTATTCTATCACACATGGGAAATATTTTCAATAGCAAATAATTATCAAAAATATCCGGTAACAATTAGTTTTTATATATAAATAAACTGTTTTAAATGGTTGCTGTTACCAATTTGAAAAAGTAGTATACTACAGTATAAATCCCCTTAAATCACAAATACTAACATCGTAATTTAAAAATTGATGTAGGGGCGAGTATTGCTCGTCCAAATAACGGGACGTCGAAGGCGCCGTCCCCTACCATATCGAGAAGGAGATTTTATATATTATGAAAGCTACAGGCATTGTCAGAAGAATAGATGATCTTGGCAGAGTTGTTATTCCCAAGGAAATAAGACGTACTATGCGCATCCGTGAAGGTGACCCGTTGGAAATTTATACTGATCGTGACGGAGAGGTGATATTCAAGAAATATTCACCTATTGGAGAATGGTCACAGATTGCAACGCAATATGCGGAAACTCTCAATAAAACCTGCGGATTGTCCGTTATAATATGCGATAGGGATGCTGTTATTGCGGCGGCAGGCGTTTCCAAGCGAGAATATTCTGATCGTCGCCTCACAGCAGAGTTTGAGGAAATTATGGAAAATCGTTCACTTTATTCTGCAAGGGAAAACAATCGTATTTATGTTATAGATGGTGGAAGCCATTATGTCAGCTGTGCTATGCCTATTGTCAGCGATGGGGATATTATTGGCTGTGTTGCTTCACTTTCTGCAGAGGGCAGCAAAAAGGATGAAGATTTTCCGGAAGCAAAGCTTATTCAAACAGCAGCTTCTTTTCTCGGAAGACAGACAGAGGCTTAATGTATTTGATAAATTGAAAAAAGCAAGAGAGATAAACCTCTTGCTTTTTTGCTTGCGTTGAATTAATTTTGTGTTTGTGGTATAATAACCTAAATTGAAAGCGAGGTTTATATGATCAGGATTATGTTTGTATGCCATGGCAACATCCTGCCGAATTTCGAAAAGTGCTTGTGCCTCTAAGGAAATTCGCTTTCCTAAATTACATTTACCAACGGTTTACCAACGAAACCGGAGAGCCAAACTTGCAAAAATAAACAAACACCTGTCCACGGCAGAATCTGCCATAGGACAGGTGTTTCTTTGTAATTATGTTTTATTTATCACTGCTATGACGATAAAAGGATTTGTCCACAAACATTATAGCCGCCATTATGATCAGCAGGACACCGGAGATCATCATCAGCAATCGCATGGATGTTCTGTCTGCCAGAAGACCGAATACGACCATACCGATGGGCAAAAAGCTAGAGTAAGCTGCACCAAACAATCCGAATATCCGTCCTGACATTTCCGGTGCGCTGTTCTCCTGTAAGAGGGTAGTAGATGCTGTCTGCACCATGGTCAGCGCAACTCCGTAAACGGCCATCAGTACCAGGTACACATAAAAGTTCTCGACCAATCCCATTGCAATTGCCAGAGTTCCAAAGGACATCATTCCCACCAGCAGTGTCTTGGTATGGCGTTTGAATCCGCCCCAAGTACTGATCAGCAAGCCACCCGCCATCATACCTAAAAAGCCGATGACTTCAACAAGGGTCATGTGGAAGTAGGTATCGCCATAATAACGGCTGACAAACAAAGTTGCGAGAAATCCTGCGGGAACGCACAGAAAAATAAACAGGCCAAAGAGCATAATCAGCTTTCCGAGAAACCGCTCCTTGGCAGCATAGCGAATGCCCTCCTGCATCTCAGCAAAAACCGGTGCGGTTTCTGCTTTCCTTTCAAAGGGAATGGCAATCGCACCCAGCAGGCCAATACCTACCATAGCAGTTACGACATCCAGCATCAGCGCGCCACGGAAGCTGCCCCAGGTGAGAATACTGCCTGCAATGGCCGGTGCAGCGAACTGAACCACCGATTGAACAGTTGCATTGATACCGTTAAACTTCATCAAATGCTCTTCTTCAACCAGTTGGGGCACCGTTGCATTGACCGCAGGTGTGTGGATGCCTGTGCCAAGGGAGCGGATCGCCGAAATCACAACCAATGCGATGTAGATTGTTTCATTCTGAGAGATCTGTGGAAGAAGTAGTACAAGTGCCAGCGTGGCTACCGCAATTGATCCATCTGCAGCAATGATTAGACGCTTTCGAGGATAGCGGTCTGCCCATACTCCCGAAAAGAAGGAAATTAGAAATTGCGGGATGTAAGCTGCCGCTGAGAGTAGGGCAACCCATCCACCGGACGAGGT
>JAZQUP010000013.1:0-158032 GCA_045631345.1 Candidatus Avispirillum sp.
GATCTTCTGCAAGATCATAAGGTCTTGTTTCGCCAGGCTTTCTTTCAATGAGGTTATCATATGTAAGTGTCTTAAGTGCGTTTGCATCACTAATTGCAGTTGTACGACCTGTATCACCTGCAAGGTAGTCATAGAAAACTTCATCGTACTTCTTGTTTGCAACAGAAGCATTGAGCTTGCTAGCATCATACTTAGCGTAAGTGCCCTGTTCAACAGCCTGTTCAACAAGCTTTACAGAGTTAGAGCCTGCACATGTCTGAGGAGCGATTTCTGTCTGAACAGATGTGATACCGGACCCCCAGGAAATGAAAGACTTATACGCATTCTCGCCCTTTGCAGCATTGAGAATTGCAAGAGACATACCGAGCTCTCTGCCTATACCACCCTTAAGGTTACCGGGGTTGTATGTGGGAGTGTTAGGTCTGCCGGAGGGCAAAGAATACTTAGAATATTCAAGTGTATAGGGAGCCTTTTCAGCTTCTGTAAGTGTTGCGTAGTTAGGAACGAGATTGTTTTCGTAGATATACTTCCAGGGAATAGCAATCTCATAAGTTGTGTAACCAGCTGCAGCATCTTCATGATAACCGAGAGGCTTGTCTGCATTCTTGTCGGAAGGAGCAACCGCTACCTTTACTTCACCGAATACAGGCTTAGAATAAGCTGTGAGACCCTTGTCATTTGTGGATTCAAAGCACTCAACAAATCCGCCTGCGATCTGAACATAACCAACAAGGAAGTCAGGAATCTTTGTTACATCGGACCAAGGTGTACCGATTTCAGGATCATAAGCGTCACCGCCTGTAGCAGCGTTGGATCCTTCGGGGTCAACTCTGAACTGGAGAGCGTCACCATTCCATGTTTCGCCCTTACCATGCTTAAGGGAGTGACCGTCATTATCTTTAACCATAGCAGCTACGTAGAAATGGTTTTCATCCCAACGGAGCCATACAAGAGCGTGCATAGGGTTAGTTTCTGCACTACCGGACTTCCAGTAGAAGAAAGAGTTATAGAAAGAAGCTTCTTCACTACTTGTACCCAAGTCGCCGCTGTACATTTCAATTGTACGCTCGCCCCACTCAGCTTCAGTTACATAACCGTCAATTGTGGGCTCATTTTCAAAGTAAAGTGCCTCAACATAGTCAATGCCTGCACCGCCGTCTTCGCCATTCCATGAGGAAGGAGCGTCATTAGGATCGCCCCATGTGGCATTAGCGCTTGCTGTGATTGTCATAGCAGAAACTGCTGTGATCATCATAACGAGAGCCATAACGAGAGAAAGAATTTTTCTCATAAACTTAGAACCTCCATAAAATTATTTAAGCACTATATAGCCATAGTACCATTAGTGTACAAAGTAATTATATATACAATATAGTGGTTTGTCAAGTATAATTATGCAATAAATAGTATTTTTTACTCTTCTACAGGTTCAACAAGAGGAGTGCCGCAAGCGGGGCACACGATTTTTTCGGGGTCCATTTCCTCGTCAAAGCAAATAGTATCACCGCAATTGGAGCAAAGAGCACAACGCATATTGTCGCAATCATCTTCATAATCGCATCCGCTGCAGCCTTCACAATCGCCGCCACACTCAAATTCTTCATCTTCTTCATCAAAATCGCCACAGCTGCAATCACAATCATCTTCAAGATCATATACGAATTCTTCAATTTCGCCAAGATCCTCATCAAGTTCTTCAGCATAGTCCTGAAGCTGATCAACAGCGCCGCTGAGCCCTTCGATTTCTTCTGCCATTTCTTCGCAAAGCTTGATAAGCTCAGCGATAAGCTTACCTTCAGCCTTTTCTGTGTCAAGCTTCATTCCTTCTGCAAGACCATGCAGATACGCACACTTTTCGTTAAGTTTCATTGTTTTTCCCTTTCTTCTTATAAAATCAAGAGGGCTGCTGCAGTTCATGCAGCAGCCAACTTAAATAAATTTGCTGAAATTATGCTCTTTCGAGATATTCGCCTGTTCTTGTGTCTACACGAACTCTTTCACCCTGGTTGATGAAGAGAGGAACACGGATAACAGCGCCTGTTTCGAGAGTTGCATTCTTTGTTGTACCTGTTGCTGTATCGCCCTTAACGCCGGGTTCAGCATCAATGATGTCGAGTTCAACAAACATAGGAGGCTCAACGGAGAATACGTTACCCTTATAGGACTTGATTGTGCAGATCATTTCTTCCTTAACGAACTTGAAGTTGTCAGAAAGCTTGTCCTCGTTAAGAGGCATCTGCTCAAAGGATTCCATATCCATGAAGTAGTAGAGTTCGCCATCGCTGTAAAGATACTGCATATCCTTACGGTCGATTCTTGCATCCTCATACTTATCTGTAGGAGAAAATGTCTTTTCAACTACAGCGCCTGTGATAACGTTTCTAAGCTTTGTACGAACAAAAGCTGCACCCTTACCGGGCTTTACATGCTGGAATTCGATAACCTGCATTACCTGACCGTCCATGTCAAATGTAATACCGTTTTTGAAATCGCCTGCTACTACCATAATAATATCACTTATCTCCGAAATCGGAGATAACTCCTTTCAAATATAAATTGCTAACTCGTATTGTACTATAATTCCTCAACATTTTCAAGAGGGATTATAGGATTTTTAAAAAAAAGTATAAATTTTATATTTCTATAAGATCTTTTTCCATCTTCGTGAGATTTTCTGCATGTGTTTCTGTTATATAGACCATATCTTCTATTCGGCATCCATACTTTCCAAACAGATAGATTCCGGGCTCAACAGTTACAACATCGCCGGGAATAAGCACCTTATCGCCGGAATTAGGCGCAACTCCGGGAGTTTCGTGAATCTCAAGACCCACACCATGACCGAGAGAGTGCCCAAAAGCTCCTTTATACCCTGCTCCATCAATAATATCACGAGCAATCTTATCCATTTTAAAGCAGGACTGCCCCGGACCTATTGCTTCGAGCGCTGCAAGCTGTGCGCTGAGCACAGTGTTATACAGATGCTTCATTGCATCATTAGCTCGTCCTACACAAATGGTTCTTGTCATATCAGAACGGTATCCCTTATGAACCGCTCCGAAATCAAAAGTGAGAAATCCTTTTTCAAGCTTCACATTACGAGGAACTCCATGAGGAGATGATGAGTTTCCGCCCGAAACCGCTATGGTATCAAAAGCAACCCCCTCGCTACCATTTTTTCTCATTATATATTCAAGCTCTGCAGCAAGATCAGTTTCTGTTCTGTTATAGTTGATATTAGGAAGCAGTTCTCTGAAAGAAATTTCAGCAATACGCTGCGCCTTTATAATATTATCAGCTTCTTCTCTTGTTTTTGTTCTGCGCATGATCTCAAAAATATCACCTGCAGGAACAAATTCCACTTCGGGAAGAGATTTTTTAAGATCATCCAGAGCTCGATATGTTACAAAATTATCTTCAAAGCCAACTCTTTTGTACATACCTGAAATAGCAGATTTAATATTGCAGCTGCGATCAAGCATTACGATCTCAAAATCTTCTTCGTTTATCTCGTTTTTGGCAGCCTCAAAATATCTGAAATCTTCAAGAGCAACCGCAGTATACTGTCCTATAACAAGAGCTCCGTCAGGGTTATCAAATCCGCACATATAGCGATGGTTAACACTGCCTGTTACCCAGATGGCATCAAGCTCTCTTTCTGCCATTATTTTTCTTAATTTTTCAAGTCTGATGTTCATTTCTTATTCATCCTTTTAAACTTTGCCACATAAGGCTTTTCTATCAAACGCTTGCTTTTAAAAAACAGAGTTGTTTTATCCTTTATGGGAGGAACTATTATAGCCTTTATACCAAATCTCTTGGCAGCAGCGCAGTCTGTCAGCAGCTGATCGCCCAGAAGAACTGCTCTGCTTTTATCTATCCCCAGATCATTGCAGGCAGCCTTAAGATTCTTTATAGAAGGCTTGCCTGATTTTGCATAAGCAACCAAGCCCAACTTTTTATTAAAAAGTTCAACTCTGTCCCAATCATTATTTGAAACGAAAGAAATAGTTATTCCTCCATGATTCATCTCAGCTATCCAGCTAAGCACCTGCTCTGTAGGCTCAGGGTCATCGTATGTAACAAGAGTGTTATCTATATCGCATATAAGTGCATCGCCACCCATAGCTTTAACTATATCGGGAGTTACCTCATAAAAATGCTCGGGCATCATATCCGGCATTAACCATTTTTCAAGTATCACAACAAGCTCCTTGATTTTATTATCTGTAAAATCAGTATAACACATCCCTATTGATTTTTCAAGATATATTGCCACGATTGACAAAATCACAGTTTATGTGTATAATATATAAATATTGAAAGAAATTTATCACGGGAGGATTTTTACCTTGCCAAGATTTTTTATCCCCAGCAACGCCGTTGGTGTTAGAAACGACGGCACAAAAACGATTATGATATGTGGCGAAGACGCCATGCATATAGCCAAGAGCCTGCGAATGAAGGTTGGTGAAAAGCTGGAGGTCTGCGATATGAGCAGACGTGAATATTCCTGCATAATAACAGAAGTCGGAGAAACCGTTTTTGCCGATGTTACAAGCGAGAAAGAATCTGACACAGAACCACCATACACCGCCATTCTTTATCAAGCACTGGTTAAAGGAGACAAATTTGACACAGTTGTTCAAAAAGCTGTGGAATGTGGAGTTACAAAAATTGTTCCGTTTATTTCGGACAGATGCGTTGTACGTCTTGACAAAAAAGGCGCCGCAAAAAAATCCGAACGATGGCAAAGAATAGCTCTTGAAGCTGCCAAACAATGCGGAAGAAGCATCATCCCCGAAATTTGCCCGCTCATGACATATAAAGAAGCCATTGAAGCCGCATCACAAGCAGACATCCCTCTCTTCTGCTACGAAGCAGAAAGAGGTCACACACTGCCCTCAGCACTCAAAAACGCCCCCGCTTCCCCTACCATTTCCATTATGATTGGCAGCGAAGGCGGATTTTCTGTTGCAGAAGCAGACTACGCTACAGAAAAAGGGCTAAAATGCGTTGGACTTGGAAAAAGAATACTGCGAACAGAAACAGCTTCTTCTTTCGTACTCGCTTGTCTGTGCTATCAGCTTGAACTTTAAACTACATTCAACACTCGCTCCATGGGCATAAATAATGATATTCCACAAAAAAAATATTGGAAATTAGGAAAAAATGTTAAAACCCTATTGAAATTTAACAAAATATATAGTAGAATATAGTACAGGTTATACAATGACAAAAATATGTCTATAAAAATACAAGGAGGCACCTATGTCCAACCGTTTGTTTCAGGGAATAATCCATCAGATGTCCGAGGCTGCTGACCGCACAATCGGCGTTATTGATGAAAACGGTGTTATCATCGCTTGCAGCGAGCTTGTTAAGATCGGCGAAGCACGCCAGGATGTTAAAGATGAGCTTATTTATACAGCAGAAGCAGTTGCAATCGGAGGCTACACCTATCGTCCCATCAACTCCGGCACAAAATGGGAATACATCGTATTCGTAGAAGGCGAAGACAAGATGGCTGATAAGCTGGCTTCAATCCTCTCTATCTCTCTTGCTAATATCAAAAACCTCTACGACGAAAAGTATGACCGCAATTCTTTTATCAAGAATATCATCCTCGACAATATCCTCCCCAGCGACATCTACATAAAGAGCAAGGAACTCCGTTTCAACACAGACGAAACAAGAGTTATCTTCCTCATCAAATTCCTTACAAAGACAGACGTTCTCCCCTATGATGCTGTTCAGAACATCTTCCCCGATAAGACAAAGGATTATGTTATCAGCGTTGGCGAAACTGACGTTGTTCTCGTTAAAGAGCTTAAGCCCGGCACAGACGTTAAGAAGATTGAAAAGCTGGCTAAATCCATTGCCGACACTCTCAATTCCGAATTCTATGCTAAGACTATCATAGGTATCGGTACAGCTGTGGAAAACATAAAGGATCTTGCGCGCTCCTATAAGGAAGCTCAGGTTGCCCTTGAAGTTGGTAAGGTTTTTGACACAGAAAAGAACATCATTTCTTATGAAAACCTTGGTATCGGCAGACTTATTTATCAGCTGCCCACAACTCTTTGCGAAATGTTCCTTCAGGAAGTTTTCAAGAACGGCTCTCTTGACAATCTTGATCGTGAAACTCTTCTCACAATTCAGAGCTTCTTCGAAAACAACCTCAACGTTTCCGAAACATCAAGAAAACTCTTTGTACACAGAAATACTCTTGTTTACAGACTTGAAAAGATCCGTAAAATCACTGGTCTTGATCTGAGAGAGTTTGACCATGCAATCACATTCAAGGTTGCACTTATGGTTAAGCGTTATCTCGCTACAAAGCCTGCAAAGTTCTGATACTTTGGGGTTGCTGTTTAGCGCAGCTACCCCATTTTCATCATTTTTGGACCAAAGGCTAAATTACGAAAGGTTTAGTTTTATGATAGACTTCAAGAACGTAAAAAAACACTATTCAAACGGAACTGTTGCACTTGACGGAGTTGATCTCCATATAGACGACGGCGAGTTCGTTTTCATCGTTGGCCACTCCGGCGCGGGAAAAACCACAATGATGAAGCTGCTCCTCCGTGAAGAGGCTGCTACCTCCGGCACAATAACTGTTGGAGATTACGAATTGACTGGCATCAAAAACAACCAGATTCCTTACTACAGACGAAACCTTGGAGTTGTTTTCCAGGATTTCCGCCTCTTCCCCAACAAAACAGTTTATGAAAACGTTGCTTTTGCAATGCAGGTTGTCGGAACTCCCCGAAATATGATAAAGCGCAGAGTTCCCGCAATTCTCACAACAGTTAACTTATCCGATAAAATGCAATGCTTCCCTCGTGAACTCTCCGGTGGTGAACAGCAGAGAGTTGCTCTTGCTCGTGCTCTTGCAAATAATCCTAAAATGATCATTGCAGACGAGCCTACAGGAAACATTGACCCTAAAATGAGTATTGAAATAATGAACCTGCTTATGAAGATCAACAAGCTTGGTAAAACAGTTATCGTTGTTACTCACGAAAAGAATCTTGTTGACTATTACAAGCAGCGAGTTGTTATGCTCAAAGATGGTAAGATCATCGAAGACAGAATAGGAGGTATGTTCCAGTGAAAAGACGCTACAGTGTTAGATTCTTCCTTGAACAGGCCTTCAAGGGATTAACAAGAAACAGCGTTATGAGCGTGGCATCTATCGCCGTGCTTATGAGCTGCCTTATCGTGCTCGGAAGCTTCTCTCTTCTGATTTTTAACATCAATGTAAACCTTGATAAAATCGCATCACTTAACGAGATTATGGTTTACTGTGAGTATGATCTTACAGAAGAACAGATCGTTGCTGTGGAAAACAGCATAAACAGCCTTAGCAATGTTGGCTCTGTTACCCGCATCACTAAAGATGAATCTCTTCAGACAATGAAGGATGAAAGCGGAGAATATTCCGATCTCTATAGTGACATTACAGCTGAAAACAACCCCCTTTGCGATTCTTTTGAAATCGTATACTCCGATCTTGACGAAACAGCAGTTTTCAATCTTGAGGCTGAGCTTCGCAGCATTGAAGGCGTTCGTAAGATCAACTCCGTTTATAAGGTTGCAAAAACTATTGACAATCTTAAAAACGGTATTATGCTTGTTTTCATCTGGTTCCTTGTGATCCTCTTTGTAGTCAGCGTTTTTGTTATCATCAACACAATCAAGCTGGCTGTTTATTCACGAAAAACAGAGATCACTGTTATGAGATATGTTGGCGCAACCAATGGATTTATAACATATCCCTTCATTTTTGAGGGTGTTATAATCGGAGTTGCAGCAAGCGCACTTGCCTTTGCTATTCAGTCATATATATATATTTATGTTGAAAAAATGGCAGCAACAGATATGCAGATGATCTCAGTTCTTACTTATAAGGAGATTTGTCCTGTCCTCATCGCAGGCTTCCTTGTGATCGGTATTCTCACCGGCGTTATAGGAAGTGTGGCTTCTCTCAATAAGTATCTTAAGTCTTAACCGGAAAGGTCAGGTCTTAAATGAATAACAAAATCAAAAAAATTGCGTTTCGAGTGACATCAGCTTTCTCAGCATTGGCAATCATAGGAGCAGGCTTTGTTTTCGGCCCCAATGAATCTCAGCTTTACAGCTCCGCAGCAGACGCAACAGTTCAGAAGCTTGAAGATGATATCAAAGCTCTTGAAAAAACACAAAAAGATCTGCTCAATAAGATAAATGCCAGCAAAAACGAAGCAAGCAAAGCATCCCAGACTAAATCCTATATGGATAGCCTCGTTTACACACTTGAAACAAAAATCTCAACCGCAACCGCCCTTATTTCAGAGCTTGAACAGAAAATCAACGATACAAACGCTGATATAGCTGTTCGTGAAGAAGAAATTCAGAAAACTAACACAAAGTTTATTGACAGAATGAGAATGGCTCATGAGGACGGCACCGCAAGCTATATAGAAATGCTCCTTGAAGCTGACAATATCAGCGATTTTCTCTCCAGAATGGAAAGAGTTAACGCAATGCTTGAATATGATAAAACTCTGAAACAGAACTATCAGGCAGAAAAAGAAACTCTTGAAAAGGAAAAGGCTGACCTCAGCCTTTCCGTGCAGCTTCAACAGGAAACACTCACTCAGCTTGAAAAAGATAAAGCCGACGCCGAAAAACAGTCTGCACAGGCTGCTGCATACTATAATAAATTGCAGTCCAATACAGCTGCTTACCAGCAACAGTATGAAAAAGCAAAGGCTGAAGAGGATAAGCTTGATGCCGAGCTTACAAGATACCTCAAAAGTATTCAGGAGCAGAATTCCTCTCAGGTTACAGCTCAGGGCGAATATATGTGGCCCCTTCCTGTTGGCAAAGGAATGATCTCCTGCACATACGGCGGCAAGGACCCCGGCGGCAGACCTCACTACGCTCTCGACGTTGCAATTGCTTACGGAACACCTATCTATGCAGCAAACGACGGTACAGTTCTTACAGCAGCATGGCACAGCAGCTACGGATATTATATCGTTATTGACCATGGTAACGGAATTTCAACACTCTATGCTCACTGTAGCTCTCTCAAAGTAAGCGCAGGTCAGACTGTTGCCAAAGGACAGACTATCGGAGGAGTTGGATCAACAGGATATTCCACTGGTAACCACCTCCACTTTGAAGTGAGAAAAGGCGGCGTCAGAGTAAATCCTCTCGGATATGTAAAAAAAGGTGTTTGATCCCTTTTGCTACATTTTCTGCTAATATTATGATTTAAAATGTTTTCAGTACGTCTGTATACAGGCGTACTGAAAATTTCTACATTAAGAAAAGGTTTTCACAAATTATGAACGAATCCTATTTTCCCACGGAGAACGCCGAGGGAAGCGTAAATCCCCCCTATGTGCATAAAAGTCCCCGAATTTCTGCAAGCTCATCCTTTTTCATTGTCCTTGTATCTGTTATAATAACAATGCTGCTGACCTTCAGCGCAACACTTCTTTTGGCTAAGGACCTTTTGGGTGTTTCAGAAAAATCAACTATTGGCAAAATAGTTAATAAGCTGACAGCTATTGAACAAGCGCTTGATGACGAATACGTTAAAGAAATTGACGAACAGAAGCTTATTGATTCTGTTCTCAAGGGCTATATGTACGGAATTGGCGATAATTACGCCGATTATTATACTCAGGAAGAATACGCAAGCATGATGACTGATCTCTCCGGAAAAGGAGTTGGCATCGGAGTCAGCGTTATATATAATTCTGAATACGCATCAATTGAAGTTATTTCAGTTTTTCCCAATTCCCCCGCATTTGAAGCAGGAGTTCAAGCAGGTGACCTTATCGCTTATCTCTATATAGACGGCGAATCTGTCAGTGTTGCTGAGCTTGGATACGAAAAAGCTCTTGAAAATATGCTAGGAGAAGCAGGAACAAGCGCAGAATTTACAGTTTTCCGCGGCGCAAGCTATGAGGAAATCGTTGAATTTTCAATAATTCGTGCGCAGTATACAGAAGCAACTGTTACAAGCCATAAATACTCTCTTGACGAAACAATCGGCATTATAAAAATCACATCTTTTGATAACAATACTCCAATTCAGTTTAACGAGGCGTTAAATAACTTGACATCTGAAGGAATTAGAGGTATCATACTCGATGTGCGTTATAATCCCGGCGGAGAGCTATATTCCGTTTGTAAAACACTTGATATGCTCCTTCCCGAAGGCCCTGTTATCAGAACAGTTGATAAAAACGGCAAAGAAGAAATAGTTTACGTTTCAGACGCAAACGAAACAAATATTCCTATAGTTGTTCTTGTTAACGAAGGAACTGCCAGCGCAGGAGAACTCTTTACAGCCGCTCTCAGAGATTATGACAAAGCAACTGTTGTTGGCACCATAACTTACGGCAAGGGCAGTATGCAAACAACATCTCCCTTTAAGGACGGCACAGGATTTAAATTTACAACAAGATATTATTGTCCTCCCTTCTCAGAAAACTATGACGGCGTTGGAATTGTTCCCGACGTTATTGTAGAGCTTTCAGAGGCGCTTCAGAATGTTAATATCTATAAAATTCAGGATAGCGAAGATAACCAGATCTCCGCTGCCTATAACGAGCTTTTGAAAAACATCAGTAAATAATAACCCGAAAGGATCTAAATATAATGGAAGAAACAAAATACACTCTTTATACTGCTGAAGGCTATCAGCAGTTGATCGACGAGCTTGCATATCTTAAAGAAGTTCGAGTTCCTGAAATCAAGGTTCAGCTTGCAGAAGCAAGAAGCCACGGTGACCTTTCTGAGAACAGCGAATACGACGAAGCAAGAGACGCTCAGGCTAAGTGCTACGCAAGAATCAGCGAAGTTGAAGACCTGATCGCTCACGCAAAAATCATTGACGAGTCCTCTCTCCGTGATGACGTTATTAACATCGGCTCCAGAATCAAAGTTTACGACGAAACATTTGAAGAAGAGGTTGAATATACAATGGTTGGTTCCAACGAAGTTAATGCACTTCTCAACCTTATCACAGACCAGAGCCCTATGGGCCAGGCTATGCTTGGCGCAAAGGCAGGCGACACTGTTACTTACACAGCACCCTGCGGGCTTGTAACACTCAAGATTCTTGAAGTTTCAAGAGACAAGAAGAACTAATTGACACTAAATTTATCTTAAGGAAATAAAAATGAGCGAAATTATTGAAAATGTTGAGCTGACCGCTGAAGAAGAAGCGCAGCAGCTCTCTGAAATTCTCCAGATCCGCCGTGACAAGCTTACAGCTCTTGTTGAGGCAGGCCAGAACCCCTTTGAAAAGGTTAAGTTCGATTTTGACACATATACAAACGAGATCCACGAGCGCTTTGAAGAGCTTGAAAACCAGACTGTTAAGATCGCAGGCCGTATGATGAGCCGTCGTGATATGGGTAAGGCAAACTTCATTGACGTTATGGACGCTAAGGGCAGAGTTCAGTGCTATATCAGAATCAACGATATTGGCGAAGAAACATTTGAATCCTACAAGAAGTGGGATATTGGCGACATCGTTGGCGTTACAGGCTTTGTTTTCAGAACAAGACGTGGAGAAATCTCCGTTCACGTTCAGCAGATCGAGCTTCTTGCGAAGTCACTTCTTCCCCTCCCCGAAAAGTTCCATGGCCTCAAGGATACTGACACTCGTTACCGTCAGCGTTACCTTGACCTCATCGTTAACCCCGATGTTAAGGACACATTCGTGCGCCGTAGCCTTATCCTTAAGGAAATCAGAAACTTCCTTGATGCAAAGGGCTTCCTTGAAGTTGACACACCTATCCTCACAACACACGAGATCGGTGCTGCAGCGAGACCCTTTAAGACTCACCATAACACTCTTGACCTTGATATGTTCCTCCGTATTGAAACAGAGCTCTACCTTAAGAGACTTATCGTAGGCGGTTTTGACAGAGTATACGAGGTTGGCCGTATTTTCAGAAACGAAGGTATGGACACAAAGCATAACCCCGAGTTCACATCTATCGAACTTTATCAGGCTTATACAGACTATAAGGGCATGATGGATATCGTTACAGAAATGTATCCTATGCTTGCAGAAAAGATCTGCGGCTCCACAAAGATCACATACCAGGGCGTTGAGCTTGATCTTGGCAACTGGGAAAAGCTCACTATGGCAGAAGCTGTTAAGAAGTATGCCGGCGCTGACTACTACGCTTGGGCAGACGATGCTGCTGCAAGAGAAGAAGCTAAGAGACTTCATGTTGAAGTTCCCGCTGACGCAACAGCAGGTACAGTTCTCATTGAGCTCTTCGACGCTTATGTTGAAGATAAGCTTATCCAGCCCACAATCATTTATGATTATCCTGTTGAAAACAGCCCTCTCGCTAAGAGAAAGCCCGAGGATCCTCGCTTCACAGAAAGATTTGAATACTTCATCTGCTGCACAGAATACGGTAACGCATTCTCCGAGCTTAACGACCCCATCGACCAGAAGGGTAGATTTGAGGCTCAGGTTGCAGCAAAGCTCAAGGAAGATCCCAACTCCACAGCAAAGGTTGATGATGACTACATCACAGCTCTTGAATACGGTCTGCCCCCCACAGGCGGCCTTGGATTTGGCATTGACCGTCTCGTAATGCTCCTTACAGACAGCGCATCTATCAGAGACGTTCTCCTCTTCCCCACCATGAAGCCTTTAGATTGATAAGTTACGATAACCCAAGATATCTTTCGATATCTTGGGTTATTTAATAAGCTTAAACCAAAATTCAAACCAATTTATACATTATTCAAAGAGTTCTAAATATATGCGAGACAAAATCATAAGAATTAACTGGTCTAAACCATTGTTTTTGGACGACGCAATTTCAAACGATTTATCAGGCATCCAAGGCTTGTATTACATTAGTCGTGTTTTCGGAAAAAAAGAAACAAGCTTGTACATTGGTATTGCAACGCAAGACAATACCATCAGTCATAGATTGAAAGCACATAAAAAACATTGGCTTAAACTGTATAGGGGTAAAATATTTGTACGAATCGGTAAAATTGTTTATCCTGCCAATGCGAATAAAAGTATTATAGAACATGCTGAAAGTGCTATTGTTTTTGAGCAAAGCGATATCTTCTACGAAAATACCTGTAAAGCACAATCTTATACTTATACAGACTTATATCGTATTGAAAACGAAGGAGATATCTTTGAACTAAAACCAACGATCCGAATGCACGAACACTCTGAAGATGAAAGATATAGAGAAAGCCCTAATTCTTTAATAAACAGATGGCGTAACGACCCTAATCCAGTACGAGATACGGTAAACCTAATCCAGACGGAACAAGAATAAAAATAAAAAAAGTTGATAATATAGAAGATTTACTTAAGTAGAACACTTAAACCAATTTAAGCCACAACTTAAACCAATAAATGTTTTTATCTTAACTTATAGGAACTTATCGAGATCATGCAGACAGAAATAAAATGTGCAATCCAAACTTATCGAAAGTTACCACAACTTATCCGAGTTTTGAACGATAGGTCCCCACAATGAAACCGTTAGACTAATAAAATTAACACCCTATGACCATAAAAGTCATAGGGTGTTTTTGTATGCATTATATTAAAACAGAGCGACAAATTGGAAGCTGTTAATTAACTATAACAGTTTTTTTATTTCCGTTCTTTTTTCTGGGATATTCTCTAATACGAATAACAAAGTCAAGATTGAGAACTTCAATCTTTCCCTCCTTTTCCACAAGGATTGCTCCGTCAGTTACTTCTTTTATTACACCATCATACTGATGATTTCCATCAAAAGAAGTAATAATACACTCTTTGTCAATAAACTTCTTGGCAAGTTCTTTCACTTCAGTGTTTCCTCCTACTTTTCTTTTTTTGATTATTTGTTTTGCAACAACTGACAGACGATTGTGGTACAAAACATATAGAATTATAATTAAAAATATTAGCAGAAAATATGTTGATTGGTTCAATCCGTCACCTCCATATATTCAAGTTTATCTAACTGATTACATTATACCACAAATTATTCAAGATTTCAATGTCTCCGCAATCTTCATGAGTTATAACGATTCTATAGAGTCGTTATGATTTTATGGCTATGTCTGTTGAATTTTGTATTTCCGCATGATATAATATAGTATAAGCTAAATATAGATGAGGTGAATTTATGGAAAAGAGACTTTATAAATCCGCAACCGACAAAAAGCTTGACGGAGTTTGCGCTGGTATTGCTGAATATTTCAATATGGATCCCACAGTTATTCGTCTTTTGTGGGTTTTAGGAACATTATTTGTTGGAGCAGGTGTTCTTGCATATATCGTTGCAGCTCTGGTTATGCCTCGCAAGCCTGAATAAAAAAATCACACCCGATGGAAAACATCGGGTGTTTTTGTTTTATATTGATCAACAATCGTAGCTGCCCAAAGAAAAGATCAAAATTCTTTCTCTTGAATCATTACCTTTAAACAAATCTCTGCAATCTATCTCGTCGTAAAAATCAAGTTCATCAACTGTCATAAGATATGAAACATATTCATTCAATGGATAATAGAAAAATAATAGTATCTCCCTGGGGTTTTCATAATAAGAATCTATGATCCTTGCCATAACCTTATGCAAAATCTCATCTGAAAAGGGATTAAAGAAATAGCATCGGGTTACATCCGACGGAACCTCATATTCCTCAGCTCTCGTTAGCACAAACTCTGCCTTTGAAGCTGCCGTTAATTGATTTTCTACAGCGCTTTGATAGATACGCTCATCATATTCAATTCCAATTGTGGCTGCCTTGGTTTGGTCGGAAAGAAAGAAATCAACTCTCCCCTTTCCACAGCCATAATCAAGAACAACATCCTCTTTGCCTATGAGTTCGCTTTCTGCCAAACGCTCCAAAACGCTATAAGGAGTTGGCTCATAGGGAAAATGATAGTCATCAGATTTGGCATCATCACGCCCTGATGTTTTTATCCTCAAAAGCTCTTCCCATTTATTTTCTTTGTCCATCTCTATCAGCCTTTTTTATTTTTGTTAGCATCAATAATAACACCTAAGCTCATACCGATTCCTACACCTAAGCACATACCTATCCCAATACTATCAAATGCGGCACCTATTGCCATACCAACAGATAACCCTAAACACATACCAATAGGCATATATTGAATACTATTAGATGCTTTATCAGCCTCAGCAGTATTTGATTCTGTGTTTTCATCCCAAATATTCATAAGCTTGGCTGAATCACCACTATCAAGATATTCAAAAAATGCCGAATCAAAGGTATCCCAAGAAATCACACCTTCTTTAGCTAAAGAATAATAATCATCCAGATAACACATATATCCAAAAAAATTTATATCAAAATCGCTTTGGCACCCAAGATTACGCGCTAAATGATAAGTTGATAGTATTTCTTCTCTACTCATTCTGTTTGAATAATACGCATCTTTAAAAAATAATCTCAATTTATCGGAAACAACAGATTCATCAAACGGCAGTTCCTGACAATACTTATGTAATAAAGTAACAACTCTTTTCATATCTGAACCACTATAAGAAAGCTCCAACACAATATCACTCAAAGGGTCTTCAGTTTCCAAATAATAATTTAGCCACTCGTCATATCCATCTTTAATACCCAGTATGAGTAAATTCTTATAGTAACAAGCTTCTTCACGATTTAACATAATTACCTCACAAATACTAATACACTATACAAATTATATCACAAAATAATATTATTTTCAACGATAGAGCCTACCAAGCGCAAAAAAGCTCCCTTTGATTCGGGAGCTTTAAATCTAATCAATTTTGAATAGACAACTTACATTATAACTTGTCATTCAAAAACAACAAAACGATACATCAAAACAAGTCCTGCGCTGAGCAAAGCTCCGGCTACAATATCAGTAAACCAATGTACGCCTGAAACAAGCCTACCTATAACCATTAATACCATAAATACGTATATCACTACAGAAACAGTTCTTCCAAGCGCTGCATTCTTTATACGGGAGTTTAACTGCATTGCCGCTGTGGGCATAACACACATCACAAGCATCGTTGTTGATGAAGGATATGAGGCTTCAAGCACTCCTTCTATCAGAACAGGTCTGTAGTTTACAGCAAATATTTCAAAAAGAACAAACACAGCCAACACAACAGCATAAAAACCACCTAAGGCTATGATGCTGAAATCAACTTTTCTCAAGCTTTTTCTTTTGATAAGCTGCAATAGCCCAACCATTGCAAATGCAGGTATAAACATAAGTGGCGCCAGGCTGAGCCAGTCTGTTATAACATATAACAACATATGCTCTCCGATTAGTTCGTGCATAAAACAATTAACAGTTGCAAAACCAACCGATGAATCCATAGGTCCTATAGGCCTAACATCAACCATACAAACCAAGGCTGTCCACAACACAAATGCCACCAGAAAGACTACTGACCAAATTAAACTTTTCTTACTTTTCATTTTCCAACCTTCCTTTTCATTTTCGGGTTATTCCCCTGAAAACACTTTACAGGAAAGATTAAAAAACTACAAGAAACGCTATGTCTCACTAATGACACCCTTAGTGTCATTGCTTTTTTATCAGCATTAACACCTTAATTATAAGAAAAACGAACAGAAACGCCGCCGCATAAGGCTGCAAACTGATAATAAACAATAAAGCTCCCACAGCGTTTAACAATAACGTCAACTTATTCTTATTATTTACCCAAAATACCATACGGTAATTTTGCAAAGCAAGAGTTGCTATGCCGCACAAAATTATTCCCAGCACTACTACGAAATAGGACACCTTTAACCAAGATGATATTTCATGCAAATTCAGCAAAGAAACCTCTTGTATTGCGTTCCCTGCTTTTTGACCGAAAAACGGCAAAAACAAAAACATAATAACGCTCAGATCAAGCAGACCAAACACCAGATCACAAAAATGCTTTTTCTTTTGCTTATTATCTTCCTCTGCAATTGTGAGCAATTCTTCACCGGAAAGCAGTTGGTCTATAGTTATATTATAAAAGCGGGCGATTGCTTTGAGGGAGTCTATACTAGGATATCCCCTGCCCGATTCCCACTTGGAAACAGCAGTTCTGGAAACATACAGGGCTTCAGCAACATCTTCCTGCGTCAGCCCCTTTTGCTTTCGCAACTCCTGCAGCTTTTCATTAAATTCCATTAAAGCACACTTCTCTTTCTATTACTTAAATAAATTTTATCATAAAAAGATAATATTTTCAATGTGATTGTAAATTATCGTTTAGGTGACACAATATATCATTTGGTTTAATAATACATTAAAAAATTTACCAATAGCTAATACATATAGTCAGAAATATGTTATAATAGATAAAAACCCACTACAAGGAACGATAAAATGGAAGAAGAAAAGAAAACGCAGGAATTTGTTTGCGATGAAAATCCCGAAATAAAGGATTCTGCCGCAGCAAAGAGAATAAAGGCACTTGGTGAAGATAAAATAAATCGCCACGAAAGTAAATATGCGGGTCGTAAGATCGGTTGGCTTGAAAATCTTTGGTATCAGCACAAATGGCACGCAGGAATCATTGCTTTCTTTGCTATCGCTATAATCACAGCCGCTATTCAGATTCTTACACGAGTTACTCCTGATGCTTACCTGCTTTATACAGGACCTGCAGCAATTGTTGGAAGCCGCTTTGAAAATCTCGAAATTGCTCTTTCCTATGTGCTTGAAGACTCAAACAATGACGGCAAAATAGAGATTACAATGGCAGACAACACATATCTGAACCAAAAACAGATAGACGAAAAGCTGAAGCTGCAGGATAATAAGTATTTTAATTACAGCGACAACTCCGCGGCTTACAGCAGATATATGACAACTATCACAGCCTGCGAACATCTGCTTTGCATGCTTGATCCTCAGCTTCACACAGAAATTGCTGAAAACGAGGGATTTGTTCCCCTCTCCGAAATTTTCGGTGATAATATTCCTGAATCAGCTTACGGAGAATTTGGAATCCGCCTGGGAGATACAGCATTCTATGACTATTTCAAAGATATTCACTTTCTCCCTGCCGACACTATTTTGGCTGTGAGAACTATCACTCTTGATCCCTCTGAAAAAAAGCAGATTTCTCAGGCTTATCACATTGAGGTTCTGAAAAACATCGTAAACTTTGACCCCGAAGCAATTGAAGAAAAGTAAAACAAAAAGGCTTACACATGTAAGCCTTTTTTATTATAGTTTTTTACCCTTTATCTGCTCCCAATAAGATTTGGCCGCCTGCTCAGTTTTATTATCGCCAAAATTATAATACTTTCTACCCTTAAGGTCATCGGGCAGATACTGCTGTTCTGTCCAATGTCCCGGATAATCATGAGGATAAACATATCCTTTAAACTGAGGACTTCTGAGATGTGAGGGGATTTCCAGCCCCTTACCTTTTCTTATATCCTCTGCCGCCGCATCAAAAGCAAGATAAGCACTATTTGACTTGGGAGCTGTGGCAAGCATTACGGCTGCATTTGCAAGAGGAATTCTAGCCTCAGGCATTCCCAGTTCTCTCGCGCTTTCAATGCAGGAACGGGTTATAACAGCCGCCATAGGATATGCTGCGCCTATATCCTCACTTGCTATGACCATAAGACGTCGGCAAGGAGAGATAAGATCTCCTCCCTCAAGCAATTTTGCAAGATAGAATACTGCGGCATCAGGATCTGAACCTCTGATTGATTTCTGTAAGCAAGAAAGCAGATCATAGTGAACATCACCATCACGGTCAAAATTTCCTGCCATAACAGAGGGCGTCAGCTGCTCAACAAGCTCTCTGGTTATTTCGCCTTCTGCGCAGCTTGCTGCCGTATCAAGCATTGTTATAGCTCGGCGCACATCTCCCTGCGCACATCGTGCAATAAAATTGACTGCCTCATCAGTTGCACCATAAGGATGCACCTTTTCCGCATTCCTTTTAAGAAGCGGAACAATATAAGATGCGCTGACAGATTTAAATTCAAAAACAGAGCATCTTGAAAGAAGCGCATCATATATATAATAATAAGGATTTTCAGTTGTTGAAGCAATAAGAGTTATTCTGCCATCCTCCAGATATTCAAGAAGAGACTGCTGCTGCTTTTTATTGAAATACTGAATCTCATCAAGATACAAAAGTATTCCCTTCTGACCGAATATACCCTCTGTTTCAGCCGCAATTGCCTTTATATCTGCAAGAGAAGCTGTTGTTGCATTAAGTCGGCGCAGTTCCATTCCGGAGCCTTCTGCAAGAATAGTTGCGCACGTTGTTTTACCTGTTCCGGGAGGACCGAAGAATATCATGCTTGATAATCTGCCCGACTCCGCAATCTTTCTCAATATTCCGTTTTTGCCCACAAGGTGAGCTTGTCCCGCAACGTCGTCAAAGCTTTTGGGACGAAGTCTGTCTGCGGCAGGCACATTATAATCCATCGGTTATCACTCCTTTCATACCTCTACATTATACCCCCTTTACTATATTTTTTCAAGTATATATTTATCACAAGGAGACACAATGAACTGGACTATATCAGCTGATGATACATTATACCGCTCTGTAGCCTATCCTGTATTTGAACCGGAAACTAAAAAGGAGAAGAAATATGCCAAGCGAATGAATGGTTTCTATGGAGATATAATCACAGCAATTATCAATAACGCAGATGAAAAAGGATACAAATGCCACATCCGTATTACTGCGGACAAAAACGACGAAGAAACAGTCGTTTTTCTTATATTTCGTGCACGACTAAAAGGAAAAACCATAAAGGAATTTTCGCACAAGGCTATATGGAAAAATGGGATCATTATTTCACAAGAAAAACAATGATCCCATTTTATTAATCATAAATTTCTTTTAAAAGCTTTGTTCTTGAATAGAACAATACATCATTTTCTTCAACCATCTCAATACAGAAATAATATTTCTCGCCCTCCGGATATACAAAAACTGCATACGCATCCTCAGGAACTTCTTCTTTGTTTCTATAAACAGAATAATGAACTGTCAAATCACTATCCGGTGCTGAAATTGAATACTGATACTCTTCGGAAATAGCAGTTTCTGTTATTTTGCATACATACTTACCGTTCTTGACATTATCAAGATAAGCAACACAATATGCTCCGATTTTATCCTTATAGAGACAGAGCGCATCTTCTGCTTCGTTAAGATGAAACACCTCTACAGCCTGATCAATTTCTGCTTGGGAAGCTATAGCGTTTTGAGGAGCCTTTGGCATCCCCTTGATTGAAACAACAGTTGCCATTACAAAAAGAAACGCCAGACAAGCAAACACTGTTATCATATGCCCTTTTTTCATTTTAGGCTTTGCAGGCGCTTCTATATCAAACTTTTCTTCTACTGTAATTTCAAGTTTATCGTATTTATAATCATGATCACCGCTTATGGCGCTCAGATATTTTCTTGCCATTGATCCATAATTGGTTTTGGCGCCTGCATCTGCCACAAATGAGAAAATTTCTTTTGCTTCATCAATTCTTTCTGTCTTATAGCAAGCAACAGCATAGGAATAGCCTATCTGAACCTTTGTAAGCCTTGTTTTACAGTAATTTGCATCATTATATAGCTGATTATACATTTCATAACAATCTTCGAAATTTCCGTCAAGAAACGCCTCAAAATACTTGGTCAGCTTATAATAATTTCTCAGCTTATCGCTATTCTTCTTTTTGGAAACCACCTCTTCAAACTCATTGCAAATTTCCTGCAGTTTTTCAAGATTGCCAAGATCAAAATACACTCTGCCAAGATACTGAAGATAATTAAGCTTATGCGCTACGCATTTTTTATCCGCAAGCTTAGTGTTGCATATATTAACAACTCTGTTATAATCACCATCAAGATATGCTGTCAGCACTTCTTCAAGCGCATATTTATTATGATTATTGGTTGAATATATAAGATCCTTGAACAGCTTTGTGTCAAGCTGTTCATTTATAACGGGCATTATATATTTGGCTTTCAGCTTTGTTATAGATATAAAGGCAACTGTCAAAAATAAAACAACCGAAAGAGGAATACGGACTATTATATTTATGGGCAAAAATATTATTGCAACAAAAATGAAAAATGCCATTCGCATCCAGAAATTGCTCTTTTTTGTATATATTTTCAATATATTATTTTCCATTAATATCACCTCTCCTCCATTTTATCATACTACAGAATAAATGTAAATCGCAAAAAGCCGATAAAAAAAGCACATCTTTTGATGTGCTTTTTTTATATTACATATTATCGATCGGCATGGGAATATATGAAACTGCATCACCCAGCTCTTTAACCCAAAGGGAGGCAATAATATATGACACAGCGCCTGAAGCAGCTGACAATGCAACAGCAGGGTTTGCGGCAAATGCGGGAATGCTTTTTAAAATCGACAAAATTCCCATAACCATAAACCATACGGAAATGGTTGAAAATCTTAAATCTGTCACTTTATTTGTTATATAGGAAAAATAAATATTACTTGCAAAGCCTTTGACCTTGCCATAATAAAAAATGTTCATCAAAATCATGCCAATTCCTGCAACAACCATCACAATTGCCGCAATAAGACTCCAGAAAAGCAATTGCGAATCGTTAAAATAAATCGACAATCCTTCCATTCCCCAGCTCTCTAAAAGCGCAGTTATCTCATCAAAAAAGCTTCGCGCCAATGCCTCATCAGCCAAAATATTCTTCAGCATATATGTTCCTGCGCAAAAAATGATACCATAAAAGAAAACAAAAATTGCTGCGATCCATCTTAAAATGAGAACAGCTTTTGCTATACCCATATTGAATTTTAAGCCACTTGCAGACATGGTTTGATCTGTATTTTTGGCATTTACATATGTTATCCACATTGCGATTGTTGAAAGAACGGCAAATATATCGATATTTGCAACCACAGAAGGATTTATTCCGCTTATTGATGCTACAGGAGCACACGAAAGCACAGCAGATGCTGTTACCAGAATACACATTGCAACAAACTTACCATTGCAAAGCGCTTTTCTTAACACAGCGGAAAAGCTGCATATGCTTTGATTTTCAAGATTAACAGGAGGCTCATCATAAGCTTTCATCTGCAGATTTGCTCCACAGGCAGGGCAAAAAATGCTCTCTTCGGGAACAGGCGCTCCACAATTATGACAAAACATTATTTATCTCCCTTTGATTGTTTATTTTTATTATTCTTTTTCTTTTTTGCAACAGAAAAGCCGAACTTTCCAAGGGTCTTGCCAAGCTCAAAATATTCTCCATGGGCAAATGCCGCAAGATGAGCTCTTTCTATACAAAGACGTCCGCTTTTATCAAGAAGACCGGGCGCAACATCAACTGCCACAATATCCGCCAGAAACATATCGTGAGTACCCATAGGGATAATATCAAAAACCTTGCACTCAAGCGAAATAGGACATTCTTTTATAAGAGGGGCTGAAATCTCATTTGCTTCAGCAGGATTGAGATTGCAGCGGGCAAATTTATCAACCTTTCTGCCTGTGTGTATACCACACCAATCCGCCTCTTTAACAAGGCTGGTGGGAGTAAGGTTAATAGCAAATTCACCGCTTTCCTTTATAAGCTCATATGAATGGCGCGAGGGGCGCACTGAAATATAAGTTTTCGGGGGGATAGTATTAATAAGGCCTGTCCAGGCAATAGTTATAATATTGGGCTTTTCCATTGTTCCGCAGCTGACCATAACCGGTGGCACAGGCGCAAGAAGCGTTCCGCCCTTCCATTTTATCTTTGACACTTAAAACTCCTTAAGATTCTATTCACAGATATTTTACCACATTTCAGCGTTACACGCAAGATATTGCTATAAACTATACTTGTTTTTTCTCGAGCTTTACTGTATAATTATGTAGTAGAATAATGGCCTGAAATATAATTAATTGGAGATTTCTATGGAAAAGCTTTTAACATTTGCTATCCCCAGCTACAATTCCGGCGATTTTATGCACAAATGCATTGATAGCCTGCTTGCTAGCGAGGCTGAAGATATTGAAATTATAATAGTTAACGACGGATCAAAAGACAACACCGCACAGGTGGCTGATTCCTATGCCGAAAAATATCCCAACATTGTTCGTGCTATCCATCAGGAAAACGGCGGACATGGTGAGGGTGTCAACCAAGGTATGAGAAATGCCAGAGGTAAATACTATAAGGTTGTTGACTCCGATGACCAGCTCGACCCCGAAGCGCTGAAAAAGCTTCTTTGCCGTATGCGCCAGCTTGATGCAGAGGGTAAAGAAATTGATATGTATGCCTGCAACTATGTTTATGTGCGAATTGACGACGGCAGCCGCAGACCTATGAGTTACAAGCACATATTCCCCCACGAAAGAATATGCACCTGGGACGATACAAGAGCCTTTGGCCCTTCTCAGTATCTTATGATGCATTCTGTTATTTACAGAACAGAGCTTCTCAGAAGCCTTAATTTCGAGCTTCCCAAGCATACATTCTATGTGGACAACCTTTATATGTATGTGCCCTTCCCTCATGTTAAGAGCATTTACTATATGGATCTTGATCTTTATCTTTATTTTGTTGGCAGCAATGAGCAATCTGTCAGCGAAAAAAATATGATAAAAAGAATTGATCAGCAGATACTGGTTACCCGTCTTATGATAGATGCATACAAACTTGAAGATGTCAAGGAACAGAGCCGTGCTCTCTACAAATATATGCTCCACGAGCTTTCTTTGATGATGACTATCTGCTCTGTCTTCCTCTGCATAAACGGTTCAAGAGAAGCTGTTCAGAAGCATAAGGATGTCTGGAATTATCTAAAGGAAAAGGATTCAAAAACCTACAGAAAGATTCGCTACACCTCTATTGCCGCTTTCTCAAAGCTTCCCGGCAAACCCGGAAGAAAAGCCTTTGTTGCTGGTTACAGAGTGGTTCATAGAATTTATAAGTTTAACTAACAACTATGAGGGGGGAAGATTTTCCTCCTCTGTTTTCTTCGGAGAAAAAGTATGAGTAAAATTAATGGCTCCTGGAGCGGTATGAGAAAATATCTTGAAGAAGATATGCTGTGTGACGCGCTCAAAGGAAGAATAAGATATAACTGTACCAAGCACAAAGGTATGGATGGGACAGGTTTATTTGAAATTTATATTGACGGTGATCTTATAAAGATGTTCAATATGTTTCATATGTCAAGTAAACTGTTTGAGGACAAAGATTTTGATTGGGATGATTTTTGGACAGAATTTGACAAGCCTATGAATGAACGCGCCGAATTTACCGACTCTGAACTTGCCGCAGCGCTAGAAAATTATTGCAACTCTGACATTGCAGCTTCACTTGCATCTGAAAACCCCATAGTAAGAATGTTCGCAATTCTTGACCGTCGTGTTGGTAAGAGAACACTTGAAAATTTGAAGGAAACTATAAACGAACAGCCTGAATGGTTGCAGTTCTTTTATAGACTGAGAATTGAAGTATAACACAAAAGCCTTCTCGCGGGAGAAGGCTTTTTTATTTCATATTCTTGATTTTAAGCTTTTTTCTGAGTACACGGAAATAAAAGCTTATAAAGCTTGTGAGAGAATAATCATAAACAACAAAAAACATATTTCCCAGGACATAGGCTAAAACGCCCATTATCTGCCATGCTTCATCATTGGGAAAAACAAATTTTGCAACAAGGAGAGTTAGTGTGAGCGCAACATTGAAATACACAAATTTGAGCACCCATGAAATCACAGGTTTTTTGCTCTCAAAATAATATTTCAAAATGGGATAGACTCCTCCAAGAAAAAGATATTCAAAGCCCACCATTTTATCCGGCAACAGAATAAAGGAAAGCACACTTGTTACTGCACATACAAGCCACGGCCACATTCCACTAAACTCAATCATGGCAAAAGCTACACACAAAGCGCCTACAACAACTGCGCAAAGATCAAAAACTCCTGTCACCGTGCCTAAATACAAGCAAGCAAAGCTGAAGCCCGCCAGAATTGCGCAAATGCTCAGCTTCAATGTTTTATTAAATGTATTTTTCATATATCAAAGACAACGGATAAAATCTCCGCCCATACATTCACAACAGCAATCAAGGCACCAAAGTGTTTGACAAACTGAGCACATATCACAATCTGAAGCATTATTGGTTGTATATCCTCTGCCATACGCTCCTGCGCTTCTTGACATCTGAGCCTTCATCGCTCTGTATTCCATATTGGAAGGATCCATATAGCAAGCTGTTTCTATATATCTCTGAGCATCAAAGAAATGACCTCTCTGAGCAAGAACACAGCCCTTAAGGAAGTTCCACTCCGCATTTCTGTCAGCAGCAGACATAGAATCCAAACGAATCTCTGCCTCAGAATATCTGCGGGCATTTATCATATTACGGATCTCTGCAAATCTTGCATCAGTTGTACCGCCATAGGTGTTATATCCACCGTTATAACCGGCATTATAACTGCCATAGCTATTTCCGCCTGTAGAAGAACCCTTGCCTGAACGCTCCTTCTGAATAAGATCGTATGCCTCATTGACCTCTTTCATTTTTTCTTCCGCAAGATCAGCAAGATTGGAATCCTGATAGTTATCAGGGTGATACTTACGAGCAAGCTCTCTGTATGCTTTTTTTATTTCATCGTCAGTTGCGCTGCGACTAACGTTTAAAACTTTATAAGGATCTGTCATCATAGGTTTTTACCTTTCTTTGCTGTTTTGCCCTCGCAGCCTCCTGCAAAGACACGGTCTGCCTCACTTGGCATACCTAAATAAATTATATTCTTTATTATACCCTCAAGATCTCGTTTGCCTCTGAAATCAAGCAAATTTACTGCAGCTTCAAGCTTTGAAAGCTCAAGACGAACTGCTATACTCAAATCTTCGGGTTTGATCTTACAATATCTGAGAGGATTATAACTATCTGTTTTTTCATCTTCCTCAAGATCATCTGCAGCATCAAGCACATATATATATCTGCCAACGCTATAGCCAATAGCCTCTGCTATTCTTGCTTTGCTTCCTTCAAGCCCGTATGCAACAACTGAACCAAGCAGCACACCAAAGCAATCTGCTGTTTCATCAAGTGAATCACAATGATTTGCTTCAAGCTGAGACAGGCTTTTAAGGGCGTTTTCAATAGCTTCCGCAGGTGCGCCTTCACCAGCCTTTGCCCGCATTCTTCCGGCAAATAAGTGGGCAAATCTAGCTGCTAGACGCTTTATTCCCTTTTCGTCGTTTATATCATCACGAATCTTACACTCTGTCAGCACAGCTGCTGCAGCTGCGCAATAAGACAAAGCTTCATTATCATCGCACATAGTTTTTTTGCGAAGCGGATGAGCTATACATCTGCATTTTGAAAACTCAGGCTTTATGTCGGAAAGCACCATACGAACTGCAGCAAGAAATGCAAAATCATAGCTGAGCGTCAGCCTTGAAATTTTACCCGTATGTTTTCCCATAGAACGACAAAGTCCACAATATATACTACGATAAAACTCTAGTTCTCTGACCTTAAGTTCAGGCTTTACAGGCTTTATATATCCAAACACTGCCATTCCTCCCAAGATTACTCATCTTAGATGATACTATATTTTCGCCCTTAAAACAATAAATAATGTGTAAATAAACAAAGCAAGGGTTGTTAATAAAAAAATCAGCAGTCCAGCTGCTGACATCCTAAGTTTTTAAAACAAATTTTCAAATCCCATTAAATTCATCACCCCATACAACAAAAAAAAGAGACGCTTTTGCGTTTCCGGAATCTTCTGTCAAGCTACCGCTTGAGGCAAAAATTAATTTTTGCCCGTCTCGGTCGTATCCACTTTCAGCTCTCGTGGTCTCTGCAGCACTACGCCTTAAAAACTCCCCACCGGGGAGTTTTTGCCTGTCGTACCGACATAGGCACAGGCTTTCGAATCCCATTAAATTCATCACCTCATATAACAAAAAAAGAAACGCTTTTGCGTTTCTTTTTTTGTTATATGGGGTGAATGATGGGATTCGAACCCACGGCCTTCAGGGCCACAACCTGACGCTCTAACCAACTGAGCTACACCCACCACATGGCGTGCCTTGCAGGATTCGAACCTGCGACCTACTGCTTAGAAGGCAGTTGCTCTATCCGGCTGAGCTAAAGGCACATATTTTGGAGCGGGTGATGGGAATCGAACCCACATGGCCAGCTTGGAAGGCTGGAGTTCTACCACTGAACTACACCCGCATTTAAACTCAGCTTTTATATAATACCATTTTTGTTTTGCGTTGTCAATAGTTTTTTTATCTTTTTCTAAAATTATCTTTTTTTATAAATTTACCATATTTAAAGCTGTTCATTTGGTAAAAATGACCACACCCAAAGGTGTGGTCATTTTAATAACAGATTTAATTATACGGGAAAGCTTCCGATCCAGCCCCACTTGCTATACTGAGCCCAAGATCCGCCGCCAAGATACAGCTTCATAGGAGACTGATTGAAATCAAGCTCGAAATCCTGAATATTAGTTTCCCATCTCCATGCAAGATACTTATAGTTTCCGCCTCTGATATAATCGAACATCCATGTATATCTTGCCTCATATTCTGCTCTGAACTCTGCATCATCTGATGCCATATAATCTGCATGAAGAGCAGAAAGACCAAGGAATTCGCAGTTTATAAGAATATATTCACATCTCTTAATCTGTGATCCTTCAGCAAGAGCCATTGCTTTAAGAACAAGATTACGCATATATTCATAATTATCGTGAATATAATCGTAATCAAACATATCACCGGGATAGTCAATGTTATTCTCATAGCATCTATCCGTAGCATTTCCTGCTTCATCCTGCATTACGATATATTCATAAATATATTCGTATCCTTCGCCGAAGTCCATATAAAGATATTCTTTAATCAAATCGCAAAATTCTTCGAAGCTCATGCATTCGATTTCGCCATCCTCGTTGATGTGGAAATCATACATCATAGCGCCTGCAAGACGAGCCTTGAGCACTTCAAAGTTATTTTCGTCATTACTGTCTTCGCCTTCGTAGAAGAGACCTGTCATACCATATTCTTCAACACAATACTTGAAATCATAGTAGATATTGAAGATATTGGGAGAATCAACAAAGTTTACATTATAGTTTACAGGATAATACCAGTACCACCATTCAGCACCGGTTTTTTCAAATACTTCCTTCCACTTAAGAGTAGCTTCCTGTGCAGCTGTAGGGCTTACTTTACGAGTATTGAGATTATCTCCACAATCGCCGCTTCCAAGATAGTGGTTGTTACAAGGACCGCCTGCAAAAACAATAATGAGGTTATCCTCAGGAATCATACAAGCGTATCTCTCATCAGTAAAGAGCTTTTCGGGAGGACTCTCGTGCTCTGCAAGGAATGTATAAATCTTAAGATTGGGATATTCATCATAAAGTGCTTCGCCGTAGCCAAGCTCACTATATGTGCTATCTCCGTTTTCGTCATAGCTTGCGGCTCTGCCGGGATAGTAAGCAACTATATCTCTTGCTGCTTTATTTACAATCTGAAGATTGAGTCCCATATATCCGGCATTAAGTCTCTCACCGAGCTGTCTGTCAGTACCTGTACCGTAGATATACTTACAGCCTGAGCAAGAACAATATACACCATTATCACATACTGAGAAGGACATTGCAGAAGTTTCGTCTCTCAAAACATGCTTTGCGCCTTTCTTGAATCTGAGTGTTTCAAGAAGACCACGGAAAAGTGTTGCATACATCTTATCGCTTGTCATACAAGGATTCCACTTTTTCTCTTCATAGTGGATACCTGCCTCGTATTTTGCAGCGTATACATTTCCGTCAACGCCATCGTATTCAACGTCAACATTACCTGTAGCCATACCATAGTAGTAATGATATGAGTGAGCATTGATGAAGTGAGGACCTGTAAGTGTACCATGAGCTTCATCATTAGCAAGAGAAACCTGAGTTCCGTTCAGTTTTGCAGGGAAATAGATATTATATGCATTACGATAACCCTGCTTACAGTGACGGAAATCGAGCGCTGTGTTATAGAAATAAGATGTTCCCTCAGGAATATCTACATATCTGTCGCAATATTCATGTGTTCTGTCGCTGAAATAGAATCTGTAACCAAGATAGTCTTCAAGAATATCAAAAACAGCATACATAGCACCACGGCGTGTACCATAGATGAGAAGATCGCCATCTTTTACTTCATATTCGTATTCCTCAATATGAAGTTTTTCTTCAAGACCTTCAATAGTTGTTACGTCAACCATTTCGATCACATGCTCAGTTGTTGCTTCTGTTACAACGGGAAGATTTACGCCTGTTGCAAGCTCAACATACTTTCTGAGAGTATCAGCAGCATAGTAGTTATTTTCAACATACTTTGCATCTGCATGATATACGATTGAATACTCAGAAATATCATTTCCGGCAATAGTGAATCTATAAATTGTTTCACCATTTTTATAGTTTTTTAGTGAATCAACTTCTGCAAAGCACTTATTAAGAATAAGAAGGTCTTTTGCATTGATTGTACCGTCTGCATTGATATCTGCTGCATTTTCATCAACAGTTGCAATAGCTACACATGATTTCTTGATTTCAAGAGCATCAATAGAGTTAGCTTTACCATCGCTGTTTGCATCGCCTACTTTAAAGCTTTTCAAAGGAGTGTGAACTGAGTTTGCTTCGTTGTTAGTTAACGCAGCTGCAGTTACAGCCATAGTGAAAAGCATTGCAAGACAAAGCATTGCGGATATGAATCTTTTCATATTGTTACCTCCAATAACAAAATTTCGCTAATCTAATTTTATCATAAATAGAAATAAAATCAATAACGCAAATCAAAAAAAGCAAATATTTACTATACAAAGCACAAAATTTATAAAAGGGCTGCTTGGCAGCCCTTTTTAATATATTAGTCTTCAAATTCAACTTCCATAACACGAACAACGAAATTGCATCCATAGGGGAAGCCTGTTGCATTTACCCAAAGATGCTCGCCATTCTGAACAAACTCAAGGTTTTCACCGTTATCTGTCCATTTAGCACTCTTAACCTTGCGATTAACCTTCTTGAAATACTTATATCCAAGTCCGCCGCCTGCAACTATAACGTGTGCGCTACCAAGAACGTTAAGCCCGTGAATAAAGAGATATGCCTTGCCGTTTGCTTCAAGCGCAAAATTCTTATATTCACCCTCAATCTTACTGGGCTTACCTTCATAGATGATTCCGCCGCATTCCTTGATCCATGTTCCCATAGCTTCGATCATTGTCTTCTGCATATCGGGAATCTTACCATCTCCCTCAGGACCTACGTTGAGAAGATAGTTTGCACCAACCTTACGACAAGCACAAAGAGTTTCAATCATATCGGGAAGGCTCTTATAGTTAAGATCACATTTACCAAATCCCCAGTGGTCATTCATAGTGTGGCACATTTCTGCCGCGAGGTATTTAGGCATACCTTCACGATCCATAGGAGAAGGTCTACCCTGCTCAAATGTTACGCTGTCAATTTCAGGATTACCTACTGCGCCTCTTGCATCAAGACCTGTGTTGTTAACAATAATAGCATCGGGCTGATGACGGCGGATAACCTCATAAAGCTTATCCTCTTCCCAATCTGTACCTGCAGGCTTAGACCAGTTTCCGTCAAACCAAAGGCCACCGATCTTACCATACTGTGTGCAAAGGATCTCAACGCTATCACGAAGATACTGAAGATACTTAGGGAAGTCTGTTTCAAATTCTTCATGATACCATTCAAGTGTTGCATGATAGAACATAGGCATAATGCCCTCTTCATTACAAGCATCTACAAACTCACGGATAAGGTCACGTCCGCAAGCTGAATGAGGAGCATCATAATCACAAAGTCCCTTTGTATCATAAAGGCAGAAACCATCGTGATGCTTTGTTGTGAGAGTTATATAGTTCATGCCTGCAGCCTTAGCAGTTTTTGCAATAGCCTTAGCATCAAAATCTTTAGCTGTGAATGTGTCAGCAAGCTTTACATATTCTTCCTTTGGAATCTGAGCAATGTCCATAACCCACTCACCGCATCCAAGCTGTGAATAGATACCATAGTGAATGAACATACCAAAGCCCATATTTTCAAATCTTGCAATTCTGCTCTCAGGAATCGGGATAGCCATTTGTTATACCTCGCAATGTATATTTTGTTAAAATCAGTATATCATATATACAGTTTTATTTCAAGCAACAATATTATTAATTTTTTTGTAAAAAACTATTGATTTTCCTTTTTTTATATGATATAATCACTCTTGCTGTGAAAAGTGCAGCCGAAGCGGTCCAATGCAGCTCTGTACGAACGCTTTAGAACCAAAAGAATCAAAAGGAGAGTCAAGACTATGACAAAATTTGAAGCTTTTGCAAGCGAGCAGCTGAGAGCTGATGCTCCCAAGTTTAATGTTGGCGACACTGTAAAAGTTCACAACCTCATCAAAGAAGCTTCCAGAGAAAGAATCCAGATTTTCGAAGGAACAGTTATCGCTAAGCATGGCGGTGGTATTTCCGAAACATTTACTGTTCGCCGTGTTGCTTACGGTTGCGGTGTTGAAACGACATTCCCCCTCCATTCACCTCACGTTGCTAAGGTTGACGTGATCCGTCAGGGTAAGGTTAGACGTGCTAAGCTCTTCTACCTCCGTGATAGAGTTGGTAAAGCTGCTAAGGTTAAGGAACTCAAGTAATTCCTGCCAAATTAAATCAGTCATCAAAAGGAGAGTCGTATTAATATACACTCTCCTTTTGTATTTCATACGGAGATTTTATGAAATTCAAAGATCTGTTTTTTAACAGACCGTTCTGGAAGGTTACGTTGAGCCTTGCAGTTCCTATAGCTCTCCAAAACCTGCTTTCAGCATCATTTTCACTTGTTGATACATTTATGGTTGCAAAGCTTGGAGGAGATTATCTTGCCGCTATGGGGATGGCAGGACAATGGAGCTGGCTTCTTAACATTTTTTCCTTCGGTCTGGTTTCGGGAACCTGTTTATTTATCGCTCAATACTGGGGAATAAAAGATATTAAAGCAATTCACAGAACGAGTGGAATAGCAATTACATCTGCAATACTGATTTCTGTTATTTTTATGTTGGCAGGCGTTGTAAAGCCACAGCTTATTTTAAGCGTTTTTACAAAGACACCTGAAATTCTTGACTATGGTAGTCAGTATCTTGAAATCGCAGCATATTCCTACCCTGCTGTAGCCCTGAACCTCATATTCTGCGCTATTCTGCGATCAACTGAAAAGGTTAAGCTTCCCGTTGTTATTTCCCTGTTCACTGCAGTTTTAAATGCAATCTTAAACTATTGTCTCATTTTCGGAGTTTCATTTTTCCCCGAAATGAAAATACGTGGCGCAGCTATGGCAACATGTATTTCCTCATGGGCAGGAGTATTCTTATTGCTTATAATTTCGGTCTTCAGCAAAAACATCCTTATAGCTCCTCTGAAGGAAATATTCGGATTTAATAAAAAGCATATTTCCCTGTTTTACAAAAGAGCTATTCCCATTATCTTCAATGAGGCTGCTTGGGGGACAGGTACAGTTGTTATAAACGCTATTTTCTCAAATCTAGGCGATGACTATTACACAGGCGTTACGATTTTCAGAACCTTTGAGAATATAGCATACGTATTTATAATAGGACTCTGCAACGCTTGTAGCGTTATGGTTGGAAAATCAATAGGAGCAGGAAAAATTAAGCGAGCACGTGAGGATGCATGGAGATTTACCGCTATTATGCCTCTTGCCTGCATCGTTACAGGTACATTAGTTGTTATTTTCAGAGAACAGCTTGTTTTAGGCTTTACTTCCGGAGCAGTTTACACAGAAGCAGCTATTAAGGCTGCTCTTGCCTGCCTGCTCATTTATGGATGCGAAATGCCTCTCAGAAACATCCCCTACCTGATGGTAGTTGGTATATTCCGCCCCGGTGGAAATTCCAACTTAGCTATGATATGTGATCTGATTTGCTTATGGTTAATAGCCATTCCTGTTACAGCAACTATCGCATTTATTGTCAAACTCCCCTTCACTTATGTTTTCCTCATAATGTTTCTTGCAGAAGATCTGCCAAAAACTATACTATGCTTATATAACTTTGTGCGAAACAAATGGATCGCACCTGTTACGGAAGAAGGCAGGCTGGCTTTTGAAGCTTTAAATGCTGAGAAAAAATAAAAACAAGCTCCTCAGAATACTTAACTCTGAGGAGTTTATTTTTTTATAACTAATAATGAAAATTAAAAGCCACCGGATTAACCGGTGGCTTTTATTCTATCTGTTAAATATTAACCAAGATAGTTCTTATACTCATATGTACCCTTAAGTATTGTCTTAAGAGCAATAAGGTCAAACGCATTTACTCTGCCGTTAGCATCGCCGTCAATGTTTGTATTAACGAGTCCGCTAATATCGCCATCCTTATATGCATTTGTAAGCTTGATGGAGTCGAAGGAGTTAACCTTGCCGTTGCCGTCAACGTCACCAACCATATATGTTGTAGACTCGATTACAACGTCTTCCTCAGGCATTACGAATGTTGTTACATTGGATGTTTCATCAGCAACTACTACGCCACCGGAAACTACAACCCACTTAGCAAATGCCTTGCAGTTTGTACCGATCAGTTCAGCCTTAACTGTGCTGAGTTCAACTGTTTCGCCAGCCTTAACTACTGTTTCAACACCGTTAACTGTGAGCTTGTACTCTGTTACAGGAACGGGAAGAGCGGGAATTTCTGTGATTTCAGCTCTTTCACCGCAACCATTGAGACAGTGCTTGGACTGTTCACCAGCTACGCCGATTTCAGCTTCCTTGTCAACTACAAAGTCGCCGGAGAAGTCGTGACCAACAGCAGGTCTTACAAATACTTCTCTGTAGATTTCTTCACCGCATACTGTACAGTAATTTACTTTATCAAAGTAACCATCTTCAGTACAGCTTGCAGGAACATTGTTCTCCATAATATCATCTCCGAGTTCATGACCGAGAGCAGGCATTACTTCCTGAGCGAGAAGAACTTCGCCACAGTTAGCACATACGATACCGTCTGTAAGGCCTTCTTCTGTACATGTGGGATCATATCCTTCAACATGCTTGTTTTCATGACGGAGAGCAGGAACTTCTTCCTGAGCTACGATTACTTCACCACAGATTTCGCAATGGCTACCTTCTGTGAGACCGGAAGCTGCACATGTTGCATCAACTGCTTTATCAACTACTGCCTTATGATCTGTTGTGGGAACTACTGTCTGAGCTACGATTGTTGCGCCACAAACATCACAATGGCTACCTTCTGTGAGTCCTACATTGCTGCATGTTGCATCAACTGCAGGATCAATTACTTCTACGTGAGCTGTCTTAGCAACTACTGTCTGAGCAACTACTGTTGCACCGCAATCTGCACAGTGGCTACCCTCTGTGAGACCTGTTGCAAGACATGTTGCTTCAACTGCTGCATCAACTACAAGGTTGTGAGCTGTCTTTGCTACTACTGTCTGAGCTACGATTGTCATACCACATACATCACAGTGGCTACCCTTTGTGAGACCTGTTGTAAGACATGTTGCAGCAACTGCTGCATCAACTACTTCAACGTGACCGGGAGCTTCAATTACTTCAGCTTCCTTAATTGTTACGTTACATACGGAACAGTAAACTGTGCCTGTGCTACCGGGTCTTGTACATGTTGCAGCAAATGCACCATCTACAACCTCTGTATGAGGAGCAGGTTCTGTTGCGATTGTTTCTCTGGAGAGTTCTACACCACATACATCACAGTATACTACAGCATCATAAGAACCGGGAGTTGTACATGTTGCATCAACAACATTTTCAGCAACTGCTATAGCAGGTGTATGAGGAACTACATCAGTTACGATTGTTTTTCTGGAAAGTTCTACGCCGCATGCGCAGTATACAACTTCATCATAAGAACCTGTTGTTGTACATGTTGCTTCAACAACATTTTCCTTAACTGCAGGAGTTGCGACATGTTCGTGAATGCCTTCAATTACGATTGTGCCATCAACTACTTCGAAGCTTACTGCCTTGCCGTTAACGTCAATTGTATTATCAGCTACGAGTGTACCATCTACTACAAAGTCACCGTCGCCGCAAGCCTTGAATACAAGGTAGAATGCAACGCCGTCTTCTGTTACGTTTGCAAGAGTGTCAGCATCAACGAATACTGTGATGATGCCATCCTTTGCACTTGCGTTTGCTTCATCAGCTGTGAAGAGTCCGCCCTTAACGCCTACGAAGCTGAGAGCTTCAGAAGCATAAGCGAATTCCATGCCGATGGACCATACGCCCTTATTGTTTGCAAGAGTTACGGGTACTTCAACTGTATCACCAACGCTTGCGTTAGCATCGCCAATAACGATTGCTGTTGTCTTGGAGATTGTTTCTGTCTTAACAACTGCATCACAGATTGCACAGTAGAATGTTGTTACGCCTTCTTCTGTTGCTGTGGGCTCCTTAGTTACTACAGAGTAAAGCTTACCTTCAGAGTGATCACAAGGAACTGTTGTTACCTTACCACCTACAACATTGATACCTGCAACGTCCTTACCAGCAACGTTGATAACTTCAACGATGTTAGCTTCAACTGTCATTGCAGCATTTTCTGCCTTAGGAGCAAATACGAGAGAGTAGATAATGCCGTCTTCTGTAACGTTTGCATTTACATCAGCATTTTCTACGAATACTGTTACTACATTACCATTGCAGCTGTAGTTTTCACCAGCTACTGTTTCAAAGATACCGGATTCAATGCCAACAAAGTCAAATGCTTCAGCATCGAATGTGTATTCAACGATTGCTGCCCAGAAGCCGGGGTTCTGGTTGATTGTAACATTAACTGCTACATCATGCTTATATTCAGCCTCTGCATCGCCAACTACGATTGCTGTGAGCTTAGCGATTGCTTCTGTCTTAATTACGGCATCACAGTATGCACAGTAGAATGTTGTTACACCTTCTTCTGTTGCTGTGGGTTCCTTAGTTACTACAGAATAGAGTTCATTTTCAGAGTGGTCACAAGCAACTGTTGTTACATCACCTGTATCCATTGCAAAGCCCGCAACATCCTTAGCATCAACATCGATCATTTCTACGATCTTAGCTTCAACTGTCATTGCAGAATCTTCTGCCTTAGGAGCAAATACGAGATAGAAGAGATCACCATCAGCTGTGAGGTTTGCGTTAACATCATCGTTTTCTACGAATACTGTTACTACATTACCGTTGCAGCTATAGTTTTCGCCAGCAGCTACTGAGAAGAGACCACTTTCAGCGCCTACGAAGTCAAATGCTTCAGCGTCGAATGTGAATTCCAGTACAGATGCCCAGAAGCCGGGGTTCTTGCTGATTGTTACAGGAACCTTAACTTCGTGCTTGAATTCAGCTACTGCATCGCCAACTGCGATCTTTTCACGATCAAGAACTGTTACCTTACCATTTGCTGTTGCAAGATCAACATCCTTACCTGCATAGTTGATAACCTCAACGATTTCAACTTCTACAGCAGATGTTGCACCTACAAGAGCTGCATCATTAGCTACATTGAATGCAAGAGCAGCGAGAACGCCATCAACTGTGATATCAGCATTAGCCTTAGCCTCAACATAAACTCTTACTACGCCTGCTTCTGTTTCGCTGAAGAGGATATGAGCATCTTTCATACCGCCTACTACACGATCAAAGCTCATTACGGATTCGTCATACTTAACTTCGAATATACCAATGAAGAATCCAGGGTTGTCAGCGATTGCGAGGTCAACAACTACCTCTTCGCCGTACTTAGCAGATGCATCTGCTACATATACCTTTTCACGGTCAGCTACCTTAACCGCGCCGTCTTCGAGGATATAATCAAATGTCTTGCCTTCATAGTTGAGCATGTTATCATCGTCAGCTACGAGTGTTACAGCAAGATCAGAACCTACGAGTTCTGCGTTATCAGCAACTGCAAACTTAAGGTTCATAAGAACACCGTTTGCTGTTACGTTTGCATTTTCCTTAGCTTCAAAGTAAAGCTGGATCTTACCTGCTTCATATTCAACTACGTATACGTTGATACCATCAAATACATCACCGTTGTTGAAGCCGATGAACTTAAGGTTTTCTGTATCATAGCAAACATCAAGGATTGCAATGAACATACCGGGGTTACCTTCAACTGTTACAGGAACTACAACTTCCTTACCGAAGGGAGCCTCTACCTTACCAACAGCGATTGTTGCTTCACGGGAAGCGATTGCAACGGAACCGCTCTGGAATATTGCTTCAAGAGCAACGCCATCAACATTGATGATGTTATCAGCCTCTGCAGAAGCAACAACTTCAACTGTTGTGCCTACGAGAGCTGCATCGTCAGCAACTGCGAACTCGATGTTACCGAGAAGGCCGTTAGCTGTTGCATCAGCAACGTCTGCGCATTCAAAGTAAATTCTTACCTTGCCTGCTTCATACTCTGTTGCAAGAACTTCAGCGTCTGCAGGGAATACATCGCCTGCCTTGAAGCCCTTGAATGTGAGAGCGGATGCATCATATGCAACATCGAATGTTGCAATGAACATACCGTTATTGTTCTTAACATTAATGGGAAGAGAAACTGTATCGCCGAACTTAGCTGTTACATCACCAACTGTGAATACAACTGCTTCAATTGCGGGAACTGCACCCTCTTCAACAACTTCGCCACATACTGTACACTTGATTTCGTACCAGCCCTCAGCATCAACTGTAGGAGCCTTTACGATAACCTTATCACCGGGAACGTGACCTGTAGCATCGATCATAGCTTCGTAAGTTACTTCGCCACAATCAGCGCAAACGTACTGAGTCAAACCAGCTGTTGTACATGTAGGAGCTACGAATAGCTTATCAAGGATTTCGTGCTTACATTCGCCAACGTTTACTGTGATAGAACCGTTGTCAATTGCGTAAGGAATGTAAACAGGTTCGGGAACGTCATTTGTTGTTTCGTAAACAGATGCGAAGAAGTTTTCTTCACAGGAGATTACCTTAATATCATATGTACCCTTTGCATCTTCAGGGAGCTCAAATGTTGCATATGCAAGGTAACCACGATCCTTGTTCTGATAATAGGGGTCATCATCAGAGAAGAATGCTGTTACGATATAATCATCAGAGCCTTCCCATGTATAACCGGACCATGCGCATTCATCCTGAACTTCCTTAGAGGGAGTGTAGGAAGGATCTGCGAAGTTATACTGAGAATCAAGGTCGATACCGTTTTCGGATGCACCGAATACGTCACCGATTCTTGTGGAAACAAGCTTAAGCTCCTTGGGGTATACGATTCGGAACACGAGTGTGTTCATACCGTAAGCCTCGATAAGCTCGCCTGTACCTTCAACAGCGAAACCAACTTCAACAGTTGTTACGCCCTTGTTTACTGTTACGGAATCAGCATAAAGAGTTGTGCTGTCAAACTGCTTGTCCTCATATACAGGTGTGTTGGGGTCAACAACAGCTGTGAGTGTACCAACACCTGCTGCAAACTCAACTTCATCTTCATTTTCATCAACAACTTCACCGGGAACGATACCGTATGTAAGTGTGCCGCCTTCAGCAACGTCTGCAATTACTTCAAGCTCAGCGCTTACGAAATCGCTGCCTGTGTAGTTTTCATCGCCTTCAACAACGATTTCAACGCAAAGAAGCTCATCATAAGCTGTAACGCCAGCTGCCTTAAGAGCATTCTTGATTGTACGTGTTGTTGTTGCGCATTCATAAGTTGCCTCAAATGTATAATCATCACCAATAAGGTTGGCAACTGCGCCTTCTGCTATATTAAGCTCTGTACTATCATAATAGAGATAGAACACGCCATAGTAGAAGCCGGGGTTATTTGCTATAGAAACAGTTGTAGTAGCCTTTGCATCTCTTGCCGCGGGGTCAAAGGATGCATCTGCAATAACGAGTGCAGGCTCACTAGCTGCAAATGTCGCCAGAGAAGGCGCGATGCAGGAAATGAGCATAGCCACTGTAACTATAACAGATAATAGTTTTTTCATGGTATATCCTCCTAATAACATTGGTAATATCATTATACTTTCATTGTACAGAATTGTCAATAAGATTGAAAAAAATTTATCTCTATTTATAGTTTTTATTTCATTTTGAACAAAAAAATGCAGATTTTTTGATATATAATATAACCAAAAAATCTGCATAATTTTTATTCATTTTTTTAAAATCAGAGTTTCACATCCTCAAAAACGCCATTTTTCAGCACTTTTGCATAAACAAATCCGCATTTTTTGGCTATTTCAACAGCCTCAGAAAAGAGGTATCCGAGGCTGAGCGCATCGTGGCTATCGCTTGAAAGCACAATTTCGCCTCCCAATCTGTTCAATTCGCACAAAAGGAACTCTGCGGGATATGGAGATGTTCTTTTCTTCCTGTAAATACCACCTGTGTTTATCTCAAAAAGGTTGCAAAAGTCCATTTCATATCTAAGCGCATCTATTGCTGCAGTTTTATATCTGAGACAATTTTCGTCAAAATATCTGTTGCCCTCATTGAATTTTGTCACAAGATCAAAGTGACCCACTATATCACAACCGGTTATTTTCGCCGCATCTTTTGCACTTTCATAATACCTTTCGGCAAAAGCAAGCCAATCACCTGAAAAATATTTATTAACTGCTTCTTCTGCCAGTTCAGCTGTGTTGTCAACAGAAACTATATCTTCGCCCACATCAAGATAATGAACACTTCCTATTATATAATCAGGAGAAAATGAGGGCTTGGGAGAAAGAACATCCTGCTCTATTCCCAGATACACCTGAATTCTTTCCTTATATTTATCTTTCAGAGCCAGAACTTCTTTAACGTATTGCTCTGTTTCAAGAGGATTCATAGAAGGTAGCGGGTCAAACTCTGTATAAGAATGACCTGAAAAACCAATAGATTCATACTTCAGATCTATTGCCCGAAGGATTATCTCTTCTGTAGTGCTTGCGCCATCACAATACGGAGTGTGCGTATGCAGATTTGACCTTATGTTCATTTTGTCATTTTCTCCTGCTTGACCTTATGATCAATAACATGACGGGATGCAAGCTCTTTTTTAATATCCTCTATAGAAATTCCCATTTCAACCATAAGAACCAGAACATGATACACAAGATCGGAAATTTCATATATAGTTTCTGATTTATCATCAGCTTTTCCTGCGATTATAACTTCTGTGCACTCTTCTCCAACCTTTTTGAGAATTTTATCTATTCCCTTTTCAAAAAGATAAGTTGTGTATGAGCCTTCCTTTTTCTCTATCTTTCTGCCTTCGATAAGAGAAGCAAGTCCTTCAAGAGAAAAAGCAGGCGCTGTTTCAGGGTTTATATATATATTATTGTAGAAACACGAATCAGAACCGGTATGACAAGCAGGACCTGTTTTGTTTACATACACTGTAAGAGCATCACCATCACAGTCTGCATCAATGCGACTTATGTACTGAACATTACCTGACGTTTCGCCCTTTCTCCAGAGCTCCTGTCTGCTTCTTGACCAGAAGCATGTTCTACCTTCTGCCATACTAATCTGAAGGCTTTCACGATTCATATATGCAACGGTCAGCACATCCTTGGTTTCATTATCTATAACAACCGCAGGAATGAGACCTTTTTCATCAAATTTAAGATTATTTATATCCATTTCAATCTCCTTATAAGCGCACGATTATACCGTTATCATTCAATTCCTTTTTCAGTTCTTGAATTTTAACTTCACCAAAATGAAAAATAGAAGCAGCAAGTCCTGCATCAACCAAAGGCAGCTCTTTAAACAGCTTTATAAAATCCGCTGTGCAGCCTGCACCACCGGATGCAATAACAGGAACATCTACAACCTCACAAACAGCTCGGAGCATTTCAAGATCAAATCCTTTTTTTACACCATCGGTATCAATACTGTTCAGTACTATCTCGCCTGCGCCCATAGAAACGCCACGCTTTATCCATTCAATTGCATCAAGCCCTGTATCATCACGTCCTCCTCGTCCGAAAACTCTGAATCCACCATCAACTCTCTTGACATCAACAGAAAGAACAACGCACTGATCTCCGTATTTTTTTGCCGCCTCCTCAATAAGAAGCGGGTTTTTTATGGCTCCCGAATTTACGCTTACCTTATCTGCTCCGCATTTAAGAACACGATCAAAATCAGAAATTGTGTTTATGCCGCCTCCAACTGTAAGTGGGATAAATATACGACTTGCAACCTGCGTCAGTATATCAGTAAAAAGCGCCCTTCCCTCAGCTGATGCTGTTATATCATAAAAAACCAGCTCATCAGCGCCTGCATTGCTATAATACTCCGCAAGCTCTACAGGAGAGGATACATCTCCAAGGCCTTCAAAATTTACTCCCTTTACAACTCTTCCGTTTTTAACATCAAGACAAGGGATTATTCTTTTAGTTATCATCCTTTTGCCACCTCGATTGCTTCTCTGAGGTCAATCGTTTTCTGATATATGGCCTTTCCAAGAATAGCACCATACATATTCATTTTTCTCAGTTCATTAACATCTTCAATTGTTGTTACTCCACCTGAAGCAATTATATCAACAGTGTATCTGTTCATCAGATCTCGATACAGCTCAACATTTGTTCCCGACAGCATGCCATCCTTGGAAATATCGGTGCAAATAACAGTTTGAACCCCAGCTGATGTTAAACGATCAAAAAGATCATAGCAGGAAAGCTCGCTTTTTTCCATCCAACCTCGGATAGCCGCCATGCCATCCTTTATATCAACACCTACTGCTATATGAGTGCCAAAGTTTTCAACCATTTCATATAGAAAATCCGGATCTGTTACAGCTGCTGTTCCTATTATAACTCTTTCAACACCTGCATCAAGATATCTTTCCACAGTATCTTTTGTTCTGATACCTCCGCCAACCTGCACCCTAAGTCCGCTTCTTTTTGCAAGCTCTGCCACAACGGACAGATTGGGAGTTGTTCCATCCTTTGCGCCCTCAAGATCGACTGTGTGAAGGAATCTCGCTCCCGCATTTGCAAACTCATAGCCAAGGTCTACGGGATTATTTGAATATACTGTCATTTTATTATAATCGCCTCTTTGAAGACGAACCGCTTTTCCTTCATAGAGATCTATTGCGGGAAATATATACATAGCCGCCCTCCCTTTACATTTCGCAAAATGCACGAAGAATGTTTAATCCAACTTCTCCACTTTTCTCAGGATGAAACTGTGTTCCATAAACATTATCCTTCTCAACGGACGCTGTTACCGAAACACCATATTCGGCAACTGCAGAAACACTTTCGCTACATTCAGCTCCGTAGAAGGAATGAACAAAATAAACAAAGTCTCCTTCTTTTACATACTTATAAAGCTTACTATCTTTTTTCAAGCAAAGAGCATTCCAACCTATATGCGGAACCTTCAGATCTCCTGCCACATCTGCAAGCGGCAGCACCTTTCCTTTAATAAGCCCAAGCCCTTTATGTATGCCATATTCGTGGCTTTCCTCAAACAGCATCTGCATTCCAAGACAAATGCCTAAAAGTTTCTTCCCTTTTTCAACCTCTTCGTATATAACCTTATCAAGTCCGCTTTGGCGAAGCTTGTTTGCAGCATCCTCAAATGCCCCAACTCCGGGAAGAATTATTTTATTAGCTTGAGCAATTACTGCAGGATCACCTGTTACTACAGCATCAGCACCTATATAAGCCAGGGATGATCTGAGAGAAAAAAGATTTCCCACTCCATAATCTATTATTGCAATCATTACAAAACACCTTTTGTTGATGGAATTTCATTAGCAAGCGAAGGATCAAGTGCAACGCACTTACGAAACGTTCTGCCGAGAGCCTTAAATATACCCTCTATAATGTGATGAGAATTGGAACCTGCCAATTGCTTTATATGCAAGGTTATATCTGCATTGCGAACAAAAGCCATAAGAAATTCTTCAACCAGTTCACAGTCAAAATCCCCCACCTTTTCTGCTGGGATTTCAGCGTCATAAGAAAGATAGCTGCGACCTGAAATATCAACAGCGCACATAATGAGAGCTTCGTCCATAGGAAGAATTATATCTCCATAGCGATTTATGCCACGCATGTCTCCAAGTGCTTCACGGAAAGCTTTTCCTAGGCAGATGCCTATATCCTCTGCGCTGTGGTGAAAATCAACATATGTATCGCCATTACAGTTAACCTTCAGATCAAACCTGCTGTGAGAAGCAAATAATGTGAGCATATGATCAAAAAATCCGTTTCCGCTGTCTATCTCAGATATTCCTCTTCCATCAAGAGAAAGCGACAAAGCTATATCTGTTTCTTTAGTTGTTCTGTTTATATCAGCAACTCTCAACATTTTTCTTCTCCTCTTTGGTTAATATATCTTCAAGTGTTTGACACAAGGCTTCCATTTCGGAAGGAAGACCTATTGTTATTCTGAGAAATTGATCAATGCGCTTTTGCTTAAAGTGGCGCACCAATATTCCTCTTCTGCGGAGCTCCTCATAAAGATTTCCGCCATCATATTTGGGGTGACGGGCAAATAGAAAATTTGCTTTAGAATCAATAACCTCAAATCCCAAACTCCTTAGCTTTTCAGTTGTATGTTTTCTTGTTTCAATTATCTTTTCGGCATTTGAAAAATAATAGCTGTCGCTATCAATTGCCGCCACACCTGCTATCTGAGTGAGTCGGTTTATATCATATGGATTTGTTGAATACTTTATAAGCTCAAGATCTGCTATTATATCCTGCGAGCTAATGGCAAATCCAAGCCTTGCTCCTGCCATTGAACGGGATTTTGAAAATGTTCTCACCACAAGAATGTTTTCATTATCCTCAAGCAAATCAACTGCGCTTTCTCCACCAAAATCAACATATGCTTCATCCACGATTACAACTGATTCTTTATTCTCTTTTGCTATTTTTTCTATTTCACAAAGTGGCAATGCAATTCCCGTAGGAGCATTGGGATTAGCTATAACCACATTGGAACCACAATTCAGAAAGCCTTCAACGTCAACTGTGAAATCATCCTTCAATGGTACGATATTTGCAGGTACATTATGAAGCTGTGCAAAAACATCGTAAAAGCCATAGGTTATATCACAGTACGCCATACCTTTTTCTTTATCGCAAAATGCCATGAACGCAAAATTGAGAATATCATCGCTTCCGTTTGAAACGAACACTCTATCTGCTGACACTCCATATCTTGCAGCCAGCTTTTCCTTCAGCGCTTTACAAGTCGGATCGGGATAAAGGTTAAGTGAAGATACCTCAGCACTATCAACAGCCTGAATGACCTGCGGAGACGGAGGATAAGGCGACTCATTCGTATTCAGTTTTATATATTTTCTATCTCTGGGCTGCTCGCCCGGAGTATATGCCGAAAGATTTTTCAAACGGTTACTTAAAAATTTACTCATTTTACATCCTTAAATCTGATTCTTGCAGATTCCGCATGAGCTCCCAGCCCTTCGCTATCTGCAAAATATGCTACCTTACTGTATATCTCAAAAAGAGATTCTTTTGTGAAATATGTGAACTGAGACTTTTTTACAAAATCATCAACTGACAAAGGGCTTGAAAATCTTGCCGTTCCGCTTGTGGGAAGAGTGTGATTAGCTCCTGCCATATAATCGCCCACAGCCTCAGGACAATATCTTCCAAGAAAAACTGAGCCCGCATGCTTTATAAGATCAAGATAATCAAAGGGATTATCCACACACACCTCAAGATGCTCAGGCGCAAGCTCATTTGATATTTTAACTGCCTCTTCAATTGAAGAAACAAGAATTATCTTACCGTTATTATCTATTGAAACTCTTGCTATCTCCTCTCTTTCAAGAAGAGGGATCTGACGCTCCAATTCTGCAGAAACTGCTTCAGCCAAAGTGATGCTGTCAGTTACCAGAACGGCGCTTGCGTTTTTATCATGTTCGGCCTGAGAAAGCAGATCTGCCGCAACAAACGCAGGATCAGATTTATTATCTGCAATTATTAATATCTCACTTGGACCTGCTATCATATCTATTGCAACCTTACCGAAAACCTGTTTTTTTGCTTCTGCAACAAATTTGTTTCCGGGACCAACTATTTTGTCAACAGCGGGAACACTTTCTGTTCCATAAGCAAGAGCAGCAACAGCCTGAGCTCCACCTATTTTAAAAACTCTGCCAACACCCGCTATTTTTGCTGCCGCAAGAATAACAGGATTAACTCCTCCATTTTTGGAAGGTGGCGTTACCATAACGATTTCTTCAACACCTGCTATAAGAGCTGGAACGCAGTTCATAAGAACTGAAGATGGATAGGCAGCTGTGCCGCCGGGAACATACAAGCCAACCTTATCAAGCGGAATAACTCGCTGGCCCATAACCGAGCCACCCTTGCCTGTCATTATAAAACCACTTTTTTTCTGGTTTTCATGGAAAGCCCATATATTCTTTTTTGCTTCCTTGATTATCTCAATAAGTTCAGGATCAACGCTATTGAACGCTTCTTCAATCTCTAACTCGCTAACCTCAAGACTTTCAAGCTCGGCTCCGTCAAACTTTTTACTATAGCTATAAAGCGCTGCATCTCCATTTTTTCTGACATCGTATATTATATCAGCAACTATATCTTCAACACCTGTTGCCTCATTTTCACGAATAAATATATCATTGCCGCACTGGGCATAATCCATTATTCTGATCATACTTAACTTCCTCTTTGCCTTTTTAGCTTAGTTTATCTTTTCACTGATCTTTTCAACCATACGATTAATTTCATCTCTCTTGAAGCGGTATGCCGCTTTGTTGGCAACAAACCTTGCGCTTATGGGAACTATAGTTTCATACGGCTCAAGATTATTCTCCAAAAGAGTTTTTCCTGTTTCTACTATATCAACGATAACATCGGACAAGTCAAGAAGCGGAGCTATTTCAATTGAACCATTAAGTTTTATAATATCAATATCTCTGCCCTTTTTCTCAAAATATTCTCTGGCAATACGTGTGAACTTTGTTGCAACACGCAATGTTTTCTCGCTGTCAGGTCTTTTTCCCATAGGTCCTGCAACAGCCATTCTGCAGTTACCCATTTTTAAATCAAGCAGTTCATAAACATCGTGACCGCCCTCAAGGAGAATATCCTTGCCTACTATGCCAACATCAGCGGCGCCACGCTCTACGTATATTGCAACATCAGAAGGCTTCGCCCAAAAATATCTGACACCGTTTTCTTCATTTTCAAATATAAGCTTTCTGGTGTTTTCCATAACCTCGGGACATCCATAGCCTATTTCTTCAAAAATTTTATACGCCTTTTCTCCAAGTCGCCCCTTGGGAAGCGCAATATTTATAATTCTTTTCATCAGCGCCTCCTTAATCAAAACGAACAAGCTCTTTATATGAAGGCTGGCAATTGGACTTTTCAGGCATTGCGCAAACCTTTTTGCCTCTTGACTTTATTTTTTCAACAGCTGCCGCCACATGCGCTGCATCTGCATTTTCACCATACACAAGCAAAACATCCACATCAAAGCCACGCTCTGTTGAATTGAATCTTTCAAGAATATCGGGATAAACCGCAAATCCGATAGCGTCAGCATCAAGTCCGGTTTTGCGAACAAGCGAATCATATCGACCACCTGACAAAACGTGACGAGGAATACCATCAATAAACCCCTGAAATGTTATTCCATTATAATAATTCATATCGTTGGAAACTGAAAAATCAAGAACAAAGGAGTCTTCCTCTCCCATTGCTGATATGACCTTTGACAGCCCCTCCAATTCTTCCACCGCCGCTTGACATTTATCAGAGCAGCATATTTTTTTAACCTCATTGACTGTTTTATCAAGAGGTCCATACAAGGTTGCAAGGCATTCAAGCTTTTCTGACTTTTCTCCGCACAGCTCTTTCAGAGCCTGAACATTTTTATCAGCCAACGCCTTACCTGCCTTAGTTGCCGCCTCGCCCTTCAATTCCGCCTCAGAAATTAAGGATGAAATGAGACCCATATGAGAAATTCCGATAATGCTGTTTTCAGAAATGCTTTTAAGACTTCTGGCAGCCAAGGTGAGAACCTCGCCCTCTGAATAGAGGTCCACCTCACCGATCAGCTCTATGCCCACCTGCATTATTTCCTTTATATTATCGTCACCTCTGTTACCTGCTCGGTAAACATTTTCGTTATAATACACTTTATATGTGCCGTCAATCTCTTTAGGCGCATTTTTTATAATGGAAAGAGTTATATCGGGCTTGAGTGCAAGAAGCTTTCCTCTGGGATCGGTGAAGGTTACGATCTTTTCACTGGCAAGGAATTTCTTATTTTCAAGATAAAGCTCATAGTTCTCAAACTTACCCATCTTATATTTCTTATATCCATACTGCTCATAGAGATTTCTCAGGGCCAGCACAGCTTTTTCATCTTGTCTGAGTGGGGAGGTTATATCGTTCATTTCCATTTCCTCGCTTATGATATAGTCTGCTCTCTTAAACATGTACTATTATAACACTCAGCTTCGCTTTAGTCAAGTAAATTATTAAAGTTTTTGATGAATTTCACCATGTATTTCTAAAACCAGATCCGTTTTTTATCACCTTTCATCAAAAACAACATATACTACAATTGAAAGGCGGTGTTTTCTTGAAAAACTACTCTGATTTTTACAAAACAATTGACAGCCATCCTGATTCATTTTTCATTGGTGCAAACACTTCCTCAGGATTTATATATGCCAACAAAGATCTATTGAACGAAAATAGTCTTACCAGGCTATACATACTAAAGGGCGGCCCCGGCACAGGCAAAAGTACTCTTATGAAAAAATGCAGGAGCTATTTTGAGGGGAAAGGAGCTAAGGTTACTTCTTATTACTGCTCTTCCGATCCAAACTCACTTGATGCTATTATTATCAAAAAAGAAAATCATCGTATTGCTATAGCAGACGGAACTGCGCCACACAGCATTGACGGGCAACTTCCCGGGGCAATTTCTGAAATAATTAATCTTGGAGTATTATGGAATTCTGACAAGCTTGAGAACAGTCTTGATAAAATTGCATTCCACTCCGCTAACAAAGCGCTCTCCTTTGATGCTGCAAAAAAATATCTTGCATCAGCAAGTGAGATCAAGGATATTTTAACAAGCAGCGCAAAAAAAGGTTTTTATTATGAAAAAGCAAGCAAGGCTATAAATCTCCTGCTTGCATCAATACCAAAGCAAAAAACAAATGCCACAAAGCGTTATGTTATAACAGAGGCTATATCTATGAGAGGCGCTATCCGACTTTCCACATTTGATTGCTCCAAGTATTTAATAGGAGTGACTGATTTTTGCGGGCTCTCTCCATTATTCTTTGACCTGCTTGAAATGGCTATTGAAAAATCCGGCAGGTCGATGATTATTTCACGCTCCCCGCTAGGAGAAATATCAGAAATATTTTTGCCTTGCCAAAACATAGCCTTTGTTCCCACAAGAGAAGGACCTGAATACTCAAAGTGTATTCGTTTGTCACGCTTTGCAGACAAGGAATATTTTTCATCCTGCTCAGCTAAGCGACGCTTCAACCAGCGTTGTCTTCTTGAAATGCTTGGCAGTGCCCTCTCCGCTCTTGATGATGCTAAAAAATACCATTTTGCGCTTGAGGAAATTTACAGCCAAGCTATGGATTTCAGCAAAATGGATGATATTTATGAAAAGCTGATACACAGTATTGAAACCAAATTATAAAGAGTCAAAGCCCTTTAAGTGAAAAAAAGCTGCTCAATTGAGCAGCTTTTTTATATCTGTTTAATTATTTCTTATAGAGGGGACCATATGTTGCGCAAGCGCGATAGTCCTGACCTTCCTTATCCATACCGAAAGCGTTGAAGCTTGCGGGACGGAAGATGTCCTCTTCGGGAACGTTGTGCATTGCAACAGGAATACGGAGCATAGAGCACATAGTGATAAGGTCTGCACCAATGTGACCATAGCTGATAGCTCCGTGGTTAGCACCCCAGCAGTTCATAACATCGTATGCGCTCTTGAAGGGACCCTTGCCTGTGAGGCGAGGAGCAAACCATGTGCAAGGCCATGTATAGTCTGTTCTCTTCCAAAGAACGTCTGTTACTTCATCGGGAAGCTGAACTGTCCAACCCTCTGCAATCTGGAGCATCGGGCCAAGACCATCAACAAGGTTGAGACGGATCATTGTTACAGGCATTTCAGCCTTTGTTACAAAACGGCTGGAGAATCCGCCGCCACGGAAGTAGCCTGCGTCAGCAGCGTTCCATGTTGTAGCGTTAAGGATAGCGTCCATATCCTCTTCTGTGATATCCCACCAATCCTTCATTGTACCATTGCCATTTTCATCCTTTGCTTCACCGCAAGCATCAAGACAAGCCGCGCCGGAGTTGATAAGGTGGATAATACCGTCAGCCTCAGCTGCCTTACCCTCAAGATCATATCCGGAAGCCTTCTTAACTGCTTCAGGGCTCCAGTATGTACGAACGTCAGCAAAAATCTGAGCCTTGTTTGTGAGCAGCTTCATAAAGAGCATACCGAGACCATTGAGAACATCGTTCTCTGTTGCAAGGATATAGGGCTCTCTTGCGCCGTTCCAGTCAAATGATGTATTGAGAAGTGCTTCGGGGAAGTCGCAGTTAGGATAGAAGTCTGTCCACTGTCTCTGACCCTGGAAGCCTGCAGCGATTGCATTATGGCCGCTCATTTCTTCTTCACAGCCTTCGGGAAGATTCTTGTTGCCGCACATAAGATCCTTGATTATGATCATCATCTTAACAACAAATTCCCATGCCTCTTCCTTCTGCTCAGGTGTCTTCTGAAGCTCGGGAACGTTCTTATCGAAGCCTTCCTTGCACTTTTCCTTTGTCCAAGCCATAGCCTTTTCAAATTCAGCCTGATCATAGATACCTTCTGCCATGCGGCGAATGATCTCTACCTCGTCTACAGACTCAACTCTCATACCGAGATATTCTTCAATAAACTTAGGATCGATAATGGAGCCACCGATACCCATACATACAGAACCGATCTGGAGATAGCTCTTGCCTCTCATGGAAGCAACGGCTACTGCTGCACGACCAAAGCGAAGAAGCTTTTCACGAACGTCTGCGGGAATCTCTGTATCATCAGCATTCTGAACGTCATGTCCATAGATACCGAATGCAGGAAGACCCTTCTGAGCATGAGTTGCAAGAACAGAAGCAAGGTAAACTGCGCCGGGACGCTCTGTGCCGTTGAAGCCCCAAACAGCCTTGATTGTGTTTCTGTCCATATCCATTGTTTCAGCGCCGTAGCACCAGCAAGGTGTTACAGTGATTGTGATATCAACGCCTTCTTTTTTGAACTGCTCTGCACAAGCAGCTGTTTCGCCTGCACGACCGATAGTTGTGTCAGAGATAACAACTTTAACGGGATCGCCGTTGGAATATTTAAGATTTTCTGTGAGGAGCTTAGCTGCGCTCTTCGCCATATTCATTGTCTGCTCTTCAAGGCTTTCTCTAACCTTTGCGGGTCCACGTCTGCCATCAATTGTGGGACGGATACCAATTACGGGATAGCTGCCTACAAGTCTGTTTTCTGCCATTATGTTAAAATTCCTTTCTGAATTTTTATTTCTTTTATCATTTTAGCACATATTTTCTTACTTTTCAATACTATATAAATGAATTTTATTTACAGTTTATTGTTGATTTTCTCAATTGATTGGTTTACAATAATACGGTAACTAAAAATGCATTGGGCCACGGTATCGGTCCGTTTATCTATAGAGGTCTCGCATATGAAATGGAAAGTTGATTATACAATAAATAACCACGATACAGATTTTAATAATATCGTAAGCGCAAGCGGCATTATGAGATATATGCAGGATGCGGCAAACTTTCAGATGGAAGGTCAGAAGCCTTCTTACGATGAGCTTTTTAATTCCGGCAAAGCATTTGTACTCAGCCGATTTAAAATGAGTGTTTACTCTCCCCTGCACTCACACGACAATATTGAAGCTTCAACCTGGGCTTGCGAATCCAAAGGATTTTCATTTGACCGTTGCTTCAGCATTACCCGTGACGGCATGACTGTAGCTGAAGCGGCAAGTGTTTGGGCGCTAATTGACAGAAACGTAGGAAAGCTTGTTCGTGTTTCTGATTTTGAATGCAACTACAGCACCGACGAGCCCGTTGAGCTTGATATGGCTCCTCGCTTCCGCCTGCCCGCCGATCTTTCATTTGCCCTTGTTGGAGAGAGAACAGTTGAATATCAGGATGTTGATATAAACCGACATATCAATAACACTCATTACCCAGATATCCTCTGTGGATATATTCCCGAAATGGACGGTAAGAGAGTTATCGGAATGGAAATAAGCTTCGTTTCCGAAGCGCCTCTCGGCGAAACCCTCAAGGTTTATATGGCAGAGTCAGACGGAACATATTATTTCCGCACAGTCCGTGAAAACGGCAAAACAAATATCGAAGCCGAAATTATGATTGATGAGATATAAAAAAACTTCTCGCAAGTTGCAAGCAACTTAGCGAGAAGTTTTTATTTTCTGTTACCCAAACCATTTTGAAGTGCAGCTTCAATAGGATCAACTTCTTTGTTTTTGTTATCCTCAGCTCTCAATGTTTTCAGTACATTGTTATGATTATCCTGTTTGTATTTTGCCAAAATATATGCAGCAAACGATACAACTACATATAATAACGCCTGAGGAATAAACACGGAAAGATGCTGAGATATAGTAATATCATGAATAAATGTCTGATCAACACCGTTACCCCAAAACACAGTCACAAATGCATGGCTTACAGGACCCGCAATATAATTGCATTTCGAAATAATATAAATCAAAACATATATTACAAAAGCAATAATCAAATTAAATATCGGCATGGCCAAAGAAACAGGAACTCGCTTATTGTTTTTCTCAAGGCTTAAAGTATATGATTTTATAGCCAAAACTACACAAAAAACTAACAACCCAAGTATTCCGAAAAACAAATATTGATCAGCTTGTTCTTTAAATAAAAACCTAGCAACTGTAATAATAAATCCACTACCAAAAAAATCCCATGCTAAAGTTGTTATAGCAAGAGTTATCAGCCAATCACGCATATAAGAAAAATCTATTTTTTTCATATTCTTCCCTGTTCCTCACGCGCTATCTGAATTTTTAATTCTTTCTCCTCACGCATAAGGCGAGCATTAACCTCGTCCTTCACGCTATATCCTGCAAAGAACATTGCAAGACCGTAGCTGAACATAAACGCAAGAGTACATATAAGCGATTTCCATAGTACTCCAAAACAGAATATAAGGAATATCTGCGAAACAAATCCGGAAAACAGGATCGTTCCTCGCGCCTTGTAAAAAGCAACTCGCTCCTCATAAGTATAAAGAACAGATTCGTTTGTGTGCAACGTTTCCTTTCCGCTTTTTTCAAATGTCAAATCCCAATATATAAGAAACGCATACATCAAAATGAAAGCAAAAGGTCCAATTAGCGATGCAGCATTTATGTCAACAACCTTGCCTCCGCTGAGTAAAATTATCAGCGTAAAGATTATTGCTGTTACAATCGAAATGATTATCGAAATCTTTTTCATATTGACCTCCTATTATGTTTTTTCATAGATAACGCACAATTTATACGGATGCGAAATAAAAATGCTATCAGTTGTTGTGCTTCGAATATATTAGTTTACATCTCATCCACCGCAAGCAGTCCCCCTTCCCTTCTATAAGGGAAGGCTTTTCCATTTACTTCTCCTCAATCCTCACATCAAGGCTGCGTCCGCATTCGAAGCATTTTTCTGCGTGTGGGTCGCTTTTGAATCCGCAGACTACGCACACCTGAGGCTTTTCAAGGTCGGGATGGTGCATAGGACGGAGATATTCGCAGCCATAAACATGCACAACTGTATCACCAAGGGTATAATTTCTTGCACGGCTGCTATATATTCTTCCGTCATCGTATATCTCACAGGTGTGAAGCTTTTTATCGTCGTCCTCCACCATAACATACTGTATGCTATCGCCTGCTTCTCTTTTTCTCTCTTTGAATGTTTTGCTTATCTTAACGTCCTTAACGTCAACCTCTATAATTCTGCCGACGTAGGATTTGTCCTTTACGTACAAATGGAGTCCTGAAAAATAATAAGGAAGTCCCAGTCCAAGCACCACTGCTATTATTATTGAAACCACCTTGATTTTAAAATCAAGCATTTCTCCAGAGCTTGAGAAGAAAATATATATTGCCGCTGCTGCAATTATCAGATATACAATCAGTTTTGCAACACAACCGCTTATATCCTTTTTGACCTTTTTTTCTATTTCTTCGGGTACTGTTATTTTTCTCATATCAGTGATAATACCTTCCTGCTTTATTATCTTCAAATCTTATATCAAGGGAGTGACCGCAGCTTTTGCAGCAGCCGCGATTTCCCGCATTGTCTTCTTTGTTATAGTTTTTCATTCCGCAAACAACACACACAACGGGATCAGTTGCCTTTTTGGGCATTACATAAAGATAGTCACATCCATATACGTGAATGACTTTGTCGCCTGGGGAATACATATCAAGGTCGCCGTTTTCTTTTAAGTTCACGTTAGTCGTCGTCTCTGTTACAAAATCATCTTTATCCTTCAGAACATCAACCACAGGCATCCACTTTTTTATGTACCAATATTTATAGTTATAATCTTTGCACATAACCTTTCTTATTTCAGCTTTAACCACCGTACCCGACCAGGTTTTATCAATGAGCTTATGAGGAAAGCCTGACAACACAAATGGCAATACAAGAAAGAAAATATACGTTATAACTTTATTTTCAATACTGACTGTGGAAAGCCAATTATCAGCGAAATATAATACCAGAACCGAGGCAACCAGAAGCATTTCAAATGCCACAATTCGCCCGATTATCTTATTTCGACCTATCTTTTTTAAATCTTCAGGAACTATTATTTTTTTCATAACTTATATTGATCCAATGTTTGAAAAGGTTTAGAAGGGGTTATAGGGGAAACCTTTCCTTAAAAGGTTTCCCCTAATCAACTAATTACTCAGATTTATCTTCTGTTGCCTCGGGGATGGATTTGCCGAGAATTTCGGGGAGCTGCATACCTGCCATACCGAACACTTCCTGGAGAGGAGGTACACTCTTCATCATACCGGAAAGGAAATTAGCTGTTGCGTTCTTTCCGTCACCGTTCTGACCATTATCCCAAACTGTAACCTTATCGATCTTAATATTCTTGATTGCATCAACCTGAACTCTCATAAGGTCTTCAAGCTTATCTGCAATAAGGAGCTTAAGCGCTGCATCTGCATCGCCGTTTGCGCTCTTTACGATTTCTGCAAAACCTGCCGCCTGCTTTTTAAGAATTTCTTCAACGCCTCGCGCCTGCGCTTCCATCTTTGCATAGATAGCGTCAGCTTCACCCTGCGCACGTCTTCTTGTCTGCTCAGCTTCAGCTTCAGCCTCAAGCTCCATTTCCTTTTTCTTTGCTTCTGCGCGAACGATAATATCTGCATCAAGTGTTGCCTGTTCTTTCGCACGTCTTGCCTGCTCTGCTGCCTGCTCTGCTGCATAGGACTCTTCAAGGGCACGTGCTGCCTGGATTTTTTCTGCAGTTGTTGCAATTCTGTCTGCTTCAGCTTCCTTTTCTTTAAGGGCTGCTTCAGACATTGCGATCTTCATCTTAGCTTCGTTTTCACCCTGGATAGCGATGGAGTCTGCTTCAGAAACCTTGATACGCTGATCCATATGAGCATTTGCTTCACCGATTGAACCGTCTCTCTCCTGCTCAGCAACAGACTTCTTTGCATCGTTGATAGCCTTTGCAGCTGCTTCTTTACCAAGAGCTGCGATATAGCCGGATTCGTCACTTATGTCTGTTACGTTTACGTTGATAAGACGAAGACCGATCTTCTTAAGCTCTGTTTCAACATTGCTTGAAACTGCCGCAAGGAACTTATCACGGTCGGTATTGATTTCCTCAATATCCATTGTTGCAATAATGAGACGAAGCTGACCGAAGATAATATCCTTTGAAAGCTCCTGAATTTCAGAAAGCTGGAGACCGAGAAGGCGTTCAGCCGCATTCTGCATAACTCCGGGCTCTGTTGAAATACCAACAGTAAATCTTGAAGGAACATCAATTCTGATATTCTGACGGGACAGCGCATTTCTAAGGTCAACCTGAATTGAAATAGGTGTCAGGTCAAGATATGCGTATGACTGGAATACGGGAACAACAAATTCCGCACCACCATGGATACATTTTGCGCTTCTGTTTGTGCCGTCTTTATTCTTTCCGATTGAACCATAGATAACCATGATCTTATCGGAGGGGCACTTCTTATATCTTGAGCACACCCAAACAAAGAATGAAACAACTACCAGCGCCACTGCGCAAATCAAAATAACTGTAATGGGATCCATAAATTTTTCTCCTTTATGTATATTTAATTATTTTCTTTTAACAACAAGTGCGGTCTGTCCGCTAAGGCCAATAACTGTTACCTCACATCCTGTGGGAATAGCATAGTCCTCGTCTGTTACTGCATCTCTTTCAACATATGAGCCCTGAAGCATTATGTTGACTTTTCCCTCTCCGTTTCGGTTTGCGGGAACTGTTAAATAAACCTTTCCTGAAACACCAAGGGCATTTCTGTTATCTATATTGCCATCGCCTCTCAGCTTCATAACTGCTTTCATAAGAAGAGCCAGAACGACCATTATTGCAAATCCACCAAGAGTTGCAACTGAGGCTGAAAGCCAAAGCTTTACACCTGAAGACTGAAGCGCAAGTCCAAGCCAACCAAATACCACAAGAAATGCGATTATGCCGCGGACTGTAAATATACGAAGTCCGTCAAGACCTGAAATATCAGGATCAACTCCAAGATCATCATGTCCAAACACTCCGTCTGACAAACCATCAGCATCTGCATCGAAGCTTCCATCCATTTCAAGATGTGCTTCTCCATGAGCGGCTCCATCAAGAAAGCCTCCATCATCATCCATACCTAAAAACATTGATATAGTCTGAATGAGCAGCACAACCGTTGAAGGAACTGCTATACAGGCAAACACCTGCGAAACTATACTAAGTGAATTCCACCAATCTATCATAATAATTCCTCCGTTTTAATCTAATGTTGAAAGCATTTCTTCGGCTGACCTTCTTGAAAGAGATGCGAAATGGGCAAATGCCATAATCTGAAGAATCTTTACGATTCTTTTTCTTGCTCCTACCTGCTTTTCTTCGTATCCTTCGCTTGCGTGAATAGCCGCAGCTTCAATTGATTTGTTTTCAGAAACTGTCATTTTTTCACAAGCTATCATATCAGCATACATATGATATAGCTCGCTATCGCTTATAATATCGTCGCTCTCATCATCAAGCACTCCATTTATGTATTGAAGCAAGCCACATATTTTATCTATCTGCAATGACTCTCTCAGCATATTTATTACCACTATACGTGCAAACTGATTTTTTGAATACTGCCTTTTCTGAGGAGAAGAAACAAATCCTCTTTTTACCCAGTTTTGCACAACATATGGTTCAAGCCCTGTCATAACCGATACCTGAGAAAGTGTTATTCCTCCTGCGGCAAAAATGCCATCAAACATCGTTTTTGATATTCCCTTTTCCAGCTTTGAAACCTCTATGGTTGTTCCCGGTAAAACAACTGCCATTTCATCACCTCCTTATTACATTTTGATTATAACATATGGTCACGTGATTGTAAATAGAGGCTGTCAGATATTTTTCGATTCTCCCATTTTAACAAATTTGTCGACAGTTTTTGTGCGTTGTGCTGTAAACTAGGATTTAGCATACGTAAAGGCTCCCCTTGAATAGGGGAGCTGTCAGCAAAGCTGACTGAGGGGTAGATTAAAGAAATAGTTTTTCTACCCATCCGTCACGCCTTTGGGCGTGCCACCTTCCATAATCAAGGGAAGGCTTTGTCGTATAAACAATATTTATTTGATAATGATGAATAGCTGTATGGCTTGTCCCGATGAGTTGCTACGAAGCTCGTATCACCTTATAAAATCGCTCACAACTGATAAAAATCCCCCGCATTTCTGCGGGGGATTCAAGTTATTATTAATAGCAGTTACCTGTGGTTCTGGGATAGGGGATAACATCACGGATGTTGGAAACGCCTGTTAAATACATAATAAGACGCTCAAATCCAAGACCAAAGCCTGCGTGCTCTGCTCCACCGTACTTACGGAGGTCAAGGTATCTGTTATAAGAAGCAGGATCAAGTCCGCACTCTTCCATTCTCTGAAGAAGAATGTCGAGGCGCTCTTCTCTCTGGCTACCACCGATGATTTCGCCAACGCCGGGAACAAGAAGGTCCATTGCGGCAACTGTCTTATCATCATCGTTACAGCGCATATAGAATGCCTTGATTGCCTTAGGATAGTCAATAACGAATACAGGAGCATTGAAATGCTTTTCTGTGAGGTATCTCTCGTGCTCTGTCTGAAGATCGCATCCCCATTCAACAGGATACTTGAAATCTTCGCCGCTAGCCTTGAGGATCTCAACAGCCTCTGTATATGTTACCTTCTTATATTCGCTTTCAACAAGCTTTGTAAGGCGCTCAATAAGGCCCTTATCAACAAAGTTATTAAGGAATTCAATTTCCTTCTGGCAGGACTTCATTACATATCTTACAACATACTGAAGCATATCCCATGCAAGCTGCATATCATCGTTAAGATCAGCAAATGCAAACTCGGGCTCAATCATCCAGAACTCTGCTGCATGGCGAGCTGTGAAGGAGTTTTCTGCACGGAATGTGGGACCGAATGTATAAATTCTACCAAATGCCATTGCAAGAGTTTCGCCTTCCATCTGACCGGAAACTGTGAGGCTAACTTCCTGACCAAAGAAATCCTTGGAGAAGTCTACAGAGCCATCCTCACATCTGGGAGGTTCGTTTACATCAAGAGTTGTTACTCTGAACATTTCACCTGCGCCTTCGCAGTCGCTTGTTGTGAAAATGGGAGTGTGAACATAAACGAAGTTGTTCTCGTTGAAGAAGGAATGGATAGCATACGCTGCTTCACTTCTGATACGAAAAACTGCGGAAAGCAGATTTGTTCTGGGACGAAGGTGAGGAATCTCACGGAGATACTCAACTGTATGTCTCTTCTTCTGGAGAGGATAATCAGGAGAAGAGGGGCCCTCTTCCTTAACCTCAATAGCAGAAAGCTCAAAGGGCTGCTTTGCATCAGGAGTGAGCACCATTTTACCTCTAACGCTGATAGCCGCACCAACATTCATACGAACGAGCTCATCATAATTTTCAATTCTATCACGCTCAAGCACTACCTGAAGGCAGGGGAAGCAGCTACCATCGTTGATAGTTGCAAATGCGAACGCCTTGGAATCTCTCAGACTGCGGATCCAGCCGCAAACTGTTATTTCTCTGTCGCAAAAGGACTCGGGAGCTTTATAAAGCTCAGAAATAAGTTCTCTTTTCATATCTTTAACCTTTATATATTAATTAACTTTTTAATATTTTTTGAGAGCAGCACGCAGGGATGCACTTTCGGATGATCTATACCACCACATACCACAGCAAGCCTTGGCTCTGCTTTTCATAATGATTTCAATACGCCATACAAACACAGCGTTTTATGAAAACTACCCTATATTATACACCATAGTTTTTTAAATTGCAACAGTTTTTTATCTTGTTTTATCGTGTCCTTATGTGCACATTCTATACTACTTTCGGCACTATGCATCAAAAAAGGCTTTTGGTTTCCCAAAAGCCTTTTTAGTTTAAACTGTGCTATTAAGACAGCCTCAGCCCATTACAACTTCAACCTTACGAGTTTTGCCGCCGATGGGTGTGAGAACGTTGCCTTCAAGCTTTTCACCGTCAACTGTTACGGATACTACGCCCTTGCAAACGCCTGCAGAATTATCTACATGGATAACAAATTCGTCACCACGGAACTTTCTTGTTACTGTGAATTCCTTCATTGTATCAGGAACACAGGGATCAACAGAAAGGCCATCATACTCAGGCTTAATACCGAGAATAAATCTTGAAACATTATAGAATGTCCAAGCAGCTGTTCCTGTGAGCCAGGAGTTCTTTGCTTCTCCATGACGAGGAGCATCCTTACCTGCGATCATCTGAGAATATACATAGGGCTCTGTGCGATGAATTTCACTGATGTCCTCAAGATATGCAGGGCATGTCTTCTTATATACCTCAAATGCTCTGTTACCTCTGCCAACAACTGTTTCTGCGATAGAGATCCAGGGATTGTTATGGCAGAAGATACCTGCATTTTCCTTATATCCGGGAGGATAGGAGGAAATTTCACCAAGCTCTACATGGTATCTTGTGTAAGGAGGATTGTTAAGAACAATACCATACTTTGTATCAAGGCGCTCAATTACAGAGTCAAGCGCTTCAATAGCCTTGCCTTCCTTAACGCCGATGCCACCCATGATACAGAAGCCCTGAGGCTCGATGAAGATCTTACCTTCGTCACACTCATCGGAACCGATCTTGTTACCAAACGCATCATATGCGCGGATGAACCACTTACCGTCCCAACCATGAGTCATAACTGCATCATACATATCCTGAGCAGCCTTTTCAGCTCTGGCAGCTTCTTCCATAAGCCCCTTCTTCTTACAAAGAGCAATATAGTCGGGTGCAACTGCAACAAACATACCTGCGATAAATACACTTTCTGCAACAGGACCTTCAGAGGGGCCGGATGTCTGGAAGGATTCACCGGGTGTTTCAGAGAAGCAGTTAAGGTTAAGACAGTCATTCCAGTCTGCACGACCGATAAGGGGAAGACCATGAGGACCAAGGTTATTGGGAACATGGTCAAAGGAGCGCTTAAGATGCTCCATCATTGTTGCTGCCTTAGATTCGTCATTATCAAAGGGAACCATTTCATCAAGGATGGACCAGTCGCCTGTTTCCTTGATATATGCAGCTACGCCAAAGATGAGCCACAGGGGGTCATCGTTAAAGCCGGAACCGATATCAGAGTTACCCTTCTTTGTGAGGGGCTGATACTGATGGTATGCACTACCATCTTCCATCTGAGTTGCTGCAATATCAAAAATTCTTTCTCTTGCTCTTTCAGGAATGAGATGAACAAATCCGAGAAGGTCCTGAGTGGAGTCTCTGAAGCCCATACCACGACCGATACCGGATTCAAAATAAGAAGCAGAACGGGACATATTGAATGTTACCATGCACTGATACTGGTTCCATGTGTTAACCATTCTGTTAAGCTTTTCATCTGCACTGTCAAGAGTGTATTTAGAGAGGAGGTTTTCCCAGTATGTCTTGAGAATTGCAAGAGCCTCGTCAACCTGCTCATCTGTCTTAAACTTAGCAAGAAGCTCGTTTGCGGGTTTCTTATTGATAACATCCTGAGCTTCCCACTTTTCGTCCTTGGGATTTTCGCAATATCCGAGAACGAAGATAAAGCTCTTCTCTTCGCCTGCTTCAAGCTCAACATTGAACATATGGGAACCGATAGGAGCCCAGCCGGAAGCAACGGAATTCTTAGCCTGACCCTCAAATACTACATTGGGATGGTCAAAGCCATTATAAAGGCCAACAAATGTTTCTCTATCTGTATCAAATCCGTCAATCTCAGCGTTTACAGAGAAAACAGCGTAGTGGTTACGGCGCTCTCTATATTCTGTCTTATGATAGATTGTGCTGCCGATAACCTCAACTTCACCGATTGAATAGTTTCTCTGGAAGTTTGTCTGGTCGTCCCATGCATTCCAGAGGCAGAACTCAACAAAGGAGAACAGCTTGAAGTTCTTCTTTGCATCAGTTGTATTTGTGAGACGAACTCTGTGAACCTCGCAGGAAGAACCGAGAGGAACGAATGTTGTCTGCTCAGCCTTAAGACCATCTACTACGCTTGTGATCTTTGTGTAGCCCATACCATGACGGCATTCATAGCTATCATAAGCAGTTTTAACAGGCATCCAACCGGGTGTCCAAACCTTGCCACCGTCATTGATATAGAAATATCTGCCGCCACAGTCTGTGGGAACATTATTATATCTGTAACGTGTGAGACGGAGCATTCTTGCATCTCGATAGAAAGAGTAACCGCCTGATGTGTTTGAAATGAGAGAGAAGAAATCCTCGCTGCCCAGATAGTTTATCCAGGGATAGGGAGTGTCGGGACGCTGAATTACATATTCTCTATCAGCATCGTTGAAATAACCGTACTTCATATTGTCTCCTTTAATATGTATTTATTACAGCAGCATGTTTTTATCAAGCTGCTCAAAATTTTCAATGTAAAGATCGGATAGCTCCTGAAGCTCTTTTTTATGGTCAGCTTCAGATTCATCATAGATAGTGCAAACCTTGAAGCCTGCCTTTTTGGCTGTTGTTACAGCATGAAGCGCATCTTCAAATATCCACGTGCAATGAGGACTGCTACCCATTTTTTCAGCAGCCTGATAAAAAATATCAGGCTGCGTTTTTCCTGCACCTGCTTCTGTGCAGGTGAGGATACCTTTAAAATATTTATCAATATTGCAACGCTTTATTGCCGCTTCAACCAAATATCTGTCAGTTGCAGTTGCAATATAGCAAGGGATATTATGATCACTGAGCCACGAAAGAAGCTCCACCACATTTTCTTTAGGCTGAACATTATAAAAATATTCTTCCTCAAGCATTTTGTTGCACTCTGACATAACCTCAGCTACACTTCCCTTTACGCCACATTCATTTATAAAAAACTCCGCAGTTTCAGAAAGACACATATAACGCACAACATCGTCTGCATCATCTCTGACAGGAACACCGCATCGGCGCAGAAAATTCCTCGCAAAATATTCCCACACCTGCATTGAATCAAGCAAGGTTCCGTCTACATCAAAGATCGCTGCTACACTCATGTCTTGCTCTTTCTGCAAAATTCTTTGCGCCCTCGCTCCACATAACTGTCAGCACGCCTTCTGCAACTGAAATTGTTGCGGGAACACCTATAAATTCGTTGCTCACGCCAAGAGGAACAAATGATGTGAGACAAGCATCAGTGAGAGGATATTTAAGTCCGTCAAGAGTTACTCCGTAGGATCTGCCAACAGAAAATACAGATATAACGCCTGTCATTTCCTTTTCAAAATGTATCTCGCCGTCGCCAAAAATGCAAACTGCATTTCCCTCGCCCCATATCCAGCAGCGCGCGCCATGATCTGCGCAGCCTGCGCAATTCTGAATATTGGCAATTGTGTGGTCAAGTCTTCTGCCAAGGCCGCCGTAAATAATAAAATCACGATAGCCTCGCTTTATACCCTCTGCCAGAGCCAGCGCTGTGTCTGTATCGTCCTTTTCTATGGGATGACGCACAACGTTTTCAAAATTGTGAATATTTCCCAGAGAATCCATATCTCCAACAACCATATCGGGCACAATACCAAGCTGCATCAGAGCAGAATATCCTGCATCGGCTGCAATAATATAGTCGTCTTCTCTTTTATCTATGTATATACCTTGAGTGTCGGATGCGCCGACAATATAGCAAATTTTCTTTGTCATTCTGAATTCCTTTCAGCGTTATTCTCCGCCAAGCAAAATTAGCTTTACATAAGACATATATTCACGAACCAGCGTTGCAAATATAAATCTTGAATCAGGATCAGGTGCCAGAGCGGGAATTGATTCATATCCGAGCCTTTCGCAAAGAAGAATTATTCTCGGAATATGGAATGCATTTGAAACGGAAACAACCTTACATTCCTCAAGTCCTGCTTCTTTTATTATCTTAAACGAGTAATTAATATTCTGAATTGTGTTTCTGCTTTTATTTTCTTCGATGACCTTTTCAGAGGGAACTCCTTTTTCACAAAGATATTCCTTCATCGCCTCGGCCTCGGGACGAACCTCATTATCTCCCTGTCCCCCAGAAACAATTATAACTGCCTCAGGATTGGCATTGTACAATTCAAGTGCTGTATTCAGCCTTTTCTGCAATGCTTTACCGGGGCGCTCACCCTGAAGCCATGCGCCATACACCAGAATAACCGCATCCTCAGGAAGATCTTCAGGAGTTATCTGTCTGCTGTTTACACTTGATATATAAATACACATAACAGCAAAAGTTACTGCATAAAAAACACCTGCTGCAGTGTAAATGATCTTAAGAGCTTCTAACAGCCTATTTGGTAACAAAGACGCCAGCTTCTTATAGAAAACAATGGGAAGAGTTATTATCGCTATAGCCGAAACACATATAACAAGGGCGCTGAATGTCTCAGGCCACAGCATCAGTTTTATCATATATGAGATATACGCTATAAACGCAAATCCGCCAAAGCAGATTGCAAGAACATCAACGATTTTTCTGTTTTTCATTTATTGTCTTTCTTCTCTCGGAAGCAGATTTAGCAGATCAAACACGCCGGATATTCCAACAGTTTGAACCCCATCAAGCTTTATGGGCTTATGGCCAAGACTTCTCTTGGGAAACGCAACGGAATTAAATCCGATTCTCTGCGCCTCCTTCGCTCTTTGCTCAGGAGCAGAAACTGCTCGTATCTCACCGGAAAGTCCGACTTCTCCGCAAACAAGCAGCCCTGCAGGAACAGGTATATCCTTTATGCTTGAGATCAGCGCCAACGCTATGGCAGCATCTGCCGCAGGCTCGTCTACTCTAAGACCGCCTACAACATTGAGATATACATCACACTGAGAAAACCTGAGCCCAAGTCTTTTTTCAAGAACAGCAAGAAGAAGGCTCATTCTGTTATAGTCAATTCCATCTGCCATTCGTTTTGGTGAAGGATAAACTGTTTTGGTTACAAGCGCCTGTATTTCCGCTATGATCGGTCGTGTTCCTTCAAGCAGGCAAACAGCGCTGCTGCCTGAAACTCCGATCGGTCTGCCGAGAAGCAACATCGCTGAGGGATTTTCAATCTCCTCAAGACCTGTATCTGTCATTTCGAAAACGCCTATTTCATTGGTTGAGCCATATCTGTTTTTAATAGCTCTGATGATTCTGTGGCACTGACTGCGGTCACCTTCAAAATGAAGAACCGCATCTACCATATGCTCAAGAACCTTTGGACCTGCAATTCCGCCTTCTTTATTTACATGACCTACAAGAATAATAGCGGCTCCATCCTCTTTGGCTCGGCTGATAAATGCTGTTGCGCACTCACGCACCTGAGTTATACTGCCTGCGCTTGACTGAACAGACTGAAGCACCATTGTCTGAATAGAGTCTACAATAACAACATCGGGGGAAATACGTTCATACTCAGTAAGGATCGTATCCATATCAGTTTCTGTAAGAACCATCACCTCTGAGGAATCAACACCCAATCTTTGAGCACGAAGCCTCAGCTGACCTCCGGATTCTTCTCCTGAAACATACAGAATCGTATATTCCTTGCTGGCTTTACCGCACAGCTGCATAAGCAAGGTGGATTTACCAATACCCGGTTCGCCTGCAAGAAGCACAGCCGATCCAAGAACAAGTCCTCCTCCAAGCACACGGTCAAATTCACCTATGCCTGTGCTCATTCGGATACAATCAACCTTTTCTATCTGAGAAAAGGTCATTGCCTTCGCTCCACCAATCTTTTTGGCAGTTGTCAAAGTTTTGCCAACTGCAACAGGAGCTCGATATGTTTCTTCAACAAGAGTGTTCCAAGATCCACAGGAGGGACATTGACCAAGCCATTTTGGCGACTGATGGTCACATTCCGTGCATACGTATACTGTTTTGGGGCTTTTCACGGCTTCTCCTCCTCACATAGAACTATACATAGTAGATTATACCACAACACAACATATTTTGCAATACTTGATTTGTTTATCAGTAAATTCGGCACCTGCATAACTTCTTTTTTGCCTCTTGCTTTCATTTTTACAGTTCACGTTTAATAGAATATCAATATATCTACACTTTTAAGGTTGGGCATATATGAGGGGTGCTAAAAGATTTTTTATAAACGGGCTTATTCTTGCAGCGGCAACAGTTTTGCTTAGAGCAATTTCTGTAAGCTTCAATGCTTTTGTTACCAAAACCTTGGGTGAAGAGGCAGTTGGATTATTCACCCTCGTTATGAGTGTATATTCCCTTGCAATTATCTTCGCCACCTCTTCGGTGAATTTAGCAACAGTGCGTCTTACAAGCGCAGCGCTTGCTAGACTGGAGAAGGAGAATGCATCTGAAACAGAAATTAAGCGTGTGCTGAGGAAAGAGCTTAGCGGTTGTATTCAATATAGCCTGTTTTTTTCCTTGCTTACTGCAACAGTTGTTTTTATTTCAGCCCAGCTTATTGGAACAAAAATCCTTGGGGATGCCCGCACTATACTATCTGTTAAAACGCTTGCGCTCAGCTTGCCATTTATTTCCGTTGGCAGCGCTGTTTCAGGGTATTTTACAGGAGTGCGCAAGGCTTACAAAAACGCTCTCATATCAGCCAGTGAGCAGATTATGAAAATCATTCTTATTATTTTCGGCCTGGTTATACTTGCGCCCAAGGGAATTGAATATGCCTGTGTTGCTGTTGTCGGTGGCGGTGCTGTAGGAGAAGCGCTTTCTCTTTTAAGCGATATAATCTTCTATTTCTCAGATAAAATCAAGTCGTCAGGCACAAGAACTCACATCGATGAAAAAAAGCCTGCATTATGGCGAGCGGCCGCCATAGCATTCCCTGTTGCACTAGGATCATATGTGCGCCAAAGCCTTGTTTGCGCCGAACATATTGCAATCCCCTCCTCTCTCAGGAAAAGCGGAGCAAATTCATCTGATGCCCTCGCCTCATACGGTGTTCTTCACGGAATGGTTTTTCCGTTGATATTCTTTCCATCATCTGTTCTCAATTCCTTTTCGTCGCTTTTAGTTCCTGAGATCAGCGCCTGTGTTGCAACAAATAACAGAAAAAAAGCAACCCGAATTGCAGAAAAAGTTATTAAAACCTGCCTGGTTTTCGCATTTGCCGTTTCAGGAGCCTTTATCTCCTTTGCACATGAATTTGGAATTTCTGTTTATAATTCAACTGAAGCCGGAATTTACATTGCTATGATAGCGCCGCTTATCCCTGTTATGTATCTTGATACCTCCGTTGATTTTGTACTGAAGGGACTTGGTGAACAGGTTTACACAATGGGCGTAAATATTCTTGACGCAACTCTCAGCCTCACCCTCGTTCTTACTCTTGTTCCCAGATTTGGACTTACAGGATATATTATTTCCGTTTATATAGTTGAGCTTGTAAACTGCGCTCTCAGCCTTGGAAGACTTGTTCTTGTTGCAAGCATTAAGGTTAAGACAGGATGGATACTCCGCCCACTAATTTCCATTATTTTAGCCTGCTTTATCTCCCGCTTTATCTTCACTTCTCAACTAATTACTGATATAGGATATGGCATCCAACTAGCATTCACATTTGCTCTTATTTTACTTTTTATGAGAATAACAGGTGCTATAACAAAAAATGACATAGAATATTTGAAAAGCACTGTAAAAAATTCATAATAATGTTTACTTTGAGAAAATTATAGTGTATAATTTAAACAACTATAATTATGTGCGAGGTAAGCTCTATGAAACTTGATAAAAAGCCTTTTTCCGCCGCTCCCTATATGCAGAGAGCTAAGGAAATCCTCTCTCAGATGACTCTCTCAGAAAAAGTTGGTCAGCTTGTTCTTTCAGGAACTGTTCGCAGTCTTGACGAGGATATGATCCGTAACGGTCAGATCGGCGCATACCTTAACGTTCCCGATGTTGCAACAGCTAACAGACGTCAGAGAATCGCTATGGAGGAAAGCCGCCTTGGTATTCCCCTTCTTATCGGACATGACGTTGTTCACGGCGACAGAACACTCTTCCCCATTCCTCTTGCAACAGCTTCCAGCTGGGATATGGCAAGAATTGAAAAGGGTGAATACTATGCCGCAAAGGAAGCTTATGCTGAAGGCATTAACTGGATCTATTCTCCTATGATCGACGTTACTCGTGAACCCCGTTGGGGCAGAATCGCTGAGGGCGCAGGCGAGGATAAGTTCTTTGGATCATGTGTGGCTCAGGCAAGAGTTCGTGGATTCCAGACTATAAATCCCGACACAAACTATCCCTATACTGCAGCTTGCTTCAAGCACTACTGCGGTTACGGACTTTCTGAAGCAGGCCGTGACTACGAATCCTGCGATATAAGCGAAAGAACTCTCCACGGAGAATATATGCCTGTTTATAAGGCGGCGCTCGATGCAGGCTCCATTTCCTGTATGTCCTCCTTCAACTCTATGAACGGTGATCCCGTTTCAGGCTCTCACTACTACCTTACAGAGATCCTCCGTGATCAGTGGGGCTTTGAGGGTATGGTTGTTTCCGACTGGACAAGTATTGCAGAGCTCGTTAAGCACAGAGTTGCAAAGGATGAAAAGGATGCCGCTCGTATGGGTATTCTTGCAGGTAACGATATGGATATGCACGCTGAGGTATATCAGAAATATCTTGAAGAGCTTGCAAACGAAGATCCTGCAATTATGGAAGCTATTGATACAAGCGTTCTCAGAGTTCTTGTAACAAAGCTTGCTATCGGTCTCTTTGAAAATCCCTATCGTGAAGAAGACAACCTTAAATATTTCCTTCAGGAAGAAACAAGAGCTGCAGCAAGAGATATTGCAGCGCACTCTATGGTTCTTCTTAAGAACGAAGATAAACTCCTTCCCCTTAACAAATCTGAAAAGAAGAAGCTCCTTCTCACAGGTCCCTTCGCTGATGAACGCCATCAGGCTATCGGTCTTTGGGGCGGCAGAGGTCACGTTAATGATATCGTAACTCTCAAGAACGCTCTTGAAGCTGAAGGCGATGTTGAAGTTGTTTACATCAAAGGATGCGACTTTGAGCTTGATGAAGAATCTACAGGATCAGCTGATTTTGAAAAAGCTGCTGCTCTTGCAGCTGAATGCGACGCTATTATCTACGCTTGCGGTGAACCTGTTCACTGGGCAGGCGAGCACGGCGGACGAGTTGATATTGATCTTCCCCAGCTCCAGAACGATTATCTCAAGGTTCTCAAGGCTACAGGTAAGCCTCTGGTTTCTGTTCTCTATACAGCACGTCCTCTTGCTTGCTCAACTCTTGACGAGCTCTCCGATGCTATCCTTCTTAACTGGCATAGCGGCGTTGAGTGTGGTAACGCAGTTTGCGACATTCTCTTCAATCGTGTTGCTCCTTCCGGACGTCTTCCTGTTACATTCCCCCGCGCAACAGGTCAGATCCCGATCTATTATGCATCCTATTCCAATGGTCGTCCCAGAGGATTTGACGGAATCAATCGCCACAGAGATTGTCCCGATTCTCCTCTTTACTGCTTCGGCTACGGTCTTACATATGGTAGCGTAGAATACGGTCCTGTTAAGATTGAAAATCCCGAAATCAAGGCAGGCGACGAGCTTAGAGCTTCTTGTACAGTTAAGAATACAAGCGATGTTGCTCTTGAAGAAGTTGTTCAGGTTTACTTCCGTGACTACGTTTCATCTCTTGCAACTCCCGATAAGCTCCTCTGCGACTTTGAAAAGATCTCCCTTGAGGCAGGCGAAGAAAAGACAGTTTACTTCTCCATCCCCTCAGAAAGATTTGAAATGGTTGACAGAAAGCTTAACCGAGTTCTTGAGCCCGGCGAATTCCGCCTCTATATCTGTGGCAATGCAGATCAGTGGAACGGCGAAGACTTCGTTGTTGTTGAATAATTGATGTTATATAGAAAAGCTCCCGCAGTTAAACTGTGGGAGCTTTTGTCAGTTACACTAAATCAGTTTGTTTTTATCGACCTTTTTCAGAAAAAGGTCGCGGGTTATCAGGGCAGAGCCCTGAGACGCGCTCCGCAGAGCGCGGAATTCCTATTACTTCAGGGTAATCCAAGAGGCGAAGCTTCTTGGTCGCTCTCCGCAGAGAGCGAAACATCCTTACTAAAGACTTTCTACAATGTTATCCAAAACCTTTTTAGATTCTCACCATCGCTGGGATCGCATACTGTAGATTCGTAAACTCCACCGTTTGCAATAATTGTCTTTTCGCTACCGATATTGTGCTCCTCGCACGCGATTAAAACTTTATCAAGTCCAATATCTCGGCAAAAAGGAAGTGCCATTTTCAGCATTACTTTGGCATACCCCTTTCGCCTTTCGCTTGGTCTTATAGAATAACCGATATGACCTGCGTATTTTTCAAGATAATCATTAAAATGATGTCTAACCTGAATCATTCCAACAAGTCTATTATCACTTTTGCGAATGAATAAATACTGCGTAGCAGGAACCCAATGAGAAGGAACCTTTTCGGGATCTTCACAATCTATGCTTGCCCTTATGTACTCTTCGGGATTTTCAATATTTCGAAGAGGTCCGCATCCGTCCATAGAGTCTCCTGCATCAAGAAACTCTTGTCTGTATTCAGTTATTTGAGTTGCATATTCACTTGTGGGACGTATTAAAATAAATTCTTCCATGTATTTGTATTCCCTATATATGTTTGTATCGAAGGCGGACGACCACAGGTCGCCCCTACGATGTATGTTTGTATTATAATCGGAACGTCGAGGGCGCCGTCCCCTACCATTTACACCTCATACACCGCATACGATCCCTATTCTCCCACTGGAGAAGGCTTTTTACTTCTGCATTTTGGACATCTGTCTTTGCGCCATAACAAGCTCAAAATAAAGTCCCTTTTTAGCCATAAGCTCTTCATGGCTACCAACCTCAGCTACTGTACCTTTATCAAGCACAACAAGACGATTTGCATTTCTGAGGGTTGAAAGTCTGTGAGCTATTGCAATAGTTGTTCTACCTGCTGTCAGCTTACGAAGCGCATCCTGAATATTCTTTTCAGTTTCCGTGTCAAGAGCACTTGTTGCTTCGTCAAGAATAAGCACACGTGGATCGTGAAGCAAAGCTCTTGCTATTGCAACTCTCTGTCTTTCACCACCTGAAAGTGTGTATCCTTTTTCACCAACAATAGTGTTATATCCATCGGGCAGCTTAATTGCAAACTGATGAACTCCCGCAAGCTTTGCGGCAGTTATTATCTCCTCGCTTGACGCGCCGGGTTTGCCATAAGCTATATTTTGATAAAGGCTTCCTGAAAACAGCATAGTTTCCTGAAGAACAACACCCATCTGTCGTCTGAGGCATTCTTGAGAAATTTCCTTTATGCTGACACCATCAAAATATATTCCGCCTTCATCTGCATCATACAATCGCATTATGAGATTAATAAGCGTTGATTTACCAACACCTGATCTGCCGACAATGCCTATCATTTCCCCTTGCTTAATATCAAGGCTCACATGCTTTAGCACATTTCGGCTATCCTCATATCCGAATGAAACGTCTTTTATTTCAATATTTCCGGAAAGCTCTATTTCACGTGGCTCGCTTGAATCGCTAACATCGGGCTCCTCATCAAGCACATCAAATATCTTAACAACTGAGGTCATACTCATTGCAAGTCGTCTTGGCAAAAACGCAAGGAAACGAAGGGGAGCATATATCATTGATGCATATGCTGAAAACTGCTGCATCTGACCAAGAGTCATAGTTCCTTCAATTATTTCCGTTCCTACATAATAGAGGAGAAAAAATTCGCCAACACCCATAAGGAAATTAGTTATGGGTGAAACATATGCAAATTTTCTTTCATTTGATGCCTTGGTTGCAAGCTCTTCTCTTATAGCGTTATCATATCGTGCTTCCTCTGCCTTTTCCGTGCCAAACGCCTTAACAACTCTGATTCCTGAAAAAATATCATGGAGAATTGTTCCTGAGCGAGCAAAAAGTGACCACTGACGATGGTAGCCTTTACCAAGAAAGTTCCACATTAATCTGTGCCCAACCAAAACCACAGGAGCAGGAAGGAGCACCAGAAGCGCCAGTCGCCAATCGAATGAAAACAGAAGAACGCTGATTGCAACTATCGTTACAAGATTTTCAATAAGCATTCCGAAATCATCAGTTATAAACTGCTTCAAATGCTGAGTGTCGTGAGTGATTCTGTTCATCAGCTCGCCCGAAGTTCTTCTTGTAACTCCGGCAAGCGACATTTCTTCAACCTTATCAAAGATCATCTTGCGAAGCTTTACTATCAGCTTATTGGCAGTTATTATCTGAACGCAACCACGAAGCATTGAAAGCAGCATAACTGCAACAGATATTCCGAGAAGCGAAAGAACAATTATTATAAACTGTTCAAGCACAGGCTTTTCTGCCGCCTTAATATAGTCGTCTACAAGAATTCTGTTAATATATGGAGAAACTAGTCCCATTGCGGCTATTATAAAATACATGGCAATAGAAATTATTATTCCCCATTTGAACGGAGCTGCTATTTTTAACAATCTTTTTATATATCCTGCCTTTGCGGCGCAACGGGGACAGCTTTTCATCCCTGTTGGAATAGGACGATGGCATTTGGAACAAACAACAGCTTCAAAGCTGTTCCAGCTATTATCATAAAAACCATCCGCCCTATATTTATTCATTCGCTTTACTGCAGCTGAAATATTTTTTGCATATATCATATGCGCACGGCAAACTGTTATATACGTGCCGTCTGCCACAGCCTCAATCGCAACACAACCAATGCCTGCGTCATATACAAATTCCTCAACCGAAGAAAGCGAAAGATTTATAATTTCCTTTCCCTTTTCAAAAACTGTCAGCCTTGTTTCATAAAGAACAACCTCACCATCAACCTGTTCTTTAGGATTTTTCACCGACAGATTATAAGGAAAAGAAAGAATGATCTTTTCTTCCATATTTTCTCCTTACAGATAGATGTCAAGCTTCTTTCTGCTCTTTCTGTCAAGAGCAGAAAGTGATTCTATCTCAAAGCGATTTCCTGAAATATCACCGATAAAGGCTCTGTCCTCGCCAATTCTTGTGATGCTTCTGTATGTATCCTGCAAGGAAATTTCCATTTCGCCTATGTCAGTTTCAACCTTCCAATAGGAAAATCCTCTGCGCTCCTTGAGAGTTAATATCTTTTTGATCTTAGGTATAAAATATTTACGCTCAAGCTCATTTTTGAGAATCTCCTGCTCTTCTGCGCCGAAATCGCTTATACGACGGATGATTCCTATTTCCTCATTATCCTTTGTTTGAACAGAAATAAATTCTTCTGACAGATCAAAGGGGAAAACTCTATGAAGCCAAACACGATCATATTCTTTTCCATCTGCAAGCTTGGCACCGGGAAACTCTCCGTTTTTTGTAAAACAAATATCAGCCGTGGCAAGATAGCTGAGGCCTGCAGCTTCATCAAGCGTTATTCTTTTTTCTTCCATATGTCATTCCTCAATTCCTGCATTTTTCAGCGCCTCATATTGAAGCATATAAAGCTTATAGTATATTCCTTTTTCACGAATAAGCTTATGATGTGTTCCCTCTTCAGCTATTTTTCCGTTTTCAATAACCATCAGTTTATCTGCCCCTCTGAGTGTTGAAAGACGATGGGCAATCATAATAGTGGTTCTTCCCTTGGAAAGCTTTTCAAGCGCCTCCTGTATTCCACGCTCAGTTCTTGTATCCATTGCAGATGTTGCTTCGTCAAGAATAAGCACAGAGGGATCACGCAAAAGCGCTCTTGCAATGGAAACTCTCTGCTTCTCACCGCCAGAAAGATCCTTATATCCCCAACCGATCTTTGTGGAATATCCATCGGGCAATTTGCAAATAAAATCATGCGCACCTGAAACCCTTGCGGCACGTATTACCTCATCTCTTGTTGCATCAGGATTGGCATAAGCAATATTATCGTAAATGGTTCCGTGGAAAAGATATGTTTCCTGAGAAACTATGGCAATGTTCTGTCTGAGTGTTTCAAACGAAAGCTCTCTCACGTTATATCCGTCTATTATAATATCACCGCTGTTAGTGTCGTAAAGACGAATTAACAAATTGGCTATAGTTGATTTTCCCGCACCTGTGCGACCAACTATACCAACAGTTTCACCTGCTTTGATTTCAAAAGAAACATCATCAATTATCTTGCGATTTTTGTCGTAGCCAAACAAAACATTTTTAAAGCTTATATCGCCTCTCAGCTTTTCAAGCTTAACGGCATCTTCCTTTTCCTTCACCTCAGGTTCTGCATCCATGATCTCCATCAGACGCTGCATTGCATTTGATGCATTTGCAATCTGGCCTATCATATTTACAAATGATGTGAGCGGACTATAGAGCATAGAAGCATAAGCGGTGAATGTTATGAGAATACCATATGTTATCTCTCCCTCTATAACCATCCAACCGCCAACACCCATAATAAGAGTGGATGCAATGGTGAACAAAAAGGCAACTATTCTGAAGAGGGTTGTATAATTGAGAGAAACTGTCTGGTCTGATTTGGAGGCCGCAATATTTCTCACCTCAAAGCGACGCTTTTCCTCGTCCTCTCTTGCAAATGCCTTTACAACTCTGACACCATTAAGAGCATCTGTCAGCATACCGCTAAGGCTTCTGTTGTTTGAATAGTTTTTTGAATGAAGCTTATTCATTCTGTCCATAAGCAGCTTTGTGAAAACAAGAACAAAGGGAGCCATCATTATTGCTATGACAGACAGCTTCCAGTTTATTGCAAACATAAGTATTGCAACTGTTATGGTCTGCACAAGATTTATAAGCATATATGGGAACATATCAACAAAGAACCAATAAAGCGTATTGGCATCACCATTGACCTGATTCATAAGCGCTCCGGTTTGCCTGTTTGTGAAAAAGCTAAGTGATAAGCGCTCAATTGACGTAAATATGACCTTTTCAAGATCGTATATTATCTTTGGAACAACAGTAGCTGTTGTTACCTCATTTACCATATTTACCAGCAAAGAAAGTATTCTTGTTGTTACAAGAATGAAAATAACCTTCAGCACCTGACCATAGAATTTTCCTCCTACTGTGAGGACACTATCAAAGAAAAATCCTGAGCTGATATAGGGCGCAAGGATAGAAAGTGCGCTTGAAAGCACCATTGCTAACAGAATAGCAAAAACACTCTTTTTATACTTTCCGATGAAAAACCATATGCGCTTAACAACACCTGCCCTGTCTATGCACTTGGGGCAAACCTTTCTCGCCTGGTCAGGATAGGGCTTCCCGCATTTTGGACAACACTCCGGCTTTTCTTTTTTGCTTTTTTCTGTTGATTCTTTACAGCCAATTGCTATATTTATATTCTCACAAAGCTCTTTTGCATCCTCGGCCGCAGTATTTGAAAGTCGGCACACAAAAGAAACTCCAAAGCTATTAACCGCAGTTATATTACAGCCTGATATTTGCTGCTCAACCTGAAAATCTCTCCAGCCTGATATATCAAGCTCCTTGGCCTTCAGTTCTTTATACTGCGGTTCAATTTCTTTTTTCTTCTTCTCTTTTTTTACAGCTGTATTGATTCCATATATAAAAATCAGCTTATTTTCCGCATAAACTGCATAGCAATCACAAACAAAATTGTCGGGAGCACGGTCAAGCAAAGCAACTGCTTTTATACTCTCTTTATTAACTCCGTTTTTTGCTACCTTATCAATGACTGCCTGAGGCACCTTATTCAGTTCCATACATTCACCTCAATTCATTTATAACAGTATAGCATAAAATTCTTGTTATTACAACAAAAAACATTTTATCTAACATCAACTATCTGTTGAATAAAATCTTCCTAATGCGTGGGGAGATTTCTTTTTTTATATAAGATAAACTAATTACGACCTGTATCTTACAAAATCAAGGAGGTAAAAATGACACAACCTGAAATCAGAATATCACTTGATATTCACGAAATGGAATCTCAGGCAACAATTGAATTAAAGCATTTTGACTCAACCAAAACACTGAAAATTTCACTGACGGATAACGGCTTGCCCTATGAAATTTCAGAAGAATGCAGAGCAATATTTGTTGCCCGCAAGGCTGACGACACCTATATCATCAACGAATGCGCCATTGAAGACAATCTGATCTGCTACCCTGTGACCTCTCAAACAACATCTATGACAGGAATGGTTTCCTGCGAAATCAGGCTGACAGGAGGAGCAGACAATATGCTTCTGACTTCGCCTAAATTTTCAATTTTTGTAGTTCCTACAGTCTATGAAAACGGTGGAGCTGCTTCTGCTTCTAAAAATGAATTTGATGCGCTTTCAAAGCTTATAACAGATTCAAAAATTATGATTGGTGAAATCAAGGTTTCTCTTGAAACCGGCGCCTTCAACGGAGAAAAAGGCGATAAGGGCGACAAAGGAGATATTGGTGACACCGGTATTTCTCCCACAATTGACGTGACACCAATTGATAACGGAAATCGTGTTTCTATAACGGATATTAACGGAACTAAGAATTTTAATGTTCTTCACGGAAATGGAATTAATGAATACGAGCTTAATTTCTATACTGAAGAACCAACAGAGTCACAGGCTCTGATCGAAAAGGCTGTTATACTTTCTGTTATAAATGAAGTTTCTGACTATATTGTTTACGTAAACTTCGACGATGGAAAACATCCTGCTTCAATTTACAGATATGGCGGAAATATTTATTTCTATTTTCTTTCACCAAATGAAAATCAGTGGCACGAGATCAGTTATTTCAGCAATACCGAAACACTGCATTATGCAAAAACAGAAGCACCGTCAGTTGTATGGCTCACTCATATGGAGCAAACGACCACATCAAGCACAGACGGAGGAGAAAACACATTTTCCTTTACTATGAGTGATGGAACAAGCGCAGATTTTACCATAAAAAACGGCAGCAAAGGATCTGACGGAGCAAATGGTTTATCCGCATATGAAATAGCAAAGAATCATGGCTTTGAGGGAAGTGAGGCTGAATGGCTTGAATCCCTTAAAGGTAAAGATGGTGAAAACGGAACAGGTGGCAGTGGTAGTGCTGATGCGGTTACATACACAGCTCAGACTTTGACCGCAGAACAGCAGGCTCAGGCAAGAGCTAATATTGATGCTGTTTCAAATGCAGAAGCAACAACTGCAGTTCAGACATTGACAGCTCAGTTTCTTCCCCGAATACTGCCTGCTGTTACAACAGCCGATAACGACAAGTTTCTTCAGGCCGTTGATGGCAAAGCAACTTGGGTTACAATCGCTCTTGCAGAGGATGGTGGTTTTTAATGGCATTATATTTCATTAAGGACACTACTCTTTCAAGTATAGCTAATGCGATTCGCTCTAAAACTGGTGACACAGCTTCTATTCCTGTTGCTGATTTTGCTTCTGAGATTGAAAGCATTGTGGCAGGCGAAGGCGGTGGAAGTGGTGAGGGTGGTACATATTACACATATGAAGTTATCTCCACTTCGGGAGAATTTGAAACAGGTCGTGAACAAAAGACAAAAAATGTTGAACACAATTGTGGCGGTAAACCCGATGTAGTAATAGTGTATTTGAAAAGAAATGATCTCACTATGACAGCGGATTATACCACTTGGGTTTATTCAACAAATAAAGTCAAAGTAGGTAACCTTACAATTACAGGCGGAGCTGCTTTTCAATCTGTTGAGCTAAGTTGTACGAATACAACGTTTAATGTTCGGAATCTGGCAGAAAATTCAAAGTATGGTTGGCACGCTATGCGTTTGGTTGACAAAGAAATTTCTGTTAGCGGTGGTGGAGACCATACCATTACATTTATGAATGAAGATGGCACAGAGGTGCTTTGCGAAAAGCCTGTTGTTAATGGTGACACATCAGGTGATCCTATTTCACTTGGACTAATTGAAAAGCCTACAAAGGAAAGCACAGCTCAGTATAACTATGGCTTTGGTGGTTGGTCAGCTACTCCCGGTGGCGAGCTTGATCCTAATATTCTTGCCAATATCACAAGCGATAAAACTGTTTATATTTCATTCATTGGAGTTGTGAGGATGTACACTATCAAATACTATGATGGTGATTCACTATTGCATAGCGAAGTTATTCCTTATGGTACAACTCCTTCGTATACACCTTCAAAAGCAGGATATATGTTTACAGGTTGGGATAAGCAAATTGTGCCTGTAACAGGTGATGAAACCTACTACGCTCAATGGGTAAAGGATGCTATGGCGGTGGGTACTTGTGGTGATAATCTCACTTGGGATATTAGCAACTCAGGTGTGCTTACTATATCAGGAACAGGTGATATGTATGATTATGATAGTAGCACAATGCCGTGGTATGACTACAACGCTGATATAACCTCTGTTGTGATTGAAAATGGTGTTACAAGCATTGGTTTTTATGCTTTTTATGGTTGCAAGATGTCAAGTATCAGTATTCCCGAGGGTTGTATTCTTCACACCGAGCAGAACACTATCTATACAACAGGCGTTATAAATTATAAAGGGCATCAGTTTGCGAAATGCTCAAATCTTACAAGTTTGGTGCTTCCCGAAGGAAATACAATTATACCGATGTCAATGTGTAATGAGTGTTATAAGTTGGAAAGTGTGGTTATCCCATCAACTATGATTCATATTAGTGAATCGGCATTCTATAGCACCAAGTTAAGTTCTGTTACAATACCTTCGAATGTTAATTATATCGGTGGTAGCGCATTCCGCTTAGTGTCAACGCTCACATCTGCTGTTTTTGAAGATACTACCACTTGGACTGTGTATAAAACTACTTATAGCGGCACAACTTCTTACTTACAAACAGCCGCTAACCCTACTTCTTCCGAAATGGCAAATACTTCAACTGTTGCAACCTATTTGAACGATACATATGCTTGGAATGTTTGGAAAAAGACTTAATAACAGGAGGCTAGTTATGAAATGACATGGGAAATTGTTATTGGAATAATAGCCTTGGTAGGATTTATCGGCAGTATAGGAATATGGGTGAGCAAACTTTCCTCAACGCTTGCCACCTTATCCACAACAATCGAGCTGCTTGTGAATACTGTTAAGGAGCTTAAATCAAACAGCCACGAAACACATGCCAAGCTGTTTGAAAAAATCGGAGAGCATAGCGTTATGCTCTCCGATCACGAAACACGAATCAAAATTCTTGAAAACAAGGAGGAATAATTATGAGTACAAAAGCAAAGAAGTGGATCAAGGCAGTCGCGGTAAGAACAGTTAAGACAATGGCAGAAATGGCTATTGCTCTTATCGGTACAAATGCTATGGGTATCACCGATGTTGACTGGGTTGGCGTACTTAGCGGATGCGCTTTGGCAGGTGTTATCACTATACTCACTTGCATCAAGGGACTTCCTGAAGTGAAGGAGGTTGAGTAAATTATGAGTAATTCTGCACTTACTCAAGTAAATATTCCTGCTCACTCAGGCAATTACACAAGGGGCAGAAGCGAAAAGATCACCAAGATCACTCTGCACCATGTAGCAGGTGTTGTAACTGCTGAGAGATTGGGCAAGCTGTTTCAGGCGGTTGGCAGAAATGGCAGCTCTCATTACGGCATCGGTAACGATGGCACTATTGCTCAGTTTGTGCCCGAGGAGGACACCGCCTGGACCGATGGCAACTGGGATTCCAACTGCAAATCCGTAACCATCGAAACATCCAACTGCGCTACAGGAGGGGATTGGAAGGTTTCTGATGCTGCCTTGAACAGTCTTATCAAGCTTGTTGCCGACATCGCAAAGAGAAATGGGCTTGGAAAGCTTGTTCGTGGACAGAATCTTACATGGCATCAGATGTATTCTGCAACAGCCTGCCCCGGTCCCTATCTTCTTTCAAAGATGGACTATATAGCAGAAGAAGCAAACAGAATTAATTTTCCTGCAAAGGAGGAGATTGATGTGAAAATAAACGGATTTAACATTCCTCGCCTAACAGACAATCTTGTTATTTATAACATTGGAGAATGGACTGGAACAAACAAATGGGGCGCAGAGGTTGCTTTTGATAAATATTGCGTTGCGCTTAACGATCCTGTTTATGGTCAGTGCAATATGCAGATTCCTGCCGGTGGTTTTGTTCTTTCGGGCCACGACAAGGGTGCTTTTTGGATTCTTCAGAATATCAAGAAGGGCTCAAAGCTTAATATTTCTGTTAAGTGAAGAGTTTAACAAAAAAGGCCGCTGACTTAGTCAGCGACCTTTTTCTTTAAGGTTAATTTCTTTTCTTTATATTACCATTCAGCAGATCCACAAACCAACCGATAATGCGGATATCAAGCATTGCAGCAGCTATGTAAATCATAACACTTACAATTATAGTGTTTTTCAGCTCATATGATATTATCCATAAAACAACAAATACCATAGCCAAAACAAAAGAAGCCAATAATATTCCGCAATAAAGTATATATAGTATCCTTAACAAAAGCGGAACATATTTTAACAATTCCCTTAAAAAGAACCAATCAAATAAACTCTTTTTCTTTCTTTTCTTTATTGAAGTTTTGCTTAAATATAACCTGACATATTGTTCTTCTATTCGGTATCTCAGAACACCCCAACCATAAAGGAAAAATAAGGGCAAGAGAAAAATGATTATGAGATTATACGTTAAAGTATCCATTACACTCAGTATAATACTCAATTATTTATCCTTCTTAAACACAACAGCTGAACGGTTGGGAAGATAGCATGTGAAACCGATTTTGCCATCTTCTTCTCTCTTTTTAGCTTCATATTTATAAGCTTTGTCAACACGATCAAATCCGCCGAATGCTTCATCATCGCTGGACATAACAACTGTATATATTCCCTCTTCTTCAACAGGAACAAAATATGCATCATAGGATTTTGTGGGATGGAAGTTGAAGGCAAATGCAAGCTTATTCTTTGTATAGATGATGGTTTTATCATCATTATGCATCCACTGATTCACTGCCTTTTTACCCATAAGGCGTTCTTTCTTCAGCAGCTTGATCATTGCCATATCAAAATCACGGAGATATTCATAACGAAGGAATCCGTTATCTGCAAGGCTCCACTGACGACGGCAATAATGATAGCTCCAGCCATTTCCCTCACGGGGGAAGTCTATCCATTCGGGATGTCCAAATTCGTTACCCATAAAATTAAGATAACCCTCACCTACAAGAGTTGATGTTAAAAGGCGGATCATCTTATGAAGCGCTATGCCTCGGTCAATTATCATACTATTGGAGGCTTTATTCATACTCCAATACATTTCGGAATCACAAAGGCGGAATATGATAGTTTTATCACCAACAAGGGCCTGGTCGTGAGATTCGCAATAGCCAACGCTCTTTTCGCCGGGACGACATCCTGTCAGCTCATACCACAGCTTCATCATATCCCAATTATCGTCGCTATATTCCTTGATCATCTTTATCCAAAGATCAGGAACACCCATAGAAAGACGATAATCAAATCCAATACCGCCCTCCTTCAGCTTCAGACACATACCTGGCATACCTGACATATCCTCAGCGATTGTTACTGCCTTAGGATTGATCTCGTGAATAAGATCGTTTGCAAGCTGCAGATATGTTACAGCTTCTGTGTCTGTATTCATAGAGAAATACATGCTGTAGTTTGTAAATGCGCTTCCAAGGCCATGATCATGATAAAGCATTGAGGTTACTCCATCAAAACGGAATCCGTCAAAATGGAACACTTCCATCCAATACTTAAGATTGGAAAGAAGGAAATGAATAACCTCGTTTTTACCATAGTTAAACAGCTTTGTGTCCCAAGCGGGATGATTACCCTTTCCACCCTCGTGGAAGAACTGATACTCTGTTCCATCAAAGAGGTTAAGACCTTCATTTGTGTTCTTAACTGCGTGAGAATGAACAACATCAAGAAGAACTGTTATTCCCATTTCATGCGCTGTGTTTACAAGCTCCTTAAGATCCTTTGAGGGACCAAAGCGTGAGCTTGCTGCAAAGAAATTGGAAACCTGATAGCCAAAGGAGCCATAATAAGGATGCTCCATTATTGCCATTATCTGAATTGTGTTGTATCCAAGCTTCTTGATTTTAGGAAGAATTTCCTTTGTGAACTCCTTATAGGAGCCAACATCATATTTCTCCTGAGCCATACCGATATGGCATTCATATATAAAGGGAGTTGTTGCAGGCTTGAAGCCGGCATCTGTCCACTCAAAGCCATCATATATTGCATCATTTACAACTGCGCACCAGGAATTGTCTTCTTTATTCTGTTCAACTCTTGTTGCATATGTAGGAATGCGGCGAAGAACTTCATCACCATGAACAACAACAGCCTGAATTCGCTGACCCTGCTTAAGCTTCTTCTTTCCCTTAAGCTCAACCTCAAAAACTCCGTTTTCAAGCTTTTTCATGGGACAAGCCTTAAGATCCCATTTATTGAAATCGCCTGTGAGATACATTTCATCAGCGCCGGGGGCCCATTCACGATATACCCAACCTTTTTCTGTAGGATGAATACCGAAGAAATTATATCCGTTAGCAAATGTGGAAAGGCTGCCGCCCTTGCCTACAAGCTCTGCTTTTTTTGTAACATACGACTTATAACGCTTTTCAAGATCCTCTTTATGAGGCTCAAGATAAGGGTCGATCTTCAGAATTTTCAATGCCATAGCGACCTCCGCTTTTTGTTGAATATTTATAATTTTATTGTATAACTTTTGCACTGATTTGTCAAGTTTGTTTTGCAACCTAGCGTTTTACATATATTTCTGTTTTTAGACATCATTTGAGAAAAAGAAAACCGCTCAAAGCTTTCACTTTGAGCGGTTTTGATCACATATTATCTTGACATCGCTTCAGAAATAACTGCAAGAACCTTATCATAGCATCCGCCACAGCCTGTTGAACAATGAGTTGTATTTTTTACATCCTCAAATATCTCAAGCAGATCGCAAACATTATCATGCTTATGCACCTCGTCAAGAATATCAAAATAGCTTACGTTGTTGCATTTGCATATAACATAATCTTCCTTTGATTTTGTATCAAGAGGTTTAAGATCGCAAACAAGCTTCTCTTCAATTTCTGCCATCCAAAGTCCGTGCAGATTGCAATATGCATAAACAGCAAGAGGTTTTTCATCACTGAGTGCAAATGTTACTGCAGGTAATCCTCCTACCTGAAGATTTTTGCGCTGACCGCCGCGGTCTGTCTGCAAATATACCCAAAGAATACTATGTTCTTCTGCCATAGGATGTGCAACGGAGCCAACATCCACTCTGACTATATTATCCTCTACAGTTACCACGGGAATATGTTTTTCGCGGCTTGCTTCTACTGTTCCCGCTTCCAGCTTTGTCATTTTCTGTCCGCAGCACATCATAGGAACGCCTGCATCATTTATCATTCCGATAAGATTGCCGCAATGCTCACAAATATAAAACTTAGTTTCCATCACGAATTTCCTCCGCTCATATTTTGATAAATATATTATAGCACATTATTATAGTTTCGAAAAGATTATTATAAGAATCTTAACCAAAAATTGAAAGATACTCTTCCGCAAAGTGAGCCGCAACAGCTCCGTCTGCAACAGCTGTTACAACCTGACGAAGTGCTTTTGTACGCACGTCACCAACTGCAAACACGCCCTCTGCACTTGTTTTTGTTGATTCGTCTGCTACGATATATCCATTATTATCTTTTTCAATGCTTTCACCAAAATATTCTGTTGCAGGCTTTCTTCCGATACTTACAAAAACTGCATCACATTCCATTTCTCTTATCTCTCCTGAGCGAACGTTCTTTATTAAAACTCCATTCACTCTACCATCTGCTTTTATACCTTCAACTGTGCTGTTCCACACAAATTCCACATTTTCAGCCTTCATAAGCGGCTCGTGATATATTTTTGTTGCTCTGAGTGTATCTCTTCTGTGAACAAGGTATACCTTTTTGGCAAGACGTGAAAGATATAAAGCATCTGACACAGCAGAATTTCCTCCGCCAACCACAACTACTGTTTTGCCCCTATAAAAACCGCCGTCACAATGAGCACAGTAGTGAACCCCTCGGCCTGTTAATTCCTTCTCCCCTTCTATACCAAGCTCTCTGGGATTTGCACCCGTTGATATAACGACAGTTTTGGAGAGGATCTCTCCTGAACTTGTTCTCACTTTCTTTATTTTATCTGAAAAATCAACGCTCAAAACTTCTGCGTATTCTGTCTTTGCACCAAATCGCTCTGCACCCTGCTGCATTTTCATTCCCAGAGAAAAGCCGTCCACTCCCTCTTCAAATCCGGGATAATTATCTATTATATCTGTCAGCGCCATCTGACCGCCCGGCGCCATTTTTTCTATAACTACTGTGTCAAGCCCTGCTCTTGAAGCATAAAGCGCTGCTGTATATCCCGCGGGACCTCCACCGATTATTATCATATCGTAAATGTGTTCCATATCGAACCTCCTTGCCTACATTACTGTAAATATTATACCACATTTTTCATAGTATTCCGTGACTTCATCACAAAAGATATATTGACATATACGTAAATTTTGTTTTATAATTTAGTTGGTTCAGAATCCTAGGGAGGTGGAATGAAAATGAAGATAGTTTGTCTTGCTGAAAACACTTCGTCATTTGACTATATCGGTGTTGAACATGGACTTTCTCTTTACATTGAAACCTCAAAAAGCCTTATTTTATTTGATTTTGGACAATCCCAATTGTTTTCTGCAAATGCAGAACTTCTTGGAGTAGATCTTTCAAAAATCGACATTGCCATCCTCTCTCACGGACATTACGATCACGGAGGAGGGCTTAAAAATTTTCTTGAAATAAATAAAAAAGCACCTGTTTATCTTAGTTCCTACGCATTTGAGCCTCATTATAACGGAACAAAAAAATATATCGGACTTGACACTTCTCTTTCAGCTTGTGACCGACTTCGTTTTGTGAATGATGAAACAAAAATCGGAGAAGGACTGACCTTATATTCCTGCAATACCAAAGAAAAATTTTTCAATCTTGGCAGCTTCGGTCTGAACACTTTTGAAAATGGAAGCTTTGTCCCCGATGATTTTCACCACGAGCAATATCTGCTCATTGAGGACGAGGGAAAAAAAGTTCTTATAAGTGGATGCTCCCACAAAGGTATCCTTAACATTGCCAAATGGTTTCAGGTAGATTTTATCATCGGCGGATTTCATTTTTCAAAGCTTCCACTTGATGACACACTCAAAACCTACGCTGAATATCTTAACGAATTTGATACAGAATATTTCACCTGTCATTGCACTGGAGAAGCACAGTTTGAATTTATGAAAAAGCATATTTCAAAACTAAACTATCTCTCTGCGGGACAGAGCATTATATTATAAAGGAGAAAGTATTATGAGAATAGCAGTTACTTACGAAAATGGTCAGATCTTTCAGCATTTCGGCCATACAGCACAGTTTAAAGTATATAATGTAGAAAACAAAAAAATAGTTTCTTCTCAGGTTATGGACACAATGGGCAGCGGACACGGTGCCCTTACAGGACTGCTTTCTGCATTGAAAGTGGACGTTCTTATCTGTGGAGGAATCGGCGTCGGTGCGCAGAATGCTCTCGCACAGGCAGGTATCAAGCTTTTCGGCGGCGTCAAGGGAGATGCTGACGCGGCTGTTGAAAGCTTTATTGCAGGAAAACTTCTCTACAACCCCGATGCAAAATGCGACCACCACGACCATCATCACGGTGAGGGACACACCTGCGGTGATCACGGCTGCGGAAGTCACAATTGTCACTGATATTTATCCTCAAGCAGAAAGGAGCGCTTAGCTATGGCACGCGCTATGTTTGAAGGCGTTTTTCGTGAAATGTTTCCTTTCTGGGACACTATTTCTGAAGATGACCGAGATTTTATATGCAACAATACTGCAGCCCTTACGTATCCCAAAGGCAACACCGTGCATGACGGAAACGACTGCTCAGGAGTTATCTTTATCAAAAAGGGATCACTGAGAGTTTATATTATGTCTGATGAAGGAAAAGACATAACACTCTATCGTTTGCATTCAGGTGAAATGTGTATGCTTTCTGCCTCCTGCGTTTTGCAGACTATCACTTTTGACGTTTTTGTTGATGCTGAAGAAGACAGTGAATGCTATGTTATAGCTGGGAAAGCGTATTCTCAGGTTGCAAATAATAACCCCGATGTTAAGATATTCACTCTGGAAACTGCCGTAAGCCGTTTTTCCGATGTTATGTGGGTTATGCAGCAGATTCTGTTTATGAGCATGGATAAGCGCCTTGCAATATTCTTATCAGACGAAGCTTCACGCCTTGGCTCTGATACAATCAACCTGACCCACGAGCAGATTGCAAAATATATGGGCTCTGCAAGAGAGGTTGTTTCCAGAATGCTCAAGTATTTTTCAAGCGAAGGTATTGTTGAAGCCTCACGAAAAGGTGTTAAGATCCTTGACAAAAAACGCCTTAGACAGCTGGCAATGTAAAGGAGTGTAACATGAAAGAAATAACATGTCTAAGATGTAACACTAAAATGCATTTTGCCAATCGTGAAAATATACAGCTTGGTCAAACAGGCTGGATATTGGGAGACTTACCAAATCTTATAGCAGGATCACTTTCTGTGGATATTTTTATCTGTCCCAACTGCAATAAAATAGAATTTTTTGCAGCTGAACACCCCCAGGAAGAAGATTCACTCCCAAAAAGGACCTGCCCTTCTTGTGGAGCAGTTCACGATTTTGATTTCCCCAAATGCCCTAAATGTAAGTTTGATTATTTCGGAAAATGATTTTAAAAAAGCACCCATAAGGGTGCTTTTTCTGGTGGAGCTTTGGCTTGCTCACGCAAGCGTCAAAAATGTATTTTTGACCGCGTCGGTCTCACACGAGCACAAAACTCGTAGTCAGTTTAGCACTACGGGCTAAAAACAGTCCACTGGACTGTTTTTGCCTGTCGTACCGACATAGGCTCGCCCTTTCGACTCTCAATGCCTTCACCACCAAAAGAAAAAACACCCATAAGGGTGCTTTTTCTTTTGGTGGAGCCGGCGAGAGTCGAACTCGCGTCCGAAAACCCCTTGACACAACTTTCTCCGGGTGCAGATTGTCTATTATGCTTCCCGCTAAGCTCTCCGACAGTCAGGATAGCTTAGTCGGTATCCTTTTAGTGCATGACAGATACAAAGAAAAAATCTCTGTTCACGTTCGCTGCTGTGGTTATGCCCCAAATGAAGCCGCAGCCCTCATCACCGGGACAGGCCGCATCGTAGGCGGCGGTAGCTTATGCAGCTACGAGTGTGCTATTGTTAGCGTTTAATTTTAAGTGGAGCTTATTTAGGTGTTTCTCCAAACACCACCCGCTTATCATGCCTCAGAATCCCCGTCGAAACCTTTACGGCCCCATTGGGAAAACCTTTGGATTTCAGTGATACTTCGCTTGCGCAAAGGTTTATCTGTAGTTATCCTTGAAATTGCGCTCAATTTCTCTGGATGCCTGGCGCTTTGCCTCAGACTCTCTCTTATCATAGAGCTTTTTGCCTCGGCAAACTCCTACCTCCATTTTTACCCTTGAGCCGCTGAAATAAAGAGAGAGAGGAACCAATGTGAAGCTATCTCTTGCAACAAGAGAGCCAAGTTTGATTATCTCCTTTTTATGCATCAGCAATTTTTTAGGGCGGAGAGGGTCACGATTGAAGATATTGCCCTTTTCATAGGGACTGATATGAACGCCATATGCGAACATTTCGCCATCTTCAACCTTACAGAAAGAGTCCTTCAAATTGACTGTTCCTGCTCTGAGGCTTTTAACCTCTGTGCCGAAAAGCTCTATTCCCGCTTCATAAGTTTCATCAACAAAATAGTCGTGGCGAGCCTTACGATTTACAGCGATCTGCTTGCCCTTCTGCTTTTTTTCAGCCATCTGAATTCTCCTTTCTAAATGATTGGAAATTAGTATATCACACTTATTCAAAAAAATCAATAGCAATCATTTAACAAAATATGATTGGGTTTGACACACAATATCCTCACTCTGTCTGCTGTAAAGTTTATTTGAAGAATTAACTTTTTATATCGTTTTGATATGATAGGCTCAACAAACAATAATTTCTGTTTTGCGCTAAAAATTTCGTCAATGATATTTGCTTGAAGCTCTTGCAATTGAAGCATTGTTATGGTTTAATATTAGCAGTTTTTTGATTAAAGGTGATTTTATGATAGATATTGTTGCTCAGGCATTTGGTATTCTCGGCACCATAGCCGCATTCGTTTCCTTTCAGATAAAAGAAAATAAGAAGTTCTTTTTCCTTCAGGCATTCAGCGGCTGTATGTTCGCTCTCAACTTCCTCCTCCTCGGAGCTTACACAGGCTGCCTTCTTAACTTTATAAATATTTTCCGTGGCGCAGTTATGATGGGCGGAAAGAAAACAAGCAAGCCTTATTGGCTTTTTATAACTCTCGGCTTATATACTGTTGCTACTATTTTTACATATACAAATATATTCTCCGTTATTGCCCTTGTGGCTCAGCTTGTGGGCACACTTGCAATGTGGAGCAGAAACGGAAAGACAATCAGAATGCTTCAGCTTTTCTGCGTTTCTCCCCTTTGGCTCGTTCATAACATTTTTGTTTTCTCCATTGGTGGTATTATTTGCGAAGTGTTCAACATCGGATCTATTATCGTTTCCCTTATTCGTTTTGGAAAATCAGGATTTGAAAAGGAATAAAGAAAAGCCTCACTTTAAAAGTGAGGCTTTTTATTATATCTTCATAATACCAAGCACATCAAGAATAGATGAAACAAGGATAAGAATAATACATATGGGAGCAATATACTTGATCATCACGTTAAAAAGCTTTTCACTTTTGAATTTGCCATCAACTGCAATTTCATCGGAAAGTGCTTTAGGTTTGATTACAAATCCTATAAAGAAACAAGTGAGAATCGCCACAACAGGCATCAACACGCTGTTGCTGATAAAGTCAAACATATCAAGAATTGAAAGACCTGCAACAGAAATGAAATCCCATGCGCCAAAGCCGAGAGATGAAGGAATTCCAAGAGCTACGCAACCGAGGAACACAACAATACAGGTTACTCTTCTCTCCCAACCAAACTTATCTCTGAAAATAGAAACAACTGTTTCCATAAGAGAAATGGATGATGTGAGCGCCGCAAAGAACACCATAAGGAAAAATACTGCGCCTATAATATTTCCACCGGGCATTGTGTCAAAAACCTTGGGCAGAGTGTCAAACATAAGAGTGGGACCTTTACCAAGTTTCTCTGTGTCTCCGTTATAGAACATATATGCAGCAGGAACAATCATAAGACCTGCAAGAAACGCTATACCTGTATCAAAAATCTCAATGTTTCTTACAGAGGACTCAATGCTGACATCCTTTCTCATATATGAGCCATATGTGATCATAATACCCATAGCAAGTGACATTGAATAGAAAAGCTGCCCCATTGCAGCGAGAACTGTTGTTGCTGAGAAATTGTTGAAATCAGGCTTGATATAGTATATAACACCAGCCATAGCCCCGGGCATAAACATAATATAAACAGCAATAAATATTGTAAGAACTACAAGAACAGGCATCATAACCTTGCTCACCTTTTCAACGCCCTTTTCAACGCCAAAGAGAACAACAAGCGCTGTGAGCCCCATAAATACAAGGAACCATACAATAGGCTCATCCGCTTTTGTTATAAAGCTTCCAAAAAAACCATCATTGGCTGCATCTGATGCTCCACCACTGATAAATACTGTGAAATACTTTGTTACCCAACCACCAATTACAGAATAGTAAGGCAGAATTATCATAGGAATGATTGAAATCATCCAACCGAGAAATCCCCATTTTTTACTGAGGGCGCCAAATGCATCTATTGCGCTCTTTCCTGTTTTTCTACCAATGGCTATCTCACCACACATAAGCGCAAAGCCAAAAGTTATAGCTAAAACAAGATACACAAGGAGGAAAATTCCTCCGCCGTATTTAGCCGCAAGATAGGGGAAACGCCATATATTTCCAAGTCCAACAGCTGAACCTGCCGCTGCCAGAACAAAACCAATTTTGCCTGTGAAGCTGCTTCTTTTTTCTCCCATTTACTTTTTCTCTCCTTTTTTGCAAAAATCTTTACAATTATATCATAACTAACACACTAATTCAATAGTTTTATCAAATTAAAATAATAAAGTGAAATGATAAGTTCTTATCTATTTTAAACGAATAAAAAGGGAGATTTCTCTCCCTTTCAATTTAATTATAGCCGAGTACAAACCCTGCAAGAAGCAAAAGACTTGTCAAAACAAGATTTGCAAGCTGGAATTTCCATGTGTAGCGAACCCATTTGCTATAGCTGACATCGGACAGACCAAGCGAAATAAGAAGCGCCGCATTTGTGGGATAGAAAACATTGGAAAAACCATCGCCGAATGCAAATGCCATAACGCAAAGCTGAGGTTCAATGCCAAACATCTGTGCCATGGGAACTATAAGCGGAATAAGAAGAAATGCTTTTGCGCTGCCTGAGCTGATAAAGAAATTAAGCACCAGAACAATCAGATATATGCAGAGAATGATCATCCACTTAGGAAGCGTGTCCACTGCGTCAACTGCAAGATGCAAAAGTGTGTCAAGTATCTTACCCTCTGTGAGCGTATACTTAATGGAGCTTGCCATAAGTATAAGCAAAACCGCAGGAGCAATGCTAAGCATACCTTGGCCAAAGCTACCGGCAAGCTGAGATGTCTTCATTCCTGAAACAAGAGTTGCCACAACACCTGCTACAAGGAACATAACAGCAACAATTATCATTGTATAGTCCTGCAGCGCTGTTATAAATCCGGAAGACAACACAAGTACAATACCAAACCCAAGAATTGAAGCAAAACAAACCAGTCCACGATCCATTTTGGAATCAGCTTTAAAGCTATTCATTTCAACTACTTTGCCATCTGCAAACCTATCAACCTTTTTGGCATGATAAAGAACGAACCCTATCAAAAGCGCATATATGAAAACAAAAGCAACAGCACGAAGCCATATTCCCGAAAACATGGGCAGACCTGCAAGTCCCTGAGCAACACCAACTGTGAAGGGATTGCATACACCTGATGCAAATCCGCAACCAACTGCAAGAAGGCTCATTCCCATACCTGTGAGGCTATCCCATCCGAGACTGACGGAAAGAACAACAACTATAGGCACAAGAGGAACACATTCTTCAAAAGAACCGATAAAAGCGCCCATTGCCATAAAGAAAAATGTTATAACAGCCAGGAGCTTATATCTTGCGCCGCCAAAGCGATTAACGATCTTATCAAGCATATAATTCATAAGACCGCAACGCTCAAGGCTATTGAAAACTCCTCCGATCACAAGAAGGAAAGCAAGTATTGCAATTATCATTCCACCGCCGTCGGCGCCAAGAACGAGAATGGGAGAAAGCAGCCATTTGCTAAAGGAAATACCTCCCTCTACATATGTAAAGCCACCTTCAGCATCAATCACTACATTTCCGTTTTCATCAGTTATTCTGGCATATTCTCCGCCGGGAATAACCATTGTCATTATATAGGTCAAAATCATCAGAACAAGAACCACCACTATCGCACCGATAAACGTGGTTACGCTGACATTAAGACCGCCTTTTTTCTTTTCTGTCATTATCTCACCTGATTTTACAAAACTTCCTATTATTATACTCATTTATAACTATATTGTCAATAATTGGCACGAATAAACATATATTAATAAGGATGATTATATATGCAACCCTCAGTTGCTAAATTTCCAAGGATGATTGGTAGAAAAATCACAAGGAAAGTATTATAATGTACTCAGAAATCCAAAGAGGAGGTTCTGCGTATGAGCATAGGAACTAAAATATTTGAATTAAGAACAGCAAAGAACCTGAGTCAAGAAGATTTGGCAGATATTCTTAATGTATCCCGTCAATCAGTTTCCAAATGGGAAACCGATACATCCATACCTGATTTAGACAAGCTGATAAAGCTATGTGATCTGTTTGATGTTACTCTTGATGAATTAACTTGTAGAGAACCTAAAGAAAAAACGCACCAGCCTTCAGCTTTAGATACAGCCGAAAAAGATCATCAAATTACACAACAAAAAATTATTGGTTATATTCTTTTAGGCGTTTCTCTTCTCGCCAGCATATTAGTATGGCTATTTGCCGAAGGTCCGGAAGATTTGGACCTTCCTATACCTATTATTGCAACTGCTTTAGCCTGCAGCCTTATTTGCTTGTTTGTAAAGCACAAAGCAGGTTACTGGTGTGCCTGGGCTATATCAGCTCCGCTCGTTGTGCTTTCCCCCCATTTTATCGGATTCCCTATTTTCACCTCAGAAATTCTATTGTCTGTTATTCTCTCACTTATCATGACATTAATAGCAAATAAGTTATTCACACACTCAATAGTGACTACAAGCAATAAAAAGACCAAATATATTATTTTAGGTTGGGGTTCGCTGATCATCTTCCGCATAGTTGTTTACGTAATTGTCCTGCACACCATAATAGCTTCTGCTATAGCTATGCTCCCTTTTATTACACTGAGCCTTATTGCGTATGTGTACACGTCCTTGCTTCTGACATATACCGTTTGCTATATTAAAAGCTTAAAAAGGCATAAATAAAAAGAGCCATAAGGCTCTTTTTATTTTTCTCTGTTTAATCTGAAAGCAACGCTTCTTCTGAGATATTCAAGATACTCATTATCAGAGCACATGGACTTCTCGGGATTGTCGGAAAGCTTTGCAACGGGACGGCCGTTTACGTACTGAAGCTTAATAACAATGTTAAGCGGCGTTTCGCAAGTGTCGTTAGAACAGAATGTACCTATACCGAATGCAACCTTTGCTTTATCGTTGAAATAATCATAAAGACTCTGTGCACGATCAAAATCAAGGCTGTCACTAAAGAGTAACTGCTTATGCTTGGGATCAATTCTGTACTTCTTATAATGCTCGATCATCTTATCTCCCCATACATAGGGGTCTCCGCTGTCGTGGCGAACACCTGAATAGTTGTTTGCCATTGCGCGATTGAAGTCAAGCAGGAACAGATCTGTTGTGATAGTGTCTGTAAGCGCTGTACCGTTGTCACCTTTATACTCATCATACCAATCGTTCATTGCATACTGGTTTGTATAAGCAAGGGGAACCCAGTCTATACCCTGATACATCTGAACGAATTCGTGCGCAAATGTACCGATGGGCAGGATGTCATATTTCTTTGCGAAATAAACGTTGGACGTACCAACGCAATTATCAGTTTCTTTAACAAGGCGCTTGATGACAATATCCTCCCACTCACGAGAAAGACGTCTTCTACAGCCAAATTCAGCAAACTTGAATGTATATGTGCCATCCTGAAAGCCTTTGATCTTGGCATCAAGACGCTCATCGGCAGACTTACGCAAAATATCGTGATCATATCTCATTCTGAAATACACTTCGTTTACGATTTCAAGAAGGTATATCTCAAACTGCATAGCAGAAAAGAGGGGCCCCTTAATTATGATGGAAAGCTTGCCATCCCAGCTCAGAGATGTTGTTACATAATCTCTGAGAGGACGCCACAAACGAAGAAATTCAACATAGTCGTCCTTAATAAATCTAATGGAGCGAAGATAGTCCAACTCATCAGGCTTGAATTTAAGTCCGCAAAGATAATCTATCTGAGCATTTATCTCTCGGAACATTTCTTCGGTAAACACAACATCTGCGTTGCGGCACTTGAAATGATATTCTCCACAAAGATCTGTGTGCTTATGGAAAATAACCTGATTCATATTGAACTTATACAGGTCTGTATCAAGCAAAGATATGATAATAGGATCTAATTTCATTTCTGACATCCTTTCTGTTTAAGCAAACTTCTACATAATATGTACAGTTAATGAAATTATATCAAAATTATAATCACATTACAAGGATAAATTTGCATAAAAAGTTACAAAAACCCAATGGCTATAGGGGAAAATCACACATTTTTGTGTTAATCATATGATTTAAACGAAAACACCCCCGACTGAAAATCAGCCAGAGGTATTTATAATGATCACATATATATCAAAGCTCAAGCTTCAAGTCGCCTTCCTTGATAAAGTTAAGCTTTCTCATAATCTCGCTAAAGATGAGAGTGAGCACAGCAGGAAGAACAATACAAACAAGTAAAAGTCCTATCCAGAACATAGCATTCTTATCATCAGTTGCTGTGATTGCACCGAGAGGACCAACAAGTCCGCAGGTTCCCATTCCCGCAGAAACACCCTCACACTCAAGGCGGAAAACTACTGTTGCAATAGGACCAGTGATAACAGATGCCAAAATGGGAGGAATCCAAACAACAGGCTTTTTCATTATATTACCCATCTGAAGCATTGAGGTTCCAAGGCCCTGCGCAAGAAGCCCACCAAAGCGATTTTCACGGAAACTCATAACAGCAAATCCCACCATCTGAGCACAGCATCCTGCCATAGCAGCGCCGCCTGCGATTCCTGCAATACCTATCATAGAGCAGATAGCAGCAGAGGATATAGGTAATGTGAGAATAATACCAACAACTGCTGAAACTATCATACCCATAAAAACAGGACGGAGCTCTGTTGCAGTGTTGATAAACTGACCCAAATAATACATAATATAGGCAACGCCCGGGCAAACAAGCTTTGCGAAAGCAAATCCTGAAACAATAGTTACAGCAGGCGTTAAAATTATATCAACCTTAGTGCTTCCCGCCTCAAGCTTTCCAATCTCACAAGCAAAAACCACAGCAAGAAAAGCGCCTGCAGGTCCTGCAGTTACGGGAGAAGCCACAGTTGCAACTGTTGTTCCTATCATATATCCCATTGCACCAACAACAGAACAGGAATAAAGCACAAGATTTGTAGCCTTCAAAGCGCTGGCAACAGCAATACCGATAGCTGCGCCACAAACATAGCCATTCATAGCAAAGCTGGCAAGTTCTGTGAGAAACTGCATTCCCAACCACTCACCGACAGTTTTAAAAATAGTTCCTATCAGAAGCGACGCAAATAGTCCTTGCGCCATTGCGCCCATAGCGCCTACAAAATAATTCTTTGGAGATAAACTAATATTTTTCTTTTCTAAAAAAGCTTTAACCTTGCTCATAAATAGTCCCTTTCTTAAAACCACTTAAATTAAACATCAGTATAACACAGACATAATTTATATAGCCTTATGATAATTGAACATATTATAAAACACAAATTTTGTTTTTTCAAGGGGGAGAGACTAAAATGTTTATTTAGTATTTGATTTATAGGATGCATTATATCTATATTCACGAAAACTCCCCCAACTGAAGTTGGGGGAGTTTTTAATCCAATGCTAACAATCTTTCTTCACATTTTTGAAAGCGAGGATCTGTAGCTATTATATTGTCAGACGAATTGAAACACCAATTATAGCATCTATGCAAACGCTCTGTTATATTGGATCTAAGAGCCTTTGCCGAGTCCGTATCACCATTTTCTATATACTGATTATAGTGTTCTACAAGTGTGTCGGTGAGTTCTTCAACGATATCAAGCGCAGTATCAAATTCAGAAATAGCTATATATTCATTGGCGAGATAGTTTAATGCTGCGTGCCACCAATGTTCAGAATGTATATTTACATCCGCAAACCTTTTATAATTATATTTTGCACTTTCCAAAAGATCGCGCCATGCCAGAATCGCTTCTTGTTTTCTCTCATTACCGAATATAGATATTCTTCTTGCTCTTACCCATAATGCCCATAAGTAATTATTCACAGCATCACAACACATTTTCTTTGAGATCTCAAGGCATTTATCCTGATCTCCTTTTATGGAATATATCTCTATCTCTGCCATAGACTTAATATTTCCAACTTCAGGTAAACCTTCTGCTATCTCTTCTGCTCTAACAAAGTCTTTTCTGTGCATATACAATTTAACAAGCAATCCTTTAGCATCGAGAACTCTCGTTGTATCTCTGTCATAATTTATCAAGGTAGTTAATAGACTCACAGCCTCGTTATACAGTGAGTCCTCCAAAGAAAAAGAATATCTCCTTGCATCATAAAGAAAACCATATATACAATTTGCACATCTGTATTTAGCTTCATAGTCAAGAGGATATTTCTTTATATACTCTCGGTAAAGCTTATAACAAATATAGTCGGGATTGTTTTCCTGATCATCATAACTATATTCATCGTTATCATAAATAGCTTCAATCTCTTTGTACAGTTTTTCCCTATCTGTTTTCTCATCACCACCCACTCCTAAAAGACAGTCTGTTGTGACGCCGAGAACCGCCGCCAAAGGTACTATCTGAGATATATCCGGCATTGTGTTATCACATTCCCATTTTGATACCGCTTGCACCGAAACCATAAGCTTCTCTGCAAGCTCTGCCTGAGTTATCTGCGATTCTTTTCTTAATAGTTTTAATCTTCTGCCAAAACTTAACATTTCAAATTTCCTTTCCATATTAAATCGACGCGCATCTTTCTGTATTTAATATAACATTTAGTTTGGATTATGTAAATATAACGGCAGGAGAATAATATCCGTAACTGTGGTTGATTTTTTAGTTTTTAAAGATAAAATTCCACGATCCGCGCAAAGAACAATTGTTCTTTTTATCTTGACATACCTATTTGAAGCTTCTATAATGAAGAGGAAAGGAGCTGATAATATGCACTTTGTTCAAGCCAAAGGCATCCTGTCCGCTAACAACGGCATGAATATTTACCGCGGCTGTACTCACGGCTGTATTTACTGTGACAGCCGCTCAGATTGCTACCAGATGAACCACGATTTCGAAGACATAGAAGTGAAAGAAAATGCCGCTCAGCTTCTTGAAGTTACGCTGCGAAGTATAAGAAACAAATGCATGATAGGCACAGGCGCTATGTGTGACCCTTATATGCATTGCGAAAAAAATCTGGAATTAATGCGAAAATGCCTTATAATTATCGACAAATACGAATTTGGTGTTACCCTACAAACGAAATCCGATCTTGTTTTGCGAGATTTGGATGTTTTAAAAAGAATTAACGAGCACTCGAAATGCGTTGTTCAGATGACACTGACAACTTACGATGAAGATTTATGCCGTATAATTGAACCAAACGTATGCACCACAAAAAGAAGATATGAAGTTCTGAAAAGACTTAATGAGGAAAATATTCCTACAGTAGTCTGGTTTACACCTATGTTACCGTACATAAACGACACGGAAGAAAATGTTCGCGGAATACTCGATTATTGTTTTGATGCCAACGTTAAAGGCATACTTACATTTGGCGGTGGCGGAATGACACTTCGCTCAGGTGACAGAGAATATTATTATAAAGCTCTCGATCGCTATTTCCCCGGATTAAAGGAAAGATATATAAGAGAATACGGACTCAACTATGAGATCCCATCTCAAAACGGTAAATATCTTTTAAATATCATAAAAAAAGAATGCATAAAGCATAAGGTTATGTACGATCAAAATGAGATTTTTGCCTATATGTCTCATCTGCCGAAAAAGTTTGAACAGCTAAGTATATTTTGAATACAACCGTGGCTCGTGATTCCGTAAGTTCGCCACTAAAGCCACCGCCAAAAAGAAAAGGGACGCATAGCGTCCCTTTTCTTTTGGTGCCGGTGGCGGGGGTCGAACCCGCACGGTATCGCTACCAACGGATTTTGAGTCCGCCTCGTCTGCCAATTCCAACACACCGGCTTTTCGTCTTGCGACTTAGATAGTATATCATATGGTTATTTCTTTTGCAAGAGGTTTAATTAAAAATTTGTTTTTTCTATCAAAAAGCCTTCCCTTTTAACAGGAAGGCTTTTTATTTCTTTTTATGACAACCATGTACCTCTTACCAATCTATATTTAAGCTCAAATATATCTATGGCATTGATTTTGCTATCACCGTTTATATCAGCTGCGGCTCTTTCTGTTTCTGTGGGAACCACTATCTGCTTTATGAATAGCTTCATCTTGAAGTTGTCCACTGCTGTAATTTTTCCATCTCCATCAATATCGCCACGAATATTCTCTTCAGCTTCACCTTCACTCTCCGCTTCATAAAACTTTACAACAAAATCCTTGCTATCACTACACGTCCTCGTCGGAATATACTCAACTGTGAGGCGTCCGATTTCATCGGAAACAGCTTGAGTTATATAAAGCAGATTATACGAATTAAGGGGATATTCATCTTCAAGAGTTTCCATTGAATAAAAATTGTAAATGCAATTAGCTTCAAGTCCTTCAAATGTCATCGTCTTAGCTGTATTGCGCGAAAGACTGAAATTTGACGCTTCCACTATCTCATCAATTTCAGCAGCTTTACTCACCTCCATTAAGATAAATGGAGTCGTACAGATAGTCCAAAAGCTATTGGCCATACACTGCTCATATGTTTCTCTTCCCAACAATTGGAAATTACTTCCGTTGCCACCCCAAATATACATAGCTCCACTTGTTGTAACCGCAGCACCGTGAACCGCCCCCATTGATATACTTTCTATATTACTCAACGTATGAACCGGATTTGAATAATTAATTTGAGATCCTGTTCCGAGTGCTCCATATGCGTTTGATCCACACATATACAGATCGCCATTAGTTTTGAGAATAGCAGTCATTTGATGCCCCATATCAACATCCTTAACATCCGTATCTACCAACTGAGGAGTTGCGTATACTGTTATATCTGCACTCGGGAAACCAAGCAAAGCATTAGGTGAATTCATTCCCCAGGTATAAAGCTTATTATCTCTGGTTATGGCACCGCCTGTATATCTTGCCATACTGACCTTTACAACATTATCCATAATTTTGGTGGGATATAGATAATAATGATTTGTGTCATCATTGCCAAGCTGACCATTCAATCCATATCCCCAAGTATACAAGGATCCATCCAATGTTATAGCTGCGCTGCTATATTCTCCAAGCTCTACATATCCAACATGATTAAGTATCAAACAAGGGCGTGTTTCATTGCTTCCACGACTTCCGTTACCAATCTGTCCGTAAATATTATATCCCCAAGCATATAAATCACCTGTTCTTGTTATAGCCGCACTATGATGTGAGCCAAGGCTTACAGACACTACCCCATCAAGAACCTTTTTAGGATATTTACTTATTTTTTCTCCGTCCTTATTTTTCGAATATGTAGTATATCCAAGCTGATCATAGTCATTATATCCCCACAAATAAAGACTACCATCCTCTGTTAAGGCTGCTGAATGGTAGGCACCCAAAGAAACTGACACAACATTATCCATTATCTTTACAGGTGTATCCACATTATCCGTAGTACCATTGCCAATCTGACCTCTATTATTCTGCCCCCACATATATAGACTGCCATCCTCTGTGATAGCCGCACTGTGATATTCTCCCATGCTTATACTTTGAGTTTTAACAGAAACATTATCTCCTACATAGAAAATATAATTGAACTGATTTTCACCGGTACTTACAATTGAACTCTGAGTTAATGTTGCATAGCCCGGGCAGGAAACTCTTACATCCCACTCGCCAGCGCTAACATATCCTGTTGCCTCTCCATTTTCATCAGTTATTATATCATCATACTGAAAAACAAGATCAGAATCAAAAACTACAGAAGCGCATTCTACCGCTTCTCCCAAAGAATTTGAAACCTTTACTTTGACCCTATAAAATTTAAACGGACACTCACCCCAGGAAAAATACTCTCTATCAAAAGAATAAGTGAATTTGGCTATATCACAGGAAAGGTCAAATAGATTTACCGTTAATTTAAGTTTATCGCTATTTAGCAATTTAGCCTCTATCTTACCTTCCAGTTTTCCCTCTACACTGATAGACAGACATTTCTCACATGCATGTATGCTTTTAGCGGTTCCGGCATTAATTGCATTCCCGCCCTCCTGCTTAATTTTCACCTCCGCACCAAGCTTTGCTTCAATGGATACACTGGCAAGATTATCGCTCAAAATAAAGATCTCAGGAGCAAAGGATATGCCTATATAAATCGTTGCCTCTCCGCCGGGTGGATCTATTTCAAGTGCCGGTGAGGTTGTTTGATTAGTTTTGCCTTCGCTTGAAACCTTAACACCTACACGTCCGGACAAAAACGCACCCATAGTAAACTCTGCCTCAAAAGTCAAAAGGAAACAAGGTGTCAGATCAATAAAAACACCGGGAACAAGGACAATTTCCACAAGACCCATAGGTATCTTAGCCTCTGCGCCTCCCTTCAAATCCAACTGTGCAGCTAACGAATAATCAATTCCTAACTCAAGATATTTCTCATCTGCGGCAATATACAGCTTTACTGCGCCTGTCAGCTTTAACTCTATATTTCCTTTAGCCTCACCGCTGAATTTTATATTCTCACCAAGTCCCTCTTCAAATTCTTTATCAAGTCCGAATGAGAGCGTTTTGGTTGTAGATACATCTACAGAAGTTCTTGATGACAGCGTGGAACACTCTTCTACTTCCCCCATAAATGTCATATCCTCATCAATTCCTGTAGGATCATAGGTAACTGTAGAGGTATCGGGGTCTCCTTCAATCTTTACATAATCAAAAACAGCTTCCATTGAGGTATCTCCACCTGTTATAGTGGCTTTTTCACCATCAATAGTAATATTTTCGATTTTAACAATAAGAACTTCCTCATCATAATGATATGCAAAAGTGTCACCCGGGAGGAGATTTGATATGTTATTATCTATGTTTTCAATAATATATGTATCTGTTTCCTGATCGACCGAAGATATACTGTTGAACTCAGAGGATTCAGGAATTATCTTAACGTCATTTGAAAATACTGCAAAGTTTGTAGCTTCATTCGTATCAAGATTCAAAACCTTCTCACTATCAAAATCTGCAACGGTTTTGGAAAGAAGATCCTGCATATCTTTGGTATACATTGGTGATGAATACGCTGTGCAGATAGGAGCATATTCATTGTTTACCAAAAAAGCTCTCAGATAGAAATATTGAGGCATTTCATCAATATCTATATACACATATGCCGTTTTATCCACGTATGTGTCATACTCTTCAGCATATACCTCTATGCTTCCACTGCCAAGCATTTTTACACCAGACTCTTCATATATGGCAACAACAAGCGTAGCATCAACTGTTGTTTCAAAATTCACAACAGCCTCATTTCCGTAAACTTCAACAGAAAAAATATTGCATCCGTTATTTTCCTTTTGATCCTCCAAAGTTTCATCAACTACATCCTCAACCATTTCTCCGAAAGAGTTGGTTCCTTTGACAGATATTTCATTTTCAACATTTATTTCTTCACTTTCATTGGACGAAACAGGAATTGCTAATCCTGATAAAATCAATGTCAATGACAACATAAAAGATATAAATTTTTTCATTACTTCCTCCAGCTTGATATTACAGAAATTATACCATATAATTCCTGTTTTAGCAAGAAAAACGCTGCATCACCACATGGAGAAATATTATTAAAATACCGACCATAATGCTTATTGCTTTACAAATATCCGTATAAATGCTATAATTCACTTAACAAATCCTAATGAAAGGTCTTATTTATGCTTTACGAAATTCCTAAGCTTCAATCCCGATCAGCGTGCGCTGAAAATCCAACAGGTGAAAAATCTATGGGCGGCTTTGCAAATGGCGGCAAAAAGGGATGTCCTTGCGTTCAGTGGGTAAAGCCCGGTCAGGTTGTTACTTTACTTGACGTTGAAGGATGCGGTACAGTGCGCCATATATGGCTCACCTTTCCTCCCTATCATCCCGATCTTTATCGCGGTCTTGTTATCCGTATGTACTGGGACGGGCAGGAACAGCCCAGCGTTGAAGCTCCTGTTGGCGACTTTTTCGGCATTGCTCATATGAGATACCGACAGATGAGCACAGAGCTTACCTCTTTCCAGACAAGCAACGGGCTTAACTGCTTTATACCTATGCCATTCAGAAAATCAGCCCGAATCACAGTTGAAAACGATTCCGACCGAACATTTTCTGTTCTTTTCTATCAGGTTGATTTCACTTTGGGTGATGAGCATTCTGAGGACATAGGATATTTCCACGCTCAGTTCCGCCGTTCAAATTGCCATCCCTATCATGAGGATTATGTTATCCTTGATGGTATTAAGGGGCGTGGACGCTATCTTGGAACTGTTCTTGGGGTTCGCAGCGTTTGTCTTCCAGAACAATGGTGGGGAGAGGGTGAGGTTAAAATGTATTTTGACGGCGAAACTCAGCCTACTTATTGCGGCACAGGCGCTGAAGACTACGTTGGTTGCGCTTGGGGGCTTTCCGAATGCATCACTCCAACACAAGGCTGCTCTGTTTGCGACAGAGAAAACAATCTTTTCTCATTCTATCGTTGGCACACCTACGATCCTATCTGTTTCGACGAATCAATCAAGGTGACGATCATGCAGATGGGATATGGCGAGACGGCGGTTGCACGAGAAAAATTAGGAGAAAACTTCGTTCAATATCCCGCAGCAGGCGCTGATGACGATTTCTGCTATTACGACAGAAGCGACGACTACTGTTCTGTGGCATATTGGTATCAGACTCTGCCCACAATGCCCTTCCCTACATTCCCTTCAAAAGAAGAAAGATGGAAGGATATTCCCGAAGAAAATAAAACTGCAAAGAGAAATGATTTAGGGTGAAAAACAAAAAGCCTCCCTTACATTGTTTGGCTGCTAAACGATAATTTATGTTATCACTTCATATAAGAAAAACCTTGCGTTTACCAAATGGAAACGCAAGGTTTTCTATTTTATCATTTAATATTAGTGATGATATTTATGATATCACTTTCATAATCATAATCTAAAAATCTATAGTTATACACGCCGTTATTTACCAAAGCTGCAACTACATACCCTATATGCTCATCATCAATGAGAATATCAAAGTCAAGGAATTCCCAAACCGGAGTGCCTCCAAACAACATAAAATAATCTTGATCTCCTCCTACCTCATAAAAAGAGGTTCGGCCCATAGTATCTCTTTCAATCACAAATTTTTTGCCGTTATATGTTATATCTGCATTCGTGGTGCTTTCCCAATCAATCTCGGCTCCCATGCCTTTCAATAAATTAGTTATAGAAACAAGACAATACTGGGAGTTGGCCACAGCGTGTTCATCTTCTACCTGTACTCCATTGATAACAAGAGTACCCTTCTTATCCTTAGCATATTCAATGAAATCATCAGTTGAATAGATTTTGTATGTTGCTTCATACGGATATTCCCATGATAAAACATTTTCAACAAAATAATTTACATTGCCACATTTCACCAAATAAACAGGAACCCAACCCGCCGTATCAATCAAGCAAACAGTTGTAGGATACCTTGGCAACTCAATTCCATGCTCAATAAACAAATTACGAAGTTTAACAGGATCAGATAAAACCTCAACTTCTGCTTTATAAACAGGCCAATGATAATAACTACCTAATCTAAATCCTAATCCATCATCATACTGTCCGGTTATAGAATAACCGGATATTAAATCTTCGTAATACAAATCATTTGTTGACCCCGGTATAAACGTTATACGTTCAATCCCCAAAATTCCCTCGCCTTCACTGATATTTTCAAATGTCATATCAGAAAGAAAATTTTGATATGTATGCCGGTCTACTGAGTAACATGTTAAGCTGACAATATTATCCAACTTTATCTCACCCTTTATAACCTTAGTTACAAATAAAGCATCTTTTGCATTGATCTCCCCATCACAAGTTATATCAGCTGCTTCAAAAGAGTCAGCCAGTCCAGCGAGAACTTTTTTAACAGTTAGCAAATCTATTGCGTTAACTGAGCCGTCAAAATTCACATCGGCGCTTATAGCAGGCAACTCTGACGCCGATGCTTGAACAGCCATAAGAAGTGTTATCATCATCATTGATATTAAAACAAAAAACTTCATTAAATTTTTCATAGTTACCCTCCCTATAATTTTGGACATTTTCACCAATTCTATCTAATATAAATATATCACATTTAGTTTTTTTGTCAAGTGGGTGTGTGAAAAAGCCCTTGAATTTACCGATTGGTAAATGCAAGGGCTTTTTTTATATTACTTATTAACCTTCAATATAGGCCTTAACAAGTGACCATGCAGCCTCCATGCCGTCCTTATGCGTTCTTTCGTAGCCATGTGAAGCATAAACGCCCATGCCGATAAGGGCAAACTTTGTATCAAGACCTGCTCTGATTGCCGCCTCCGCATCTGAGCCATAGGCAGGATAGATATCAACCGCATAGTCAATATTATTTTTCTTACAGATTGATACAAGCTTTGAAACCATTTCATAATTATATGGGCCGCCGCTATCCTTTGCGCAGATGGAAACCTTCTGTTCAGAGCCGCCAAGGCCATCTCCAACGCATCCCATATCTATGGCCAGAAGAGTGTCTGCATCTTTCTGGGAAAGAAGTGATGCGCCGTATCCCATTTCCTCGTTTGCTGAGAAAAGGAGAGATATCTTTTTATCTGTTTTAATTTCCTTTATATATTTTGCAAGATAGAGCAGAAGAGCGGCGCCTGCTTTATCATCAAGGAATCTGCTTTTAATATATCCTGAATCTGTTATAACAAGGCGAGGATCAATTGCAACAATATCGCCAACCTCTATGCCCATATTATGAACGTCTTCCTTGCTGTTTACAACATAGTCAAGAACAACCTCAACACTATCAAAATCTCTCTTTGTTTCGTTATATGATTTATTAACATGCAAAGAAGCGTTTTTTAGCTGAACTGTGCCAGTATACACTTTATTATCTCTTGTGTAAACCTTGCAATTTTCACATTCTATATTATTGGCATTAAGTCCACCCAAAGCAGTTATACCAAGTCGGCCACTGCCGCTGATTTCTTTGACCATTGCACCAAGAGTGTCTGTATGGGCGGTTAAAATGAGATGCTCACCTTCGCCCTCGTTAATTGTGCAGTACACTCCGCCAACCTTACACATTTGAGGTTCAAATCCTAAATTTTTGAGGAATTCAAAAACGTAATCCTCAACCTTTTTTGTATATCCGATGGGGCTGTCTATTGCCATTATACTTTCTAAAATGCTATATATTTCATTAGTGTTGTTCATATTGCACCTCACTTTTTAATGTTATATTTATTGTATCATTCGGTAATTAATATGTCAACAGAGATAAAAAAGCACTTCCAAAAGGAAGTGCTTTCCTATTATTCAATTGAAATAACGTAGCTATAAACGGGCTGACCGCCGCATATTGCCATAACCTCTGCATCGGGATATTTTGCAGAGAATATTTCTACAATATCGGACGCCTGGTCTTCATCGGCATCTTCTCCATAGTAGACTGTTACTGCAACTGCATCTTCGTTTTCAACAAAGTTTGCAAGCTCTTTGATACAAGTTTTTCTGTTATAGTTACAGCACTTGATCTTACCATTGAGCAGACCAAGAGTTTCACCTTCATGAATCTCTGTTCCATCAATTTCTGTATCTCTAACTGCATATGTTACGCTAAGAGTTGTTACCATTCCAACCATTTCTGTCATTGCGGCAATATTATCGTCCTTTTCAGCATCGGGATCGAATGCGAGCATTGCAGAAACACCCTCAGGAACGGAAACTGTTTTAAGAACTACAACCTCTCTGCCCTCTGCAACCTTTGCTGCCTGCTCGCTTACCATAATAATATTCTTGTTATTAGGAAGAACGAACACGATTTCAGCAGGAGTTGCTTCAACTGCAGAAAGAATATCTTCTGTGCTGGGGTTCATTGTCTGTCCGCCTGTTACAACAACATCAGCGCCAAGATCCTTAAAGAGAGCTTCAAAGCCTTCGCCTGCGGAAACTGCAACAAAGCCATACTTCTTTGTTATTTCAACAGGACCCTTAGAAGCTTCTTCAACAGGCTCCTCGCCTGCGCCCTCGGAAAGATTTGAATGCTGCTCTTTCATATTCTCAATCTTTACTGTATAAAGTGAGCCATATTTAAGAGCCTCTGTTATAACCTTACCGGGTTCGTTTGTATGAACATGGAGCTTAATGATCTCACTATCATCAACGAAAACAACGCTATCACCCATACCACCGATATACTTATGAAGATCAGATGCTGTTTCCTCGCCCTGATATTTAGCGCTCTTGGTTACTATACACTCTGTGCAATATGCAAACTTAATATCTTCTGTATTAAAAGATTCAAAATTTGCAGAGGAGGATTTTGCGCTTGAAGACTCAACAGCTGTGATAGGATTGCCTTCAACTGCCGCAACCATACCCTCAAGTGCTGTTACAAATCCATATCCACCGGAGTCTACAACGCCTGCCTGCTTAAGAACAGGAAGCATTTCGGGAGTTTTATCAAGAGTTTCCTTTGCAGCAGAAAGCATAAACGCAAAGAGTGCGTTCATATCTGTTACAACACCATTATTAAGAGCTTCCTCAGCAGTTTCACCCATAACTCTCATAACTGTGAGAATTGTACCTTCTGTAGGATTCATAACTGCTTTATAAGCTTCGGAAACGCCTTTTTTAATACCGCGGACAACGTCTGCCATATCAGCTTCTTCGTTCTTTGCCCAAGCTTTTCCGATACCACGGAAAAACAGAGAAAGAATAACGCCGGAGTTACCTCTTGCGCCACGAAGCATAAGATTAGCTGCCTTCTGAGCTGTTTCGCCAAGAGTTCCATCAAAATTCTTGAAGTCACCTCTTACGCCGCTCATTGTAAGGCTCATATTTATACCTGTATCTCCATCGGGAACAGGAAATACATTAAGGTTATTGACAGTTTCTTTATTATTTTCAAGTGAACAAGCCGCGCTTATTACCATATCGCGGTACATATTACCGTTAATAATCATATCTGTTACCTTTTGAAAATCAAATTTTTAGAACTTCCTGATTATCTCTCGTTGCAGAGGAAGAACAAAGCAAGAACACCGGGGCCTGCATGGGCGCCGATAACTGCTCCAACATATCCTATTTCAATTCTCTTGGGGTTATACTTTTCACGAATTATATCTGCAAGATAGTTTGCATCCTCTTCGCAATCACCATGGCTGATGAAAACAACCTGATCAGAAGCATCACCCAGACCGGTTTCGCCTATTTTATTTGCAAGAGCCTGAATAGAGGGCTTTCTGCCACGAGCCTTTGCCACATTTACAAGATGTCCCTCATTATCAACGTGAAGCACAGGCTTGATGGAAAGCATTGAGCCAACAACTGCTGTTGCTGCTGAAACTCTGCCACCGCGCTTAAGATGGTGAAGATCGTCTACTGTGAACCAATGGCTCAAATTCAGCTTATTTGCTTCAAGCCAATCACGAACCTCTTCTATTGTTTTTCCTTCATCACGAAGCTTTGCTGCATAATACACGAAAAGACCCTGACCAAGTGAAGCGCAGAGTGAATCTACAACAATGATCTTTCTTTCAGGATACTTTTCAGAAAGCTCATCAGCTGCAAGCTTACCTGTTTGCGCTGTGCTGGAAAGGCCGGAAGAAAATGCAACATAAAGAAGATCCTTACCTTCTGCAACATGCTTTTCCATTGCAGCAAGTGCTGCGTCAAGGTTGATTGCAGATGTTGTTGCTGTTTTGCCTTCACGAAGGCTATTATAGAAATCTTTAATATTCAGTTCGTTTCCGGGAATATACTCGCCTCCATCAACTGAAACAGTGAGGGGCACCACATCAACATTCAATTCCTGAACAAGCTCGGGAGTGAGATCGCAGGATGAATCTGTTAACAGAACAAAATTATTAGCCATTTTATTCTTCCTTTCAATATGTCAAAATTTACACACTTATCCAACATACTAATTTAGTATAGCATATTTCCCAAACAACTGTCAATGTTTTTATGAATATGTGCTATTGTTTTTACTGATATTTAAATTATAATCAACCATTTCCTACATTTTATATTTATATATTATAATTAAAATTCTCCTCTTTATATTATTTCTATTGATCATTATTTTATCCATTAGTACAATAATTGCATTTTAGTCTTTTGACTAAATAGTTTTTTGTGTTTATAAAGCAAAATAAAAAAGGCACCAAATTGGTGCCTTTTTATTTGATTAATATGTATCAACAGTCTTCTTGTTACCGCCGATGTAGTCACGCTCAAGACGAAGAATACCGTTATCCATACGGAAGATTCTGTCTGCCTTGTCTGCGATTGCAAGGTCGTGAGTAACCATGAGAAGTGTCTGACCTCTTGTTTCTCTGATCTTGAGAAGAAGGCTAAGAACTTCGTCTGCATTCTTACGGTCAAGGTTACCTGTAGGCTCGTCTGCGAACAGCATCTGAGGATTGTTGATAAGCGCACGAGCGATAGCAACTCTCTGACACTGACCACCGGAAAGCTCGGAAGGAAGGTGGTGGAGACGCTCGGAAAGGCCGAGGCACTCAACGAGCTCACGGAGAGACTCCTGATAAGAAGCATCTGCCTTATTACACATTACTGTGGGAAGGAGGATGTTTTCAAGAGCTGTGAACTGAGGAACGAGGTTATGTCTCTGGTAGATAAAGCCCATCTTTTCGCCTCTGAAGCGACCGAGTTCATCAGGACCCATCTTTGTGATTTCTTCGTTATCGATAAGGATACGACCAGCGTTTGCCTTGTCAAGACCTGCACAGATGTGGAGGAATGTGGACTTACCGGAACCGGAGGAACCGATGATTGCTACAAACTCGCCCTTTTCGATTTTGATGTTAGCACGGTTTACTGCTGTGATAACGGATTCAGACTGTCTATACTGTTTAATAACGTTTTCAGTCTGAAGCATATATTCAATTTCTTTTCTTGCCATTTGTTAATCCTTTCTGTTGCGGATATCCGCACAATCATTTAGTTATATTCAGTTTTCCGATTAGTCTTCGTCACGAACTACGTTCTGGATAGCATAACGATGCTTGAAGTAGCTCTTAAAGGGAATGTATACGGAGAAGAATCCGCATGCAACGGACATTACTACGGCAATAACAAGCGCATACCAAGGCATATAGAATGTGTATCTTACATATTCAAATGTGAAGTTAGGTACTACAACGTTATATACATAGAACATTGCATAGCTTGCTACGTAGCTGAGCAGGATACTTACTACAAATGACATAACAGCCATACTCAAGCCGCCGAGCAGGTAGATTGTGCGTACGTCGCTTTCAGTTGCACCCATAGACTGAATGATATTGAACTCTTTTTCTCTCTTGAAGTAGTAGTTTGTCTGAGAGAAGAACCAGATAATAGGTGAAATGCAAAGAATAAGAACTGAGATTACAATGTACAGCTGGCTGTAGTGCTTATCTTCTGTGATAGCATTTTCAGCATTCTGTTCAAGGTCTACAATCTTAACGGAACCGATCTTAGCATCGCCGCTTTCTACGGGGATGTCACGAAGCTCAGAAGCAATGAATCTTGTCTGCTCAATTGTGAGATCGGGATCTGTGTAGATATTAAGCTTTGTTGCCATAGGATCTCTGCCGGTTACTGTCTGGTATGCATCATTGAGCATGTATACGGGAACACTACCGGAGGGAATATCCTTGATAACTGCACAAACTACGAATTCTGTGTAGGAATATTCATAGTTCTTGATCTGACGGCGAAGCAGGTTCTTACCTGTGAGGTTAGAGTCAACAGATGTTACCTGGCTCACGTATGTACTGAGAGCGATCTTATCGCCAACATCGAACTTATAGCTCTTGATGTTGGATGTAGAGTCACCAACGATTACATACTGAGTGTTCTTATCGCTTTCAAGAATCTGACTGGGATCGCCTTCAATTTCATACTGTTCAAGGAATGCAAGAAGGTCGCCTGCGTTATCGGGGTCAACAGCCTTATAAAGAACTTCGTTAGTTACCTTTAAGCTGCCTTCACCATAATAAGGTGAGTAAGCATCTTTATCATCGTATACGAAAGGACCTGTAGCTCCAAGCTTAACGTCCTTTGCATTTACAAGCATAAAGGAGTTGATATATCTTGCTTCTGTTACAGGGCTCTGCTTAACATCTGCATCTTCTGCAACGGGTTTTGCGTTACCTGTTGTTTCTACGCCTGTGATTGCCTTAAAGCCCTCAACCTCTTTATATTCGGGATACTTTTCAAGGAAAGCATCATTTACCTTCTGAATGTCAGCGCTGAGAAGGCTGTCATATCCCATATAAGAATTTTCATGGTCAATTGTTATCTCATACTGTGCACGGGGATATTCAAGGTCAGTTGTATATATATTGGAAAGATACAGACCGCAGATGAACAGCGCACAGAATGCGATAGCGGATGAAAGCAACTGAATGTTGTACTTTCTGAATCTCCAGATAGAATAAAGCTCATACTGGAGGGGGAACTTCTTACCAAGAAGGTTAAAGCTCTTTCTGGGTGATGTGATCAGGTTGGAGTTGTCCTCTGTGATGATAAGGGACATAGGCTGACGCATACTTGTGAGTCGCATAGGCATTACTACGGACACAGCTACTACAGCCAAGCTGAACAAGAACACACCTAAGAAGATTATCGCATTAAATGTGAATGCGAAACCTGAAGGAGCATAAATAAGATATACAATCAGAGTAGAAGCCAATACTGCGGGAACGAACATTACGAGCATAATTACGAACAACTCCCAGAATGCTGTACCAAACAGCATCTTAAAGTCTGCGCCGAATGTCATGTATACACCGTATGTGAACTTATACTGGTTCAATCTGATGTTGTAAATTGATGTGAGAAGGAATATTGACAGAACAAGGAGTACTGCTGCGATAACCCAGAATGTTCTGTTGTTTGCTGCAACTCTCTGGTTGTAGTCAAGCAGCATTGTTGTTTTTGTTTCGAAGCTTACATCATCGTCTTCGAGATTTGCAAGAACACTTATGTAGTTCTTCTTGAAATCATTATGGTATTTTGTTACCATTGCGGAATCTTCAAGATTCTTTTCCTTGCCGAAGCGGATAAACACATCATAAACTTCTTTATTATCGAACTCATTGATGCGCTTCTCTGTATCAACAATTACATACAGCTGCTTCTGCTCATCGAATACGCCATTCTCTCCCTTATACTTGGAAAGGAATGTGTACTGAGAAAGTGTGAGATTATGAATCTCGTAGTGATAATCAACTTTGATTTTCTCGCCTGTTTCTTCATCAACCTCGTCCAGCTCAAGCTTCTGTTCCTGCTTGATCTGCTGATACTCTACAGAGTTGTTGTTGATTGCTGAAATTGCCATCATTCCGAAAAGAAGCTGAATAATGAAAATTGCAGCAAAGAAGCAGCAATACTGCTTGAAGTTGAAGAACACGCTCTTCCACGCGATTTTTACGTTACGCGACAGATATTCCCAAAATCTTTCTAACATTGTTCTTGGGAGCCGCAATGAAATGCGACACCATCCTCCTTGAATAGTTTTCCGTGCTAGCACGGGGAATCCGTCGGGAAGTCGCAACTCTTCCCCACTATTATTCTTTATATATTATAGCACACATTATAGAGAAATGTAGCATATTTTATGAACAAAATATAACAAATTTATTTCCAAAACTCTCTAAAAATTTTATAGGTTGTTAATTTGTTACAATTTTTGTTCTTAATTGCATACAAAATAGCCAAATATACATCAAAAGTTGTTAATTTGTTATATTTTATTATCATAAATTTTGTTCACAATTTAAGAGCCAATTATGAACAAATTATTTGTGTTCTTCTCTTGACCTTTTGAGCTTTATAGTATAAAATTATGTAGGTAACGCCCTGACAAAAAGGAGGGCAAAATGAATTTTAAAAAAAATGAAAAATATGCATCAGTTGCATTCTATATTTTTCTCACGGTTTGCGCCTGCGCTATTGTGATATTCGGCCTGGTGAATCTAAGCACAGTGATAGCCTTTTTTAAAAAAAGCTCCATCATTTTTTCTCCATTCACCTACGGATTCATTATAGCATATCTGTGCAACCCCATAATGCTTTTTTATGAAAAGCATTTATTTTCCTTTAAAAAAGCAAAGAGAAATATGCGAAAACCCCAACGTGCACTTTCTCTGACTTTAGCAATGCTTACCGCTCTTGCGCTTATAGCTGTTATGCTTTATGCTGTTATACCTCAGATAATTGAAAGCTACGAAGAGCTGGGAAGTCAGCTTAACACTTATATCAGAAATATTCAAGCTATTGCAGACAATCTTGTTAAGAATCATTCCGAAAAGCTTGTGGGAACTCAATATTCCACATTGACAGAATTGCTTAGCGCATATGATATATCATTCAGCTTTGAAAGAATTCTCACTTACTCTTATTCTGCACTTACCGTTGGAGCTAATTATTTAATCAACTATGGCGGAAAGCTTGTTGGCGGAGTTAAAAATCTGCTTATCGGTATAATTATCGCAGTTTACTTCCTTGCTTCAAAGGAAACTCTTATCGCACAGATCAAAAAGATCCTTAATGCCATTCTGAACAGAAAAAATTACCTCAACGTTATTCGCCTGGGAAGATTCACTCACAAAACATTCGGCGGATTCCTTATCGGTAAAATACTTGATTCTATCATAATCGGAGTGCTCACTTTTGTTGTGCTCCTGATTTTCAAAATCCCCTATGCTCCTCTTGTTTCCGTTATCGTTGGTGTTACAAACATCATTCCGTTCTTCGGTCCGTTTATCGGAGCAATCCCAAGCGCCTTCATTATATTCATAGCATCTCCGGCAAAAGCACTTTGGTTTATAATTATAATCCTCATCATTCAGCAGCTTGACGGAAATGTTATCGGTCCTAAAATTCTTGGCGATTCAATCGGAACAAGCGCTCTGTGGGTTATTATAGCAATCACCATATGCGGAGGATATTTCGGATTTACAGGCATGCTTCTTGGCGTACCTGCAACTGCGGTTGTTTATGTGCTCTTCAAACAGCATATAGAAAAAAGACTCCGCCACAAAAATCATCCGGTTCATACAGAGTTTTACAAAACAGATCCGCCTCTTGAGAATATAGTTGATCCTCATCTTGTTCTTATAGATCGTGATACACCTGTTCCTGAGCCTACACTTGAGGACGACATTGATCCTCCTCAGAACACAACCACAAAATCAACAAAAATCAATCTTACTGCATTGAAAAAATACAACTTTAAGAAAGGTGACAAAAAATGAAAAAGCTTTTCACTTCTGAGTCCGTAACTGAAGGACATCCTGATAAAATCTGTGATAAAATCTCCGACGCTGTGCTTGATGCCATCCTCGCAGAAGACCCTGCTGCAAGAGTTGCTTGCGAAACATTCGCTACAACAGGTCTTGTAAACGTTATGGGCGAGATTACCACAACAGCTTATGTTGATATTCCCACAATCGTTCGCGAAACAGTTCGTGAAATTGGTTACGACCGTGCTAAATACGGTTTTGACTGCGACACATGCGGCGTTCTCAGCTCTATTCACGAGCAGAGCCCTGACATTGCAATGGGCGTTGATCTCTCCGCTGAAGCTAAGGCAGGCGAAACAGACGCCGACACAGGCGCCGGCGACCAGGGTATGATGTTCGGGTTTGCTTGCGACGAAACTCCCGAGCTTATGCCCCTCCCCATTTCTCTTGCTCACAAGATGGCTATGCTGCTTACTGAAGTCAGAAAGAACGGCACTCTCTCTTATCTCCGTCCCGATGGTAAGACCCAGGTTACAGTTGAATACGAGGGTGACAAGCCCGTTCGTGTTGATACAGTTGTTGTTTCCACACAGCATGACGCCGAGGTTACTCTTGAGCAGATCAGAGAAGACATCAAAAAGCACGTTATTCTTCCTATTGCAGGCTATATGATGGATGACGAAACAATCATCCACGTTAACCCCACAGGTCGTTTCGTTATCGGTGGTCCCGCAGGTGATACAGGTCTCACAGGCAGAAAGATCATCGTTGACACATACGGCGGATACGCTCGTCACGGCGGCGGCGCATTCTCCGGCAAGGACCCCACAAAGGTTGACCGTTCCGCAGCTTACATGGCAAGATACATCGCTAAGAACATCGTTGCTTCCGGTGTTGCTTCCAAGTGCGAGGTTCAGCTTGCATACGCTATCGGCGTTGCTCAGCCCGTTTCTCTTATGATCGACACATTCGGCACAGGTAAGGTTTCTGAATCTGCTATTGCTGACTACATCAGCGCAAATGTTGATATGCGTCCCGCATCTATCATCAGCCGCTTCAACCTCCGCAGCCCCATCTACAAGCAGCTTGCTGCTTACGGACATATGGGTCGTGAGGATCTGGGCATCGCTTGGGAAAAGACAGATATTGCTGAGGATATCAAGAACGCACTTCTCTAATTACAAAAAACGCACACCCAAAGGTGTGCGTTTCTTTTTTAGCAAAACAACAAAACGGTTGGCTATTTAAAGCCAACCGTTTTTATATTACTTCTTAACTACAACGCCTGCAAACCAGCCGTTTTCACGGAGCTCATCGTGGAGCTTAAGACCTGCTTTATCAAGAGCTTCAACAACCTCTTCTGCTCTTTCTGTGATGATGCCTGAAACAATGAGATAAGCATCGTCTGCAAGATATGCAGAAACATCGGGAGCCATTCTGATAATAACGTCAGCTACGATGTTTGCGCAGCAGATGTCATATCCGCCATCGATCTTAGGCACCTGACGAAGAAGATCTGAAACCTCAGCCTTTACATTAGGAGTTTCATTGATCTCAGCATTCTCATTTGCAATACGAACGGAAACGGGGTCAATATCACAGGCAAAGCAATCGCCTGCACCCAGCTTTGCAGCGCAAATCGCAAGAATACCACTACCACATCCAACGTCAAGCATTTTATCTCCGGGAGTTATATACTTCTCAAGAAGCGCTGCGCAAAGACGAGTTGTTTCGTGAGTTCCTGTGCCGAATGCCATACCGGGATCCATAAGCACAACAAGCTCTTCCTCAGCCTTTTCATACTTTTCCCAAACAGGAACGATAACTATTCTATTTCCTGTTTTAATAGGCTTATAATACTGCTTCCAGGAATCTGCCCAGTCTTCTTCGTTCACACCAACACACTCAACTGTTGCAGGAATACCAAGATCAGCAAAGCGCTGACGGATAAATCCCTCAGACTCTGCAGGGCTCTTCTCTGCTGCAATGAATACAGAAACAGATGCAACTGTCCTGTCACGAGCAAGAAGCTCCTCATCTATAAGATCGCCGTAAACTCCGTCAAGATCTCTCTCAACATCAGAATAATCCTCAATCATAAGAGAATTATCAACCATCCCCATTACAGCGCAAAGATCGTTTAAATATTTATTATCGGCAGTCGCCTTAATCTGAATCCAGCTATCCATCTTGTTTAATCCTTTTTGAAGAATTTTTTCATAAAGCTATCTTTTTTAGCGTGGTTCGTTCTACCGCAAGCTTCATCAAACTGACGGAGAATATCCTTCTGCTTACTGTTGAGTCCTTTGGGAACTTCAACATTTATGTTCACATACATATTACCCTTATTCTTGGAATTAACGACCTGAATACCCTTGCCTCTGAGAGTGAAGGTTGTTCCTGTCTGAGTTCCTTCGGGAATATCAAGCTCCTCATCACCATAAAGTGTAGGGATCTTTATTTTTGCGCCAAGAGTTGCATCTACAAATGTTACGGGAACATCGCAATAAACATCATATCCGTCACGTTCATAGAATGCGTGAGGACGAACATTTACAGAAATGATAAGATCTCCGTTGGGACCACCGTTTCTGCCTTCGCTACCCTCACCTCTGAGAGAAATTCTCTGGCCATCGTCAATACCTGCGGGAATATTTACCGAAAGCTTCTTTGTTGCTCTCACAAATCCGCCGCCACGACAGCTCTTACAAGGTGTTTCTATAAACTTACCTGTTCCACGGCACTTATCGCAAGTGCGTGTTGTCTGCATCATACCAAAGGGAGTTCTCTGATTTACATTCACCTGACCACGTCCACCGCAATCAGGACAAGTTTTTGCGCTTGTACCCTTTGCTGCGCCACTACCGTTACAATCCGAACATTTCTGAACTCTCTGATATGAAACATCCTTCTTAACGCCAAACACAGCTTCTTCAAACGAGAGATTTACACGAACACCAACATCGTCACCTCTTACAGGGCCATTACGTGTTCTTGCTCCTCCTGCGCCACCGCCGAAAAAGCTTGAGAATATATCGGAAATATCAAATCCGTCAAATCCGCCGCCAAATCCTCCGAAGCCTCCGCCATATCCGCCTGCAGAAGGATCAAATGCCGCATGACCATACTGATCATACTTAGCCTTCTTATCAGCATCGGAAAGAACATCATAAGCTTCGTTAACATCCTTAAAATTAGCTTCCGCTTCCTTATCTCCGGGGTTCATATCAGGATGATATTTTTTTGCAAGCTTTCTATATGCTTTTTTTATTTCATCATCGGATGCTGATTTATCAAGCCCCAGCACCTCATAAAAATCTTTTTTATCTGCCATAACTACTCCGGTTTATTAGTTTATCCGAAAAAACGCAGTTTAGGACTGCCCATCTGTTTGATGAGCAGTCCGTTTCTCTGCTATTATTTATCGCTGTTATCTTCGTAGTCAGCACTATAGTATGTGCCGTCGGAAGAAGCGCCTGCACCGTTTGCAGCGTTGGGATCAAAGCCCTGCGCTCCGGCTGCGCCGCTCTGCTGATAAAGCTTTTCGCTGAGAGCATAGAATGCCTTTTCAAGAGCTTCTGTATCAGCCTTGATAGCTTCTGTGTCGCCACCGTTAACTGTTTCCTTAAGCTTTTCGATCGCAGCCTTAACATCAGCCTGGTCAGCTTCGGAAACCTTATCGCCAATATCAGCAAGTGTCTTTTCGCTCTGGAAGATCATTGTTTCAGCTCTGTTCTTTGTTTCAACAGCTTCCTTCTGCTTCTTATCCTCTTCAGCAAACTTTTCAGCATCCTTAACTGCACGCTCAATATCAGCATCAGACATATTTGTGCTGGATGTGATTGTGATGTGCTGTTCCTTACCTGTGCCCTTATCCTTAGCTGTTACATTTACGATACCGTTTGCGTCAATATCAAATGTAACCTCAATCTGAGGAACACCACGGGGAGCGGGAGCGATTCCGTCAAGGCTGAAGCGACCGAGAGTTGTGTTACCTGCAGCCATTTCTCTTTCACCCTGAAGAACGTGAACCTCAACAGATGTCTGTCCGTCAGCAGCTGTGGAATATACCTGGCTCTTCTTTACGGGAATTGTTGTGTTTCTGTCAATGATACGGTTAAATACACCACCGAGAGTTTCAATACCGAGAGAAAGGGGTGTTACGTCGAGAAGGAGAAGGTCCTTAACGTCGCCGCCAAGAACACCGCCCTGAATTGCAGCACCGATAGCTACGCATTCATCAGGGTTGATGCCCTTGAAGGGTTCCTTACCAACATAGTTCTTAACTGCTTCCTGAACTGCAGGAATTCTTGTGGAACCACCAACAAGGAGAACCTTATCGATCTGGCTGGGAGAAAGGCCTGCATCAGCGAGAGCCTGCTTTGTGGGAGCGATTGTCTTTTCTACAAGGTCTGCTGTAAGCTCATTGAACTTAGCTCTTGTAAGAGTTGCATCAAAGTGCTTAGGACCTGTTGCATCAGCTGTGATAAAGGGAAGGTTGATATTGGATGTTGCAACGCCGGAAAGCTCAATCTTAGCCTTCTCTGCAGCTTCCTTAAGACGCTGGAGAGCCATCTTATCCTTACGGAGGTCAATGCCACCGTTTTCACGCATAAATGTTTCTGCGATCCAGTCCATAATTCTCTGGTCGAAGTCGTCACCACCCAGCTTGTTGTTACCTGCTGTTGCAAGAACTTCAAATACGCCGTCGTCAGAAATTTCAAGAACGGAAACGTCGAATGTACCGCCGCCAAGGTCATAGATCATAACCTTCTGGTCCTTATCCTGATCAGCGCCATATGCAAGAGCTGCAGCTGTGGGCTCGTTGATAATTCTGAGAACCTCAAGACCTGCGATCTTACCTGCGTCCTTTGTTGCCTGACGCTGTGCATCAGAGAAGTATGCAGGAACTGTGATAACTGCCTGAGTTACAGGGCAACCAAGATATGCTTCTGCATCGCTCTTAAGCTTCTGCAGGATCATTGCGGAAATTTCCTGAGGAGTGAAGTTCTTGCCGTCAATTGCAACCTTATAAGAAGAACCCATCTCTCTCTTGATACTCATAACTGTACGATCAGGGTTTGTGATGCTCTGACGCTTTGCAACCTGACCAACCATTCTTTCGCCATCCTTAGAGAATGCAACAACAGAAGGTGTTGTTCTTGCTCCTTCGGGATTGGGAATTACTACGGGCTCGCCGCCCTCAAAAACTGCAACGCAGGAGTTTGTTGTACCTAAATCTATACCGATAATCTTAGCCATTTTGTTTTCCTCCAAAATATATAAAAATTAGATTTTTGTTTACTTAGTTTGCAACGGTTACCATTGCATAGCGGATGATCTTATCACCCATACGATAGCCCTGCTGGAATACAGCAGCGATCTCGTTTTCTCCCTTTTCGGGATTTTCTTCATGCATAACAGCATTGTGGATATTGGGATCAAACTGCTCTCCGGGCTCTCCGTAAGCTTCAATACCCATCTTTGAAAGAACATCGGGCAATGTGCCGAGGATCATTGAAACGCCCTCTGCAACCTTATCTGCCTCTGTATATCCTGTTGCTCTCTGCAGATTGTCTATCATAGGAAGCAATTCTTTAATTGCGTCAGCCTTAGCATCAGAGTAGATACTCTCACGCTCTTTCTGGCTGCGGCGGCGGAAGTTATCATATTCGGCTGCGCAACGAAGATATTTATCTTCAGCTTCTTTTGTTTTAGCCTTTTCTTCCTCAAGCTCAGCCTTCAGCTTTTCAATTTCAGCCTTCTGCTTCTTATTTTCAGATTTCTTATCTTTTTTAGCAGGCTCTTCTGCAGGAGCTTCTGCAGCATCCTCCACTACTTCTTCAATTACTTCTTCAGCGATGTTTTCCTTATTTTCCATCTCTGCCTCCGTTTCTTATTCTCTGTTGTCCGACTCGCTGAGAATATCGCTTACGCTTTCAGCAATGCCGTCTATCATTGAAATAACCTTTTTATAATTCATTCTTGTGGGACCTATAATTCCGAGGGCGCCAACTGTTCGGTCACCCTGCTTAACAGGCTTGAACACAAGAGAAGAACTATCCATTATAATTACAGGATTTTCGCTTCCTATATATACCTGAACGCCGTTTTCAGAAACACCGGATGGCATCATAGGAGCAGTTTCTCCTGAAATCAGACCAACCAACTCATCTTTTCGCTCAAACATAGCAAGCATATCTCTAAGCTTTCCTATATCGTAAAACTCAGGATACGCAAGCAGCTTATTCATTCCCTCAACCTTAAGCTCTCCGCCGGATGCGGCGCTGATCGTTTGGCAAATGCACTTTACCACAGGTGATACAAGGAATGCAAACTCTCCCATAACGCTTTCCATTTCCATCATTATAGGAAGTGAGATCTGATCTCCTGTTATGCCTGTGAGACGCATATTAAGAAGAGCCGCAAGCTTTCTGATAGCCTCATCTGTTACAGGTGCCTCGCAAACCAGATTCTGAGTTCTGACTGCTCCGCCCGCTGTTACCATAACAAGCACCAGCTGCCTCGGATCAATCTGAATAAGCTCATATTTCTTCACAGTCATTGAAGAAATTCTTGGACGAACTGCAAGCGCTGTGTAGTTTGTCATTTTTGCCGCAAGACGCATTGCGCTGTCAAGAATATTATCAAGCTGTGCCTGCTTTACTCTGAGTGCTTCACGAAGATTTTCAACCTCGCTTGATGTGACTCTGTAGCGTTCAACCAAGGAGTCTACATAAAAACGGTATCCTGCTTCACTTGGAACTCTGCCAGCCGACGTATGCGGCTGTTCAAGAAATCCCATTGCCTCAAGCTCTGCCATCTCATTTCTGATAGTGGCAGATGAGCAGGTGACTATTCCGCTTTGAGTTATATATTTACTGCCTACGGGCTCACCGTTTTCAACATGAGCATCTACGATGGCTTTCAAGATCAGTTTTTTTCTTTCGCTGAGACTTCCATCCATCAGCTTCATGCTTCGTATCATCCCTTTCGTTTTTAGCACTTAGCACGCCTGAGTGCTAAATGATGTTATAAATTTACCACTAAACCCCCTCGTTGTCAATAACAATCTTGATATTTTATGTGAATTTTTTATTAAATCGAGGTGCGAGTGCCAAAAAAATCAGTTTTTTCGCTCTTTCACACTTCTTTTCTGTATATTTTGCATATACAACAAAACTATTGAATTTTTTATATCCACGTGATATAATATTCAGGTACAAAAAGAATAACACAGTTCGGGGGAGATTTCTCCCCAATCGGCCATTTTAAGTGCAAATGGTCGGGGATAAGGAAACTGCGGTGAAAATCCGTGACAACAGCCATTACCGTTACAGCCGGAATGCTTATCGTTCTGTGAACTGCAATAACTCCTTGGGCAAATGAAGGAGGCGGGAGCAAAATCGCTATGCGAATTTGCAGACAAGAGATAAAAGATAGAAGTTATAAGATATGGTAGAAATTCGTTTTGGCGAATTTCATCATTTACTTTGCGCTTCTCTCTCATCACCTTCTCTTAACTTTTCCGTCCTTCTTTATGAAGGGCGTTTTTGTTTATGCTTTTCGTGCAAAAATTTATACGAAAAGAGGTTTTCAAAATGAAAACAAAATTGCTTGCACTGCTTATGTGCATACTCATGCTCATCAGTCTCTGCGCATGTAACGCCAACACCGAGACCCCTGCAGACTCAACTGCAAATGAAACACAATCCGAAGCAATTGAAAATGTTAAGATTACAGGCGCTTGGGCAGATGCTGTCTACACAGAAGACGCTGAATTTGGAGAAGGAGCAAAAACCATCAAGGTTGAGGTTATAGCAGAAGACAACTCCGTAACCTTCACTATCAAAACAAATGCCGAAACTCTTGGCGAAGCGCTTCTCGCTCATTCACTTGTTGAAGGCGAGGATGGACAATATGGTCTTTACATCAAAAAGGTTAATGGTATACTTGCTGACTACGATGTTGACGGAACATATTGGAGCCTCACTAAGGATGGCGAATATGTTATGAGCGGAGCTGACACAACAAGCATTTCCGATGGCGAGCACTATGAGCTTACAAAAACAAAGTAAGACAAAAAGAAAAGGACGTCTTTCCGCACTTGAGCTTTGCATTTATGCAATGCTGGGAACCTTGATGTTCTGCTCAAAGATAATTATGGAGGCAGCTCCCAATATTCACATTCTTGGTCTGCTCACAATGGTTTATACCATCGTTTACAGAAAAAAGGCTTTGCTCCCCATATATATCTATGTTTTTCTGAATGGATTATTTGCAGGATTTAACACATGGTGGATTCCCTACCTATATATGTGGACAATACTTTGGGGAATTACTATGCTTCTTCCAAAAAAAATGCCTAAAGCAATTGCATATGTGGTTTACCCTCTTATATGCTGTATTCACGGGCTTGTGTTCGGCGCCTTGTATGCTCCTGTTCAGGCATTATTATACGGCTTTGATTTTAAGCAGACCTTAGCCTGGATAGCAGCAGGTCTTTCATTTGACATCATTCATGCTATAAGCAATTTTTGTATGGGGCTTTTTATCATTCCGCTTTCTGCCTTGCTCAAAAAGCTTAGCAAAAACATTTTGTAATATTTAAAAATCTTGCAGAGCCAAATGTCTCTGCAAGATTTTTATTTTATACTATTAATTATCAGATTAACCTTCAAAAACCTCTTCGCTGTTTTCAAAATCAATATACTCACAAGGATCAACGCTTTCACCGTTTATCTTCATTTCAAAATGAACATGGGGTTCTTCTGAAACCTCAATCAGCGCACTTTCTCCGCCAACAGCAATAAATGTGCCCTCGGAAATCGGAGCCCCTACTGCTATTCCTTCAGGAATTTCTGGCGACAGATTTTTATAAATAGTTTCTGCTCCTCCTGTATGGGAAATGCTTATGCAGGTACCCATCATTGGATCCTCCCATATTTCCTTAACAGTTCCGGACGCTGCAGCAAGGATACGCTCGCCATTCTGTACATATATATCAATACCGTTATGTGTTCTGTAGTCCTCCATAGTTACTGAAAAAACAGGAACTTCAACACTATGCTCTTTAATAAGCGCTCCACCGGTGGGATTAATAAACTGTGGCAAAGGCTCTGATTCAACCTTTTCAGCTACCTCATTTGTCTCAGTTTCCACAGGGGCTGTTTCTTCGTTTTCAGAAGGCTTGAACACCTCCTCAGACTTAAGCTCTGTTTCTTTTGCTTTAGCAGAATTTTCTACAGCGCTAGTTTCATTTATTCTTTCATTAACATCAACTGAGCTTTGTCTTAATCGGCTCATTGCTCCAACTATTGCGGCTATAATGGCAACTGCCATAAGCATTACCACAAGGGCAACATATAAATTTCCTGCTCTTTTTGCTCTGTTATTCATTTGACACTTTCCTTTCAAAGTTTAGCTTTCTGTTATATTTTTGCCAATAAGGCTGCAAATATACACATTGACAACAGATTATGAAAATGTTAAAATGAAGAAAATGAAACTTATGAGGTTGTTATGATAAAATTAGAAAAAACATCGGTTATGAATATAGATAATGCTATCCGTGGGGCAAGAAACCCTCTTAACAGCTGGGCAAAAAGCGACAGCTACTATGATGAGGAAAATAATTTTGTTCTCGGCGAAGCAGATATGGGACTTGGCCATCGCCTTGCTATTGCAGGCAACGACCACAGAAAATTTCTCCGTATGGTTTTCGTTTCTGTTGACATCACAGCTCCTCTCTATTGGTGGAAGGAATACGATACATATAAGGTAGGAACTGTTGCAAACTCTACAAGCACTATGCATAAGATCCACTCCAAGCCCTTTGCAAGAGAAGATTTTTCCTGCGACAGAATGAGCGAAAAAGCCCTTGCTTGTCTTGACAATGTTATCAATGTGCTTGAAGAAACACGCCTTGAGTTTGTTGAAACAAAGGAAAGAGCTCATTGGGATGACCTTATTCAGCTTCTCCCCTCATCCTATAACCAGACTCGCACATGCACAATGAACTATGAAAACCTTATAAATATGTACTACGCAAGAAGAAATCACAAGCTGCCCGAATGGCACGTGTTCTGTGATTGGATCGAATCCCTCCCCTATGCAAATGAATGGATCCTTATTAAAGAATAAATTATAGAAAAAGCCTTTGGATTTCCAAAGGCTTTTATATTATCAGAAACAAAAAACCGCCTCGTTTGAGGCGGTTTTAATATGTTCTTTAATTAGAAGTAACGCTTGAAAGCAGGAGCAGGAGCTTCTTCCTTCTTTTCCTTCTTCTGGAGCATGCCGAGAAGCTCGTCAAGCTCATCATCTGTAATATCATCAGAAGCGATCTGAGGCTTCTCTTCAACTACAACAGGGTTAACCTTTCTGGAAGCAATGGGAGTGGAAGCGATGGGAGCAACCTTCTCGTGATTGTTCTCAAATCCTGTTGCAATGATTGTAACCTTCATTGCATCTTCCATTTCAGGATCGAATGCTACACCCCAGATAACTGTTGCATCTTCGTGAGCTTCGTTTGCGATCATTGTACAAGCAATGTCGATCTCATCCATGCTGATGTCAGGAGAAGCTGTGATGTTACCAAGGATACCCTTAGCGCCGGAAATAGATGTTTCAAGAAGGGGGCTGGAGATAGCAGCCTTAGCAGCGCACTCTGCCTTTTCCTTACCTGTTGCATAACCAACACCCATGTGAGCATAACCTGCATTCTGCATAACGCTTGTTACGTCAGCAAAGTCAAGGTTGATATATCCGGGAACGTTGATAAGCTCAGAAATACTCTGAACACCGTGGCTAAGTACATCGTCAGCGATCTCAAATGCATTGATCATTGTGATAGGCTTATCAGAAACCTGCTTGAGACGCTCGTTAGGGATAATAACGAGAGAGTCTACATACTGGCTGAGAGCAGCGATACCTGCTTCTGCCTGTGTGAGACGCTTCTTACCTTCAAAAGCAAAGGGCTTTGTTACGATACCGATTGTGAGCATACCCATTTCCTTAGCTACCTTAGCTACTACGGGAGCTGCACCTGTACCTGTACCACCACCCATACCGGTTGTGATAAATACCATATCTGCGCCTGTGAGAGAATCCTTGATCTCTTCAATGCTCTCCTCAGCAGACTTTTCACCTACTGCGGGGTTGCTACCTGCGCCGTGACCCTTTGTGATCTTTTCGCCTATAGAAATTTTATTTGTTGCTGCAGAATGAATCAGCGCCTGTCTGTCTGTGTTAATAGCGATGAAATCTACACCGCGAACATTGCTGGAAATCATACGGTTTACAGCATTGTTTCCGCCGCCTCCTACACCGATTACTTTTATGTTGACGCCGCTTTCAAAGTTATCATCAAGTTCAAAAGCCATTTTAAAAATCCTCCGTCATATTATGTTTCCTGTATGTTTCACGGTTTTTTCACCGCATTTCATACAAATACATACTAATAATATACTGTTTCTTTCAATTTTGCAAGATGTTTTTCAAAACTTTTTTAAAAAATTTTATATTTTTGCAAAAAATCATATTTTTTAGGGGTTTTGGGCACTTTTTTGTTAAATTTTACACCCGCCTAAAAATATCTCTTTAGGCGGGTGTGTAGTCGTTTTTATATTCTTAATCTACTACAAGCTGGTTGTCAATAACCACACCTGTGTTTGAAAGCTCAGACAAGTCGATTTTTGCTTTATTATCATTATTAAACAGCTCGTCCTCAAGCACCTTTGATGCAATTTTCAGTTTTGCGGCGCTATCCTTATATTCCTTTAAATTCAAAATATACTTACCATCGCATGTTATTATTACATCATTGGGATTAGTGAGATCAACTGTTCCAATGCGATTTACAAGCTGTGACTCTGCAGCGGCAAGAGCTACCTCATAAACATATTTGCATTCGCCATCCTTGAAAGCAACTGTTTCTCCTGCGACCGCTCGGCTTACCTCGGGAATTTTCAGTTTAATAAGATTTTCGGCTACAGCTTCGCTTATAGCGCCCAAAACCCTTAGGTCCTTTGTCATAGCCCGCAATTCACCATAGAAGTCAGCATAATAATAAGCTTCCTCTTCTTCAACTGTTATTACTATTCTTCCGGGAGGAGTTCTCTTAACATTTATATTCTTAACATTAGGGCAATACATTTTTATATCGTCCTCAGCAATCCTTGAGCTGAAGGAATAAAGCTTGTCCCCAACGTTTATTTTAGCAGAAGCAAGAATCTGCTCAGAGGTATATCTTTCATTTCCCTCAACATTTATGCTTCTGACAACAAAGAACAGATTATATACGCAAAATATAGCAAGAACAGCAGTTGCTATTGTCAGACAAGCGGTGAAAATCATTTCTTTTTTAGAATATTTTCTTCCTTTTTCTTCTGCTCTTGCCTGCGCTTCTGCTTCTTTTACCTGAGCTCTTTTTTCTTCATAATTTTTCGGACGTGGCGCTTTGCGCTTTTCATCAAAGGAAAAATCCTCCTCTATCTCCTCAGGAACATTTGAGCTGTTCTTAGAGGCGGTTCCCTTTGAATCATCAAGCTTAACGCTTTCGCGGCTCTCTTTAGCTTCAAGGAGCCGCCGCATTTTTTCGGCATAATATTCGTTATTATCGCTCATTTGCAGCACTCCTTTCTCTTTAGCGATTATCTTTCTATAAGCTTAAGAATGTCGTTGTAAATCACCTTGTTAGCATCGGGCTTTGCAAATCTCTTTATTTTATTTTCCATTTCTGCTCGTTTATCCGCATTTTCAATAAGCTCAGAAACGATCTCGCAGAGACGGCCCGGCATACTCTCATCTTCACGAAGCACATATGCCGCATGCTCAACAGAAAGAACTGATGCATTTTTAAACTGCTGATCGTCAGTTACATTAGGTGAAGGAATAAACACAGCGCACTTGCCTGCCATAGCCAGTTCAGAAACTGTCATAGCGCCTGCTCTGCATATAACAATATCTGCTGCAGCAAGACGGATTGGCATATCATAAATATATTCAACCAGCTCTACATTATTAACCTTATCAAATCCAAGCTCCAAAGCCTTGGCAAAGCATATATCTTTTTCAATAGCGCCGGTTGCGTGAGTATGCTTAATACCATCATCTGCGCCGGTTACATTTTTCATAACCTCAAGAATTGCTTCATTAACCTTTTCTGCGCCCATGCTTCCGCCATAGGACAAAACATAGATAGCCTTTTCGGGAATACCAAGCTGCGCTCTCGCCTCTTCCTTGGTTATATTCTCAGGAGGAGAAAGGAGAGGACAACCACAAACAAGAAGCTTTTCCTTCTGCGAAATTCCTTCTCCTGCAACCTCAAAGTTAAGATAAATTCTGTCTACTGCGCCGGAGAGCATACGCACAGCCATACCGGGAACAGCATTTGACTCATGAAGCGCTGTGGGAATACCCATTGATGCTGCAGCCTTCACTACAGGCCAAGAAACATATCCACCTGTTCCAATTACTATATCAGGCTTAAAGTTTTTAATGATCTTCTTTGCCTTTATAGGAGAAGTAAGCGCAAGATATGCCGCCTTGATATTTTTCAAGGTAAGCTTACGGGAAAGGCCCATAACGTTTACGTGAAAGAGTTCATAGCCTGCTTTGGTTACAAGCTTATTTTCAATTCCTCTGTCAGTTCCAACAAATGCGATTTCTGACGAAGGGTCGTTTTCTTTAATAGTGTTCGCAATTGCAAGCGCAGGATTTACATGGCCTGCTGTTCCGCCACCTGTCATTAATACTCTCATATGAACCTCCCTGTTATTTCTTTTGATATGAATGTCTTGATATTGAAAGAAGCACGCCCATTTCCATCAGCAGAACCATAAGAGCTGTTCCACCGTAGGAGAAGAAGGGCAATGAAATTCCTGTATTGGGAATAAGATCAGTTACAACCATCATATTCAGGAATGCCTGAATACCTACCTGGCATGTTATACCGAAAGCTACCAATGATGTATATGTATCGGGAGCTTTTTTTGCTATCACAAAGCCTCTCCAGATAAATGCCGCATACAAAAGCACTACTATAAGCGCTCCAATAAATCCCATTTCCTCGCACCAGATAGTAAATATAAAGTCATTCTGGGGCTCGGATACATAGTTGTATTTAAGTCTGCTGTCTCCAAGGCCGACGCCAAGGAGCCCACCACTTCCTATAGCATAAAGTCCCTGTGTTGTTTGCCAAGCTTCGCCAAGAATATCTGCATTTGCATCGTTATGAGTTATAATTCTCTGAAGCGCATAAGGGTTTAATGCCAGAAAGCCACCAACTGCCACAACACCACAAGCGCCGTATATGGCAGCCGCCCATCCTATATGAACGCCGCCAAGAAAGATTACACAAACAGAGATCAGAGCAATAATGATTGTTCCGGAAAGATGCTTTTCAAGAAGAACCAGACCACAGATTATAGCCATGATCACACCGGGTCTTACTACGCCATCTATTATCAGGCCCTTTCTGTCAAGTCCGCTGTGGAGCTTATCATAGTTTTTATCAAAATACCATGCAAGCATCATAACAACCGCAACTTTAGCCGCTTCAGAAGGCTGGAATGTAAATCCGCCTATTGCAATCCATCTTTTAGCAACACCCTCAGATGTTCCGATTATCAGAACTATCAAAAGCAACACAATTGCAACTATATAGATAGCAGGCGTCAATTTTTTATAGAAGTTATAAGGAACAAGAGACAAGCCATACATAAGTATTCCGCCTAAGGATACGAATACAAGCTGCTTTTTCAGATAGTGCATACTGTCGCCACGTTCAACCAACGCACTGGGAAAGCTTGCAGAAAATACCATTACTGTTCCTAGAACAAGAATAATTGCTATGATTGCCAACATTGGACGGTCAACACCATGCCTTACTCTCTCTATTTTTTTATCTTCCCTGCGCCACTGATCTTCTCTGCGCTTTTGCGCAAGCGCTCTGCCGCTAAGCTGAACAATAGCCCCGCTATTGTTTTTCGGCCTCAGATCTCCGTTGGGCTTTTTGACCGGCGCTTTATTCTGTTTTTCGCTATGATATTTCTGATCATTCATATTTCACCGGTCTCCTTTACCGTACTTTTATTTTGCAAGTCCAAACCAAGCAAGTACACAGAAAATCAATGTAACTGCTGAGAACACTGCAACAATTTTTGTTTCCTTCCAACCGCACTTTTCAAAATGATGATGAATGGGTGCCATTTTGAAAAGACGCTTGCCGTGAGTGAGCTTAAAATATCCAACCTGAAGCATTACGGATGCTGTTTCAACTATAAACATTATTCCGCAGATTACTACGATGAGAGGATTGTTCATAATAAAGGCTCCACCAACCACAAGACCGCCAAAGAACAAAGAGCCTGTATCACCCATAAACACTCTTGCGGGATAGAAATTATAAACAAGGAATCCAAGGGCAGATCCTGCCATTATTGCACCCAGAATACTGAGCGCAACATTTTCACTAGAAAATGCTACGAATGCCACAACTGAATAGAATACTGCAACAACTGCTGTTATTGAGCTTGCAAGTCCATCAATTCCGTCTGTCAGGTTAACTGCATTAACAACACCTGTGAGCAAAAACATTGCAATCACATAATAGAAAATTCCAAAATTAAGTGAAACATTTACAAAAGGAATATAAAGCTCTGTTGTGAGGCCGCAGAAGAAACACATCGCAAGAAGATAAAGACCTGCAACAAGCACCTGAAGAATAAACTTCTGAGCCGCTGTGAGACCTTCGTTCTGCTTTCTCTTAAGCTTTGCCATATCATCTATAATTCCGATACAACCGTTAAGCGTTGCCATAACAAGAGTTATAAGCAGAGGAAGCGCTGATGACGCACCGTTTATTACCCATACAACAACAGTTGCAGTTATACCGCATATAACAGATGCAATTATAAAAGCAAGGCCACCCATTGTAGGTGTTCCCTCTTTGGACTTATGCCAACGAGGACCTATATCAAGAATTTTCTGGCCCATTTTCTTACTGGCAAGAATGGGAATAAGCTTTTTGGAAATTCCCACTGTGAGCAAAAACGTTAAAACAAGAACTGCTGCAAAAATAATTTTAGATGTCATTTTTCCTTACCGTTCCTTATATTAGTTACTTAATATTATGATACCATACCTCAAGCCTTCGGTCAACACAATTAAAGCCTTGAAAGTGCTGCAGCAACTATATCTCTTTCGCTGAAGGGATGCTTGCCATGGCAATCTGACTCGTATTTTTCGTGGCCCTTTCCGCAGAGAAGAACAAACTCCTCCTTTTGCGCTGTTGAAACTGCATATTCAATGGCAGAGCGCCTATCAACTATCACTCTCACATTGCTATAGTTCTTAACACCTGACAATATATCACTTACTATATCTTCTCTTTTTTCGCTTCTGGGATTATCACTTGTGATTATCACTCTATCTGCAAGCTCAGCAGCAACCTTTCCCATCACCGCACGCTTGCCTTTATCTCGGTCGCCTCCACAGCCAAAAAGCACAGTTACAAATCTGCCTCCTGCAATACTTTTAATGCAGTTTATAGCTGATGCCAATGCATCGGGGGTGTGCGCATAATCAATAAACAAATGAAATCCGAAAGCCTCGCACTCGCTTAACTTTTCCATTCTTCCCGAAACATAAGGGACTGCCCCAATGCCTCGGGTTATACTTTCCTGAGAAACGCCTGTTATATACGCCGCCTTTGCCGCAAGCATTGTATTCTCAACGGTGAAAAATCCCGGAGATGCAGAGATTATTTCAACTGACTCTCCGCAAATATCTATCTCGTAGGATACGCCGTCCTCACTCATCCGCAACCATTTTGCTTCACTGCGTTCGCAGGAAACCGCTGCGCACCCCAATTCCGAAAATAGTCTTCTGCCATATGAGCAATCGCAACCAACAACTGACCTCTTACATCTTTTGATAAGAGACGCCTTTGTTTTATAGTACTCCTCCATGCTCTCGTGAAAATCAAGATGCTCAGGAGAAAGATTAGTGAAAACACCTAGTTCAAATCTTATGGGGCACAGCTTGCTTTGGGCGATTGAATGGCTTGACGCCTCCATTACCACAGCTTCTGCTCCGTTTTTATATAATTGACACAATATTTTATACAGAACCTGTGGATCCGGGGTGGTCATTGCAGAAGGTATATCGCAAACTGCCGATCCTTCAAAAAGCAATGTTTCGCCATTGAACGAGCACCCCAGAGTTCCTATCATTGCAGTTTTGATTCCGCCCTCGTTCATAGCAGAAGCAAGATAAGCTGAGGTTGAGGTTTTTCCGTTAGTTCCCGTAACAGCTATCATTCTCATTTTGCGTGAAGGATTGCCATAAAAATTATCCCAGATAACCGAATCTGCAACACGTGTGCTTTTCACAACTATACATGGCACGCCTCGGATATATCTTTCGGAAACTACTGCAACGGCGCCCCGCCTTATAGCTTCCTCCGCATACAAATGCCCATCACGCTTACTGCCTTTTATACATATGAACAAGCTTCCAAAAGCTACTGTGCGCGAATCATTTGAAACACATTTTACATGACATCTGAGATTCACTCCAAACGTGTTATATTTAAGCCCTGACAAAAGTTCTGCTAACTGCATTCTATCCTCCGGAAGTTAAAATGTTTTTTTGTTTCAACTTCCGAAAGCCTTTAACCATCTGTTATATCTGTATGTACGATTGATATTTCTATAACTGTTCCTCTTGCAACCTGTGTGCCTGCCTCTACTGACTGAGAAATAACAGTTGCACTCTGGCTATCCTTTGCACCTCTGATACGAACATTGAGACCTGCATTTACAAGAATTCTCATTGCCGCCTCACCTGTTTTTCCTTCAACATCAGGAACGGTTACTGTTGCCTTAGCGCTTTCCTCGCCTGTATAAAGAATAATTCTGCCGTTCTGCTTAGTTACTGTGCTTCCCTCAGCAGGTACCTGACTGACAACTGTGTCGCCATTACCAACAACCTCGCATACAAGACCTCTGCCTTCAATATCATCTCTTGCGCCTAATACAGAATATCCTGAATAGTTGAGAATATTAACGTCAACGGTTGCCATTTCCTCCTCTGTATACTGAGGCTCATATCCAAGATAGGGGAGAACATTTGAAAGGAATTTTGAAACATAAGGCGCTGCAACTCGGCTACCGTAAACAACGCCGCCCATAGGCTCGTCAACCATAACAAGAATTGCAATTTCAGGATCATCATAAGGCGCATATGCAACTGTTGATGAAACTCTGAGCTCTGCATCCTTAATATCTCTTTTTTCAGATGTACCTGTTTTGGCTGCTATCTTATATCCTTTAACATATGCATTCTTCGCACCGCCATCGCCTGAAACACCATCTTCAAGTATTTCGGAGATAGTTTTGCAAACCTCTTCGCTCACAACCTGACGCTTTACATCAGTTTCGTATTCATCAATAACATTACCATCGTCATCAACTACTTCGCTGAGGAAATGAGGAGTTACATAATAACCTCCGTTTGCAACAGCCGCAATTGCTGCGATCTGCTGAATGGGAGTTGTTTTATATGTCTGACCAAAGGAATATACTGCAAGTGATACATGGCTGAAATTATTCCATGTACTGTAAAGACCTGCCGCCTCTCCGGGAAGATCAATTCCTGTTATGCTCGTATATCCGAATCTTTCAAAATAGTTATAGAACTTTTCCTCGCCCAATCTGAATGCTGCCTGCATAAGAGTTGGGTTACAAGATTGCTGCAAGCCTCTTGCATATGTTACAGTTCCGTGTCCTCTATGATCGTGACAGCTGATGGGATTGGGATAACCCTCAACCTTAAGCTGACCAAGGCATGTGAACATATCACTGGGACTTACCACATTTTCTTCAAAAACCATAGCTGTTGTGATGATTTTTGATGTTGAACCGGGCTCATAAAGCTCTGTGATCGCTTTGTTTTTCCACATTGCGTATATAAGCTCATATTTTTTGTTTGTATAAGCCTGACTTGTCAGCTCATCATGATTGTCTTTATAATAGCTTAATGCCTTTGCAGCAAACTCTTCGCTCTCTACATCAAGATCCTTGTTTTCACTCTTAACGGCATTTTCGGCAAGCTTTTTAGCATCCTCTGTATGCTCATCACTGCCATCATATTTTTCAAGCTTTGCAAGCGAAAGCTCATCAAGCTCATAGGGATTATTACAGTCAAATCCGGGAGAAGTTGCCATTGCAAGAATTGCACCGGTTTTAACATTCATAACGATTCCTGTTGCTCTGTTGTTAGCAAGGTTTTCTTTCACAGTAGCATTAAGCTGATTTTCAAGTTCATACTGAATATATGTATCAACAGTAGTTACGATATTATATCCGTTTTCAGCTTCAATAAATGTTTCATATTCAAAGCCCATTTCGTGATTAAGGGCATCCTGAGCTGTTACATATCTTCCGCTTGTTCCTTCAAGCAGGTTGTTATAATATGCTTCAAGTCCGTATGTTCCGACACCGTCTGAGTTTGTAAGCCCTAAAACGTGAGAAGCCAGCTCATTATAAGGATAATATCTGATGCTTCCTGCGCGGAGATAGATCATTCTTGTGAGATCGTTTTCCTCTATAAACTCTCTGATCTTCTTTGCATCCTCTTCATCTATCTTATCCTTGATCTCTTCATAGCGTCTGCCGTTTTTAGCAGTTTTTTCAAGAATAGTTTCGTATTCAACATCAAGTGTATCAGAAAGGAATCTGGATATTCCCTGCGCTATGGGCATGGCAGGATATTCGCCTTTATCAGTTTTGAAGGGCTTGGTCATGGTGGGGTCTTCAAATTCTTTGCCTGAAGCTGCAGCTTCGGCTGCAAGCTCAGCACGCTCTGCAGTTACCTCCTCCACATAGTCAATTATATCCTGAGGAGAAATAAAACAAAGATATACAGTTTTATTTGTTGCAAGAATATTACCTGTGCTGTCGTAGATAGTTCCTCTCTCGGGATTCACCTCAGTTTCCATAGTGATCTCGTTCACAACCAGCTCTTTATAATATTCATGATTAACTATCTGCAAATAGGCAAGCTTGGCAATAACTGCGCAGATCACAAGGCCAAACACTATAAGGATAACGCTGCTTCGGGACCATATCTGCCTGCTTATTCTCTTTCTTCTTTCTGCCATAAAGCTATTCCTTTCCATACTTTACGCCCTGCTTATATAAATATATTCCATAAAAATCTTATATATGTTGGCAACAAACGCACTTTTGATCTGCTTTATAAATTCCAAACAAGGCGTGCTTTTTGCACGCCTTGTAAAAGTCAATTAATTAATATATTCCATAAGGTGATCCCAGTTTGCTCCAACAACTGACATTAGTGTGCCGAACACTCCGTATTCACCCTCAGCTTCCGCTGAAGCATCTACAACCTCAACTCTTTCGCCGTCGGAAATGGAAACATATTTTGTTGCAACCTGGTTGCTCTTTACCATACCGATACGGCTTGTTGCCTCTTCTTCAATAACACGAATATCGTTTTTTGCATCAATTGCAACATTAAGGTCATCTATTTTAGTAAGAAGAGCTGTTCTCTGACTTTCAAGCTGAGAAATCTCATTTTTAAACTCATTGATCTGAGCAATGCTGAAAAGCATAAGAATAACTATAAGCGCAATAACAATTGCAGAAAGAACAAGCCCCTTAGAGATAGGAGTGCTTCTAACCTTTCTTTCTTCTAGGCCCTCACCGGCTGCAACTGACTTAAACCACGCTATAACTGAAGCAATCTTTGATTCCTTCTTTACGCTCTTTGTCTTTGCTTTTGCAGGGCTAACCTTGGGTATATGACGTGTTGTTGCATTGAAATCAGCCGCAGCAGCACGAACACCGGCAGCTCTGGCATAAGCCTTAGCATATGTTTCTCTGTTAAATGTTGTTGTTTTTTCAAATGAAGGATTATATGCAGCCTCAACTCTTGCAGACTTTGCAGGAGCAACCTTTACAGCCTCTGCTGCCTTATATGCTGTTGCAACCTTCTTTGTCTGTCCGGCACGAACAAACTCGCCTGTTTCCTCAAAAGGATTGGCAGCTGCAGCCACACCGGAGTTTTTGAAAGCATTATATGCTCCCTTAACCGCCTTGGAACCCGCACTGGCAGCTCCTCTGCCCGCAAACTTATTCTGAAGTCTTGTGCAGAGAGGATTTTCACTTATTGAGGTTACTCTGACTGTTTCTGCCATTGGTGGACCGCCTTTCATTTATTTAAACGTACATAATAATTAAAGTTTTTCTGCTACCCTGAGCTTTGCGCTTCGTGAACGAGGATTCACTTCAAGTTCCTCATCGGAGGGAACTATAGGCTTCTTTGTGAGAACCTTTATCTGTGGTTTTTTACCACAAACGCAAACAGGAAAATCATGGGGACAAGTGCAAGGGTTTTCAAGTCTCTTAAAGGTTTGCTTTGCGATTCTATCCTCAAGAGAATGAAATGTTATAACAGCTGCTCTTCCGCCGCCTGCAAGTCGGCGTACAGCTGCTTCAAGGGTTGGTTCTATAATACGAAGTTCGTCATTAACTTCAATTCTTATCGCCTGGAATGTGCGCTTAGCAGGATGCTGCGCTTCTTTTTTTCTCGCTCCGGCAGGAATACCGGATGCAATTATATCAGCCAAAGCTGTTGTTGTTTCTATGGGAGCAATCTCTCTTGCACGAACTATTGCGGAAGCAACTCTTGCGCTGAATTTTTCCTCGCCCCAATCATTGATGATCCGGCGCAGTTCGCTTTCAGCATATGTGTTGACTACATCATATGCTGTCTTCCCGCAGCTTCTGTCCATTCTCATATCAAGGAACGCCTCATGAGAATAGGAAAAACCGCGCTCGGCTTCATCAAGCTGGACGGAGGATACGCCCAAATCCCACAAAATACCGTTTATCTTTTCTATACCGAGTTCATCAAGAACTCTTTCAAAATCGCTGTAGTTACTCTTTACAACCATTGATTTGTCGCCATAAACGCCCAGGCGCTCTTTACAATGGGTGATCGCTCTGTCATCACGATCAAGGCTTATAAGCATTGATCCTTCAGGCAATCTTTTTATAATCTCTTCAGAATGTCCGCCGCCGCCTGCAGTTCCGTCTACAAACACGCCGCCGTTTTCGGGACGAAGCGCTGAAACCGCTTCATCAAGCATAACTGAATAATGTGAAAAACTCAATTTTAAACTCCCCTGTTATATCAGAGGCCGTATTCAAGCATAAGGTCTCTGATGTCGTTGACCTTGTCGGCATCATAGCTTGCAGGAGAAGGAGCAACACGCTCATCCCATATTTCAACTCTGTCGCCGCATCCGATAAATGTTACTCCGCTTTCAATAGAAGCGTATTCTATAAGCTCCTTTGAAAGTCCCACTCTTCCCTGACTATCGGGAGTGGCTTTCATTGCTATACCGCAAATGAAACGGGTTATATCTTTAACCTGCGTTTTGGGAAGAGCCTTCAGCTTTGCTGTGTACTTCTCCCATTCCTCAAGAGAATAAGCAGAAAGGCATTTGTCTACATTTACGGTGATAACGAAGGTTGCGCCCAGATCTTCTCTGAACTTTGCAGGGAAAATTACTCTCTTTTTTGAATCAAGAGTATTAGTAAAGTTACCCAACAGTTCCATTCGTTCCACCCCTTTCCACCATTTTGTGTGGCAAAAGTGACACTTTCCACCACCTTGTTTCTATATTCTAACATAGTCAATTGCCGATTGCAATATATTTTATGAAAAAATATAAGATTTTTTTCGCAATTTCGTCCTATTTCCCAAGCGTTTTCAGCTTTTTTTACCGAATGTTTGTTCTATTCTGTCAAACTCTTCATTTCCTCGTATTTTTTTGCTATTCCTTGCATTTTCCGCACTTGCCCAACTTTTCTCTGCAAAAGCAAAATTTCAAACATTTGTTCTACAATTACAAAAAAAGAAAAGCCCTTTCGGACTTTTCTTTCAATAATATTATATAATTCAGATCTTCTTAACTGTGATCTCAGCCTTTTCGCCGTTAATATTCCATTCCTTAGAGATACCCTCGATCTTATCATATGTGAGACTATCACAAAGAACTGCTTCGCAGAATGTTGCGCTGTCAGCGGCAAGGATTTCAGCAAGCTTTTCGCTGCCGCAAACAGAAACTGCGATATGATCCATAACATCGAAGCCGGAATCCTTACGCATTGTCTGAACCTTGGAAATAACTTCACGAACGAATCCTTCACGAACAAGGTCTTCTGTGAGGATTGTGCAAAGAGCTACTGTGATTCCGTTATCGGAAACAGAATAGTAGCCTTCCTTCTGCTGAACATCAATGAGAAGATCCTCACGTGTGAGTTCAACTGCAGCTCCATCAAAGTCAAAGTGGATAGCACCTGTTGATTCAAGCTCTGCCATTGCAGCATTGCCATCAACATTTGCAAGAGCCTCTCTGATCTTACCAAGCACCTTACCGTACTTGGGACCTACTGTTTTAAGCTGAGGCTTAAAGCTGTAGGAAGAAATTGCAGAAACATCGGGAACGAAATGAGCTTCCTTAACGTTAAGCTCATCACGAACAATTTCGCTGTAGTATTCACTAACCTCTCTATCTGTCTTTACATAGATAGCAGAAAGAGGCTGACGGTTCTTGATATTAGCTGCATTTCTTGCGCTTCTGCCGAGAACAACTGCATCAAGAATGAATTCCATTTCGTCCTCAAGCTTTTCGTCGATCATAGCTTCATCGTACTGGGGGAAATCACAGAAGTGAACGCTTATAGGAGCATCGGAATCAACTGTGCATACCAGGTTGCGATAAATATCCTCTGCCATGAAGGGAATCATAGGAGCGCCTGCCTTAGCTGTTGTTACAAGGCAAGTATAAAGTGTCATATAAGCTGCAATCTTATCCTCTGTCATTTCTGTTCCCCAGAATCTTTCACGGGAGCGACGAACATACCAGTTGGAAAGCTCATCTACAAAGGAAGAGAGGCACTTAGCCGCTTCAGGAATCTTATATGCGCCAAGATTATTATCTACACCACGAACCATAGAATTGAGCTTGGAGAGAATAAACTTATCCATAACGGAAAGCTTGCAGTCTTCAAGCTTATAGTTCATAGGATTGAACTGGTCGATCTCAGCATAAAGTGTCCAGAATGCATATGTGTTCTGGAGAGTACCCATAAACTTTCTCTGACCTTCTGTTACAGCTCTGTCGCTGAATCTGGAAGGCAGCCAAGGCGCAGAGTTAGTATAGAAATACCAACGGATAGCATCTGCACCATGAGTTTCAAGGGCCTTGAAGGGGTCAACTGCGTTACCCTTAGACTTGGACATCTTCTGACCATCCTCATCCTGAACAAGACCAAGAACGATTACATTCTTATAAGGCGCGCGATCAAAGAGAAGTGTGGAGATAGCAAGAAGTGAATAGAACCAACCTCTTGTCTGGTCAACCGCCTCGGAAATAAAGTCTGCGGGGAACTGAGCCTCAAAGAGATCCTTGTTTTCAAAGGGATAATGATGCTGAGCGAAAGGCATTGCGCCGGAGTCGAACCAGCAGTCAATAACCTCCGGAACTCTCTTCATTTCGCCGCCACACTCAGAACACTTGATTGTTACAGCGTCAATATAGGGACGGTGAAGCTCAATCTGCTCAGGGCAGTTATCAGACAGCGCCTTCAGCTCTTCAATAGAACCGATTGCATGGAAATGTCCGCAAGAGCATTCCCAGATATTAAGGGGAGTACCCCAGTATCTGTTACGGCTGAGACCCCAATCCTGAACGTTTTCAAGCCAGTCACCAAATCTACCCTTACCGATAGATTCAGGGATCCAGTTGATTGTGTTGTTATTAGCGATAAGTCTGTCCTTAACAGCTGTCATCTTAATGAACCAGCTCTCACGAGCGTAGTATATCAGGGGAGTATCACATCTCCAGCAGAAAGGATAGCTATGCTCAAACTGAGGAGCGCTGAAAAGGAGACCCTTTTCTTCAAGAGCACGGAGAACAAGACGGTCAGCATCCTTAACGAATGTGCCTGCCCAATCTGTTTCCTCTGTCATTTCACCCTTGCCGTTTACAAGCTGAACGAAAGGAAGGTCATACTTAACACCAACTCTGTTATCGTCTTCACCGAATGCAGGAGCAATATGAACGATACCTGTACCATCGCCCATAGTTACATAATCATCACATGTAACGAACCAGCACTTCTTCTTGGGAGATACAAACTTAAAGAGAGGCTCATATTCCTTATATTCAAGAGCAGCGCCTTCCATTCTCTCAAGAACCTCATACTGACCCTCTCCGAGAACGGAATCGCAAAGAGCAGCAGCCATATAATATGTGTATTCGCCACTCTGAACCTTAACATATTCTTCCTTGGGGTTTACGCAAAGCGCAACGTTTGAAGGAAGAGTCCAGGGAGTTGTTGTCCATGCAAGGAAGAATGCATCCTCGCCCACAACCTTAAAGCGAGCAACTGCAGAACGTTCACGAACGTCCTTATATCCCTGAGCAACTTCGTGAGAAGAAAGGGGTGTTCCGCAACGGGGGCAATAAGGAACTATCTTGTGGCCCTTATAGAGAAGACCCTTATCCCAGATCTGCTTAAGCGCCCACCATTCACTCTCAATATAAGAATCGTGGTATGTTACATAGGGATCTTCCATATCTGCCCAGAAGCCAACTGTGTCGGAGAAGGACTCCCACATTCCCTTATACTTCCAAACAGATTCCTTACACTTATCAATAAAGGGAGCAATTCCATATTCCTCGATCTGATCCTTGCCATTGATGCCCAGAAGCTTTTCAACCTCAAGCTCAACAGGAAGACCGTGTGTGTCCCATCCGGCTTTACGAGGAACATCACAGCCCTTCATTGCATGATAACGAGGAATCATATCCTTGATAACTCTTGTGAGAACGTGGCCGATGTGAGGCTTACCGTTAGCTGTAGGAGGGCCATCATAGAATGTGTAATTCTTCTGACCCTTACGTCTTTCAAGACTGGTTTCAAAAATTCTGTTTTCTTTCCAGAAAGCAAGAGTTTCAGCTTCTCTGGCAACAAAATTAAGGTCGGTCGGTACCTTCTTGTACATTTTATTTTCTCCTATAAAAAGTATATTTTCGATGTATGAAGGATAGCAAATAAGAGTTAGATCTCTTCGTTTTTATTTTTCTCCTGAAAATAAAAAAATCCCGTCCGCTAGGACAGGAAAACCTGCTATACCACCTGCATACGATCATATGCGCCCATTATAACGGTTGGGCTCCGGCAAAGGCTACTGCATATAATTTTCGCCTCGCAACTCAGGAGTGATCTTCACATTCATTTCAAGCATCGGGCTCACACCACCCCCGATTCGCTTTGGCTATCCCTGAAGTTACTGTCTCCGTCAACGTTTTTGACCGTATAATTCTATCACACACGAACTTTTGTGTCAAGGACTTTTTTACCTTTGATAACTTTTTCTACAATATTAGTATATAATATGGACAAAAAAACTATATTTGAGCTTTATTTTTTCAATATTGGGGCAAAAATTTAAAAAATACTAAAAAACACTTGATTTTGCTCTACTCTTTTGCTATAATTACTGAGTAAATAAGCCACTTGTCCATTTTGAAGCGGCAAAAATATTTTTTCGGGAGTATCGAATATGATATCACGCGAAGTTACTATAAAGAATAGTGTTGGTCTCCACGCAAGACCTGCTACATTTTTTATTCAGAAAGCAAATTCCTTTAGAAGCTCCATTTGGGTTGAAAGAGAAGATCGCCGTATAAACGGTAAGAGCCTTCTCGGTGTACTCTCTCTTGGAATCGTAAAGGGTATGTCTATCACTATCATCGCTGACGGTGCAGACGAAGAAGAAGCAATTGAGGGCCTCGCTGCTCTGATTGACACAGGCTTCAACGAATAATTATTAAAATTGAAGCAGCCGCCTATATAGGCGGCTTTTTGCTTATTTTTAGAAAAATGTTTTCAAGTGAGAAAGGAGGCCGCTCTATGCAAGATGAAAAAACTCTTAAATATCTCAGGGAAAAGGCTTCCCTTCTTCCAAAAACGCCCGGAGTTTATATAATGGAAAATGCCGACGGAAAGGTTATTTACGTTGGCAAATCAAGAGCTCTTAAAAATCGTGTCAGCCAATATTTCCATGGAAGCCACGATGCAAAAACAACTCGTATGGCAGGAAATGTGCGTGACTTTCGTTACATCACATGCGACACAGAGTTTGAAGCGCTTATTCTTGAAAATAATCTTATTAAGCAATACACTCCCAAATATAATATATTGCTGAAGGATGCTAAAAGTTATCCTTACATCAAGGTGACAAATGAAGACTATCCACGCATCCTTATGACCAGACGAAGAACAGAAGACGGAACATATTATGGTCCCTATTCAAGCACTTCCACAATAAATAATATTATAAAAACTATTGAACGCACCTTGGGAGTTCCCTCCTGCAAGCGCAGATTCCCCAGAGATATTGGCAAAGGTCGCCCCTGTGTTTACAAGCAGCTGGGACGATGCTGCGGCGTTTGCGCAGGTGATGTTACAAAAGAAGATTACAATGCCATTATATCCTGCGCAAAGGAAATGCTCAAGGGCAACACAAGTGAGGTTAAAAAGCAGCTGACCGAAAGAATGCTTTCTGCAGCAGAAGAAGAACGCTTTGAGGAAGCAGCAAGGCTTCGTGATTCTCTGACCTCGCTTTCAAAGCTTGGGCAAAATCAAAAAACAGATCTTGGCCCTGACACAGAATACGACATAATCGCTCTGTCAACTCACGAGGGATGCGATTGCGCCGCAGTTTTGTATATAAGAAACGGCACTATTTCCGACAGCGAGCATTTTATGTTCGGAGCAGATGAGATCACAGGAGTTTCAGGCGAAGAAGAGGAATCCCCTTTTCTTTCTTTTATCGTAAACCTATACAGCCTGAGAGAATATATTCCAAAAGAAATATTGCTCTCATTTGAAATGCCTGAGAACGACAAGCTGTTGGCAGGAGAATATCTTTCACGCAAAGTGGGCAGAAAGGTTATCCTCAGAACACCTCAAAGAGGCGAAGCAAAGCGCCTTTGCGAAATGGCTGTGGTCGACGCAAAACGTCATAGCGAAACAAGACGAAAACGAGAGGATTCTGACGAAAGAGTTCTTATGACTCTCGCCTCCCTCCTTCATCTTGAAGTTTTACCCGAAAGAATTGAAGCTTACGATATTTCAAATCTTGGCAGCGAGCATATAACAGCCGGAATGATAGTTATAGAAAAGGGCAGATTCAAAAAAAGCCATTATCGTTCCTTCAAAATAAAAGGGCAGAATTCTCCCGATGACTACTCTGCTATGACAGAAACAATAAAGCGCCGACTTATGAATCTTGAAGATAAAGACGAATCATTCTCGCAAACACCTGACCTGATCCTCCTTGACGGTGGACGGGGACACGTGGGCGTTATAAAAGAGCTTATGTCTGAGCTTTCAATGGACATTCCCGTTTTCGGTATGGTTAAGGACAGCCATCACAAAACGAGAACTATTACAGATGAGCACGACGAAGTGAGCATCGCAAGAGAGCCTGAGGTTTTTCGCTTCGTTTACAGAATACAGGAAGAGGTTCACAGATACACGGTCGGCAAAATGACCAGCGCAAAGCTTAAATCCCTTAAAACTTCAAGTCTTGAAAAAATAAAAGGGATCGGACCCACAAAGGCCAAAGCTCTGCTTCTTCATTTTGAAAGCCTTGAAGCCTTGAAAAATGCTTCAAAAGAGGATATAATAAAAGTAAAGGGCGTAAGCGAAGCAAACGCCGATGAAATAATAAAACACTTTAATAAATAATGGACTTTTAGCAAGCCTTTGTTCTTCTCTCTATTGGTTTCGGTGTGGGGCGTGGGGGAGGGACTTTTCTGAAAGTCCCTCCCACCACATAACTAAGGAGAACTATATGAGAATTATCACAGGAAGCGCGAGAAATGCGATTATAGAAACACTTGAGGGCGAAAACACACGCCCCACAGCAGAAAGAGCCAAAGAAGCTCTGTTTTCAATGATACAGTTTGAGCTTGAAGGCAGAAATATACTTGACCTTTTTGCAGGCAGCGGACAGCTTGGTCTTGAAGCGCTTAGCCGTGGTGCAGCATCCTGCACATTTATTGACAGCGCAAGAGAAGCAGTTGATATTGTTATCAAAAACGCAAAAAATGCGAAGCTTTTTGATCGTTCAAGAGTTTCAGCTGTTGACTACAAAGCCTTTCTTAAGTCTGCTGCAGGCAAAGAAAAATACGATATAATTTTCCTTGATCCTCCCTACGCTTCTGATTTTGTTGCAGAATCTGTTAAAATGATTCTTGAAGGCGACCTGCTTGCAGTTGGCGGCAAAATCGTTTGCGAAACAGACAACGGCGAAACTCAGTTCAAGCGCAAAAAGGTTAAGAAAACAGACGACCCCGAAAATGTTACAAATCAGGTTTTTGGCGGTGACGCTGAGCTTCAGTCAAAATTCAATGTTGTAAAATCTGCTCTTTACGGAAGAGTTCGTATCACACTTCTTGAAAAGGTATAATTTATGAAAAAAATTGCTATCGTTCCGGGAAGCTACGATCCCGCAACTTTGGGACATATTGATATTATAAAACGTGCTGCCCAGATCTTTGACACAGTTTATGCAGCAATTATGGTTAACAGTGAAAAGAAAGGGCTATTTTCTTCCGACGAGCGCTTGGAGATACTTTCCTGCGCCTGCAGAAATCTGCCGAATGTTAAACCTATCGTGTGGACTTCTCTTTCATCTGAGCTTATGAAAGAAACAGGTGCAAAATTCATAGTTAAGGGCGCACGAAATGCAACAGACTTTGACTATGAGCATTCCCTCTCCGAAATTATGCGCCATTTTTCCCCCGATTGCGATACGGTCGTCCTCCCTGCACGTTCTGAGTTCTTTCATATCAGCTCAACATATGCAAGAGAACTCCTTAAGTATAACAGGGATCTCAGCGATATAGCCGACAAAGAAACTGCTGAAATTGTAAAGAAAATATATAATAAAAATAACATATAAAACAAAAAGCACTCTTTCGAGTGCTTTTTATTTATGCTGCAAGATCTGTTTCTACAATTTCTTCTACAATTGATTCAAGCTCTTCTGCAATTTCTGTTTCAACAAATTCGCCGACAGTTGTTTCGTCTGTCACCTCTTCAGGAGGAACAGAATTTGTAAACAGCCCTGTAAGCTGATTGCTTGTATCAAAGAGCGCATTATACTGGAGAGAGCTATAAAGCTGAAGCTGGTGGGGCAATCCCTTTGATGTGTATGAAAGCTCTGTAAACTGCATACTGTTATCGATCCAACCTGCCGCTGTGAGAACAGGGATTTCTTTATTGATCTGATTTACTAGCTCAAGAAAATCTGTTTTTTCAAGACCTGCAAGCTCAAGAAGATAACCTGAAAGGAAGTTAATGCTTGTTACGCTTCTGACCTCGCTCTCAATATCCTTATTGGACCAATACATATAAGGAACAATATACTGAGCAAGACGCTGAGCTTCGCTTGACTCATCTGTAAGGTTGAAATAGCCTGTTCCAAGATAGGAGATAGAAGGCTGATGGTCGCCATAGAAGCAGATAATAACCTCTTCATCCTGATGCTCAAAATAGCTGATAAGATGCTGGAGCGCTATATCAGAATTATTGATGCAGGAGAGATATTCATCAACCTTGGGCTTGTTTCTGTCTGTAAGCTTAACAGTGGGAACAAATCCCTCTGTTGTATAACCGCCATGGTTCTGCATTGTTACTGCAAATGTGAAGAGGCTTTCACCGCTTTCTTTGCATCCCTCATAAAGGCTGATGATCTTATCATAAACAGCCATATCGCTTACATGGCCTCTGTACCAGTCAGTTTCCTTTGTGAGTTCGCCGAAATCAGGCTTGAAATATGTTTCATCAAAGCCATAGTAGCTATAGATGGAATTTCTTTTCCAGTTTGTAGGATCTTCGGGATGCATACCAACTGTTTTATAGCCTGCTTCATTGAAAATATCTACAATACTGAAGGAGTTTGTTTCATTGAGGTAGAAGTTATATGCAACTGTGCTTCTGGGGAGGAACGCCATAGACATACCTGTTAAAAACTCAAATTCTGAGTTTGCTGTGTTACCGCCGTAAACAGAAGCAATTGCATGTCCCTTAACGATATTTGAAGCCTCATTGGAGAGAGAGTCAAAATAAGGTGTTACAGGAACATTGGTCTGCATTTCGTTTCCGAAATACTTTGCAATAGTGTGCACATCGGAGAATGTTTCGTTCATGATAACGATAACATGAGGCTTCTTTTCTCCAATAGTATTTTCAGGAGTTTCAGAGGGTGTTTCAACTGCATCAGAGGGAGGATCCTTCTGAAGAACAGCTTCAAGTGTTACCTCGGAGCTATCAACGGATTCATAGCCTTCAGGCTCAACAATTCTTGTTGCAGAAGCAGAATAAATTGTGCTTACCCAGAAGCCGTTAAGCTCACTGCCTCTGTATTTCCAGTACTTATCTGTGATACCAAGAGCGCTTGAGAACGCCTGGTTAAATACAATTACGCCGCAAACAAACGCAATTGCTACAGGAGCAAGAGAATAAAGCGCATGTCTGACATTTCTCTTGGACTTGGGCATTTTCGTCATAACAACAAATGTTACAAGGATTATACCCCAGATGATGCCTGCCTTTGTTTCGTTATAAAGTACGAACTCATATTTATCTGCAACGCTCATTGCTGTTCCAAATGAAGCAAGGTCTGAAAGCTGGATCTCAAAGCTACGTGCCTGAACAACAAAATGGTCAACGATAGCAACAAGATATGTAAATCCGGTTACTATAAGAACACTTGCCTTCATATTTGCAGTTAAAAACCAGCAAACAGATGTGAGGCCATACATTATCATGATGTTCATGAACATGAGCAGACCGGATAAATTATGTATACCGCAGCTGATAGTTTGCTGCATAAGAATGAATAACAGAGTTGTTATACCGTACAGCATACCTGTACGTGCAAGGAAGGGAAAGTTTTCTGTGAAGCCGAAGGGGAAAAGCAAAACCGCAAGCATTGCCAGGCCCCAACCAATAGAATATATGGGCGGACACCATGCAAAAATACCGGCAGCAACAGCAAATACAATTGCAACAACGCAGGAAATAATCAAACGACGACGAGTGAAACGTCTCATTTCAAACCAAGATTTGATATAATTCATTTTCCACATTTTCCTTCAAAAATTTTATGCCCAAATTAAGGCAATATACATTATAAATTATATTTGTGAACGTATCAATAACAAATTTGCAATTTCTCAACATAATTTTCTACCAATTTACACCATCACCAGCTTCTTGTTTTGTTTATTTTGACATATGCTTTTTTAGCTAAAATGCTGTTATTCTCAGAATTTATTGAATTTAACAAGTTTTTGTGTTATTATATATGTGTTAATACACACATATAACCAAAGGAAAAACTATTCTATGAAAAAGCTTGTATCTGCCGTGCTTCTGATAATTATGCTGGCAACCGTTATCCCATTAAATTCAGCTTCAGCAGAAGACATTGCCTATGCACCCGATCTGACCCCCTCTGATATATCTTCAATCATACACGACAATTCTGCCAAAACATTTGAAACACTCTCAGAAATAACGCTTTCTGCTGAATCAGATATTAAATCATTATACATTGTATTCAGAAAAACAGCACTGGGCTTTACTGTTACTGCCAACAGCGAAAGCTTCTATTTTGAAGGCAAATATCTGCAATACTTTGCTAACATTTCAGACAAATTCACAGGCGCAACAAACAGCATCACAATAACCTTTGACGATGCAGTTTCTGTTTGCGAGATCTTCGCTTTTGGAGAAGGCGAGCTCCCACCTTATGTTCATAATTGGAATGCGCCTTATGAAAAAGCGGATCTTCTGCTTTTCTCCTCGCACGCTGATGATGAGCAGCTGTTCTTTGCAGGCATACTTCCCTACTATGCCGGTGAGCTTGGCTACAGGGTTCAAGTGGCTTATTTCACAGATCACAAAAATGAGCCCGGTCGACGCCACGAGCTTCTTGATGGCTTGTGGACTGTTGGGATTCGTAATTATCCCGTTATAAGCGACTATCTTGACAAATACTCAACTACATATGAAGGCGCTCTAACTAATCTTGAAGCTCAGGGATATACAGAAGATGATGTTATTGCATATCAAACTATGCTCTTACGTCGTTTCAAACCTCTTGTTGCCATTGGCCACGACTTGAAAGGAGAATACGGTCATGGTCAGCATATGCTCAACGCAGGCACTTTGATAAAGGCGGTTGAGCTTGCTGCTGACGAAAATGCTTATCCCGATTCTGTGCTTACCTGCGGAACTTGGAACACTCCCAAGCTATATCTCCATCTCTACGAAGAAAATCAGATAATACTGAACTGGGACACTCCTCTGGAAAGCTTCAACGGAAAAACTGCATTTAACGTTTCTCAAGAAGGCTTTAATTGTCACAGCTCACAACATAATACATGGTTCAACACCTGGCTTAACGGTTCAAATGGAACAAACACTACCGCCGCTAATATAAAGCAGCACTCACCTTGCCAATTCGGCTTATACCGCTCGACTGTTGGAGAAGATATTAACAAAAACGACTTCTTTGAAAATATCACCGTTTATGCAGAGCAGGAAAGAATGGCTGCCGAGGAAGAGGCAAAGCGATTAGCTGAAGAACAAAAACTTCGCGAGGAAGAAGAAAGCCGAATTGCTGCCGAAGAAGAATCCAGAAGATTGGCAGCAGAAACATACTTGGAAGAAACAACTGCAGCCTCGGATGAAGCAGCAAAGCCTCTCATAAATAATGATTTTTTATTTGTAATGATCATTGGCGTTATGGTAATCGCTTCTATTACCATAACGATCATAGTTATAACCAGCAGTTCAAAATCCAAATCAAAAAAATAATAAAAAAATCTTGCATTTTATGCAAGATTTTTTCTTTTTCGCAACGATGTCTCAATCGCTATTATTTATATACGTCAACCAGTATTATAGTCTCTTGCCTAAGTTTTAACGACCACAATATCTAAAATTGCAAAATCTCCTTATTTCACAGGTGTTTCAACGTTTTTTGGCAAGTTGGATTATATTGTTTTATCAAAAGAAATTTTCAATTTAATTCTTTCTTGCCATAATATTGACAAATGCAGAATTTATCCGATATTTTTGCTTTTTTTGACGTAATTGCTTCAAAATCACTTTAAAAAAACAATTTTCCTACACGATTGCTATGGAATTCTTCCCGCTTATATGATATAATGAATTATCAATCAATCAAAGGATGTTTATTATGTCTTCAAAAATTAAATTTTGGGTTATTTTAATTGCTGTTACAATCATTTTAGGAATTGGCGCTATTGTTATCACAAAGCATTTCAATGAAAACACATCAACCGAGCAGCCTGAATCAACTTATGACGAATCTACCTCTGACGAAACAGAAGTGCCAAAAGAACTTGCTCCCGACTTCGCTGTTGTTGACAAAAACGGAAACAAAATAAAACTTTCTGATATGAAGGGAAAGCCTGTTGTTCTTAATTTCTGGGCAAGCTGGTGCGGTCCTTGCAAATCTGAAATGCCTGATTTTGAAGAGGCATATAAGGAATACGGCGATGAAATAACCTTTATGATGGTAAACCTCACAGACGGAAACAGAGAAACAATAGATACTGCTCAAAACTTTATTGACGGCCAAGGCTATACCTTCCCTGTTTATTTTGACACTGAAAGCAACGGAGCTGCTGCTTATGGAGTGAATTCCATCCCCGTAACATATTTTATTGATGCTGAGGGATATCTTGTGGCTTACGGACGTGGCGCACTTGATGCAGATACACTGCAATCAGGAATTGATATGCTGATAGGATAATTGAACATACAACGCCTTATTTATATACGAAAGGACTAAGCTATGAAAACTCTTGATGTTATTCTTATCGGTGGCGGAAACAGAGGCATCACATACACAAATATTATGGAGCAAATACCTGAAAAATTCCGTGTTATTGCAGTTGCTGAGCCTCTTGATGACAGAAGAAACCACGTTCGCAACTTACACAATATCCCCGACGATATGTGCTTCACCGACTGGAAACCGTTGCTTGCCAAGGGAAAGATTGCAGATATGGCTCTCATATGCACCATGGACAGAGATCATTTCGCACCTGCAATGAAGGCAATTGAACTGGGATATGACCTTATGCTGGAAAAGCCTATTGCTCCTACTCAGGAAGAATGTAAACAAATAGCTCATTCAGCAAAAGAAAAAGGAGTTCGCGTTGTTATTTGCACTGTGCTCCGCTACACACCTATATTCAATGTTATTAAGAATATCATAGACACCGGCAAGCTTGGCAGAATTATGTCTATCAACCACGAAGAATGCGTTGGCATAATCCATCAGAGCCACAGCTTCGTTCGCGGAAACTGGGGAAATGAAGGCCGAAGCTCAAATATGCTGCTTCAAAAATCCTGCCATGATATTGATATTCTCCAATGGTTGCTGGGCAAAAAATGCAAAAAAGTTCAATCCTTTGGAACACTTTCATATTTCAAACGTGACAATGCTCCGGATGGATCGCCTGAATATTGCTATCAGGATTGCCCACACGCTGAAAAGTGTGAATTCAATGCAGTTAAGCTTTATTATGATGACAAAGATAATGCTTGGTTCAGAAGCACTTGTACTAAAACATATCATTATACAGATGAGCTTGTTGAAAAGGCTATCAAGGAAACAATGTACGGCAAATGCGTTTTCAAATGCGACAACGACGTTGTGGATCATCAAACCGTCAATATGCTTTTTGAGGATGACATTACTGTTACTTTTACAATGAATGCTTTTAATCGTGGAGGCAGACATATTCATATTATGGGAACCAAAGGCGAGCTGCATGCTGCACTTGACTCTCAGACTCCCATTTCAGTTTATTATTATCAGGACAACAGGGAGGAACATATTGATGCAACCGGATCTAACGATATTGCAGGAGGTCACGGAGGCGGAGATCAAGGCATAATTAATACTGTTCATCAATATTTCAACACAGATTGCAAAGGCAATAACATCCCTGATATTATGGAATCCTACTACAACCACTCTATAGTTTTCGCTGCAGAAAAATCCAGAGTTGAAAATATTGTTGTTGATTTTGAAGAATACTTTAATGAAATTGACAAATAAGCAAAAAAAATCTTGCATCGGTTGATGCAAGATTTTTTATTTAATTAAAACTTCTTAAGAAGATCGAGAACTGTTTCAAGCTCTTCGGGCTTAACAACATCTGCAGCTTTGTTCTGAAGAACGCAATCTGTGAAATAGCGGATTTCTTCAAAATAAGCATCTGTTGCAGGAAGGTTGATGCATTCGCCTTCAGCATCAGCCTCGCCGCTCTTAACTTCAAAAGCAGCGCCGCCTACAGGGAATATTGTAAGCTTGCCATCCTTAAACTCCATAACAGCCTTTTCAAAGGACATACGATAGTCTGCTGTGAAGGGGCAAGGACCGTTATACCAGCAAGAGTCTGCTGTGATAAACAGGCCGTTTTCAAATTCATATGTTGCATTGATAATATCATGATCCTCAAAGCGAGCACGATGAGTGATGCAATTAGAGGGCTTGCCAAGTGTATATACAAGATAGTCAAGGTCATGAATATGAAGGTCAAAAGGAACAAGACCGCTGCATTCTTCCTTCTTCATCCAGTTTTCCCAGCTCCAACCGGGTGTGCCTCCAAGACGATTCATATGACCGCAAAGAAGCTTGCCATATGTTCCATTATCAATAGCATCTTTAAGAACTACATATTCAGGCCAGAAACGAAGAACATGAGCTATCATAAACTTAACATTATTCTTCTCTGCTGTTTCGTAAACTCTCTTAACATCTTCCTTTTTAAGAGAGATAGGCTTTTCGCAAATAACGTTGATGCCACGCTCCATAGCCTTGATTGAATACTCAGCATGAAGGAATGTGGGAAGACAAATATCAAGAATGTCAATTTCTTCATTTGCAAACATTTCTTCAGCGTCTGTATACTGTCTTGCGCCTGTGCCTGCAAATCTTTCCATTCTGTCAGGCTGAACATCACAAATTGCTACAAGCTCAACCTCAGGAAGTCTGAGCCATCCGGGAATATGTGCACCGCTGATACCGCCTGTGCCAAGAACTGCTACTTTCAACATAAATCTTTCTCCTTAAAATTCTGCAATAACGCTTTCAAGAAGCGCCTTTGCTTCAAGAATGTCAATGTTCTGCTGTTCACCTGAAATTTCACGCTCAATAATTACAGGACCGTTATAGCCGATAGAATTCATCTTGCGCAAAAACTCGGGAAGGTTTGCTTTACCTGTTCCGATCTTAACCTCTTCGCCAAGGTTACGACCATCTGTGGGATAAAGACCATCCTTTGCGTGAATGTTCTTTATATACTTACCAATAACGTCAATAGCATCAACGGGGTTAGCCTTGCCATAAAGAATAACGTTGCCTGTGTCAAAATTTACGCCAAGGTTATCTGTTCCAACATCTTCAAATGCACGAAGCATTGCAACAGGAGTTTCCTGACCTGTTTCAAACAAAAGATTCTGACCGTTTGCCTTAAGATGCTCTGCAACTGCTTTAACTGCCTCAATGAAACCTGCATAAATAGGATCATTGGGATTCTCGGGGATAAAGCCCATATGTGTTACAACGTCCTTAACACCAAACTTGAGGGCAAAATCAGCGCCATCGCAAAGGTTCTTGATTCTCATTTCACGATACTCGGGGGGAACAAGACCAAGTGTCTGCTGACCTTCATAGAAGTTCCAAACGCAAGGACCTTCCCATCCGCACCAGAATGCTGTTACTTCAACACCAAGCTTTTCAGAAGCTTCCTTGATTTTAGCAGCTTCTTCATCTGTCCATTTTCCGGGAATCCAGGAAACTATCTGGCAATGATGAAATCCGTTTGCCACGATGTCAGAAAACTGCTTTTCAATATCCCTATCCCATGAATGATTAACGCATACGCCTACATACATAAATTTTTACCTCCGTTTGTATTGCATTGATTATACTTTTATGATACACTAAAATTATGATATTTCAATACCAAATAATGCCCTAAAGTAGCATTATTTTGACTTTTTATGGTGATGTTATGCAAAACAGCTTTAAAGAACTTCAAAACGTCAATTATGACCGTGCAGCAGCGGCAGTTCTGAGATTTATAAAACCTCCGTATGTCCACTGTTTTCCCCTTCATTGGCACGACAGAATTGAGCTTTTGCGAGTTGACAAAGGCGAAATGACTGTTACCTGCGGCAATAATGAATTCACAGTTAAAGAAAATGAAGTGGCCCTAATCAACTCAAAAGAAATACATACTGCCTCAACTTTTAACAAAGAGGTTCATTATACATGTATTATGTTTGAACTTGGCCACCTTATGAACAACAGATATTACGGTCAAAATTATTTTAAACCTCTGCTTTTCAGACAAATGCTTTTTAAGAACCATATTTGCGATGAAAGCATCAATATGATTCTTGATAAAATAGTTGAAGCATATGAAAATAATACTACAACAACTGCGCTCAGAGTTGATGCAGCGATTCTGATGCTGATGACAAGATTGATAGAGGGTTACGTTAATACAGAGCCCGGTCTTTCTCCCAAACACACAGACCACAGATTCACAGAAGTGCTTGACTACCTTGACACTCATTTTACAGAAGATATATCCATTTCTGACCTGGCGCAACAATTTGGCTATAACAAATCGTATTTCTGCAGAAAATTTAAAACAGAAACAGGTATTACCTGCAATGAATATATCAGCGCACTCCGTCTTGACTATGCTGCAATTATGCTTAAGGGCACACCATATTCCATAAGCGAAATTTCTGAAAAATGCGGATATACCGACGCCAACTACTTTTCTCGTTGCTTTAAAGAAAAATACGGAGTCAGCCCGGGAGAATATAAGAAAAACAAATAAAGTTTTATATATTACAAAAAGGATGCCGTTTATACGGCATCCTTTTTTAGCTTTATAATTCAGTTATTATAACAAAGAAATAAGATATTCAACTGATTCTTCTGTTGTTGCCCAGCTTGTTGTTACACGCACAAGACTGTTACTTTCATCTAAGGGACCCCAATTATCTATTACTACCTTCTCAAGCAGCTCTTTAAGTTTATGATTAGGCATTACGAAAAATTGCTGATTGGTATAAGACTCAAGATAGATTTTATAGCCTTTATCCAGAAAAGCCTTCTTTATTTTCATTGCAAGATCAACTGCATGCTTTCCTATCTTCATATAAAGATCATCTGTAAACAAAGTATCAAACTGCAATCCCAGTATTCTTCCCTTTGCTAAAAGAGCACCATGCTGCTTCATTTCTGTGAAAAAGCATTTTCCGTCGTCTTCCTGTGTAAATACGACAGCCTCGCCGAAAAGCGCTCCTACTTTAGTTCCACCAATATAAAAAGCATGACAATACTCTGCAATTTCAGGCAATCCAACATCTGTTGTTTCTGATGCAAGACCATATCCAAGACGGGCTCCATCAAGATATAATTTCATTGAATATTCATCGCAAAGCGCTCTCAATCCCTTTAATTCTTCTCTGGTATACAATGTGCCATACTCTGAAGGATGAGAAATGTAAATAGCTCCGGGACGCACCATATGAGTATATGTGGGGTCAGCATAAAAACTCTCAAGATATTTCTTAGCCATTGCAACATCCACTTTGCCGTCAACTGCAGGTATAGTGAGAACCTTATGCCCTGAAAATTCAATGGCGCCTGCTTCATGCACGCTTATATGTCCCGTATCTGCTGCAAGAATTCCCTCATAATTCTTAATAAGCGAATCTATCACAGTATAATTAGCCTGCGTTCCTCCAACAAGAAAAAACACCTTTGCATTTTCACATTTACAAGCTTTTCTTATCTTTTCTCTTGCGCTTTCGCAATATTCATCTGATCCGTATGATGATGTTTGCTCAAGATTTGTTTCAATCAATCTTTCTAATATACAAGGATGCGCGCCTTCAAGATAGTCACAATTAAATCTATACATACAAATATACAACCTTTCTTTTATGTCAGGATATTTTAATCAAGAATTCTTTTTATCGGGAAGCCCTTTTACGCTTACATTGCGCAAATTCTCAGCAATAACATCCATTGCAAAATACATAGACTCTTTTTGCTCCTCTGTTAATCCTTTTCCGCCAATCTCAACTGCAACTTTTACTCGCTCTCCCAAATTAACAGCTATCTTCTTTCCCTCTTCGGTAAGGTATAGTTTGGCACGATAGTTTGCTCCCTCACGTCGAATAAGTCCCTTTTCCTCCATTGAGGTTATAGCTCTGGAAACATCGGCTTTATTTCTATAAGTTATATCGCAAATCTCAGCTGCGGTTATTCCTTTGTCATATCTGAATAAAGTGAGCAAATATATAGCATAGGGACCTTTCAATCCGTATTTTACCATTTCATCTGCTGCAATTGAATGCAAATATCTATGAATTTCCGCTATAGAAAATGACAATCTTTCATATCTGCTTATCATTATGGACCTCCCTAATGTTGATTTTTCAACATTGTTTATTATACCAATCAAACGTTGATTTGTCAACAATAGCAAAGTTAAAATAAAAAATGGGTACAATTAAAGCACCCAACATAAATATTATATCAAAAAAGTTATGCTAATGTCAATTCGTATTTTAAATAAAATATTTTTGTTAATTTTGTACAAAATTCCATCTTGATTTCTATATTTCTTTGTGATATACTTAAGACACAGAAAGGAAGGTACAAACCAATGTACTAAAAACACTTAACAGGTTTAATTCTTAAAAGGAAGGTACAAACCAATGTACTAAGTGAAAACAAAGGTTTTGATCAGATAATTTTTCAAAAGCTATTAAAAAGTCATCCGTTAAAATAGCAACCTTAGTCAGATAGTTGGAAGTTGAAAAAGTGTGATTGTTGTGTTTTCATAAAAGTTTTAATTTATATAGATTTCAAGTAAACCATAGTAAATGAAAGCTTTTGAACAATTACCGGCGGTTGAAACCAATGTAAAAAACCTCTGTAAAATTAAAGTTGGAGAAAGGTAGGATACTCAAATGATGTTAGATACAAAGAGTGAACAGAAATAACCCTTGATCGTATCGGAAGAGAAACGGTATCGGTCAAGGGTTATTTCTTTTTTATAATGTGTTTTAGCCCATAGGGGCTTTTTTGTTTTTAGGAAAGGTCTTTACATTTCAACTCTACAAGAATTATCTCGGGACGATTATTGAACCTTATGGGAAAGGCGCTGTTGCCTATTCCTCGGCTAACAATCATACTTGTGCTTCCCTCAGTGTATATACCACTGTCATATTCCGGAAGGAAGCCTTGACCGGGAGCATATAGTCCGCCGACAAAAGGCAATCTGAACTGTCCTCCGTGTGCATGACCACCCAGCACCAGATCTGAACCGCTTTTTACATACTCATCAAAGAAATCAGGTCTGTGAGCCAAAAGTATAGTATAGTTATCTTCTCCTTCGATAAGTTTTTTAAGTGTATCATCCAAATTGTCTATGTTGGTATAAGCTCCACCTATGCCTGCAACGGTGATTTTTTCCTGGTTCAATTCAAGAGCGACCTTCTCGTTGTGAAGAAAAACCACCCCAAATTCATTCAATTTATCTTTAAGGATTGCAAATTTTTCAGCCGATCTGGGCTCATGATTTCCCGTTACATAATAACAAGGCGCTATCTCAGCTGCTTTTTTTATAAAATCATAGGCAACATCTTCGCCCGACTTTATTGAATCTACAATATCTCCCGTCATAGCAATCATATCGGGATTTGTTTCCCTTAACATATTAATAATTGTTTCATTTCCCTCTCCGATCTCGTCATTATGCAAATCGGAAACGTGTGCTATTATGTATCCATCAAATGCTTGGGGAATTTTTGGGTTTTCAACTGTTATTTTATTCAATTCCAATGCTGTATTTGCCCAAATCACCCATATGATCATCAATATAAAAACTGCTGCAAATCCCAAACCAAAGAATAATCTTTTCTTTTTCATATTACTCCCTTCATTAGCACAAACTTGTATGATTATCAAAAAATGTTTTATACCACGATAAACAATCTTAGGTGTTTCGCTCTCTGCGGAGAGCGACCAAGAAGCTACGCCTCTTGGATTACCACTGTGTAATAGGTATTCCGTGCTCTGCGGAGCACGTATCAGGGCTCTGCCCTGATAACCCGCGACCTTTTTTTAAAAAGGTCGATAAAAACGCTATATTACAAATTCTTGTTTGATAAAAACTCCTGCAAATCTTGCAGGAGTTCTATTTTTTAGTATTCAAGCGGCTCTACATAAGAATCATAATATCTTTCCTGGAAATAGATCCTATGCTCCATATCCTCTTTTGTATAGTGCTTTCCTTCAGGAGCAGCAACAAGCTTATCCTCTACATCATCACGACGATGAACAATTCCGATGATCTTTGCTGTATATCTTTCAACCGGTTCGTGAACACCAAGAAGATACACATCAAGAAACTCTCCGTCACCACCAATGACGCCGGGGATATATCCATAGTTTATATCATAGGAAAGACTATAGCCCTGCTTCTGATATACAAAACCTATGGGACGATCAATCTCAACATCCACTATCTTGCCAAGATAGGACTTAACCTGCGCTTTTCTTTCGTCGTATGTCATACAAACTGACTCCTTTCGGGATTTACTAAGCACAGTATAGCACAATGACTTATTGAATGCAATAATTTGTGAATATTTTTAAACATTTTTAACAAAAAACTTCATTCAGATAAATCAACTGAAGTTGAAAGCACCTGACCGATACTCTCTCTGAAAATAAGATGGGCATTTTCATCATATGCAGTTTTCCCTTTGTTTATAAGCACTATATTCTTGCCTTTATAATACCCGATATATGATGCCGCAGGATAAACTGCAAGACTTGTTCCTCCTATTATAAGAAGATCTGCTTCTGATATGGCATTTATTGCCCCCATAACAGTTTTTTCCTTCAAAGACTCCTGATACATCACTACATCGGGACGAATAAATCCACCACATTTTTCGCAATAAGGAATCTCACCCTTTAACGCCGCTACCGCCTCCGTGGGATAATTGGACTTGCATCGTACGCAATAATGACAGGATGTTGTGCCGTGAAGCTCAAAAACCTTTTTACTTCCTGCGGCTTGATGAAGTCCGTCAATATTCTGGGTTATAACTGCGCTGATCCTTCCCTGCTCCTCAAGCCTTGCAAGCGCATAATGAGCAGCATTTGGCAAAATCTTTTCTGCCAGGAAATATTTATAATAAAAATCATAGAAAACATCGCTATGCTCAAACATAAAGGAATGGCTCAATATAGTTTCAGGAGAAACCCCATATTCTTTTACGGTATTATACAGACCATCCTCACTGCGATAATCCTTAACCCCGCTTTCTGTGCTGACTCCTGCTCCTCCGAAAAATACGATTCTCTTGCTTTCCTTTATAAGAGCGCTCAGCTTTTCTATTCGGCTTTTATAATCCTCTGTCATTTTTTCATTCTTTCTTTTAATGTTATTATGTACTCTTCCGCATCAAACTCATCAAGAACAGAATCCTTTTTTAAATACAGCGGATGATGAGGATGTCCTGCCTTACGTGAGCGTGCGCCTGCTGTGAACCACTTTGCTCCGTATTTTTCACCAAGTCGTATCATATCAAGTACACACTCGGGAAGATATGCCCTCTTTTCAATAATAGTGCCCCAAGCCGCCCAAATTGACGGCTGATCCTCAGAAATTGAAAGCACATATTCAAAAGCCTTCATATTTTCTTCGTGCATTCTGCGATTAAGTTCTCGCTCCATATGATCGGGATCTGTTGCTCTTTGAGCATATACATTGAACATTATAAAGCTATCATAATCATTGTAATGCGCTATTCTCTCAACGCTTTTCAATGTGTTATCAAGATTATCAGGCTCCGCAGTTGAAGGATTTATACCTATACAAATAAGGGGGCGACGGCCACGTGTGCCAAGGATATATCTATACTCCGAATAGAAATCGGGAATGTATATCCATTTTTCCCTGTTATAGTCCTCTCTCCCCGAATTTATCATTGCTTCTTCAAAGGAAAGAACCTCTATATCTTTAGTTTCAGCTGAAGGTATATGCATATTATTCTCCTGTGATAATTCTATATAATTGCTCTGCTGTGTCAGCAAATACTGTTGCGCCTGCAGCCTGAAGCTCTGCCACAGATCTAAACCCCCATGTTACCATAGCAGAATCAAGACCTGCATTTTTTGCAGTTTCCACGTCAACCTCAGAATCGCCCACATACAGCACCTTTTTGCCACCAAGAGCTTCTATTGCCTCAAAAACTCTATCAGGAGCAGGCTTGCGGGGAATGCCCTCACATTCGCCATAGGTTACATCAAAAAGCCCGTTGAAATAATGATCCATTATATCACCCACCGCAAACTGAGCCTTGTTTGAAACCACTCCAAGCTTTATATCACTCTCCTTGAGACGTGCAATAAGCTCGTTTATGCCCTCATATGCAGCCGTCTGATCATTTGAATGATCCTTATAATAAGACTTAAAGCAATCAAAAACAGAAAGCATATCTTCTTCAGCAGTTTCAAAAGGAACTGCTCTTTTAATAAGATTGAGAATTCCGTTTCCTACAAAAGCTCTGACCTCCTCTAAAGAACGCTCGGGATATCCGCTTTGAATTAAAGCATAGTTCACAGCGCTGTGAAGATCAGGCAAAGTATTCAGCAAGGTTCCATCCAAATCAAATATGACTGTATCGTATAACATAATCTGCTCCAATAGTTTACTGTTATATAAGTATATCATATGAACAAAGCACTTTCAAGTAAGTTGACATTTTGGACTAGGTGAGATATACTAAAAGAAACCGTTTAAGGAGGTGCCACAATGGACAGATATGAAGAGTTTATGAGAGTTGCAATTGAAAAAGCAAAAGAATGCGCTGAATATGATGAAGTTCCTGTTGGAGCCGTTGTTGTTAAAAACGGAGAAATAATTGCCGCCTGCGGAAACGGACGTGAAACTGAAAAAGATGCAACAGCTCATGCAGAAACATCTGCCATAAGAGAAGCTTGCAAAAAGCTGGGAGGTTGGCATCTTAAGGATTGCGAATTATATGTTACTCTTGAACCCTGCCTTATGTGCGCAGGCGCTATTATCAATGCAAGAATAGAAAAAGTTGTTTTTGGGGCGTTTGATGCAAAATCAGGAGCAATGGGCTCAATGATAAATGTTACAGATTTTCCCGTTAATCATAAGCCTGAAATAATATCAGGAGTTTTAGGCGAGGAATGTTCTGCCCTTCTCCGTGACTTTTTTAGGGCAAAACGTGAAAGAGGAGCGCGCTGGAATAAATAAAATTGGGCATATTCACAAACATAAAAAAAGATTTAAAAAAGTTGAAAAAATGTGTTGACAAACTAAATATGGTTTGCTATAATAACGAAGTCGTAAGGAACACGGCAAACAAAATGGAAGCATAGCTCAGTTGGGAGAGCATCTGCCTTACAAGCAGAGGGTCATAGGTTCGAGCCCTATTGTTTCCACCATACGGCCCGGTAGCTCAGTTGGTTAGAGCGCTAGCCTGTCACGCTAGA
>JAZQUP010000014.1:0-3398 GCA_045631345.1 Candidatus Avispirillum sp.
AAAACTCCTGAGAGGAGTTTTTAGCCCGTAGAGCTGAAATTACTTGAATCTTAAACTACAGATCCGACCGAGAGCGCCGAAATGAATTTCGGCGAAACCTTTATTGCTGAATAATCCATCTTCCCCCACCAAAAAAACCACCCTTTAGGGTGGGTGAATTATTGCTACTCAATGTGAAATCCTCGCTTTGCTCGGGTGAGATCGCTGCGGTGGTAGGTGAATTTAATTTCGCATTTTGCTTTAGAAAAAATATTTCACCAAAGGCATAAGCCTTTGATTTCACCGTGAGCATATACAAACAATTTCACTCAAAACAAATTCTTGTTTATAATCAGAATTTGTGCTATAATAAACCATCAAAATATATCGGAGCAAAAAATTGAATATACAATTAACCGAAAAAAAGGACATCCGCCGATTGATGATCCTCTTCACGCTGACCTATATGGTGAGCTACATAACAAGAATAAATTTCGGCGCAATCGTTTCAGAAATTGAACAAAATACAGGATTTTTGCGAAGCGCTCTTTCTATGGCGCTTACAGGAAGCTTTATCACATACGGAGCTGGCCAAATTGTAAGCGGAATACTTGGAGATAAATTCTCCCCCAAAAAGCTTGTGTCAATAGGACTTATCATCACAAGCTCTATGAATATCCTAATCGGAGTTTGCCAATCCCCGCAGCAAATGCTTTTCATCTGGTGCATAAACGGCTTTGCACAAAGCTTTATGTGGCCTCCCATAGTGCGCCTTATGTCTGCCCTTTTATCTGCCGAAGACTATAAAAAGGTTACAACAAAGGTTCTATACGGAAGCTCGCTGGGCACTATCGCAGTTTATCTCATATCTCCCCTGATAATTTCAATCACAGGCTGGAGGGGCGTTTTCTTCTTCTCTTCCACCTGCGCTGTAATTATGCTTTTATTCTGGAGCAAATATTCATATGATGTTCCCTGCTCTGCACCTAAGGCTAAAACAGTTGAAAAGAGCCGTAATAATAGTGTTCTTTTCACTCCTATTATGCTTTGCATAATGGCGGCAATTATTCTGCAGGGAATGCTTCGTGATGGCGTTACCACATGGATGCCCACATATATTTCCGATGTTTATAGCCTGAGCAATATCATTTCTATTCTCACAGGCGTTGTTCTTCCCATATTCAGTATGCTTTGCATAAAGCTGACCTCAAGATTGTATCTGCGTCATTTCACAAATCCCGTTTGGTGCGCTTGTATAGTTTTTGGTGTTGGCGCAATATCTGCAGTAGGCATATATTTCCTCTCAGGAAGATTTGTTGCGTTCTCCGTGCTGTTTTCAGCGTTGCTTACAGGTTGTATGCACGGCGTCAACTATCTGCTGGTTTGTATGATACCCGCATATTTCAAAAAATATGGCAATGTTTCAACAGCATCAGGCGTTATAAATTCCTGCACCTATATCGGAAGCGCAATTTCCACTTATGGCATTGCTTTCATTTCAGAACGCCTTGGCTGGGGCTTCACTATTATCACCTGGATCGTGATCGGCATCCTCGGCACAGCTCTGTGCCTTATCAGCTTCAAGGGCTGGCAGAAAAAATATCAATAATCAAAAAAGCACCCATAGGGTGCTTTTTGTTTATCAAATTACCAGTTACTAAGCTCGCCACGAAGATTTTCTTCCATTTTTGCCTTAACGGTTTCTGCATCATAACCACAGCTGAAAAGATAATAAAGCTTTGCAACAGCCGCCTCAGTTGTCATATCATATGCGCAAACAGCGCCTGCTTTCTTTAAAGCCGCACTTGTTTCGTATGTACCGAGAGAAACGGAGCCTTTGGGACACTGGGAGCATATAACAAGAACTGTTCCGTTTTCGTGTGCCTTTTTGACTATTGGTAAAATAGCATCGGATGATCCGGGAATATTTCCTGCGCCAAACGTTTCAAGAACAATGCCACGAAGAGACTCGCTCATTATTTCCTCAAAAAGCTCAAACTGTATGCCGGGGAAAACCTTAATGATTCCAATAGGAATCTTTTTGAGCGGCTGAACCCTGAATGGCTTTGTGCTGCTTATTTTAGGGATCATCTGATTATAGCTGATCTTGGTACCAATCTCAGCCAAAGCAGGATAGTTTGGTGAATAGAAAGCGTGAAGATCAGATGTGCTCAGCTTGGAGCATCTGTTGCCACGAAGAAGCATGGATGAAAAACAAAGAGCAACCTCACGAATCTTGCCTTCAGCGGCAATCAGCATAGATGTGAGCAAATTATCAAGTCCGTCATTTCTAATCTCAAACAGAGGAATCTGAGAACCTGTTATAATAACGGGCTTGTCAAGATTTTCAAGAGAGAAAGAAAGAGCAGAAGCTGTGTATGCCATAGTGTCAGTTCCATGGAGGATAACAAATCCGTCAAAGCCATGATAATGCTTTTCTATAATACTGCCAATTAGATTCCATTCCACTACAGTCATATTAGAAGAGTCAAGCAAAGGATCCAGTTCCAAAAGCTCCCATCCAGGCATTTCTTCATTATGAAGGACGGGCATTTTTTCGAGCAAACTCTGTAAAAATCCCTGCTGCGGAGCATATCCGTTTTCGGATTTGTTCATTCCAATAGTTCCACCCGTGTATATAATGAGTATCTTCTTTCTCATTTCAGCCCTCCACTAGTTTGTATGTGTTAATTATATCAAATATGCACGAACCATGTCAACATAAGAAAATGATCTTACCGTTTCAACAAATACCAATAAATAAAAAACTTTTAAAAAATATAAAAATAGTGTTGACAAATGAAAAATGTTTTGCTATAATAACTGAGCGTGATGAACGCTGGTGTAGCTCAGTTGGTAGAGCAGCTGATTTGTAATCAGCAGGTCGGGGGTTCGAGTCCGTCCACCAGCTCCAAGGGATTCCGAGAAATCGGGATCCCAACTTAATAAGGGGGAATTCCCGAGCGGCCAAAGGGGGCAGACTGTAAATCTGTTGTCAGTGACTTCGATGGTTCGAATCCATCTTCCCCCACCAAAAAAACCACTTCAAATGAAGTGGTTTTTTTATTTGTACGGGGCAAAAAGATGGATTCGAAAGGGCGGTCGCATGCCGTAGGCGCGACTAAAACAGCCTAAATGGCTGTTTTTAGCCCGTAGAGCTGCAGTTACTCGAAACCTAAACTACAGATCCGACCGAGAGCGCCGAAATTAATTTCGGCGAAACCTTTATTGCTGAAGAACTCATCTTCCCCCACCAAAAAAACCACTTCTAGTGAAGAGGTTTTTTTATTTGTACGGGGCAAAAAGATGGATTCGAAAGGGCGGTCACATCGCATAGCAGTGACAAAAACTCCTGAGAGGAGTTTTTAGCCCGTAGAGCTGAAATTACTTGAATCTTAAACTACAGATCCGACCGAGAG
>JAZQUP010000015.1:0-90145 GCA_045631345.1 Candidatus Avispirillum sp.
CCCTCAACCATTTCCTTAGCTTCCTTAAGGCCGAGACCTGTAAGCTCACGAACAACCTTGATTACGTCGAGCTTCTTAGCACCGAAGTTTGTGAGCTCTACGTCGAACTCAGTCTTTTCTTCAGCAGCAGCAGCGGGAGCGCCACCAGCAACAGCAACAGCTACGGGAGCAGCGGATACGCCGAACTCCTCTTCGATAGCCTTAACAAGGTCAGCAAGCTCAAGAATTGTAAGAGCTTTGATTTCTTCAAGAATAGCAACAGTCTTTTCGTTAGCCATTTTCAATATCCTCCGAATTTAGATAATTTTTAAAATAATTTTTTTATGCTGAATTACTCAGCTGCGGGAGCTTCCTCAGCAGGAGCTTCCTCTGTAGCGGGAACTGCTTCTCCGCTCTTGTCGATAATTGCCTGAAGGGCAACTGCGAGTCCGGAAAGGGGACCCTGAAGGGAACCGAGCATTCTTGCGATAAGAACTTCCTTGGAAGGAATCTCTGCAAGCTCGTTTACTACTGAAGCAGGAACTACTGCGCCTTCAAGGAAACCGCCACGAATCTCGAAAGACTCGATCTTGTCTGCATATTCCTTGAGGATCTTTGCAGGAGCAACTGCATCGTCGAAGCTGATTGCGAGTGCGTTCATACCTTCAAGCTCACTCTTAATTGCGCCGAGGCCAACTTCGTCAGCTGCACGGCCGATAAGAGAATTCTTGATAACTGTATACTCAACGCCTGCCTTACGAAGCGCTGCACGCAGCTTTGTATCATCTTCAACAGTAATACCCTGATACTTTACGAGAACACCGGATACTGCACGACCCATCTTTTCAGCGAGATCTGCAACAATGGCCTTCTTCTGTTCAAGAACCTTAATACTGGGCATTTTAATTTCCTCCTTGTAAGAATTGTCGACACCAAAAATAGAAAAAGTCTTTTTCCGGCGCGCCGAAAAAAGACTACATAATCATTTATGCCTGTCTCCTCGGCAGGATAGCTTTTAGCTTTTACCGAAACCTGCTGTCTTTGGTGAACAGCAGGATTATATCATAATAGGATTGTCTTGTCAAGTACCTTTTCTGATTTTTTTGCATTTTTATTTTTTTGCTCTTATATATAATAATTATGTAAACTTTGATAGACAAAATAACAAAAATAAGTTATAATTAGGACAATGGATTATAATGTAAAAAATCTGACAGGAGAATAAACCAATGAAATTGAACACAAAACGTACCGTGCTTATCGGCTTTGCGTTCCTTGCGATTTCTGCTTTTTGGCAGATGTACGACAATCTGGTTCCCCTTATCCTAACAAGAACTTTTAGCATTAATGAAACTATTTCAGGCGCAATTATGGCGGCGGACAATGTTCTTGCCCTGTTGTTGCTCCCCCTTTTCGGAACGATTTCCGATAAAAGTAAAAATCCCCTGGGCCGACGCAGACCCTTTATCCTTCGAGGCACAATAGTTGCAGTTATTCTTATGATGGGGCTTCCCCTTCTTGATAACAGCTATGCGGCTGCTCCGTCTCAGGCTAAGATCATAGCTTTTATTGTGATTCTGGGATTGCTTCTTATAACAATGGGCACATTCCGCAGCCCTGCAGTTGCTCTTATGCCCGATGTAACGCCTAAGCCTCTTCGCAGTAAAGCAAACGCTATTATTAATCTGATGGGCGCAATCGGCGGAATTATTTATCTTATTGTCACAAGCGTTATATATTCCCCAAAGAGCCCCGACGGAGAGCATGTTGATGTGCTTCCTCTGTTTATAATAGTTGGCTCAATAATGCTGATCGCTCTTTTCATTGTTATGACATTTGTAAACGAGCCTCAGCTAGCTCGTCAGCAGGCAGCATATGAGGCGCTTCATCCCGAAGATGCGGTGGTTGAAGAAAGCAAGGGAAGTAAGCAGGCGCTTCCTCGCCCTGTAAAGAGAAGTTTGGCTTTTATGCTTCTTTCCATAGCGCTGTGGTTCATCGGCTATAACGCTGTAACCACCTGGTTCAGTACATATGCTATGCAGGTTTGGAATATGACTCTCGGCAATGCCACAACTTGCCTCACAGTTGCAACAGCAGGCGCTATTATCAGCTATATTCCTGTAGGCATAGTTGCCAGCCATATCGGACGCCGACGCACTATTAAATTCGGCGTTGCTCTTCTGGCATCTTGTTTCTTCGTTGCTTTTATTTATACACTTATTTCTGACAAATTCTCTCCCATTCTCCTTGCGCTGTTTGTGCTTGTGGGCGTGGCGTGGGCATCTATCAATGTAAACAGTCTTCCTATGGTGGTTGAAATGTGTAAAGGCGGAGATGTTGGTAAATTCACAGGATTTTACTATACATTCAGTATGTCGGCGCAGATCATCACTCCCATTGTTGCAGGATTCCTTATGCGCAATGTCAGCTATAAAATGCTGTTTCCATATGCAGCTATCTTCGTTGCGCTCTCTTATATAACAATGAGCTTTGTTCGCCATGGTGATAATAAGATCGAAGCAAAAAGAGGCATTGAAGCCTTTGATGTTGAAGACTGAGGTTAAATAAAATGATAGCTTTGGTTATTATAATTACTGTTATTGTGTTGCTGGCTCTTTTGTATATCCTCTCTCTCCGAGGAAGAACAAAGCATCCTGCGCTTTCAAGGCTTCACAAATGGTCCTATGCCCACAGAGGCTTGCATAATAAGCCGCATATTCCCGAAAACAGCCTTCATGCATTTTATCTTGCGCTTCAAAAGGGCTATGGAATTGAGCTTGATGTGCATCTTCTTCGTGATGGAGAGGTTGCTGTTATTCACGATAGCACCTTGGACAGAACAACAGGGCAGAAGGGCAAGATAGAGCACTTGACAACACGTGATCTTTCAAGATATAATCTTGAAGGAACAGATGAAACTATCCCGCTTTTCCGAGATGTTCTTTGTATGTTTAACGGAAAGGCTCCTCTCATAGTTGAGCTGAAAACCGCAGGAGGGAATGCCGCAAAGCTTTGCGAGGCAACCTTTAGGCTGCTTGATAATTATAAGGGGCTGTATTGCGTTGAAAGCTTTGATCCCCGATGCCTTATGTGGCTTCGCAAAAATCGTCCCAACGTGTGCAGAGGTCAGCTTGCGCAGAACTTTTTGAAGAGCACAAGCGGAATGGGTAAATTGGTTGATTTTGTTTTAACGTTTATGCTTGAGAATTTTCTCACCCGCCCCGATTTTATCGCTTATAAATTCAGCGACAGAAAGAATATAAGTAACGTACTTTGCCGTAAGTTATGGAAAATACAGGGCGTCAGCTGGACGCTGAGAAACAAAGCAGTTTATCACGAAGCCCTCGGCGAAGGTCTCATTCCTATTTTTGAAAAATTTGAACCTTAAGGTTTTTATGGAGGTATATTATGAGCTATAAGAAAGAGTTTATTGAATTTTTGATGGGCGCTGACGTGCTTCAGTTTGGCAAGTTCATCACAAAGAGCGGCAGAGAAACACCTTATTTCTTCAACGCAGGTAAGATCCGCACAGGTAAGCAGATCTGCGAAATGGGTAAGTTCTATGCAGCTGTTTATAATGAAAAGATCGCAAACAAGAATTCCGTTCTTTACGGACCTGCTTACAAGGGCATTTCCATTGCCGTTTCTGCATCTGTTGCTCTTGCAAACGAGGGTCTTGATCTCCCCTTCTTCTTCAACAGAAAAGAAGTTAAGGACCACGGCGAAGGCGGTATTTTCGTAGGTTACCAGCCTCAGCAGGGTGAAGAGATCGTTATCGTTGAAGACGTTATCACAGCAGGCACAGCTATCAGAGAAAGCATGGACATTCTCAGCACTGTTAAGGATTCCAAGGTTACAGCGGCAATCGTAATGGTTGACCGTATGGAGCGTGGTCAGAACGAGATCTCCGCAATTCAGGAAATCAAGGAAACATACGGCTTCCCCGTATATCCCATCATCACAGTTCTTGATATTATCGCATACCTTGAAGAAACAGGCGCTGATCCTGCACTTATCGCAGATATGCACGCATACCTCGCTAAGTACGGCGCAAAGCAGTGATATAAAAAGAGCACCCTCGGGTGGCTACGAATAGGGATGTTATCCCATAAGTAGTTGTTCGGGGCATAGGAGATATGGAGAAATCCATATCTCCTATTGCTTTTGGTGGGACTTTTGCCGTTATACGCACATAAGATCGTCGAGTTCGCCGAAGCCTTTGAAGAGGATGCGGATTCTTTGCTTGACAGCTTTCTTTGTGTGCTTGCTTTCCCGTTCTCCGATGACGATCTTCTCGATCATCGTATTGAGTATCTCCGGTGTCAGCTCAGTGATGTGCGTGTACTTCTTTGCGATGGTGACGAACTGCTCGGCTCCGTTTGTCTGATCCTTTAGTGCTTCCATCTGCCGTTCAAGTACGGGAAGCTTGTCCTTGATGTCAGCCTGTTCCTCGTTGTAATCGGAGGAAAGGATTCGGAACTGCTCGTCGTTGATTCGCCCGATCACGTTGTCCTCGTAGAGACGCTTGAATAGTGTACTCAGCACATTTTTACGATTCATCAGCGTGTTGTACTCACCCTGAAGCGCCGCCAGCTCCTTTCGGGCTTGGGCGGTGCTTTTTTGCACTGCTGCTTGGATGAACTGCTCCTTGTTTGATCTTGCGTAACGGATCGCTCGGTTCAGCTCCGCAAGTACGATCTCATCCAGGACTCCCACACGTATCGTATGCGGTGTACATTTATCCACAGTGTTGTGCTTATGGTACCTACTGCATACGAAGCAGAAGGCTTCGGGCTTGATAGTGCGTCCTCTGACAAAATACATCTTTGAACCGCAGTCCTCACAGAATAGCAGTCCCGAGTATTTGTCAAGTCCGTCCATCTTCTTGGGTCTGCGTTTGTTGGCACGGAGCTTTTGGACGAGCCGCCACGTTTCATCGTCGATGATCGCCTCGTGTGAATGCTCTACTCGCATATGCTCACTTTCGGGACGTTCCACACGCCGCTTGTCCTTGTAGGACAGTCTTGTATATCGGCAGTTAACAGTGTTACCGATATAGTCTTCACGTTCCAGAATACTTGATACCGTATCGGGTGTTCATCGATAGGGCATTTCTTCATTGAAGCCTGTGAGTCTTACACCTGTTTCCATGAACTCGTACATGGTAGGTGTATAGATCTGCTCGCTTTCAAGCTGACGTGCGATCTGACTCGGACCTTTACCTGCGATGCAAAGCTCAAATATGTGTCTGACTACTGCCGCCGATGCTTCGTCCACGATGATCTTCTTCGGATTATCTGGATCCTTTTTGTAACCGTAGGGCGCTCTTGTAGCAAGGCGTTCTCCGCGACGCGCCATTGCCTGAAATGCCATACGCACCTTCTTGCTCGTTTCTTTTACGTGATATTCATTGAAGAGATTCTTGAACGGCATAATATCGTCGCCCATATTGTAAGCAGTATCGACACCGTCGGCGATGGCAATATACCGAACACCGAGCCTTGGGAAGATGGTCTCGATATACATTCCTGTTTCGATATAGTTTCTTCCGAGGCGTGATAGATCTTTGGTAATGAGCGTAGCGATCTGCCCCTGCTCCATCATCTCAAACATTTCCTGAAAGCCGGGACGGTCGTAGTTCGCGCCCGAGTAGCCGTCATCAATGAATACTTGCGTGTTTATGAAACCATTTTTGTTGGCGTAGTCGGTTAGCATTGAGCGTTGGTTTTGGATACTGTAACTATCGCCCTTTAGAAGATCGTCCTTACTGAGGCGGCAGTACAGCGCCGTAATTTTGTTTGGTTGGTTTGACTTCATTTGTTACCTCCTTCATGCAAGTCAAACCGATTGAGAGGTGTGGTGCGGTATATAGTTTCCGCACCAACAGGATACTCCCAATCGATTTCAAAGTCCAGCGACTTTAGCCGGAAATTACGAAACATTTTTGTAACGAATCGAAATCTCCGCTTCGATCAGCCGTTTGATCAAGCCGTCAAAGCTCACGGTATTACAACGATTGAACTCACTTCGCACAGTGTAATCCGAGCCGTCGATCACGTGGATGCGTTCACGGATCAGCTTTTCTTCCGTCAAATAAAAAATGATCCCGCTAAGCTTCTTCACAGCAAAGCGAGGATCGTTTGTGCTATCATCGGGTGTTCTGAATTCAACGCTCTCCGTATGACTCCATACGGGATTGCATTCATTTTCATAAATCACTTTTTTCTTCATTCAATTTCTCCGTTCATTACATATACATTCCATAACCCAAGCCGTTTGCCTGCTCGTACTCTTCTTTGGTACAGTAGCAGACGAACGCCTGAGGGGATATCTTGCGTCCGAGGATCTGCTCGAGACGCTCTTTTTCTTCCCAGTCCATTTCGGTAAGCTGTCTTGGCGTGTGCGATTCTCTCGGCGGCGTGGCAGAGAGAACATCGCCGATCATTCGGATCAGCCCTGTTGTTACAGTCATACTCATATCCTCATCGTGCTCGGGTGTTTTATAGCTTCGGTACGTTTCCGCCAGCGCTCCGTTACTGCCGCCCATAGCAAAGTACAGCTCGATGTTGGATTTGAGAAAGCGCTCATCAAAGAGCTTGTTGTCACGGCAGGTATATCCTTCGGGTGTGGTGAAGGTCATATACTTGTAATCCGAATACCACTTAACGCTGTATCCGTGTCGCTCCATACATTCGATGAAAGCCTCGGGTGTGGGACTGCATTCAAGCGCCCAATCAAGAAAGGCACACAGACGCTTTTTCCATTTCGGGAATCTTCCGTAGGTGCATTTCTCTTCGGTAACCGAGAGTCCTCGCTCACGGCACAGCTTGTTGGAGTACTCCTTCACCTTCAGCATATCGTCCCTTGACTGGTGAAACTTCTTTCCGTTTTCGAAGTTCACCGAATTGAAAACGATGTGATTGTGAATGTGCACCTCGTTAATGTGAGTTGAAACTACCGCCTGATAGCCGCCGAAGTACATCGCAAGCTCCATGCCGATCTCGTGAGCAAGCTCGGGTGTGACGTTTTCTTCGGGAGCGAAGGACTGTATTACGTGGTAGTACTGTCTGCCGTCTGTTTTACCGAAGCGCTCTTTGACAAACAAGAACTCGTCGTGTGCAGACTCGGGTGTGCAGTTGATACCGTCGATCAGATCTCGGTCGGTTGCTTTGGGACGGGTGATATACGGAAAGATATTGTTCATCGGACAGCTCGAGGTAATGAATTTAACGATTGCCATATCTTTTTTATCTCCTCTCTTGTTTCGTTCAGGTCTACGGCGGAGATCATTCCGGCATTAACTGCACGGGTGATCTGATTGAGATTGTTACCGATATGCCGCAGCTCGTCGGCAAGCTCGTCGACACCGTTGATGACAATGATGGGTTTATCCAGCGCCGTATCACGAAGATAACGGCTGACGGTTCGGTAAGATGAGAGTGCTTTGTATTCGATCTGCTCTCGCTCCTCGGGTGAGACTCTCGTTCGGAGAATCTCGGTCTTGGGTTGTTTTTTCATAGAATTACTTCTCCTTATTTAGATTTGATAGGGGTATGGGCATAGCCCGATGCCTTTGCCGGCTCTGACGTGGCACAAAGGCGAAACTCGCAATAAAAGCCGACTGCATTAAAATGCTGTCGGCTTACCGAATGACAGAACCGTCAGTGACGCAAGGAACGCAAGGGCCGCAAGATTTGGCACTACCGTTTTCTGCGTCACTTACGGCACTTGCGTCACTAAATGGAGGAACAAATCTGACCTCGAGTATCCTTTCGCCGTTACTACGGTGGCTGAGGAAATACACGCCGTGTTCTTCAAGGGCATATCTCCATTTGTTCATCTGCTGCTTGAGTGCCTTTGCAGATATCTGCTCTCCTGAGAAGGAACAATACTGTTCAGCGAACTCCGTATTACTTCCGACGAATGAATTGATACTCTGAACAAAAGAAATCAGCTTGTCCATCTCACTTGGTAGAAGCAGACGGGGATCGTCAAGGCTGTCCGAGACAAGCTCCCACGTGTGCGTGTCTTTTGAGAACCGAATTTCAAGCTCACGGTATTCGATATCCCGTCCCGTTGCAACGAGTGTTGCGTTGTCCTGACTGCGTTTGCTTTTGTCAAGTACGAACACCGCATCCACCGCGCCGCTGATTCCCGTTGTGCCTGACAGCTTGTTCAGCGGATCGCTGTCACCTTGCTTTCGAAGATGATGCACAAGAAGAAGCGTGATGTTAAGCTCATCCGCAAGTGCTTTCAGCTTACGAAGCTCATCGTAGTCGTTTGCGTATGAGGTGTCCGTGTTGTAACTTCGTATGACCTGAAAGGTATCAATGGCAACGAACACCGTGTCGGGATGCTCCTTTACAAACGAACGAACATCATCGCACAGACCTTCGGCGAGCGTGTGCGCCATCGTTGCAAAGTACACCTCCTTCGGTACTTCATCGGTGATGCCGTTCAGCCGTTCTTGCACACGGCGGAGCGTATCCTCGAGGCAGAGATACAGCACCGTTCCTTTGTGCGTTTGCAGATTCCAGATCGGCTCTCCCTTCGCGATACGGACGCACAGGTCAAGCACCAGCCACGATTTCCCGGTCTTGGGTGCACCGCCGAGAATACATATCCCTTGCGGCAACAGTGTGTCGACACAAAACTTGGTCGGGACAAGTCTCATGTCCATGAGTGTTTCACCGTCTATGACGGCGAGTTTGATTTTGTCTTTTGTCATATAAAAAGACCTCCGTAAATAAAAGTAAGGCAATTCACAAAAGTTTCACCCTTGTGTCTTGCCTTCTACTTGTATTGTGGAGGAAAATATGCTATACTGATAATTGTCCGAGACGATATGTTTTCGTCAACGGACAAATAATAGAGGCGGTGTACTATGTTTACGAAGATACGGTTTTGCATTGGAAACAAAAATATAGAATTTGAGAATTTCAGCTTTCCGCTCGGGGAGATCACGGCATCGGTTCTTAACGTAACACCCGAGGTGTACCATAAGCTGAAGGACAAGCTATTTCTTGCAAAAGAAAAAGCAGAGGAATACGAAACAACTCGTGATCCCTCTGCTTTGAAGAAAGCAAATCAATTATACTATGATCTTCGCAATGCTTTATGTGATACGTTTATCTTCCACGTGCTCGGAGAAGAAAGCGAAATGATGTACAACACCATAGCGGCGGAAGGAGATTCCGTAGAGGAAAGCCGCCTTCATATATACCGTTCTTACTTTTCAAGTTATGAGCGGTTGCTTTATGATCTTGCATCCTTCAATCAGACCATACGGTTTTTTATCACGCATCATCTGGACGCTTTGAAAACGCTGAATGCGGAAAACTATGCTGCCGCGCTGAATGACTTTCTCTTTTCACCAAGGGCATTGAAGTACGTTGCCAATCCTACCTACGATACGGGACTTTTCACAAACGCCGACGACGTTACGGTTCGGCATATACCAAGGGAGACTTTTCCGGGTTCGGATGAATACAAAATCTATGAATACTATGACGTGGAATCCCTGCAAGCTCTTTTGAAGATGGATTTTTACAAAGCGCTTGAAGCGGGATATATCATTCGGCGATGTGAATACTGCGGTCGGTTCTTTCTTTTGAAAAAAGCATATCATACCAAGTATTGCGACAAGCCTTCTCCCGACAATCCAAAGTACACCTGCGCTCAGCTCGGTTACCGTAAGAACGGAATCAAGGAACGGATCGCAGACAATCCCAAGGCACAAGTTCTTCGCCGTTGCTTGCAGAGAATTGACAAGGATCATTACCGCGGCATTATTTCGGATGAGGAACGTGCTGTTCTGAGAAGCAAAGCGCAGGATTTATACTTTGAAGCAATAACCCATGCTGAGATAACAAGCGACAAACTTGAGGGAACGCTGTCATCACAAACGTTGTATGCTCTATGTAATGTGGAAAGAATGACAGCTCCGAGAGGAAGACCCAAACATCAATAGTCCTGAATATCGGACATATCCCGTGATAGAATGAATACGGAAAGGAGGCGAAGTATCTGATGACAAACGAAGAATTGATGCGTCGTTATCTTGAGAACGAAAACGATGTGGAAGTGTTTGAGAAATTATATGAGGAAAACATTGGACTGATTAAAACCATAGCCAAGGATGCTGCCGCCGCTTTTCACTGTATTCGATATGAAAACGACGGCTACGGTTATACCGAATATACGCAAATGCTTCTTGACGATCTTCTCGGCGAGGGCGCACTTGCTATGTTCCAAAAGATCAGAGAACGGGATTACGACGCGACGAAGGGCAAGTTCTCGACGTACATTTATCCGCACATCAAGGGCGCGCTTTACCGCTACCTTGAACAGAACACGGGAAACATTTCACTTACCAAGGATCAATCGGAAGCGCTCCGCAAAGCACAGGCGTTGTATGCGGAGGGATACGATGTTGAAGATATCGCTACTGAGCTTGGGATTTCTAAAAACATAACGGCAGAGCTGATCCGTTACAACACGCATTTCCTTTCTGTATACGATTTCGTTCCGGATGAAAGGCTTGAGGAGGACAGCGATTACGATCCCTTTGAGTTCATAACGCTTGCGGACGATCCAACGGTACCGCCCGACCGAATCGTTTACCGCAAGATACACCTTGAGTTGCTCAAACCGCTTTTTGATTCACTCAGCGCACACGACCGATACCTGCTCGGTCATTATTACGGTGTTTACGGAATGGAGAAGAAAACGCTTGATGATATGGGGCTTGACCTGATGCTGACTGTCGACGGCGTAAGGAAAGCAATCAAGGGTGCAGTAAAAAATTTGAGAAGCGCATACAAGGACAGCGAACTGAAAATATGGCACGATGCTTATGCTATGATCAATAAGGCACAAAAAAATATGGGCTGAATGAAATAGAAGGCCATTTTTATACTCAGGGCACAAATAATAAAAGAAGTCTATGGTGTCGATCGGACAGATTATTTCACAAAATGACGAGATATTCATTATACAAACGTGCTATTATTAAGGCACAGGAGGTGGAAAGCGATGAATTGGTTAGAAAGTATTGAAGAAGCGATTGGTTATATAGAATCGCATTTAAAGGATGATTTTTCAATTGAAGATGTCGCGTCGCATGTATATATGTCTTCTGGATATTTTCAAAAAGCATTTTCAATGCTGTGCGGTTATGCCGTAAGTGAATATATTCGGAATCGGAGATTGGCAGAGGCGGGAATGGAGCTCCTTTCTTCAAATGTAAAAATCATCGATATTGCACTGATGTATGGATATGATTCTCACGATAGCTTCACAAAAGCGTTCTCTCGTTTTCATGGTGTTACTCCTTCTGCAGTTCGGCGTGGCGGTTGTACGCTAAAAGCGTTTGCACCGTTACGACTTCAATTAATTTTAGATGGAGGCTATATTATGGATTACAGAATTGAAAAGCAGCCGGGATTTGATGTATTGCTCAAGGTCGAGGCGGATCGATTGACTTATTGGAGCGAAACAGATTTGAATGAAAATCAGCTGAGAATGATTTCGACAAAACAAAAGTGCGGAGGATTGTATCGTGACATGTCAAGTGATTACGAGCATTTGGATGGCTTTGAGCTTCATTCTTTTCCTGCGGCGACCTGGGCGGTGTTTGTTTGTAAAGGAAGTTCGCGTGCTGATGCAAAGCAAAAGACATTCGATCAAATCACAAAAGAGTGGTTTCCGCAAACGAATTATCGATTGGATAACACCTATTCGGTTATGCTTTCTTACCAAACGCCTGTAAATCAGGATAACGATGATGATCTTGGAGTTTATTGGGTTCCGATAGTGGAAGCGTAATAATACCGCATTGTTTTAGGATAAATAAAACACCACCGCCGAGGCTTGAAAATTTCCTCGGCGGTATCTTTGTCTATAGTAACACAACTATTTCACATCTATCGCGAATGAAGTTAGAGATTATTGAGCGAATATCTTTTATTATTTTAGAAGTGTTTTCCTTCTCCGGGGCGGTCTTCACCTTCGCCGATGTAGTCTTCTACCGGTCGGTCATCTATCTCGGTCGGTGTGTCGTTCTCAAAGGGATTCGTCTGCTGACCAATATGAGGTTTGTATTCCGCGATGCTTTGACCCCCTTCGTCGATGCATTTTACGGTTTCTTCTGCAGGGTATGTGATAACTGTTTCTTCTTTTACCTCGGTGCATTCCTCTGTTGTGGTTTCTTGCTCCGTCGGTGTTTTCTCTTCAGTGAACACTTCGGTTTCTTTGATTACAACTTCGCTTTCGGCTTCTGTTGTTACTTCGGTTTCGACTGTTGTTTTCGCTTCGTTTACTTCCCCCACAAACGCCGTTTCTGCGGTTATTTCACTTTTTTCGGGTACTTGCTCCACTGCTTCGGTTATCGCCGTTTGTGGCGTTTTTTCGGCGGTCACGTGCGGTTGATCTGCGCCCTGATTCGGTGTGGAGAAGAGCGTCATAATAAGTGCGAGGATGATGGTGATTAACTTTTTCATATATGTAATTCCTTTCCGAGCTGCCTTTCGCGGCTCAACACAAGAATAAGCTGAAAAACAAATAAGTCCAGAGAGAATCGCCACGAAAATGAGGAATCGCACACATTTTGGTACGATTCCTCTTTGCGTTATTCGATTTCCGTGTTCATCACCTCAATGATGATCCTGGCTCCGAGCACGAATCCTCTCGCGAACGCCTCCCGCTCTGCAATACCGTACATCTCGTTGGTGCATTCGGTAAACTTTTCAAGGATCTCCTTTTCTTCATCGGTCAGCCGCTTCTGAAGATCCTCTTCGTGCCGGACAATATACCCGAGCAATTCCGAATACTTGCTACCTTTCTTGAAGTCCCTCTCGCAGGGCGAGATGTTTCCGTACCATAATTCTTCAATGATGTTCACTTTGCACCTCCGTGATAAAGAGAGAGCGGCTCCGTCTCGGGAAATCCCGATTCAGAACCGCTCCGTTTTGGTTATTTACTTGTTTTTTCCGTATCATATGTATGCCTCCTTTTCGTGGTAGCACACACAATATCACAGAAAGGGACGGAAGTCCAGAGAGAATCGCTTTTATCGTCAAATTATTATTTTCAAATAAAACAATGCATGTTGAATCACAGAATAACAATAGAGTCCCATATAAATTCGCAAGAAATTGCGAAATATAGTGACGATTGTTGTCAGAGCTATTGATTTTTTGGCGATTATGTGATAAAATATATTAAGGCAATTTATAAACCGAGGTGTGTATATGGAAATTAGCTATAAAAAGCTTTGGATATTGCTAATCGAAAAGAATATTTCTCCGGCTACGCTAAGAAAAGATTTAAATATTGCTACCGGCACGATGACAAAAATGAGACGAAATGAAGAAGTAGCATTATCCGTGCTTTTGCGTATATGTGAGTATTTAGATTGCAATATCGGCGATGTATGTGAGTTCACAAAAAACAAATGAATTCTGAGAGGATATAATATGGAAACGAATGCGTATCTTGGCTGGGTAGATTTTTATATGGAATTGGCAGATAAACTGTTACCATATAAAAACGATAGAAAAACACTTATTGAAAAAATTAAGGCTATTTATACCGCCATCAATATGCGCCTGCCGAAGTTGGAGGCGGACAATAACCTTGTTGATATTGATCCGTTTACGATTTTTGGTCTTTTCAATAAAGGTATTACAAATGCCAACAGAATCTCCATTTTGCGGGGCTTCGCACAGGAATTTTCCGTTAAGGCATCCGTACCGGATTCTTTTGACGGAATCCCCGTGTTAAATAATATGGCGGCGACCTTTTATTACTTCATCGGAGATCGTCAAGAAAACGATATTGAAAACCTATGGCAAGTGTTTGTATCTGCTTTGGAATATGCAAATACGCACTCCGATAGCAGTAAAAAGGCATTTATAGCGGCGTATGATGTTGCATCACAGCAAAAGGGCGTTAAATGGAACTTGACGATGGCTCTCTACTGGATTCGTCCGTATGAATATATCAACTTGGATTCACGTAATCGGTGGTATATTTGCAATCCCGAAAATATGCCTGCTGATTACATTGAAAGCATCGGAGCTTTTGAAGCTGTTCCTACTGGTGCGGAGTATCTTGCCATTGTAGACAAAAGTCGTACTGTTCTTGAAAAAGGCAGCTATCGCTATAAAAACTTCCCCGAACTGTCTTATTACGCATGGGTTATTTCCGAACAGGTAAATGAGGAAAACCGTACCGCAGCAGTTGAAAATACCCGTGTAAATGCAGGCGAAGCAATTGGCGATAAAGATGTCCATACTGTCCATTATTGGATTTACACTCCCGGCTATGGTGCGTCTATGTGGGATAATTTCAATGAAAACGGAGTAATGGCGATTGCCCGTGAATATATTGGCGATTTATCTCAATATGCATCCAGAACTGAAATGCAAAAAGCAATGCAAGAGCATTATGAGAAAAATCCTGACCCCACGGTGGGTGCTACGAGTTTTAAGAGCGCATCTTTGGAAACATGGCAATTTGTTCACGAATTGAAGCCTGGTGATGTGATTTTTGCCAAAAGAGGCAAGCATACCATCATTGGTAGGGGCATTGTAACCTCCGAATACTACTATGATGAGAGTTATTCTGACGAATACAGAAACCTCAGAAAAGTAAATTGGACACATAAAGGTGAATGGGAGCATCCCGGCAACGCAATTACCAAGGTGTTAACGGATGTGACCTCATATACCGATTATGTCGAAGAAATCTCTGCTTTGTTCGAGGATGAGGTATCTGGGGATATTGAAGAAGTAAAAATCGAATACCCGATTTATACCGCAGAAGATTTTCTCAGCGAAGTTTATATGAGCAGAAGCAACTATGATATTCTTTCCAACTTGCTCATTCACAAGAAGAATATCATTATGCAAGGTGCACCCGGTGTCGGTAAAACTTTTGCGGCAAAACGACTTGCTTACTCCATGATGGGTGTCAAGGATCCGAGCAGAGTTATGATGGTGCAATTCCACCAGAGCTACAGCTACGAAGATTTCATTATGGGATTTAGACCTGCATCAACAGGTTTTGAATTGAAAAAAGGACCGTTTTATAGTTTCTGCAAAAAAGCCGAACTTGACCTTGAAAATGACTATTACTTCATCATTGATGAAATCAATCGTGGTAATTTGAGCAAAATTTTCGGTGAGCTCTTTATGCTCATTGAAAACGATAAGCGTGGTGTATCGTTGCAGCTTCTCTACTCGGACGAAAAATTCTCTGTTCCCGAAAATGTTTATATCATCGGCATGATGAATACGGCTGACCGAAGCCTTGCCATGTTGGATTATGCCCTCAGACGTCGCTTCGCTTTCTTTGAGTTTTCTCCGGCATTTGAAACGGATGGGTTCCGCCAGTATCGTCAAGAAAAAAACAATAAAAAATTCGATAGCCTTATTGCAACTATCGAAAAGCTAAATACTGCTATTGAAAATGATGAAACTCTTGGCAGAGGTTTCCGCATCGGTCACAGCTATTTCTGCACAGACAAAACCATTGATGATATGTGGTTAAACGCTGTGATTACATACGAAATTGTTCCTCTCTTGAATGAGTATTGGTTTGATGAACCAAGCAAAGTTCGGGATTGGGAATATACTCTGCGTGAGGCGATCCGATGATTCGGATTCAAAACATCTATCATATGCTTGCATACGCTTTTCAAATTTTGAGAGAACAAGGGTATGCAAACTGTGGTACAGAAGAATTTGAAAATACCGCAGACCTGTTATCTGCCATTCTTGCAAAAGGCGTAACTGTGCAAATCAAGCGTGGTCTTGGTCGCACATATATCGAAGAAACAGAGCCGCTGAGTTGTTTGCGAGGCAAGATCAATGTTACAGAATCCATCAAGCAGCAGACCGTTATAAAGCAGCAGTTGGTCTGTACCTATGATGAATTTTCGGTTGATTCTTACATGAATCGCATTTTGAAAACCACAATGGAATTGCTTCTACGATATGACATCCCAAAAGCAAGAAAAAAGGAATTGCGGAATTTGCTACTCTATTTTAAGGATGTTGGAACGCTTGATATTTATAGCATAAATTGGAGCTTCCGTTTCAACCGCAATAACCAAAGTTATCAAATGTTGATGTCGGTCTGCTATCTTATCATCAAAGGATTGTTACAGACAACCGCCGATGGCTCTGTAAAGCTGATGCAGTTTTTGGACGAGCAGCGGATGTGCCGCTTGTATGAGAAATTCATTCTTGAATATTTCAGAAAACATTATCCGCAGATAAAAACAGCTGCATCTCAAATTGGTTGGGCGTTGGATGATGGAATAAGCGCAATGTTGCCTACAATGCAATCCGACATTATGCTAACCTATGGAAACAAATCGCTTATCATTGATGCAAAATACTACGGGCATACCACACAGAGGCAATACGATGTGAACACGCTCCACTCGAACAACCTATATCAAATTTTCACTTATGTCAAAAACAAAGCGGTGTCGGGTGGAAAGGTATCAGGTATGCTGCTGTATGCCAAAACGGATGAAGCAATACAACCTAACAATACCTACATGATGAGTGGCAATAAAATCAACGTGAGGACACTTGACTTGGATTGTGAGTTTTCGGAGATTGCAAATCAATTGAATAGTATTGCAGATACCTTCATGGATGAATAGAAGCGAGGTGATTTCATGGCAATGGATGGTCTTTACATTTCGGGCTATTTTAACGACGATGACAAATTGATGTTAGATAATTACGCGGACGAATTGCACTCTAAAAACGTTCCTTTTTATGTAAGAAACCTTTCTGGCACAATAATGCAATCTGCATTTGATTTTGCAGACTTCGAGTTAATTGCCGTAGCATACGAGGTATTACAACAGTTCATCCTTAATGGTGGATATGATGTGACAAAATACTTTTTCAAAAAACTGTGGCGGGACATCACCAAGAATCGTGAAAGCAATATCCCCTTCACAATATCTATTGAGGGCATACCGACTGTAAATGGCACCGAAACAATAAAGTGCAAAACACAAGGTCAACTGTCGGATGAACAAAAAGAAAAGATGTTGGATAAAACTTTTTCTTTGGCATCTCAAATAGAAAAGCATCAATATAAGTTGATGGAAAAGAATCAATACTATACCGCTTTAAGCGGGCATCTGTTCCGATATGATTTGTCGGATGAAGATCTGCATGAAATAGATGTTGAGGCAGAAGTGAAAAAGAAATCAGAGAAAAAATAACTCTTATCGCAATTATCCGTGCCATCGATGTTGAGCCATTTTTTCTGAAATTGTTTAAGGCTTGCTGATATTTCTCGGCAAGCTTTTGCAAAGGGCACTACCACTGAACCTGTCAAATATATGAGCACATATCACCATGCCATGCTTGTGAAGCATGTGTAGGTTTTAGGAGTTTGGATATGGATATTCAAGTTTATGAAAAAGGCAATTCCATTAAGTATAGGTGTAACACGCTATATCTATGCCGTGACAATTGGGATGACTATTCATTTAGAACTACATTTAGTGTTTTTTATTGTAAAAATATTGGGGAAACCATATCAATCGGTCAAGTTAAAATAGGCGTTATTGGAATGGAACCTCAGAAAAGAGAAATGGATAAGTCCACAATAGTGACCGAACCCGCGATTATATTTGATATAATACCCAAACAATTTTCAAAACTTGATGATACATATTTTTCATTAGGACAAGATGAAAGTTATTATGCGAACATATCGGCTTTAGGAGATGATAAAAGAGTTGAAATTTTAACTTCATTGCAAGATGTTGCTTTTAACTTAGACCATTTCCGAAGAGTTAGAGGCGAAAGAGTTATGGGGACATCGCTTTTGAGAAGCATCGGCCCCAACTCTGTTAGGGAGCAGTTGCATAGAATAGCAACAGGCGGTGCACGACTTACAAAATATAATTTTTCTTATACTGTTCAATCTACCGAAGTTGATCAATCCGGTTCCCGCTTGTCCTTTGCCGTTAATCCCAAAAGTAATCCTCCCACAAATGTTCATGTCCTTATTGGAAGAAATGGAACCGGAAAAACAACACTTATAAAGAATATGATTCGCAGTATTCGTTGCCACGACAGTCCACACGGAAATTTTGAATATGATAAGATTGGCAGAATGGATAACCCTGCGAAGTTTTCTAATATTTTGTGTGTAGCATTCAGCCCTTTTGATGATTATTCAGAAATTGATACACTCGAATCGGAGATCCCTTATTCATATATCGGATTAAATAAGCACGGTGGCGACCTGTTCCAATCTATTGAAAATCAATTCTTAGAAGCTTTTTCAAATTGTATGATGAATACAAGAAAAAGAATGCTTTGGTCAAATGCAATCGAGACATTAAAGAGCGATGTTACATTTTCAGAAATGGCATTAGAAAACATTGTTTCGAGCGAAATGTTTAGCGAAAGCGAAGATTTCACTATTTCGAGAAAGGAATATGTAAAACAAATTTTTTCGAAATTAAGTTCCGGTCATAAAGTAGTTTTACTGATAATCACGTGCTGTGTTGATAAGATAGTTGAAAAAAGTATTGTCTTTATGGACGAACCAGAAAACCATTTACATCCTCCACTGTTGTCAGCATTAATTCGAGCGTTGTCCGATTTATTGATTGATCGAAACGGAGTCGCAGTTATATCCACTCATTCGCCGATTGTATTACAAGAAGTTCCTAATAGTTGTGTCTACTCAATAAGAAGATTGGACCAGAAATTACTTGCAGAACGATTGCCAATAAAAACTTTTGGTGCAAGTATAGGTTCTTTAACAAATGAGGTGTTTGGCCTTGAAGTCACAGACTCAGGATACCACAAACTGATTTCTGATGCTGTAAAAACTTTGAACGATTACGAAATGATTTCTGATGAGTTTGACAACCAACTTGGCAACGAAGCTGTTATGTTGTTACGAACCCTTTTAGCATTGCAAAAATCAGAGGAATAATAATGAAGAAATTATCAAAACCCTTGCCTGATACTCATCCTGAAGATATTTTTGAAGAGTGTGTATCAGGTTATAGAGACAAACAAAAAGTAGCCACTTTGTTGCAATGCAAAGAAATGATTCAGTGCGATTCTAAGTTATACGATGACGTGATTCCTCATGAATTGGAAAAATTTCAACAATCTTCTTTACCAAGTGGTATTGTTGCTGACGATCTGGTGGATGTTTATACAAAAAAATTTGCCGCCGAGAAGAGTCCCGGCCGGAAGTATTATAATGCAATTAGGGAACAATTGGTACTAAACATATGTCCTATTTGTGGTATTGGACAAATCAAAACGCTTGACCATTATTTGCCTAAAAGTAAATATCCTACTCTTGTTGTTACGCCAAGTAATTTGATACCCTCATGCCGTGATTGTAATATGGATAAACGGGCTGAATCATCATATGATCCGGAAAATACACCCGTACATTTGTATTTTGATGATGTTCCTAATGACCCTTGGCTTCAAGTCACTGTTGGAGATAATCTCGAAATACTTTATTATGTATTATGTCCAGACGCATGGGATGTTGGAATTCGTAGAAGAGTCGAAAAACATTTGGATTTCTATAAACTTCACCAGTTATATAGTAGCCACGCAAATAGTGAAATTGCTAACAGTATTCATATGTGGAAGAAAACAGTTATGCAAAGTGATCCCGAGACACTTAGACTGGCACTTATGGATACATGTGAGAGCGCTGAGGTCAATGATAAAAACTCTTGGAAATCAGCATTGTATCGAGGGCTGGTACAAAATTTTGATAAGGTCAAAGCATACATTTTTCAACTCTGTGTAAATCAACACGGATAAAAAGCATCGTAGCTGATTAAATCAAACATAAATAGAGAAAATCGCAGAACTCATTTCTGAATTCTGCGATTTTTTGTACTCTCAATCGGTTATTTTAGATAACATCCTTATTGAGAGCCACCCACGGGTGCTCTTTTTTGCTGAGTATAAATATAAAAAAGGAGGCATTTAAGCCTCCTTTTAATATTGAATTTATCTCTTGCCGAAAGCTTCTTCAAGGTAGGGGCAGAGAACGTCTGCCATAACCTTATAGCCAACGCCGTTGGGATGAACACCGTCACGGGATGTTTCGGGAATCATAAGACCTTCGTCGTTAACAAAGGGAGTCCACATATCAATAAACTTGCCACCGTGCTTTTCAACCAGCTTTTTATATTCAACGTTGAGGCGCTGAAGAAGTGTGTTTCTTGCCTTCAGAGAGGGCATGCCTTCACCCATGGGCATGCAGGAGCAAACCCACATTTCAATGCCTGCAGCCTTAGCCTTTGCAAACATAGATTCAAATGCGTCAACAATTGTCTTGATAACCTCTTTTGTAGGCTCCTCCTGGAAGTAGCCCTCTTCGTCCTTAAGATCTTCAAGAACCCATGTGTTGTTAACGCCGCAAAGGATGATACAAGCCTTAGGCTTCAGCTGAACAACGTCTGCCTCAAAGCGGAAGTCGATAAACTGAGCCTCGTCACCGCCGATGCCGCGGTTGAGGATAACGCCGTAGTCGTTATAATAAATATTATGATCAAAAAACTCTGTGATAGAGTCGCCGATGAGAACTGCGTTTACAGGTGTGTCAGAGCAGATGATAGTGTCGTTCTTAATATCAAATGTGCATCTGAAGGCATCGCAAGCAACTTCTCTTTCCTTGCAATAGCTGCCGGGAGCAATAAGATTTTTACTTAAAGGCATAATTTTCTCCGTTCCGCCGCAATAGCGACAACATATAAATTTCTATTTTAATATTAGCACATCTGTTTTGTTTTTTCAATACGCTATAGACTTTTTTTGGCGCAGGTGTTAAAATTATATATACATATTAATTAAAAGGAGGGGATGTTATGAAGCTGAATATTAAAAACGAAAGCGGCGATATTTGTGTCAGCGCAGATGAGCTTTCGTATTTTTCACGCACACGTCGTGGAGCAGCAGCGGCAAAAATGAACTTTGAACCTATAGATTATCCCCCCTCCGAAATTTGCTTCCACAATATTGAGCTAAGAGCGGATGTTTCCGGAGAGCTTGATTTTTCAGTTGAGGGCAAAGCTGACGGTATTTATTTTGAAAACGGAATCTGGACTATTGAAAAATACAGAGTTGTGGGTAGGGTAACGGAGCGAACAAGCCCTTTTGCCGATGTTCGTTTTCTGTGCGAATGTGTGCTTTGCGCCTATATGCTGATGAATGAAAAGGATGCTTGTGATGTTGTTCTTCGCCTTGTTATAACAAACGAAACGGGAGATAAGACAAAGGGCTTTGAATGTGATATTGGAATAAGCTTTGCCCGTCAGATGTGGGAGGCGGTTATTTCACGAGCGCTACCGTTTATTGTTATAGAGGCTGAGCGAGAGCTTTTCGGCAAGCCGCTTCTTGAAAAAATGGCTTTTCCTTATAGCGAAATAAGAGAAGGGCAGAGAGATTTTATAAACGATGCGTATTATGCGGCTCGCCGTGGAGGCAGGCTTATGGTCTGCGCCCCTACGGGAATAGGTAAAACCGTTTCAGCGCTTTATCCTGCATTGCGCGCAGTTGGTAAAGGGCATATTGACAAGGTGTTTTATTTAACTGCTAAAACCGTAACAGGAAATGCGGCGGCTGATGCTGTTAAAAAAATGTCGTCTCAGGTGAAGAGTCTCAGATGTGTTTTTGTTTGCGCAAAGGAAAGAGTTTGCCCTCTTAATGATCGAAAGGAAAGCCCATGCTATCTTTCCTGCCCCTTGATGCAGGAAATTGAGAGGGTGTCCTATGAGGAGAGACGAGACAAGGCTATGCTTGAACTCCTTAGCGGGAGAAACGTTATTGAAACAGCTTTGATTGAAAAAATCGCAGAAAAATATAAAATTTGTCCGTATGAACTTTCCCTTGATGTAAGCGAATATGCTGAGGTGGTCATTTGCGATTATAACTATGTGTTTGATGCTAATGTGCGCTTCAGAAGATATTTTGAGAGCGATTCGGGACAGCGCTATATGTTCCTTATAGATGAGGCTCACAACCTTCCCGATAGAGCAAGAGAAATGTATTCTGCGGAGATAAGCTCCAATGAATTTATACAATTGCATAAAACGGAAAACGAAAGCGTTAAATCCTGCCGTCCACTGATGAGCGCATTGAATGAGGTTATAATTCAGCTGAGAGATATAGTTAAAAAATGCGCTGAGGATGAGCATATAGTAGTCGAAAAGCGCTATGGATATTGGCTTTCTAAGGAAATGCCCGAAAAATTAAGCCTTGCGATGGCGCAGTTTTGCCATATCGCAAGAGACTTTTCAAAAACAGACCCCGATGCTGCAGAAGTTCTTGAAGGGGCATATTCTATGGCGAGAAAATATGTTTATGCTACTAATTATGCAAATGCCAAATTTGTTTTCTTTGCTGAAAGTATAAACGGAAGCCTGAAGGCAAGCGTTCGTTGTCTTGATCCTTCTGAGATACTTGATAATATGATGAAAAGCGCAAAGGCAACAGTTCTTTTTTCTGCAACATTCACACCTCTTGATTATTTTGCAGATATTTTAGGCTGTCAGAATGCGGCTCATCTTGAGCTTGAGTCTCCATATGATCCGTCAAAGCTGTGCGTTGTTGGTGTTGACAGCATCAGCACAAAATATTCTCAACGAGAAGGATATGTAGAAGAAATTGCAGAAATGATATTCTCTGTGATAGAAGCAAAGGAAGGTAACTATATTGTATATTTCCCTTCCTATGAATATATGAAGCAGGTCTATGAAGCATTTCGTGAAAATGCTTTTGGTTGCAGATGCGTTGTTCAGAAGCAGGGAATGAGCATAACAGAGCGAAACCGATTTCTCAGCCAGTTCAGAGGCGGAAGGGATGAAACTCTTGTTGGCTTCTGTGTTCTTGGCGGTGCCTTTGCCGAAGGTGTTGACTTAAGGGGCGATAAGCTTATAGGAACTATAATTGTAGGAATGGGTCTGCCCAAGCTTTCTGCTCATCAGAATATATTGCAGAACTATTTTGAAGAAACAAGAGAAAACGGATATGACTATGCCTACACATATCCTGCTATGATAAAAATCCAGCAGGCGGCAGGCAGAGTTATCCGAAGTGAAGAGGATAGAGGCGTTGTTGTTCTTATAGATGACAGATATGCAGAGCCTCCAACTCTGCGCCTGCTCCCAAAGCATTGGCGAAAAATCAAATTTGCTTCTGATCCTGATAGACTGGCAACCATAGTTGAGCGGTTCTGGAGTCAGCAGGGAGAATATTGATTTGTATATTGTCACAATAAATAACAGTTTTGTATGTGCAAAACGTGGATTGTTCAGATTGTGATGCTGTTTTTCTTGCGCATAAAAAACTATGTATGTTAAAATATAAATAGCTAAAGATAAGAAAGGTTGGTGCATATGAAACGTATAATTTCTATACTTCTTGTTTCTGCTATGCTTGTTGGTATGGCTATCACCGCAAACGCATTCCCCCTTTTAGTTGACGAAACATATATTGTGGGCGATGCTGATAACGATGGCAAGAGCAATGGCATGGATTTGCTTGAAATGAAAAAGCGACTCGTTGAGATCGGCGAAATCAACGAAGAGGGAGCAGATATAAACTGCGATGGCATAATAAACGCAAAGGATGTTCTGCTTCTCAAAAAGTGCCACACAGGTATAGATTCTCTTGAAAACTACAGCAATGAATATGCAGTTGACCGCTTCCTTATAGGCGGCGTTGATATTCAGGAGTTTTGTATTGTTATTCCCGAGTGGGCAACAGAGGCAGATAATATTCATTATTCTGCAAACCGTCTTTGCCTCTTGCTTGAAACAGCAATTGGTTTTTCTCCCGAGATCTTTTGGGGCGAAATGGGAGAGGGTTATTCACATGCAATCAATTTCTGCGATATAAAGGACAATGCAGAGCTTAACGAAAAGCTTTTCATTGAAAACTATATTTATGAGGTTGAAAACGGTAATCTTAATATCTACGGAACACGCCGTGGTAATATGTATGCTATCTATGATATTGCAGAAGAATATCTTGGCTTCAGATTTTATCTGAGAGATTATGCTTATGAATACACAGAAAGAAGATCTGAAATTCCCGAGGGAACATATGTATATCGTGAGCCTGCAATGGTATTCCGTAACGGTGGCGTAAGCGCCAGTGGCGGCACAGGATCTGAAATGCACGAATTGAATCTGCTGGGCAGAAAGATGAACGGTATTCAGAGCGGCGGACATTATCACGAGGATAAATACGGAACTGTAACAGGACCTCACTTTATCAATGCTCATTCCTACGGATATTATTGGAAGATGGCAACAGGTCAGGTTGACGTTATTTTTGACGGAACAAATAATAACGATTATGCTGCAAAATATGAAGCAGGTGTTCAGCAGGATGAATATAACTGGAATCCTTGCTTCACAAGTGATGCAGTTTACGGAACATTGTTCAGAGGTCTTCTTGAAACAATGAGATATATGCAGGATTGGGAATACTATATTGACCATAAGATCAGAGAGCATACATCTGCAATGTCCTTCTCTATTTGCGATAATGTTAAGTTCTGTCCCTGCAACGGCTGTAAATATATTTCCTCCTCCGGAACTGACAGACAGCTTGGTAAGCGCCTTGAAAGTGGCGGATCAGGCCTTTGCGTATGGCTTGCAAACAGAGCCTGCAGAGATATAAAGGCTTATTACGAGGATCGTCCCGCAGGTATCAAGGAATATGGTTTAGAAACAGATGTTAGTAAGTTTGGATATGGTGAAGCGCTGACAGATGCTTATCCCACAATGAAGATCTATACCATCATCTATTCTCACGTTCCTCCGAAAAATGTTTTCCCTGAAGAAAATCTTATCATTATGTATTGCGGCGTTTCCTGCAATAATCACTATATCGGAAGCGGCGATTGCGGAAATGAATATAATAACCTGGGTCATCATTGCCAGACAAGCGTTGATTCACTTAAGGGCTGGGGACAGGCTTGTAAGGATGCAGGCGCAGAGCTTTGGTTCTGGTATTATCCTGTAAACTATAATATGAAGCTTGTGGACACACCAAACGTTCTTAATATCTATCACGATTTCAAGTATATGGTTGAGGAATGTAATGTAACAGGCGTATACTTTGAATCTGCAACCAGCGGTAATGTTTTTGAGGTTCTTAAGGGACATCTTGCATCACTTCTGATGTATGATTTCTATTATGACGAAAACGGTGAGCTTCATTATATGACAGAAGAGGAATTCCATCAGGCAATAAAGGAATTTCTTATGATGTATTATGGCGCAGGCTATGAATATATCTATGAATATCTTATCTGGATGGATGAAGCAGGCAACGCAGCTCCTTGCTTTATTAACAACTATGACCGTCCCGGTGATATGATCGGATATGACTTTATGCGTGAGCATTATGAGGAAATGAGAGAGCCTCTTATAAAGGCCCTTGAAATGGCAAGTAATGCAACTCAGATAGATAGAATTGAAAAGCTTATTATTTGCTGTGATCTTTTGGGTCTCAGCGCAAATTATAAGGATTATTATGTAAACGGCACAGAGGAAACAATTGCAGTTTACACTGAGCGTTATACCGATATGTATAATATGATCGTAGCGAAGAATATCAGAATATATTCAAACGATACATATAAGGTTCCCGAGGTTCTTGATGTTTCTGTTAATCCTATGAAGGCCTTCTACGAGGCAGGCTCTTGGAGACTCAGCAATGCAGACACTTGGGGATATTGTCCCAACACAAACGGCTGGGGCTATGGCGGCGTTATGTAATTAAAAAAATAAAATATAAAAAGGAGAAGTTTATGAAAAAACTTTTTGCAGCATTGCTGTGCTTGATCATGGTTTGCTCAACAGTTATTTCATCATCAGCGTTAACAAGGTTTTATACCGATTTTAACACTTATGAGAATAAAACATTCTTTTTAGGTGATGTTAACGATGATGGATTGGTTGATTCAGTTGACCTGATTGAGATGAAAAAGCATTTCGTTGGAATGGGAACAGTGAATGAAAAAGGATCTGACATTAACAACGATGGCACAGTAAATGCAAAGGATATGCTGGTTCTTAAGAAGTGTCATTCAGGAACTGAGTATCTTGAGGATTATGAAAGCGGAGCAATGGTTGATAAATTCACAATTGCAGGCAATGATATTTCAGAGTATTCTATTGTATATCATTCTGATGCAAAGTATGTAGAAAACAACTATTTTGCGGCAGACGGTCTGAGAAAGTTCATTAACATAGCAACAGGCAATAATCTCCCTGTTGTTGATGCTTCTGATGTAAAAACAGAGCATGTTATTGAAATGGTTGACGTAACAACAATCCCCGGCCTCGAAGAAGAGCTTGGTATTGAAAACTATAAGTATGAAGTAGTTGACGGAGACCTTCTTATTTACGGAACACGTCGTGGAGCGCTCTATTCCGTATATGAGATCGCAGAGGACTATATTGGCTATAAGTTTTATAGCGATGAGTATGTTTGGCTCAACGATGCAAGAAAGGTTGATATCCCCGAAGGAACTGTAAGCACACGTAAACCTGCTCTTGATTATCGTTTTACAAGACAGAGCTTTGGCAACAATGCGGCAGACTATCATTTCTTTGCTCGCCGTCTTAACGGTTCTGCAATAAACGGTTGCGCTGAGGAATATCGTGGAACTCTTACAGGTCCTCAGATCGCCAATGCACATTCTTACGACTATTATTGGAGAATGGCTACAGGTAAGGTAGACGTTTATTATAACGGAACAAACGGTGGCCAGTATGGCGCTAAATATGATGCAGGCGTAGATGTGGATGACACCACATGGAACCCCTGCTTCACTGGTGATGACGACTACGGAACTCTTTTCAGAGGTCTTCTTGAATCAATCAGATACCATACAAGCTGGAAGATCTTCTGGGAAGAAACAACATCTGTTTCATTCTCTATCTGTGATAACAGAACAGTATGTCCTTGCAACGGATGTAAATTTATAAGCGGCACAGGTTCTGACAGATTTTATGGTAAGCGTCTTGAGTGTGGTGAAGCAGGACTCAATCTCTATCTTGCTAACAGAGCCTGCAGAGATATTCAGGCATATTATGAAGGCCGAGCAGCAAGTACAAAGGAATATGGCGATAAAACAGAAATAAGCGAAAACGGATATGGCGAACCCTTAACTGATGCTTATCCCGGACTTAAGCTTTATACAATTCTTTACGACCACACACTTCCCCATAAGAATATTATGTCTGATGAAAAGCCTGATGCAAGGAACCCCTTCGGCTATGAAGTAATCAGACCTGACGAAAATCTTGTTATTATGTATTGCGGCAACCCCTGTAACAATCACTTTATGGGAAGCGGCGGTTGCGGAGATAATCTTAATATTCTAAATATGAATGGACAGGAAGATGCAGAATCCTTTGCGGCTTGGGGCGAAATTGTAAAGCAGACAGGCGCAGAGCTTTGGTTCTGGTATTATCCCGTAAACTATAATACATATCTTACAGACTCTCCCAACATTATCAACATCTGGTATGACTTCAAATATGTTGTTGAGGAATGTAACGTAACAGGTATTTTCTATGAAGGCGGCGGAGCGGGCTATCTCTTTGAAAAGCTTAAGGCGCACCTTGGAACAGTTCTGATGTGGAGCTTTGAAAAGGACGAAAACGGCAACACCGTATTTATGAGCTTTGAAGAATTCTGCGAGGCTATGAAGGAATATCTTCGTATGTTCTACGGAGAAGGCTACGAGTATATTTATGAATATATCTGGATGCATGACACAGCAGGTAACGAATCAGGAATCTGTTATATCAATAACTGTGACTATCCCGGCGATATGTTCGACTATGAATATACAAGAGATAATTACGAATATATGAGAACTCTTCTCACAAAGGCTCTTGCTCTTGCTGAGGGTGATCAGATCAAACGTATTGAATATCTCATTGTAAGCTGTGATGCACTTGGTCTTTCTGCTTGCCATAAGTCATGGTATGAGGAAGGCACAGAAGAATCAAAGGCGCTCTATGTAGAAAGATACACTTGGATGTATAATTATATCAAGAATAACAGAATGAACGTTGGCCTCAGCGCAAATGTTCAGAGCATTGCGCTTGATCTTGATAAAACACCTTTTGAGCTTTACTACACAGCAGGTACATGGAGAGCTGAGCTCAACGAAGAATGGACCTGGACAGGTAGCACACCCGGTTGGGGATATGCTTGATTTTAAGCTTTATTAAAATATAAGAAAGGGCTGTTGCAGAAAACTGCAACAGCCCTTGTTTTTATTTTAAATATTATCTTAAAGAAATGATTTCGTCTACGTAGTTTGTGAATTCTGAATTCTGAAGATTGAATGCAAGAGGAATAATATCAGACATTCCTGAAGCAACTATGGATATAGAACAGTTTTTTGCAACATTTTTTCCAACTCCTGCTCGTCCCTTTGTCAGATAGGAGAATAGAGAATTGATAACTCCGCCGTGGGTAACAGCAACAGTTGCTCCATTTGTGTCCTTGCCGTCTTTGCAAAGCTCAAGAGCCACCTTTTTCATTCTTATTGCAGCCATTGTAAAGCTTTCCATATCAGCGGGATAGTCCTTTGGAGAGGGAAAAGCTTCTCTCCTCTGGTGTATGGTTAGTCCGGAAAGGCTACTGTAGTCTCTTTCTATAAGATCGTCAACAACATCACTGTTTATGCCAATCTGCTCAGAAATATAGGCGGCTGTATCCTGTGCTCTGGAAAGCGGGGAGGAGTAAATACCGTTTATATGCCATTTGTTAAGCAGGGATTCCTTAAGAAGAATAGCCAGCTCTTTTGCTTGAGCCTTTCCGCCGTCATTCAAAGGAACATTTTCTCTGCCCTGAAGGCGCATTTGCATATTCCAATCAGTCAGCCCGTGGCGCACAAAAAGAAGAAGCGCTCTGCCTTCGCTAAGAAGATTTTTAGCCTGCTTGGGATTGCAGAAATATATAGGGGAGCTTTTGAAAAAATGGCAATCTGAGCCTTTATTATGATGGCTTTTATTGCTATGCATTTATATTTCCCCCTCTTAATGATATATTATGACATATATATTATAATAGTTTATTCATAATTTGTCAACTAATAGGAAAAACTTGTATAAAATGAGTGTAATAAATAAAAATGCTATTGAAAATTTATGTAGATTGGCGTATAATTTAGCTTAGATAAATGTAACCTGGAGGTATTAGAATGAGAAAGATAATATCTGTATTGATTTTGATCTCGGTGCTTCTCAGCGGTCTCTGCTTTGGCTCTCAGGCAGGATATACAACCTATGAGCCCGGCGATGTTGACGGCAACGAAAAAATCAACGCAAAGGATCTTTTGGAACTCAAAAAGTATGTGGTTAATATTGACACTGATCTTGATGTTCTCAGTGGCGATCTTACAGATGATGCCAAGATCAATGCACTGGACCTTATAGTTCTTAAAAAGCATTTGGCCGGTATTGCTCCCCTTAGCGAATCTATGGGTATGGGCGATGGTAACGTTGGTCTTATAACTATTGGTCAGAAAAATATTGACGGCTATACTATCGTTGTAACAAACCCTGATAATGCCAATATGGTTTTTGCGGCAGAGGAGCTGCAGAAATATGTTAAAATGGCATCAGACGCTGAGCTTGAAATTGTAAATGTGTCAAGCGATGCAGAATATCAGATAACTCTGCTTGAGGACGAAACTGATACTCTTGGTGACGATGGCTTCAGCATCACAGTTGTTGATAATCAGCTCAGAATTATGGGCGGTGCATTGCGTGGAACAATGTATGGCGTTTATGAGCTTATTGAAGAATATATCGGCTATAGATTCTATGGCTACTATGATTCTGAGATCTTTGAAGCAACAGCGGTTAATATTCCTGAGGGGCTCACAGATGTTCAGATCCCCGATTCTCTCTATAGAAATAACAGCATAACACCTTTCCATAATGAATATACATACAATTCTGTTGTAAAGAGAAAGCTTAGCGGCTCCACTACAGCTCATAGCCTTAACGACGCAAAGTATGGCTATGGTATTTCAAGACTCCACAGCAATGCTCATTCATTTGATTTCTTTGCAGGCGATGATTGCTTTGTTGTAGGCGAGGAATATGGCAATAAGGTTTTCAAGCATTGTCTCACAGACTTTAAAATTTATGAGGATGAAGACGATGATGTAATTGATGGTGTTATTTCCAAGAAATCAACATATCAGGCAGTTCTTGAAAATATGATCATGCGCATTGATGCAAGAATAGCAGCGGGTGGAGTGATCGGCAAGGATATAACAGAAATTTCCTGCTCATATGCGGCATTCAATCAGTTCTGCACATGTAAGGCTCCCAGAGGTCAGACAGGCAGATGTAATGACATCACAAAGGAAGAAGGCACATATGCAGGAACGCTGGTTGCTTTCGTAAATAAGATCGAAGAAGAGATCACAGCTCGCTATCCCGGCATTAGAGTTATCACTAATGCTTATGGCGAAACAAAGGTTCCCCCCAAGATCAGAAGCCTCAATGAAGATGTTGTTCTTCTTTATTGCTGGAACGGATGCGTTAACCACTCTATCGAGGGTGATGAGTGCTCCGAAGATGGCGTTATTCTCCAGGGTGTTGCAGGATCTCCTTATTCTGCAGTTCTCGGAAGCAACGTAAAGGAAAAGGAATATTACCTTGGCTGGATGGATCATTGCTCCCAGTCTTATATCTGGTATTATCCCACAAATATATATTATTCACTTTCTCCTCTTTCCAACACATTCAAGATCTATGATGATATGCGTTGGTTTATGGAAAACAAGGCTGTAGGCTTCTATGTTGTTGGTACAGCAAACGATGCTTTTGATGGTCTTAACGCTTATCTCATTTCGGAAATGATGTGGGATAAGGATATTTCAAGAGAAGAATACACAGAGATGATCTGTGATTATCTCAAGTATTACTATGGTCCCGGTTGGGAAAACATCTATACATATCTGCAGATGCTTGAAGAAGCAGGTAATGATATGGGCTGCTATATGACAGAGTTCAGCCATCCTATGGAAATGTATTCAAAGGAATATTTTGCTCTGCATTACGAGGAAATATACGCTTTGTTTGATGCGGCATATGCTATGGCAGAAACTGAGGATCAGCAGCTTAACATTAAGAAAACAAGTGCTCATGTTGGTTTCCTTGTGCTTGAAAGCCTTTATGATGCTGCGTACACATACGGAACATCTGCTCAGAAGCTGGATTATGAGCAGCAGTATAAAGATTGGTATGATTTCATGAACGAATACGACATCAGAGTAACATACCAGAGAATTGGCATCAGCGATGCATTTGATATAACTAAGAGTCCCTGCGAGCTTGTTTACGGCTTCAGAGATTAAAATAAAAAATAATAAATTTAAGGAGATATAAAACTATGATGAAAATCGGTACACATTTCGCTTATTGGAACAATATGTGGGCAGTTGACTACATTGAGCTCTGCCACAGAGCAAAGAAGTGCGGCCTTGACGTTCTTGAAGTAGGCGCAGACCACCTTCTCAGCTTAAGCGACGCTCAGCTTGAAGAGCTTCGCACAACAGCTAAAGAGCTTGGCCTTGAAATTTCCGCAAACCTCGGCCCTCCCAAGAATAAGGATATTTCTGATAAGGATCCCGCAATTCGTGCTGACGGTGTTAAGTTCCTTTGCGACATTATGGATCAGATGGTTAAGATCGATTGTAACATCCTTATAGGTGCTGCTTACAACCACTGGCCTTATGACTTTGTTGATATTGAAAAGGAAGCTCTCCTTGATCGTGCTGTTGAATGCATGAAGCAGGTTGGCGACCATGCTGATAAGCTTGGCATCACAATTGCTCTTGAGATCCTCAACAGATTTGAATCCTGCATGATCAACACTCTTGATGAAGGTATTGAATTCTGCCAGAGAGTTGGCAAGAACTCTGTTAAGCTCCTTCTTGATACATTCCATATGAACATTGAAGAAGTTGAAGATATCCCCACAGTTCTCCGTCGCGCAGGCGATTGGGTTAAGCACGTTCACGTTGGTGAAGCTAACCGTATGCTTCCCGGCCAGGGCCATATGGACTGGGCTGAGATCGGTAAGGCTCTTCGTGACATCAACTATGATGGTAAGGTTGTTATGGAACCCTTCCTTCTCACAGGTGGTGAAGTAGGTCCTGCAATCAAGGTTTGGAGAGATCTTTCCGGCAATGCTGATGCTGAAAAGATGGACGAAATGATGGCAACTGCAGTAACATTCCTCAGAGGCAACCTCAACGGCTAATTTTAAAAAAAATTATCAAAAGGTAGGATATAACAATGGCTGAAATTATGACCATGGGCGAAATCATCGTTGAAATTATGAGAGACGGTGTTGATAAGCCCCTTGATAAAGCTGAAACATTTAAGGGTCCTTACCCTTCCGGCGCTCCTGCTATCTTTATTGATACAGTTGCAAGACTTGGACATAAGGCTGCAATCGTTGGCGGCGTAGGCGATGACGATTTCGGTAAGTGCCTCCTTGACAGACTTGAAGGCGACGGCGTTGATTGCTCCAACATCATCAAGAACGACAGAATCTCCACAGGTTGTGCTTTCGTTACATATTTTGCTAACGGCGACAGAAAGTTCATTTTCCATATCGGCAACACACCTGCAGTTCTTGCTCCCGCTCCTGCTGATGAAAAGCTTGAAGGCCTTAAGTATTTCCACGTTATGGGTTGTTCTCTTATGGCAAACCTTGAGTTTGGCCGTAAGATCGTTGACACAATGACAAGAGCTCACGCAATGGGCGCAAAGGTTTCCTTTGACCCCAATATCCGTCCTGAGCTTCTCAAGGATCCTGAGGCTCTTGATCTTGTTGCAGCAGTTCTTGACAAAACAAGCGTATTTATGCCCGGTAAGAGCGAACTTCGTATGCTTTCCGGCTGCGAGGATATTGAAGAAGCAGTTAAGGCTCTCTTCGAAACAAAGCCTCAGCTTGAGCTCATCGTTCTCAAGAACGGTAAGAAGGGCTGTATCATTTATTCCAGAGAAGAGCGCATCGAATTCGGTGTATATGCAATTGAACCTGTTGACGCAACAGGCGCAGGCGATAGCTTTGACGGCGCTTTCCTTTGCGGTCTCCTTGATGGCAAGAGCCTTCTTGACGCTGCTAAGTGGGCAACAGCTGCTGCTTCTCTTAACACAGGCGCGTTCGGTCCTATGGAAGGTAAGATCTCCATTGAGAACGTAACAAAGATGATTGAAGATAATATCATGGAGTAATCTCCTGAGGTTATATTTTAAAACATAGGAAAGGACTTGATTGAAATGTACACTACAAGTAAAGAAATGATTCTTGAAGCTCGCCGTGGCGGCTATGCAGTTCCTGCATTCAACGCTGAAAACCTTGAAATGGTTCAGGCTATCATCGAAGCGGCTGAAGAAGCAAGATCTCCCGTTATGATTCAGACAACACCCTCCACAGTTAAGTATATCACTCTCCGCCAGGCAGTTGCTATGGTAAAGGCTGATGCAGAAGCAGCAAGCGTTCCTGTATCTCTCCACCTTGACCACTGCGAAAGCTATGAGGCAGTTGCTGCAGCGATCGACGCAGGCTATTCCTCTGTTATGATTGATGCTTCCAAGCTTCCTTATGAAGAGAACATCGCTGTAACACAGAAGGTTGTTGCAAAGGCTCGTCCTCTCGGCATCACAGTTGAGAGTGAGCTCGGAACAGTTGGTGGTAAGGAAGACGGCCACAGCGCTGAAATCGCTTACACAGATCCTGATGAAGCTCTTGATTTCTTCACAAGAACAGGTATTGATATTTTTGCAATCGCTATCGGTACAGCTCATGGCTTCTACAAGGGTGAGCCCAAGCTTAACTTTGAGCTTCTTGCAAAGATCAAGGATATGATCGATTGTCCTCTCGTTCTTCACGGTGGCTCCGGCATTCCCGATGAAATGATCAAGCGCACAATTGAAATGGGTATCAATAAGGTTAACTATGCAACAGAACTTCGCGCAGCTGCAACAAAGGCTGTTCGTGAGGCGCTTGTTGATGAGTCCATTATCGACCCCAAGAAGTATATGGGTAAGGCTAGAGACGCAGTTCGTGAGCTCTGCCTCCACAAGATCGACGTTTGCGGATCCCGCAACAAGATCTGAGTATCTTAAAAAACAGAGAAGCTCTGATAAAAATCAGAGCTTCTTTTTTTATACTATGCAAAAAGAGTAATGTCCGTTTTGGACATTACTCTTTCAAAGCTTTTATAAAAATCAGTTCTTTGCTTCAAGAAGAAGTCTCTTTTCAGCCTCAGGGCACCAGAGACCATTGTTTGCCTTACAGATCTTATCAAGATCAGCAAAGAGCTCAGCGTATTCGCCGCCTTCAGCTGCAACCTTGCCGAAATCGTCAATAGCTGTCATAGGAAGCTCAATGTGAGTGTAAACAAGCTTCTTACCACCGGGGATAGAGGGAAGATCGATTGTTGTCTGAGCAGCAGAGTTAAGACCGCCAACATGAGTGATCATACCGGAGGGGTTAACCTTACCCTGCTCCATAAGACGAAGAGATTCTCTCATATCATCTGTGTTACCGCCGGATGTGCCAACGATGTGAGTTGAAGCATAGTGAACATTATAGAAGTTGAACATTGCGGAGAACTGAGCGTTTGTGGGGCCTGCAAAGAAGTTGAGGCATCCGTCACGTCCGAGAAGAGCATCGCCCATTTCAACAACGGGCTTAACGGGAGCGTATACAAATACGTCGTCAAATCCGTCGCCCTTGCAGAGAGCCTTGAGCTCTTCAACAGGGTTTTCAAGATTGTTTGTGTTCACATAGTGAAGTTCAACGCCGTTAGCTGCTGCATCTTCAACTGTAACAAGAGTTGCTGCACGAGCAAGTCTTGCGTCGTCAATGTCTGTAACAACAAGAAGACGAGGAGGTCTGCCGCCGTGGATAGCGTAGTCAACAGCGCCGAGACCCATGGGGCCTGCGCCTGCGAGGATAGCCATATCGCCGCCCTCAACTGTGCCCATCTTGTGAACATATTCGCCGGGAGTTGTGTGGTAGTTAGCGTGGAAACCGCCAACGATACAGCTCATAGGCTCAGCAAGGCTTCCCCAATAGAAAGCTTCGCCGTTGTAGGGAAGTAGGCAATTGCACTCCATAACCTCTGCGGGAATAATAACATATGTAGCGCCGCCGCCTACGTACTTGTAGGAATAGCCGGGAGCTGCAAGGCTACCCTTGTAGTTAATAGCGGGCTGAATGGAAAATCTGTCGCCAACCTTGAACTGATCCTGCCACTTTGCGCCAACCTCAACCAGCTCGCCACAGAACTCGTGGCCGATGATAACGGGGTTTTCTGCAATGTCGTCGGGAACTCTCTTATGGTCAGAGCCCTGAAGCGCTGCCTTGTGGGAGGACATACAGATACTGTCGGAAATAACCTTTGCGAGAATTTCATCCTCGCGGATTGCGGGGAGCTCGAATTCCTCTGTGCGAATGTCGTTTTTGCCGTAAAGTCTTGTAGCTTTAGTCTTCATTTGAACCACTCTCCGATTTATTAAATAAATTTCTTAATCTGTTTTGATTTTTTTCTTTTCTGCCGCTTCCTTCTGTCACAGTGATGGAAAAGCTGTCATCTCTGAAAGCAATTTCAAGGCATAAACCCTCTTTGGCATTTGGAATCATAACAGCGGGTATTTCAAGATTTTTTTCGCAATCGTCGGGCACGCAAACTGCGTATTCGCCTTCAATGCGGTCTATAACATATTTTTTTGTTTCCATCTCAGAAACGGGGCATTTCTGTGAAGCCAACCTTGCGGCGAACTTTGGACATTGTACGAAGTGAATCGTGAGCTGCCTCTCTTGCGCCCTTGAGCATTATTTCTTCAAGGAATTTCTTATCAGCGGCAAGACGCTTGAACTCTGCCTGAACTCCGTCAAGAGCGTCTGCGCAAGTTTCACCAACAGCAAGCTTGAAGTCGCCATAGCCCTTGCCTTCAAATTCTCTTTCTATTTCTTCAAAGCTCTTTCCTGTGAAAGCGCCGTAAATAGACATAAGGTTTGTAACGCCGGGCTTGTCCTCACTAGCTCTTATTTCGGAGCCGGAGTCTGTAACGGCACGCTTGAACTTCTTGATGATAACGTCACGAGGATCGAGGATTCGAACTGTTGCGTTTTCGTTTTCATCAGATTTGCTCATTTTCTTTGTGGGCTCCGCAAGGCTCATAATACGAGCGGAGGGAGTTTTGTTGATAAGAGGCTCGGGAACAACGAATGTTTCGCCGTGAATATGATTGAAGCGCTCTGCAATATCACGAGCAAGCTCAAGATGCTGCTTCTGGTCGCTGCCAACGGGAACAAACTCTGTCTGATAGAGGAGGATGTCTGCCGCCATAAGCGCAGGATATGTGAAGAGGCCTGCGTTGATATTGTCAGCGTTTTTAGCGCTCTTATCTTTAAACTGAGTCATTCTTGAAAGCTCGCCGAACATTGTGTAGCAGTCGAGGATCCAACCAAGCTCTGCGTGGCCTGAAACATGGCTCTGTACGAAGAGAACATTTTTATCGGGATCAAGACCGCACGCCATATAGAGAGCGAGGGTTTCATATGTTCTGCGGCGAAGATCCGCAGGATTCTGACGAACTGTTATAGCGTGTTCGTCAACAACGCAATAGTAGCAACGGTATTCATCAGAATATGCGGAGAAATTCTTGATTGCGCCCAGATAGTTACCGATAGTAAGCTGACCTGAGGGCTGCACACCTGAGAATACAACCTTTTTGTCCTTATACATTCTATTTTAAATCCTTTCGGGATGGCATATTTCTACTCATACTAATTATATAACACTAGTCAAATGGTGTCAAGGGGAACAAGGCTTTTTAGGGGCAAGATATATGTTTTGAATGTAATAAACCAATGCGCGATTTCATAATATGTAAATACAAGTGCGAGAAAACGGAAAGGAAAGCTTTATGGAAATTCAAAACATATATAAACCCGAGGGGCATCTTATAGAAACCGACTCAAACAAGGCATATACGTCCTCGCTTTATATGCTTGAGAGAGCAATGAAACGCGGAGTAGTGCTTGAGGGGATCGCAAAAAAATGCGACTGCACAGATATGAGTCTGAAAATAGATTTCGGCTTTTGCGAGGGGATAATTCCTCGCAGCGAGGCAATGACAGCCTCAGCAGGATCAAAGGATATTGCTATAATATCACGGGTTGGAAAGCCTGTTTGCTTTAAGGTGAAAAGCATAAATCTGCAAAGTGGAAGACCTGTGGCAATGCTTTCAAGAAAAGAGGCGCAGGAGGAGTGCGAGCGTTTTTTCGTTTCAAGGCTAAGCGCAGGGGATATAATTGATGCAACGGTAACCCATCTTGATTCATTTGGCGCTTTTGTTGATATAGGTTGTGGAATAATTTCTCTTATGTGCATTGATTCAATATCGGTTTCAAGAATATTTCATCCGTCAGACAGGCTGAAAACAGGGCAGAGGCTTAAGGCTGTAGTTAAAAACAGAGATAGCGAAACGGGCAGGATTTATATGAGCCTGAGAGAGTTGCTGGGTACGTGGGAAGAAAATGCGGCAGATTTTTCTCCTTTGACAACTGTGTCGGGAATAGTCCGCAGTATAGAGCAGTATGGCATATTTGTTGAGCTTGCGCCAAATCTAGCAGGGCTGGCAGAGCACAGAGACGATGTTTATCAGGGGGATTTTTGCTCTGTATACATAAAGAATATTCTTCCCGACAAAATGAAGGTGAAGCTTGTTATAATAGACACCTGCGCAAAGGGCGCTTTGCCTCCCCTTAAATATTATATTGATACAGATAAAACAAAGCACATATCTCGTTGGGTTTATTCTCCGCCAAACGCAAAGAAGCTGGTGGAAACTGTTTTTTAGTGTATCAGTCGCTGGGGATATAATAACAAAAAGAGGTCTTGCGACCTCTTTTTTGTTATTCTTCTTCGTCCTGCTTTTTGCCGCATATAGGGCAGAAGCTTGCTTCAACAGGGATCTGAGCTCCGCACTGAGCGCAGATAACGTCGTTCTGAAGCGCTGCAAGCTGAGCCTTGAGAGCATCGATCTTTGTGTTCAGCTCATCAGCCTCAAGCAAAAGAGCCGCAATTTCAGCTGCGTGATCCTGCTCCTTGCGCTGGAAATCGTAGTACAGCTCACCGATCTCGCTGTAGCACTTATCCAGCTTGGATTCTTCGCTGTGGAGAGCAAGCTTGATCTTAGCAAGATTTGTGATCTCCTCAGTTTTCTTCATTGTGAAAGCAGCTGCGTCTTTTGCGCCTTTTGTAATTTCGTCCCAAAATGCCATTTTTAACACCGTACCTTTCATAAAGTTTTCACTTTGCTGATTATAGTATATTCTATTTTTTTAAAAAAGTCAAAAACATATTGTGAATAGTTTAAAAAATTTGTTTTTTGGGGATGATAATGGCAAGGTGAATTATTGTTTGAAAATGCAATTATGGTAGGTGGCGACATCCGTGGCAGTCCCAAATAGGGAGATGAAGAATAAATTATAGATTGCCATTTGCATTTAAAAACACCACAAAGGAGCGAATATGAAAATAAACAAAAAATACTATAAAAAATATGCGAAGGCAATAGCAACCAAAACAGATAGCAAGAAAAATTGCACAAAGGCGTTTCTTATAGGAGGAGCAATATGCTTGATTGCAGAAGGATTGGGTGAGCTATACAGAATATGGCTGCCCAACAAAATGGCGTCCACTCTTGTTTCGGTAACATTGATATTTGCAACAGCTCTTTTAACGGGACTTGGCGTTTTTGATAATATTGCAAAGCATGCAGGCGCAGGCACTCTTGTTCCTATAACAGGCTTTGCAAATGCAGTTGCATCTCCTGCAGTTGACTCAAAGGGCGAGGGGTTCGTATTAGGAGTTGGAGCAAAGATATTCACGATTGCCGGCCCCGTTATCCTCTACGGTACTGCCGCAGGGGTGGTTTATGGGGTTATTTATTGGATAACCACATTATTCTAAAACACAAAGGCTTGACCAAGCGGTCAAGCCTTTTATGTGCTTTTAATTATATCATTTGTGCGAGTTTAATTGCACCGTCGCTTAAAAATCGGATATTTTCTTCACGATAAATCACATCTTTATTTGTATGTATTCTATCCATATATAGTGTTCCGAAGACCCTTGATTTTTTTAGTGCGGCAACACCGACTCCTCTCTTGAAAGAAGCATTATCAGAAGGATAGAAAGCATTTCTTGTTATTTCAACAGAAATATCAGTGGTTGAAACAAACGCCTTTTCTAATAGGTCCGCATATTTTTTTGTTGTTCTTTTTAGTGCAAACAACATTGTTTGTCCGTCAGACACACAGTCAAAATTAATAACAAGGGTGTTTTTCTTTATTTTTTTATGTTTTGATGCAAACGATAAAGAGCCCAAAAGTCCCATTTCTTCAAGGTCAAACAAAACAAAAGCCACTTTGCTTTGTTGGTCTTCAGGGAGATTTTCCATAATATCGAGTATAGTTGTTACACCCGATGTATTATCGTTAGCAGTGTGTTTGTTAGCGGGGCCTGCCAATAACAAATAAATAGAAGAATAACAGATAATTAGTGGTAAGAAAGTTGATATTTCATATGCTATATCTTTGTTGATGGGAAGAAAATGCAATGCAATGCCTAATATAAATCCGGTTGCGAAGATGAGGATAAAGAATATGCCCACAATCAAAAACTGATAAAGAAGATAAATTAAAAAGTTTTTTGGTGTTATAAAGTTAGGAAAGGGTAGTCGGGCGCAGGTATCGTAATGGGCGGTGTAAAGTGCCTTTGCGTTTTTTATGTCACCGATGACAATATTTCTGGCGCCGAAACTGCCTTTTTCAAGCTTAAAATCATAACCATAGTGTTCTGAAATTTGTTTTACATATTCAATAAAAGCAGTTTTTTGTTTCTTTGTTTTTCTGACTTGGTATTTTTCAAAAATTTCTCTTGTTATTTCTGTCATAATACAGCTTCTTTCGTGTTTTTCTGCTTTTATTATACCACACTGCCGATTTAATGTAAATATTTTTGCAAAATACTGTGTCCTATATTGACAGCAGCAGAGGGGTTCGTATTAGGAGTTGGAGCAAAGATATTTACAATAGCAGGCCCAGTCATCCTCTACGGAACTGCCGCAGGGGTGGTTTATGGGATTATATATTGGGCTATAAAAATAATAACGGGCGGCTGATGCCGCCCGTTTTGCTATTCTCCGAATTGTTCCTTGATTTTCTCATTAACAAGAGCGTCCATTCGGGGTATCTCTTTCAAATCTTCTTCTTTAACCGATATTGTTGCTATATTGTCTTTTTCACCATATTGTGGAAAGCAGACAAGCCAATACCCAAAGGACTTGTCATCAAGACAAATCCATCCCTGCATCCCTTTGTGTACACCGTGCTTGGCATAACGTTCCTTTTCGACAATAACTTCTACACAATCCATTTCTTTCATCATGATAACCTCCATTATTTGTCCCCGTATGGTGTTGCTAATTGTATATGACCGTCGGGACGAACCATCCAACCAGTTATAAAAGATACTGTTCCCGAGTTGTCTTTTCGTGGTATTTCTATTCTTATATTTATATGCTGACCATGTTTATCAAGCGTATGAAGAATGTAATCACCATTAATATATTTTTCTAATCCTTGCTTTTCAATTTCTCGTTTCAAATATGGTATATCTTCAACAGTATATCCCCAAGATTCAAACATTACTTTTTTATTATCGTTGTATCTTCCTTCGGTATTAAATAAATACACGTCAAACTTACTGTAAGCAGAATCGCTCGTACACTTATACAGGACATCAACATAGGGTATATCCTCCAAAATACAATGACAAAGCGGATGATGTGGCCACTGAGGAGTTTTATCTTTCGCAAACCAACATTCGTGAAGCTTTAAACATACTTCGCAGTGGTTTTCACTTAAATTCCTGTGTATCCATTTGTTCCATTTCGGCTCTGTTGGAATAGGCTTTCCGCTGTTTGCGGCTTTTATCACTTGTGAAAAATAATCCAATTGATTTTCCTTTCTTATTATAACATAGTTTTGATCGAATGTACAATATTCAAATTATTGTCGTTCTTTGATCATCTCAATTATAATAAGATGTTTATTAAGTTTCTCCCCAATGTCGCATATGGATAAAACGTATGTGCTTCACAAATGCATCATTTTCAGAAAACTGTGTCCTATATTGACAGCTGCAGAAGGCTTTATCCTCGGCGTTGGCGCAAAGATTTTCACAGTTGCCGTTCCCGTTATTCTCTACGGCACCGCCGCAGGGGTGGTTTATGGGGTTATATATTGGGCTATAAAAATAATAACGGGCGCCTAAGTGCGCCCGCTTTATTACTTTTCAAACTGTGCTTTTATGCGTTCATTTACTTTTGCGTCCATACCACCCGGAAGCAAAACAAGATCTTTTTCGTGGATCGATATTGTTGCAATATTGTCTTTCTCGCCGTATTGAGGAAAACAGACAAGCCATCTGTCGGGCGAACGTTGCTCGAAACAAATCCATCCTTGCATACCTTTGTGAACACCATCTACGGCATACTTTTCTTTTTCAACAATAATTTCTACACAATCCATTTCTTTCATTTTATTCATCTCCATAAGGTGTTGCTAATTGTATATGACCGTTTGTATAGCTCTTTTTATTTTTCAAACTGATATTTGATTCTTTCGTTTTCCTCCGCATACATAATTGGTACGATTTCCATATCGTCTTCATGAATAGAAAGCGTAGCTATATCAGGCTTGTCATAGCATTGCGGAATGTTTACAAGCCAATATCCATTATTACACTCATCAAAGCAAATCCAACCGAACATTCCTTTGTGTACACCTTCTTTGGTGTACTTTTCTTTTTCAACTATAACTCTTACACAATCCATTTCTTTCATTTTATTCATCTCCATAAGGTGTTGCTAATTGTATATGACCGTCGGGACGAACCATCCAACCAGTTATAAAAGATACTGTTCCCGAGTTGTCTTTTCGTGGTATTTCCACTCTTATATTTATTCGCTGACCATGTTTATCAAGCGTATGAAGAATGTAATCACCATTAATATATTTTTCTAATCCTTGCTTTTGCTTTCTCATTATAACATAATTTTGACAGCGTGTACAATAAACAAAGGGCTATTGTACTCTGTACATTTCTATTATAAAAAAAGGTTCATTGCTTTTCTCCCCGTTATCCTCTATGGCGCCGCAGCAGGATGGATTTGTTGGATTATAAAAATAAAAACGGGCGGTTAAGGGCGCCCGTTTTTGTTTACTGAATATTTAAAGAATTACTTTGTTGTTTTAACGCTCTTGAATTCTTCAGGCTCAGCAACTGCTGCAAGAGGAATATCAATTGCATTGGGGAATTCAAAGCCGTTAGCCTTGAACTCTTCGTAGTTGAAGTTGTCAAGCTCATCATAAGCAAGCTTATGGAATTCATAGAAGTTGGGCCACCATTCGTAGCCGTCACCAAGGTTGTTGTAAAGGAAAGCATCTGCGATAGCTTTACCCATATTGTGTCCGATCCAGTGGCCACCCATAGCAAGAACGTTTACGTTATTGCCTGTGATAGCACGGAGAGCTGCGGGAACACTTTCAACAACTGCTGCATGAACATGGGGGCACTTGCTTGCTGCAATGTGAATACCCATACCTGTGCCACAGAAGATGATAGCGCGTTCAAATTCTCTTTCAGCGATCTTTGCGCCAACCTTAAGGCCGATACGATGGAACATTTCGGGATTGGGATCGTCAAGGCTCTTAACGCCGATGTCTGTGCATGTCCAGCCGTTAGACTCAAGGTGAGCCACAACTGCATCTTTAAGAGCTACGCCTGCAAAGTCAGCCGCAACAAGAACCTGCTTATCTGCTACTGTTTTCATTGGAATAATCCTCCGTTATCTCATTATTTGTTATTTAAATTGTATCACTACAGCGCAGATTTGTCAATAAACGCATAAAAAAAGCAGGCATTCAGCCTGCTATTTTATTCTGTATAAAATGGAGAAAATCTTCTCCCTCTTTTCCTATTTCAAGAAAAACAAAAAGCGTTTCGTTTTCGTTATTTATTTTCAGGGCATATCTGTTTTCCTTTGTCATATTTCTATAGAAAGCAAATTTTTTGCCTTTATATTTTTCTGAATCGGAAACCTTTTCAATTTTTTCTATATCTTTGAGGCTGCATAAAAATTCTGCCGCATATCCTCTTTTTCCTTGCTTGCGATGCACAAAAAACTGTAATTTCTCAGCCGGGAGGTCCGAAATGGCTGATGATTCCATTCTGGACTTCGCTTTGATCTCGTATTTAAAATCGGTGAAATGCCATCTGACCAATATGTAAATAAAGGCGCCAAGCAAAATAACTGCGGCAACCTGCAATATCCATTGCATGCTATGGGCAACTGCGTTTGCAAGATAAACTGTTATGATAGCAAAAAAGAAAAGGGTCAGGCTCAAATTCTGCGCCTTTTTTCCGTTTTGCTTAGGCTCGTAATTCATTTGTTCCTCCCAAAAGCATAAGACCGCCCATAAAGGCGGTCTTTGTTTGTTTAACTTATGCTTCTTCCTTAGCGATAATCTGCTTACCCTTATATGTGCCGCAAGCGCTGCATACTCTATGAGCAAGATTGAACTCGCCACAATTGGGGCACTTTACCATGCCGGGCATATCGAGCTTCCAAACATTGGATCTTCTCTTATCTCTACGTGCTTTGGAAACTTTTCTCTTCGGTACTGCCATGAGAACACCTCCACTAAATAATCAAAAAATTATCATACTTTAATATTATAACACTACTTTTCGCTATTATCAAGTAGTTTTTTAAATATTTCCAATCTGGGATCAATTTCTTTTTCCTGCTTGCAGGTGCAACCACCATCAAGCTTCTTTCCGCAGACGGAGCAAAGGCCGGGACAATCCTCATTGCACAAATGGTAAATGGGTAACTCGAGAGACAGCTCCTCAATTACATCGGCATCGAAGTCAACCTTACCCTCTTTGACCCATATGATGTCGTCGCTATCCTCATCAATTGTTGCTGCGTTCATAGCAACTGTTCTTTCAAAGTTGAAAGAAAGCTCTTCTGCGATAGGCGCAAGGCATCTGTCGCACACAGTTTCATAAGATGTGGATATCTCCGCACGGAGGGTCATATAACCGTCAATATCCGTAATCTTGCCAAGGACACGGACAGGAGAGGTGAGCGTGATTTCATCAGAAATATCGCATGCGCCCTCAACGGTTTCGGGAGTGAGCGTAAAATCGAAGTCCAGCGCAGACACTCTCTTATTAAGCACGGGGGTCATATCAAGTTTCATATCTAAAAACCACCTTTCTTCTAAGCAATAGCCTGCAATTTAGTATTATATATAAAAAATCTATCTTTGTCAACAAAAACTTAAAAATTCATAAAAAATATATTGAAAGAATTTTCTCATCTTGGTATAATCCATTTAACAACACAAATTGGAGCGTTTTATGAACATAGCTAAATTCACAAGAAACTTTTTCATTCTCATTGTGGGCATGCTTGTTGTTGCCATTTTGGGAAGAATCTATATGATGGAGGATAATGATCATCTCTCCTATCTTTTTGCAACAGACAATGCCAAAGCCGCATATAGTGAAAACGAAAAGGCCTTCTCTTATCACAATCCTACAGACAATCTTTCAAACGACGGCTATTATTCTGCTAACGGTTTTATCTACAATGCGGATAAAAATGAGCTGCAGATAACAGCAAGATATAACGATAGTCTTTATGTATATCTTGACACAGAGGATAAAACAGAATTCACTTTCACAGTTTATGATGTGGCAACAAAAACCGAATATGAAGCAAAGAAGCTTCAGTTTGGCGAAAAGTATATGTATAACTATGAAAAGCTTGTGATTGAAGATATTGAAATAACTGACGAAACAGAGCTTTATCTTATTATGCATTTTGAAGACAAATATCCTGTTGAAGAGGATGACAAGCAGGCAGGTCTTGTTATTCACGGAGCAGGTCAAACTATGAAGACATATAAGCTTTCTAAGGAAGAAAAAGCGGCGCTTGCAGCTGAATAATAAAAAGGACGAGAATTCTCGTCCTTTTTTTATTTTGCAATTCTTTTAGTTGATTATTCGCTGAGAACCTTAAAGAGCTCTTCAAAAAGATTGTCGCGATTAATTTTGTAGATATATTTGATCAGATGTCTGTGTTGAGTGATAGCATAATTTGCGTCATATTCGGGGATTGGAGCAGGGATAAGAACCTCACGCATAAATCTCCAGCCCTGATTGCAAAGCCAGGTAACTGCGGTTACGTCCCATATAGGACGAGACCAAGGCTTGCCCTCTGCATAGGAGTTAGCTTCATTAACAGTATTTTCAACAAGATAGTCGCAAAGCTTATTTTTGCCCTTCAGCCAATAAGTCAGCTCAGGTCCTGTTGTTGCGAATGATTCAACAACACCGCCGCAGGGAAGCTGAACAAGGGGGATCTCACAGCCAAACAAAAGTCTTGCTCCGGGAATATCCTGCCACATATTGAATTCGCCAGCAGGCATGGGCATATGAGTTGCATGGCCGCCAAGCCATACGATAACGCAATTTTCTTTCATTGCAGGATTTTTCAGAATTGCGGAAGAAACATTTGTTATTGCTCCGATGGCGATGATATAAAGAGGATGCTCGGGAGAATATTCATTTGCCAGCTCTGCCATAAAATCAGCAGCTTCGCTTTCAACGGGAGTTGATTCATCAGTCATATAGCTTTCGCTTCCTCTGTAAACCTTATCCCTGAAATAGCCCATATCCATAAGGTCAAGAAGCTTCAGAATTTCATTGTAGCTCTTTTCCATACCATCGGCAGGACCATCTGATTTTTCGTTTGTGAAGGGAGCTGCGCAAATTCCTTTAACATTGAATTTGTCTTTTTTCTTCATCACATAGCCGATGGCAAACTGGTCGTCAATTTCGTTAAATGCATCTGTGTCAAGAACAACGTCAACCATACCATTGGGCGCTGATAAATTCATAAGCAATCTGTCCTGAGTCATTATAACATCCTCCGTTTTCTGTTATATATAATATGTTAAAATCAAGTTTAAATCAATAGATAATGAGTTATAGCAATATAATTAAAAATTGCTTCCTGATTGAGCGATTATCATATCCTGCCATTCTTTGTTCAGGGTTACAAATCGTGCGTTCCAGCCTGACACACGCACAGAAAGATTCTGATAATCCTCAGGGTGCTTTTGTGCCTCCACAAGCAGATCTGTGTCTGCAATATCAAGCTGCATAAAATGTCCTCCAAGCATAACAAAGCCTTTGATCAGGGATGCGATAGCTATAATTCCGCTCTCTCCTCTCACAACAGGAGGCAGCAGCTTTATATCAAGAGCGGCTCCTGAAACCATACGGTTAAGACCTGTTTTTCCGTAGGATTTAATAACCGCAGTTGCCCCCTCTCGATCTGTTCCGGGAGTGGGTGAAAAATTGCCTGAAAGAATATCTCCTGCCTTTTTTCCATATGGGGTTGCAAAGCGATGGGGAGCCCATTCAAGCTGACGTCCAAAGGTACTGATGCCTGCGGGAGTATCGTAGGATGTTGAGCTGCCGATTTCATCGCATATATTGGCAAAGTCCTGCACCAATCGTGTGGCAATTGCGTCAACCTCGTCGTTGTCATTGCCGAAATATTCGTATTTGTTCAGAGCATATTGTCTGAGTGTTTCGCTTCCTTCCCAGTTGCAATAAAGAGCATTGCAAAGTTCTTCCAATGTCAATCTCTTTTCGTCAAAAACAAGCTTTTTTATTGCATAGAGGCTGTTAACTGTGTCGGGAAGGCCTCCGATATGGGGAGAAACAACATTGTAAACAGGGCCGCCTTCCAGATATGAAAGTCCCTTTTCAATGCATCCGCCTTCAAAAATTGAAACAACCGTGCAAGGCGTTGGCGGCTCCCAGAACCACTCTCTGTTTTTGCCTATATTAAACTCATAAGTTTTTCTGTCAGAAAACAGTTTTTTAACTGTATGCTGAAGGTCGTTTACATACTGATTATATAAGGAATCAAAGCTTTCAAAGGAAACCTTTCCGCTATAGCTGTCAAGAGTTTGCTTTTGCAATATCTGCAGGCTGTCAAAGGGAGCGTAAGTGAAAAAGGTTTTTCCGGGAATCTGAATTTCCCAGCATCCGTCGTTGGCAAAGCTTCTTGCTTCTTTCAGAGAATAGCCGTGCTGTGTTAAGGAATCTATTATCAGATCTTCATTATAAACTGCAATAACTCCGCCGCCATATCGTATCACTTCGGCAACTCGTCCAAGCAGCTTTTCATCTGTGTTTTTGTTTATTCTCACAGTTGTGGGGAAGTCGCTTATGCCAAGCTCCTCTATTATATCAAGAACAAGGTAGGTAACCTGATTTGTCACGTCGTTTCCGTTTTCGTCAATGCCTCCAAGGAGTATGTTCTGATAATGCTGAGCGTCTCCGCTGCCGTAATCGCCGCCGCAGATCCATTCGCATCCTTTAATGAAAAAGTGAGCAAGAATATCTCTTGCTTCTTCAAGAGTTAAAACTCCATTTGCAAGGTCTCTTTCAAGATATTCTCCCAAAAGCAAGTCTATTCTGCCAATTCCCGGCCAGTTTCCGCAAAGGCGAACGAAAGCAAAAACGAACCAGATGCTTTGAACTGCTTCGTAGAAATTACGAGCGGGTGCAAAAGGAACATTTTTCAAGTTGTTATAGTTGGGGGCATAGTCATTCTTCAGGGCAGAGAGGTATCTTTCGTGCCATATTTTAAAGCTGTCAAGAGTGCGAATGCAGCTGAGTGAAAAGGGCTCCTTCGCAGTGCCCTTATATTTTTTGTGTGAAGCCTCAGCCTCAAGTCTTATATGATCAATGCCATATTTCAGAACAGTTTCAAAATCAATTGTAAGATGGCTGACAGAGCCGAAAAGATAGTTGCCATGATATGTTGCGGGAACGTTGTGAGTGATGGAAATTCCAAGAGTTGCCGCACCGCTTATTTTTTCGCCTTTGCAAATGCGTATAGGCGCAGTTTCGGCAATGCGACGGATAGCAAGATCGTATTTTTCAATAGGAGAAAGATTGTCAAAGTTTTCAATATCATCCATTGAAACTCCATCAACCTTCCAGGTATCGTGTCCGTATTTATGGTTTAATGAATCCCACGCAAATTTGCGTGTGGTTTCACACAGACGTATAGGTCTCTTTCCGTTAACTGCAAAAAATTCCATCAAAATCACCTCAATGTTATTTTACAACATCCCGTCTCTAATTGAAAGTGGTTTAGAGAATTTTCTGTGAATCAGGAATATAATTGTTCAGCGATCCGTTGATAAAAACACACCGTAGGGGAGGAAGGAAGCCTCTTTTTATCGTGCACCCGGAAGTGATAATTTATTTGCATTTTTTGACAATAGATGGTATAATGAAGAAAAAAACAAGTGAGGTATAAAACAATGATCGTTGATAAAATTGAAAATCTTCATCTTTATGAGGCAGTAGTTCCCGAATTCAAGCAGATTGCAGAATTTCTTGCAAATAATGATGTTGCATCCTTTGAGGAGGGCTCCTACGAGGTTTGCCCCGGTGTTAAGATCAATGTGAGTGAATATGAGCCTTATGCCGCAGGCGATAAGTGGGAGGTTCACCGCAAGTATGCAGATCTTCAGATCGTTCTTGTTGGTGATGAAAAGATGGATTGCAAGTCCACATCCGAGTGTGAGGGTGGAGTTTATAATGAGGAAGACGATTTTATGTTTATGGATTCTGTAACAGACAGCATCACAAGCATTTATGCTCTCCCCGGCTCCTTTGCATATTTTGCTCCCCACGATGCTCATCGTCCCGGTCTTAAGTTTAATGCTGAAAAGGTTAAGAAGGCTGTTGTTAAGATCCCTTATAACAAATAATTTCAAAATCTATTGCAGGTCTTTATGTCAAAAACCAAAAAAATCATTTTTGCGGCTGTGTGTATAGCCTTGTGCGTAGTTCTTCCTGTGGCTCTTCACGCTATTCCAAATGCAGGAACTTTATTTTCTCCAATGCACATTCCTGTTTTCTTGTGCGCACTTGTATGCGGTCCTGTTTTAGGAATGGCATGTGGCCTTCTCGGCCCCTTCCTTTCAAGCATTATAACTCAGATGCCTCCCATGGCATATCTGCCTTCAATGCTTGTTGAGCTTGCTGTCTATGGCCTTGCTTGCGGGCTTTGTATGCGTTTTATAAAAACAGGAAAGCTCTATGCTGATGTTTATATAAGTCTCGGAATCAGTATGGTGCTTGGCAGAATAGTTGCAGGAATCGCAAAGGCTTTTATTTTCTCAGCAGGCAGCTATTCAATTTCTGTTTGGGTGTCAGCATATTTTATTGGAACATTGCCGGGCATAATCGTTCATTTGATTTTAGTGCCTGCAGTATATGCGGCATTGAAAAAGGCAAAGCTTGTTCCTGAAAAATACAGCTTGAAAAGAGAAAAGCAGTGATATATTTAAAAGAGCAATTAAAGCTTCATCCCTCAATGCAGGCGCAGGATATAGTTAAGCTTTGCTATCAGGCAGCATTTGGAGCAGAGCATATTCTTCTTGATGAAGATGGTGCAAAAACATATTTTGACAACGAGTTTGCTTCTGTTTCCGTAACGGACGAGCCTCTTTTTGAGGATATTTCTGATAGTGTTTGCAGAGTTAATCTTGGTGCGTGGAAAAGAGAAGGGCTTTGCCCCTTGTGGCTTTTCAAAATGTTTAAGCTTTCCTGTACGGTGATGGAAGATTCTTATAAGGCGTTTGACGAATATGCTGATTTTGCTGCATCTGAGGTGGAAGGATTTGAGGCATATTTCAATGAATATGAAAAGGCAGGAATCAGGGCTGTTCACCATAGCGATTGTTATCGCAATGCAGAGCAACCACATTATCGTGTGGTTAAAAGAGATATTGCAAGAATCATTCCAATCCTCTTAAAAATTAGTTCTGCAAATGCCAAAATCGTTTCTGTTGATGGAAGAGCTGCTGCAGGAAAAACAACTGTTGCGTCAGTGCTTTGCCAAGTTATTGGAGCAGAAATCGTGCATATGGATCACTTTTTCCTTCCTCCGGAGCTTCGCACAAGCGAGCGGCTTTCAGAAATTGGCGGCAATATTCACTATGAAAGGTTTGCTCTTGAGGTGATAGAAAATCTGAGGAGCGGAAAAGAGTTTTCATATAGGATATTTGATTGCAGTCAAATGGACTATGGTGAAAATAAAGTAGTTAAAAAAGCTCCCTATATTGTTGTTGAGGGCTCATACAGCGCTCATCCGATTTTCAACGATTATGCTGACGTAAAGGTTTTTGCTGATGTCAGCGAAGAGGAGCAGATGAAGCGAATCATTTCTCGCAACGGAGAGAAAATGGCGGAGATTTTTGCATCCCGTTGGATTCCTATGGAAGAAGCATATCACAGCCATTTCAATATCAGAGAAAACGCAGATATTATTATTTGAATAAAAACCGCTTTTTCGGGGAAGATAAGCCCAAAGGAAAGGCGGTTTTTTATATGGAAAACGGAAGTGAAAGAAAAGAACAAATAGATGAAATCGTTGAAAGCGGCGGGGTTATAACCGACGGGGGACATTCAATTCATTGTATGTCAATTATAGGTCAGGTTGAGGGGCATTATGTTTTGCCATCAGATCAGAAAGCAACTAAATATGAGCATCTTATTCCATTGCTTGTTTCTGTTGAGGAGTCAAAGGAGATAGACGGGCTTCTTTTGATTCTTAACACCATGGGAGGCGATGTTGAAGCGGGGCTTGCTCTGGCAGAACTTGTTGCAGGAATGAAAAAGCCAACAGTTTCTCTTGTGCTTGGCGGTGGACATTCAATAGGAGTGCCACTGGCTGTATGCGCTAAAAAATCGTTTATTGTTCCGTCTGCTACTATGACAATTCATCCTGTCCGAATGAGCGGAACTGTTGTGGGGGTGCCGCAAACATATTATTATTTTGAGAGAATGCAGGATAGGATCATTAATTTTATTTGCGAGCATTCTGAAATAGACGATCGAACATTCAGAAATCTATTGATGAAAACAGATCAGATAGCAACTGATGTTGGCTCTGTGGTAGAGGGGAGAGAGGCGGTTGCAGTAGGACTAATAGATTCTCTCGGTTCACTAAAGGAGGCGCTTGATGCTCTTCATAATATGATTGATGCAAGCAAGTGAACCAAAACATTTTAGTTCTGATATTAAAAAAAGTAAAAAAAAGAGCCGCAGCATCGGCTCTTTTTTTCATTAATATAATATTATTCTTCAATCAGCTTTCTGATAGCTTCTCCTGCGATAATAAGTCCTGCTGCGCTGGGCACAAATGCGCAGCTTGCGGGAGTTGCACGGCGGCTGCCTGAGGGAGCTTCGCCCTCGGGGAGCTTTTCAAGCGGAATAGAGGGTTTGGGAACTTCATCTGACCATACAACTGTCAGCTTTTTAACGCCTCTTTTTTTTAGCTCATTTCGCATAACTCTTGCAAGAGGACAAACGGAGGTTTTATATATATCTGAAACCTTCAGCGCTGTAGGATCAACCTTGTTTCCTGTTCCCATAGAGGAAATGATCTTAACGCCGTGCTCCTGTGCTCTGACAGCAAGGTTGATTTTTGAAGAAACAGTATCAATGGCGTCAATAATAATATCGTATTTTGAAATATCAATTTCCTCAGCATTTTCGGGAAGATAGAACATATTGATTGCATTAACCTCAATGTCAGGGTCAATATCACGTATTCTTTCTGCCATAACCTCAGTTTTAGGTCTGCCAACGGTACTGTGCAGCGCAATAAGCTGACGATTGATATTTGATTCGCTGATAACGTCGGAGTCTATAAGGTCAATTTTGCCAATTCCGCTTCGGGCAAGTGCTTCTGCCACGAATGCTCCAACGCCGCCGATTCCGAAAACTGCGGCATAGCTGTTTTGAAGCTTTGTGATAGATTCTTCGCCAAAGAGCATGGCTGTTCTGTTGTGCTGAACTTTCATTTATATCTCCCTATAAGTTTGCCCTCTGAGAAAACCCAGAGGGCAAACGTTATTTTATTTTGAAAAACTTTTTAAGAATGGGAACAAAAAACTTAGGCGGGCGAACGATCGTTATTTTCATAAGAAATCCTCCGTATATATTTTCAATATATTATATGAAGAAAAACTTAAACTCGTTCCTCCTGTTTTCTTTTCCATTCGGGCTTCTTTTTAATCTCCTCTAAAATAAGGAGATAGTTATCGTGTCTGCATTTAGCGATTCTGCCTGCCTTGATTTCTGCAAGAACTGCGCATCCCTCTTCTTTGATATGAGTGCACTTGGTGTATTTACATTCGCCAAGATGCTCTTTAAATTCTCTGAATGTGTATGGCAGCTCAGAGGCATCAAAGAAATAGAAGCGGGTATAATCAAGCATTGAAAATCCGGGTGTGTCTGCTATAAGGCAAACTCCTTCTTTTGTTTTGAAGGGATAAAGCTCTGCGTGGCGTGTGGTGTGCTTTCCTCGCTGAGTTTTGCGGCTCACCTCGCCTGCTTTAAGCTTCAGGTCGGGGAAAATACGATTCATAAGTGTTGATTTTCCTGCGCCCGATGCGCCTGCAAATGCGGCGATCATTCCTTCAGAATTTTCTGCAATATAGTCGGAGAGGGCATCAGTTCCTTCTCCTGTAACTGCGCTGAGGCAGAAAACTGTGAATCCACCAAGCTCATATATTGCCTTAAGGCGTTCTGATTCTTCTGCATCAATATCTGATTTTGTTATTACAACAACAGGCTCTATATCCTTGCCCTCGGCTGCTGAAATCAGCTTATCCGCTGTGAGCAGGTCAGGCTTGGGCTTTGCTGCGGGAATAACTATGAAAAGATGAGTGAGGTTTGCCATAGCAGGTCGAACAAGACTGCTGCGGCGTTCTTCAATGCTGTCAATAACATAGTCTGTTTCCTGACTTTCTTTCAGAAGCTCAACTTTATCTCCCGGCATAGGTGTTATACTTTCATGGCGAAAAACACCTCGTGCACGGCAATCAATAAGTCGCTCGCTGAAGTTGTCGCCGTCTCCGTCGCACAAAACTGTATAGAGACCGCCAACACCCTTGATTATTGTGCCTTTAATAATATTTTTATCTGTCACTTTTTCATCCATATAAATCAGTTTGCAGGGCTGGTTTCAGGCTCTGCAGGCTTTTGAGAATCCTCAGGGGATTTTGTTGTTTCCTCGGGGGTGATAACCTCGTCCTCAGGTCCTGTTGTTTCTTCAGGCTTTTGAGTTTCTTCCTTAGGAGCAGTTGTTTCCTCGGGCTTTGAGCTTTCGTCCTTTGAAGGCTTGGTTGTTTCCTCGGGCGTTGTTGTTTCCGGCTCTGTGGGCGCTGTTGTTTCAGGCGCTGTTGTTTCTACGATGCCTTCAAAAGGATTTTCTGCCTGAGGATCATATTTGGGGCCTCCGCTTATTTCAAGGTCGATTGTTGTTTTGGCAATAACTTTGGTTTCGGCTGCAAGTGTCTGGCTTAGGATAGTGCCCGCGCCCGCGTCGTCCTTTTTATAGATGATGGTGCCGGGGCGAAGATCAAGCTCTATAATTTTAAGAAAGGCTTCCTTTTCTGTCATGCCCACAAAATTGGGGATTTCTATTGAGCCCTCGGGGTTTCCTGTGCAGATATAAACTGTAACAGTGTCGCCAACCTTAACAGAGGTTCCTTTTTCAGGATTTGTGGTAATAACCTGACCTATGCCGACGATTTCGTTTGTGGCATTTTCAACCACCATTTTCAGATCAAGGTTTTTAAGTCTAAGTCGGGCTTCTCTTTCGTCAACTCCCTTTAAGTCAGGCACGGTAACATTATCTGCGCCTCGGCTGACAGTGAGAACTATATCGCAATAATTCTGGCCTGCGAGAACCTTTCTTTTTGAATCTGCCTGAGGATCTTGTTCAAGAATGATGCCTGCTTCTGCTTTATCATTATAAACATATTCAACTGTAACCTTATAAATATCAGAGGCATCAAACCAGGATTGGAGATCTTCTGAATACATACCGCCTGTGAAGTTGGGCACGGTAATAGTTTCAGCTGTTGTTTTAGAAGCGTTCATCATCTGATTGAACACATAAATTCCGCAGATTGAGAAGAGAATAAAGAATGTGAGTGAAACTCCTGCGATAATAGGGAACATAGGACCGTTGCCGAGAAGCAGGGAGAGGAAGCTTCCACTTTCCTCCTGCTCTGAGGGCTTTTTCTTCGGAACCTTGAACACTATATTAGGGTTTTCCTTCAATGCCTTCAGCTGAGCCAGCATAGCCTGCGCATTCTGGTATCTGTCGTCAGAATGCTTTTCCATAGCGATGCTGATTATCTGTTCAAGACCTTTTGGTATAGTTGGATTGATCTCTGTGGGCGCTTTAGGTGTATCATTGATCTGCATCATTGCAACTGAAACAGGGCTGTCCGCTGTGAAGGGAAGAGCTCCTGTTGCCATTTCATACATCATAACGCCGAGAGAGTAAAGGTCGCTTCGTGTATCTATTCCAACTCCGCTTGCCTGCTCGGGACTGATGTAATAAACAGTTCCGATTGCTTTATCTGTCATAGTAACAGTTTCTGCATTGGGAAGCTTGGCTATACCAAAGTCTGTAACCTTAACACGGCCGCTTTTCAGCAGCATTATGTTCTGGGGCTTAATATCACGGTGGATAACCCCCTTACTATGTGCGTGCGCAAGCGCATTAAGGATCTGCTCTGTGTAGCTGATGATTTCACGGAGGGTAAGCGAGCCTCTGCGGTTCATATAGTTTTTGAGAGTGATTCCCTCAACATATTCCATAGCGATATATTTAATATCTTCACGAACATTAACATCGTAAATGCTTACGATGTTGGGATGACTCATCATAGCAACGGCTTTTGATTCGTTGATAAATCGCTTAACTGATTCTTCATCGTTTGCAATCTCATTTTTCAGCATTTTGATTGCTACAACACGATTCATAAGCATATCATAAGCTCTGAAAACAACAGCCATGCCGCCGATGCCGATGATACAGTCAATTTTATATCTGCCGTCAAGAACGGCGCCAACAAATTTTTCGTACTGTTCCATAAATATTCCTTTCAGGCGATCGGCTTACAGCGCCATAAGCACAACTGTTATATTATCGCTGCCTCCTGCTGTATTGGCGGCAAGAATCAAGGTGTCAATGCATTCGTCCATTGCATCTTCAGTGATGTCTTCGCCAATATCGTTGACGGTGTTGTATATTTCCTCAGCGGGAACAAAGTTTACAAGTCCGTCAGAGCAGAGAAGAACGTATCCGCTTTTAACGCCTCTGTTTATATAAACGTCGGCTTCAACGGTTATATCTGTTCCAACTGCACGAGTGATAATGTTTCTGTTGCTACTTGTTTTTGCGTCCTCCGGAGAAAGTCTTCCGGTGTCAATAAGAAACTGAACGTATGAGTGGTCGTGAGAAATCTGTCTGATAGTTCCCTCTGTTATGAGATACATTCTGCTGTCGCCCACATTAACTGTGAAGAGGGTTCCGCAGCAAAGAAGCGTTGCAACCAAGGTCGTTCCCATTCCACGAAGAGAAATATCGTCTTCTGTGCGATCGTAAACAGCCTTGTTGGCCTTTGCAACGGCGTTTTTTAGAATGTTTTTAATTTTATTTTCATCTGCTCTGCTCAGGAGTTTCTTCTTTGTAAGCTCCTTTTCGTAGGTTGAAACAAAATCTGTAAAGGTTTGCGCTGCAAGATTTCCTGCGATCTCTCCTCCTGCTGCACCTCCCATTCCGTCGCAAACGACGGCGAGCACGGTTGTGCTGTTAAACTCAGTGCACTTAAAGCAGTCCTGATTTACGTTTCTTTTCATTCCTATATCGGTCTTTCCGAGACAGAACATTCCGTGCCTCCTTTCTACGAACAAATCGTTATCAATTTATTTTTACATTATACTATAATATTTTACTAAAGTAAAGACTTTTGGTAAATATTGAGTGTCAAAAGTATTGATTTTAAAGGAAAATCAACCGTTTTTTAACATCTTGTTTAATGTTATTGCGTCAAAGCTGTTGATTTTTCCGTTGCCGTCCACATCGAGATTGGTATACTCTGTAGGTTCGGGATGCTTAAGCGCTTTCTTGAGATAGATAAGATCAAAGCTATTGATCTTTCCGTCCTCATTAATATCGCCTGCCATCACTGTGAATTCTTTCCATTTTGCCTGAAGGATAAGAGATTCGGTGAAATAAGAGATGGTGTTTTCGGTTATGCGATCTCCGCTTTCTGTGAACCAGCCGTCAAAAACATAGCCTGATCTTTCGGGGGTAGGCAAAGTTCCCAGAGGAGCGCCGTAATAAGCGGTTATAGAGTCGGTTATAACTATATCGTCGGTATAAACTGAAACCAGCAGAGTGTTATAATCAAAGGTTACTCGGTCGCCGACAGAAATATTGTTAAGAATCCAGGTAGACATAGAATCATGACCTGAGAGAACAAATCCGCCTTCGGGGATAGCGTGGTTTCCTGTTCCCGATCCGCTGGCAGGCCATATGTCAGTAACAACGCCTGCGCTGTTGACAGCGGCCTCGCTACCCCATTTGTTTGCCTGTGTGGTGCTTCCTCTGTTGTTATCGTAAACAACCAGCATATTATTATTTCTGTATATATTTACTCCGCTTGCAGTTATGGTTTTTGCAGGGGGGGCATCCTCTCCCAGATTATAGTTAAACATAATTTCTGCCTGAATGGGAGCCCATTTAGCTGTGAGCTTCATAGAAGAACTGTGGTAAACAACTGTGTCGGCGGAATATATAGTGCCTTCTTCAGTCATCCAGCCTTCAAAGTTATAGCCTGAGCGGGTTACTGTAGGTAATGAGCCGATAGGAGTGTTATAGGCAGCCATTTTGTTTGAGGCAACATAAGAGTTATAATCATTATAAACCTCAATTGTTTTGTTTGATGCCTTGTAGATAACATAATCTCCGGGCTTGATATAGCTTTGGAGAGTGAAGCATCCTGTATCGTGTCCGGAAATAACAAAGCCTCCCTTGGGAATAGCTTTGTTGCCTTCTCCGTAAACAGCTGTGTTCTGTGCTATTCCATCAGGTCCAACCACAACTTCGCCGCCGTAGATATTGGTTCCTGTGGTTGCGCCAAATTCTGAAGTGTAAAGAACGATGGAGTTAGCAGGTCTTATGCCATTTATATCGGCAAGTGCAGTTGTGAATGTTGGAGATGTTTGCAGCTCACCGCCGTTGCTGTCAAATGTGACCTTAAATGCATTGGGATTCGGCTCGCAGCTGCGAACAAAGGTGCAATATTCAAGATTTATCCAGCCTACGTTTGTTCTTCCCCATCTTGAAGAGTCCACATATGTCTGCTCATATACGATAACTGAAGTTCCTGCTGTATACATAGCTATTTGTGAATATGAAACACCGGGGCCGTTTCTGATATTAAGGTTATTATTGGTTGTCCAGATCTCGTATCTTTCGGCGATGATAATATCTTCCCAGCCAAGAAGCAGGGCGTAGTTATAAACCTTGTTTCTTCTGGAGGCATATTTCCCGGCAGCAACATCGGCTAAGGCTGCCTGGTGAAGAATAGCAAGAGTGATCTCGCCGCCGTTAGCAAGCGTTGATGCTGCTTTGGCAATTCTTGATGCGCCGCCTGATCCGCATTGGTTTTCTATATCAGCAAAATAAACCAAGGCGGAAGGGGATGTTATGCCCAGGTTTTGACCATGGAGAACGTATGTAAGGATATTATCCTCAACCAATGCATCCTGCTTTGCTCTTCCGATTGCAGTATCAATAAGTGAAGAAATGCGTGCAGCCTCGTCGGAGTTCAGAATTCTTGTGGACCAATTGGAAGAGGATGTTATTTCGCTGTAAAGCATCTCACCAAGAATGTTATATGCTGCTGTTGTGTCGGCGTATACAATATCTTTGAGAAGATTAAGAGCTCTGTTTCCGTGCCATTGGATGCATCCGATGCTGAGCGCTCCGTTGTCATCAGCGTTAACAGATTTATATGTTCCTTCGCTTGCTATTATAATATCTTTAGCTTTGCTGACGATTTCGCTGTTAGATGGTCCGATTGCAAAAGTTTCTATTGTCAGCGAAAAAAGCATAGCAACAAGAAGCACAATTGAAATAACCTTTTTTTGCATATATTCAAATCCTTTCAAAACGACTTTAGGTGTGATTTTTATATGATTTGTGGTTAAAAAGCTACAATAATCCAATCATAATCATTATATCACAATTGAATCTGCAAGTCAACAAAATCAGGTATGTATAATATTGGAAGAAAAATACAAAACGGGAGAAATAACTTGGTATATGATGAAAAAACGTGTGCAAAATTGCAGAGTTTCACAGGTGTTATTTTTTTAGAAAAAGATATTGACAAAACAAACAGGGTGTGGTAGAATGGCTTTACCTCTGTTAGAGGGTTCTTTTTTTGTGCAAACAAAAAGGAACGGCTCAGGAGGGAGGTACAGGCGGTCTCACCGCCAAAATCAACGGGTAGGACCCGAATAAACAGGAGGTGCCGAAAAATGAGAGTTAAGATCACTCTCGCATGCAGCGAGTGCAAGCAGCGCAACTATGACACAAAGAAGAACAAGAAAAACGATCCCGACAGACTCGAGATGAACAAGTATTGCCGCTTCTGCCGCAAGCACACAATGCATAAGGAAACAAAGTAATTAACAGAAGGGGAAAAATCATGGCAGAAAACGAAAAGCTTGAAGCTAAAGCTGCTAAGAAAAAGGCAAAGGGCCCCTCTGTATGGGCTCGCATCGCAGCCTGGTTCCGTAGCGTTAAAGCGGAAATGAAAAAAATCGTTTGGGAATCTCCCAAGGCTGTTTTCTTCAACACAGCAATGGTTCTTGTAGCTCTTGTAGTGTTTGCAGCAGTTATTGGCGTTCTCGACGTAATCTTCTCCAAGTTCATTTACATTCTTGGTATCCTGATCTAAGGTGAACTCAGATGAGTGATATTAATGAAATGAACGCCGGCATGAGATGGTATGTAGCACATACATATGCCGGATACGAAAACAAAGTAAAAGCCAATCTTGAAAAGATTGTCGAAAACAGAGGTGTTCAGCATCTCATCACAGATGTGCAGATCCCCACAGAAATCATTGTTGAGAGCGATGGAAACGGAGAGAAAGAAGTTGAATCCAAGCTTCTTCCTTCATATATCCTTGTTCGTATGATCATGTGCGATGAAAGCTGGCATATTGTCAGAAATATTCGTGGTGTAACAGGATTTGTAGGTCCCGGATCTAAGCCGGTTCCGCTCACAGATGAAGAAGTTGAAAGTCTCCTTGGCAGCGTTAAGAGCGCTGAATCTACAGTTGCTGTTGGCGACGAAGTAGAAATTGTAGAAGGCATATTCAGAGGATATTGCGGACGTCTTTCCGAAATTTCCGAGGCAACAGGCGAGGTTACAGTTATAGTATCCACAGTTGGCAGAGATATGCCCATCAAAGCTTCCATTAAGGAAATCAGAGCAAAATCTGAATAATCCCTTATATAAAGGGTGCGGAGGTGCTGCCGCATAGCGAAAGAGCACATAACGTGGGAGGGAGAAAAATTTTTTAAGTCTCCCGTCTAAACCACATAACGGAGGTTTTTTAATTATGGCAAAGAAAATTATTGGCTATATTAAGCTTCAGCTTCCCGCAGGTAAGGCAACTCCTCAGCCTCCTGTAGGTCCTGCACTCGGTGCATACGGCGTAGCTATTCCTAACTTCACTAAGGAGTTCAACGAAAGAACAAAGAACGATATCGGTCTCATCATTCCTGTAGTAATCACAGTATATGCTGACCGTTCCTTCTCCTTCATCACAAAGACTCCTCCCGCTCCTGTTCTTATCAAGAAGGCATGCGGTATCGAAACAGCTTCTGCAACACCTAACAAGACAAAGGTTGCAAAGCTCACAAAGGCTCAGGTTCAGCAGATTCCTGAAACAAAGATGCCCGACCTCAATGCAGGTTCTCTCGAAGCTGCAATGAGCATGGTAGCAGGTACAGCTCGTTCCATGGGCGTTACAGTAGAGGAATAAGGGAGGTAAATCGAGATGTTTAAGGGTAAGAAATATAAGGCAAGTGCAGCTCTCGTAGATAAGTCTAAGAACTATGATCCCGCAGAGGCTATTGCACTCGTATGTGAGACATCCAAGGCTAAGTTCGACGAAACAATCGAGCTTCACATTCGTCTCGGCGTTGACTCCCGTCACGCAGACCAGCAGGTAAGAGGCGCTGTTGTACTTCCTAACGGTACAGGTAAGACAGTTCGCACACTCGTTTTCGCTAAGGGCGATAAGGCAGAGGCTGCAAGAGCTGCAGGCGCTGACTATGTTGGTGACATGGATATGGTTGAAAAGATCCAGAAGGAAAACTGGTTTGAATTCGACGTTGTTATTGCAACACCCGATATGATGTTTACAATCGGCCGTCTCGGTAAGGTGCTTGGTCCTAAGGGCCTTATGCCTAACCCCAAGGCTGGGACAGTAACAATGGACGTTGCAAAGGCAGTTACAGAAGCTAAGGCAGGTAAGATCGAATATCGTCTTGATAAGACAAACATCATCCACTGCCCCATCGGTAAGGCTTCCTTCGGCGTTGAAAAGATCAACGAAAACTTTGAAACACTTATGACAGCAGTTATCAAGGCTAAGCCTGCTGCTGCAAAGGGTCAGTACATTAAGAGCTGCGTAATCGCATCCACAATGGGCCCTGGTATCAAGGTTAACGCTGCTAAGCTCGGCTAATTTATTTTAAACATAGAAAGCAGTTCTTCGGAACTGCTTTTTTGTTTAGTAATAAAGTATTTAAATAAGGAGAGTAAGTACAGCAAATAAAATCGACACAACAAACAAATGAAAAATATTTGATTTTTTGACATTATATGTTATAATAATTATAATATTATATAGAAAGGCGATTATTTATGAAAAAAACAGGTAAATTGTCAGATGCTGCTTTTAAATTAGACGGCAAAATGCCTCTCAGAGAAGCAATCCCATTGGGGCTTCAGCACGTGCTGGCAATGTTTGTGGGAAATCTCACTCCTCTCCTTATTATCACAAGCGCTTGTGGTATTGCAGGTGGTGAATTTGCAGGCCTGCAGCTGAGCATTTTGCAAAACGCAATGCTTGTAGCCGGTATAGTAACCCTTGTTCAGCTGTTTTCAGTAGGTCCCATCGGAGGTAAGGTTCCGATCATAATGGGAACATCCTCAGGATTTATTGGCGTTTTCAATAGCGTAGCTGCTTCAATGGGTGGCGGAATAATTGCTTATGGCGCAATTATGGGAGCATCCATAATAGGCGGTATTTTTGAAACAGTGCTGGGATTTTTCCTTAAGCCATTAAGAAAATTTTTTCCTTCTGTTGTAACCGGAACAGTTGTGCTTTCAATAGGTCTTAGCTTAATATCAGTTGGCATCAATACATTTGGCGGCGGCAATAGCGCCAAAGATTTTGGTTCTCTGGAAAATCTGTTTCTTGCATTGTTTGTGCTTGTAATGATCCTTGTATTCAAGCATGGCACAAAGGGATTTACAAGCTATTCAGCAATTTTGTTGGGTATCATATGTGGATATATTGCAGCATTTATTATGGGATTTATTCTTCCCACAACAGGTGTAACTGCAGATGGAGTTGAATTCACAAAGGCATGGGTGCTTAATTGGCAGAAGGTTGCAGATGCGGCGTGGTTTGAAATTCCTAAGGTTATGCCGGTTAAAATAGTGTTTGATCTTAAGGCTATTCTTCCTGTTATGATAATGTTTATTGTAACAGCAGTTGAAACAGTTGGCGATATTTCAGGCGTTATGGAAGGCGGCCTTGGCAGAGAAGCTACAGATAAAGAGCTTTCAGGCGGTGTTATGTGCGATGGCCTTGGTTCATCATTCGCAGCGCTGTTCGGAGTTCTTCCCAATACATCCTTCAGCCAGAACGTTGGACTTGTTGCAATGACAAAGGTTGTAAACAGATTTGCTCTTGCAACAGGTGGTGTGTTCCTTATTCTTTGCGGGCTTTGCCCAAAGCTTGGCGCTCTCGTTTCAATTATGCCCCAGGCAGTTCTCGGCGGCGCTGCTGTAATGATGTTCTCTTCAATTGTTATCAGCGGTATTCAGCTTATAACTAAAGAGCCTCTCACAAGTCGCAATCTTTCAATCGTAGCAGTAGCATTGGGCGTAGGATATGGTATGGGCGCTAACACAGGTATCCTTGCTCAAACTCCTCAGTTCGTTCAGCTTATCTTTGGTGGCTCAGGTATCGTTCCTGCCGCAATGGTGGCAATCATTCTCAATATTGTTCTTCCTAAGGATAATAAAAAATAATCATATTAAAAGGCGGGTTAATTACCGCCTTTTTTATGCATGCTTCTTGTAATTACAACAAATTTCAACTTAATTTGTTTACAATTTGAGAATTATGTGGTAGAATATCGTTGGCAATGATAAGTTTTTCCAAACGGCAAAGCCGTGAAAGAGAGGATTTTAAATGGCAAAGCAAAAGGATATGCGCAAGGTTAAAGGTCTTTCGCCCATGTCAATTCTGACCCCGTATATTATGACAAACAGAATAGGTTCTATGAATCTTATGAGAGACACTATTTCTGTTGCAAAAATTGATAAATATATAAAAGAAAAGCAGGCAGATGGTCTGACAAATATGAGCCATATGCATGTTTTGCTTGCGGCATATGTGCGTCTTATTTCTCAGCGTCCCCAGCTTAACAGATTTATCAGAGGGCATAGAGTTTGGACAAGAAAAAGCGTTGAAATTGCGCTGACTATCAAAAAGGAGATGAAACTTGATTCTCCCGATACAGTTGTTAAAGTAACGCTTTCTCCTGAGGCAACAATATACGATCTTTATGAGCAGTTAAATTCTGCTATAGAGGAATACAGAAACGATCCCGGGGGAGATTTTGACAGAATAGCGGGAGGACTCAGTTATATTCCCGGATTCTTGCTCAGATTTGTAATAATGTTTCTTCGAACACTTGATTATTATAATCTGCTTCCAAAGATTCTTCTTAAGATCAGCCCCTTCCATTGCTCTTTATTTATAACATCAATGGCAAGCCTTGGCATCCCTCCCATATATCATCACTTGTATGATTTTGGAACCTGTCCTGTGTTTATAGCATTTGGTAAGAAGAAGAGAGAATATAAGGTGAATCCCGATGGCTCCGTATATAAGGACCAGACAGTTGATTTTACCTTTGCCTGCGACGAAAGAATTGCAGATGGATTCTATTATGCATCAGGCCTTAAAATGTTCAAGAACATTCTTAAGGATCCCTGGCAGCTTGATAATCCTCCCGAAAAGGTTATTGAAGATATTAGATAACAAAAAGGAGTTGCCGTGTGGCAACTCCTTTTCTATGTAAATTATTAATATTAACCGTGAAGATGGAATATCTTCTTGCCTTTGTTCTTTGTTCTTGCGCTTGTTCTGCCTTCGGGGCGGATTTCGCCTGCAGCCATAAGAGATTTCTTTGTGAGTGTAGGACCGATAAGCTCGTAAACAAGTACGCTGAAGAGAACAACGTTTCTGATAACAGCACCGTCAGCAAGGTTAGCTGCTGTAAGTGACATACCGAGAGCAACGCCTGCCTGAGGGAAGAGTGTGATACCAAGGTTCTTTGTGATGCTCTTACTACACTTTGTGAGAGCACAGCTGCTATAGGAACCATAGTATTTACCGAGACATCTGAATACGATATAGATTGCACCGATAAGAAGAACAACGGGCTGGCTGAGAATCTGAAGGTCAAGCTCTGCGCCAGCGAGCACGAAGAAGAGAAGGTTAAGCGGAACTGTCCAGTTTTCAACACGTCCCATAAGCTCTTCAGATGTTTCACAGATATTGCAGAAGATTGTTCCTGCCATCATACAAACGAGAAGAATGGAGAATTTGCAATGGATTTCTCCGATGTGGAAATCCATAAGGGAGATACCAACTGTGAGAAGAACTACAGCAAGAGAAACTGCCATACGCTTACTTCTGGAATGGAAGAATACTTCAAGCCAGTTGAGAACAAATCCCATAAGTGCGCCGAGGGCAATGGAAAGTACAATTTCAATTGCGGGCTGAACAACCATGCCGATCACGTTCACGCTGCCATCAGCAATTGCGTTTGCAATACCGTAGGAAACGGAGAAGAGAACAAGGCCAACTGCGTCGTCAATAGCAACAACAAGAAGGAGAAGCTTTGTAAGAGGACCATCTGCCTTATACTGCTTAACAACCATAAGTGTTGCAGCGGGAGCTGTTGCAGAAGCAATAGCGCCGAGAGTGATTGCTGCAGGGAGAGAAATTATATTGGGGAAAAGGAAATGGAGAACGATAAGGGCAATATCAACAACAATAGTTGTAACAACTGCCTGAACGATACCAACCACGATCGCCTGCTTACCCATTGTTTTGAGCTGAGCCAGTCGGAATTCGTTACCGATTGTGAAAGCGATGAAGCCCATAGCTGCCTGAGAAATAATTCCGAAGGATTCAACCTCGTGAAGAGATGTGAAGCCAAGACCGGAAATGCCGAAACTGCCAAGGCAGAAGGGGCCGAGGATAAGACCTGCAATAAGATAAGCTGTTACAGCAGGGAGCTTAAACAATTTTGCCAGACGGGATAAGAGAAGACCGCCCAGCATCGCAATTGCGATAACAATGAACAATGCGCTCATTTCCATAGATAACACCTGATTTCATATTAAAATTGTTGGTTTTCTAAAACCAACTTATTGTAGCACAATTGCTTATTAAATGCAACAAAAAATCGCTTTGAAAATGTCTAATTTTAAACGAAAAATAACTTGCTTAAAGGTGGGTATGTGGTATAATTGACTAAAAGGATGTGAAGATATGGAATTTGTACTGAAAAGGGCATCTGTTGATGATTTTGAGGATATATATAAAATTATGGAGGAAAGCTTTCCTTCTGACGAACGTAGGAATTATGAGGAGCAGAAAAAGCTTTTCTCAGATCCCGTTTATAATATTTATGTTATCAAGAAAGAAAATGTCAGGGCATTTATAAGCGTTTTTGAGTTTGATCAATTCACCTTTGCAGAGCATTTTGCAGTTGCTCTGGAGTATAGAAATTGCGGGCTGGGCTCCAAGGTGTTAAGTCTCCTAAAGAAAGAAGTTAAATCTCCTATTTGTCTTGAGGTTGAATTGCCTGAAACAGAAATAGCAAAAAGAAGGATAGAGTTTTACAAGCGAAACGGATTTTTTTATAATGACTACGAATATATCCAGCCGGCTTATTCTGATGAAAAAAATCCTGTTCCTTTGCGAATAATGACAACGGAAGGGGAGATTTCTGAGGAAATCTTCAAAAATGTTGAAAAAGAACTATATAAAAATGTATATAAAGTGACATAAAAATGTGTTAAAATAGCGCATTCGATGTTATGCAATTGAGTAAAATAGCGTCAATTTCAAGCAATAACGACAATTGCATAAAAACATATGTAAAAATATGTAAATAAATTGCAACAAAACAATACAAGATAAATGCGAAAAAAGTAACAAATAACAACAAAACCTCTTGAAAATTACCAATTTCAAGAGGTTTTATCATATAATTTCCAAAAATCAATGATTTTTTGCTCATATTGTTCCTTCCCAAGATAATAGCTCATTCCGTGCTCGGCGCCGGGAACAACGAGAATTTCCTTTGGGGAAACGCAATTTTTATAGTTTTCATAGGTCATTTCAATGGGAACAAAGCGGTCGTCAGAGCCGTGAATGAATAAAATAGGAACAGGGCAAACTTTCATTGCATCAACAGTTGAATAGTCGTTAGCGCCCATATTTATTCTCTTCTTGCATAGGTCACTTGCAACTGCGCCTCTGAATCCGCCATAGGTCATTTTTAGATTTTTTTCAACTACGTGCTTCCAAATAGCATTAGGAGATGTGAAGCCGCAGTCTGCAACTATGCCGCAAACTCTTTCAGGCAAATCAAGGCCTGCAGTCATCAGCACAGTAGTTGCGCCCATAGAAACACCGCCAAGATAAACAGGCAGTTTCCCTTCTGTTTGCTCAATTGCCCAGTTTATCCAGTCAAGGCAATCATATCTTTCAAGAAGCCCAAATCCCATATAATCTCCGTCGCTGTTTCCTTGTCCCCTTTGTTCTGCGTAAAGCACGCAGCAATCGTTTTTGTGCCAGAAATCAGAAATCAGGCTGAAATCTCTTGCCCAGCTTGAGCGCCAACCGTGCATAGCAACTATAACTCTTTTGGCATTCGGGCAGGAGTGCCAATGTCCTGTAAGCTTTAGTCCGTCGTGGCTGATAATTTTAATATCCTTGCAATCGGAGGAGAGCAGCTTGTTGGATTCTGAATCAAGCTCAGAAAGAAATGCTTTAATTTCAGTTGATCCGTAGAGCTTTTCCTTGTTTTGATAAATTCCTTTTGGCATTTCTCGGTTCATAGCAACATTAAGCAATTTTTTAGTAGCTGTGTATGAAACTGCGTATATAGAGCCCAAACCCGCCGCCGCAATTGCTGTTCCCAGTAAAAGTTTGTTTTTGTTTTTCAAGATAGCGATCCTTTCGTATATCTTTCATAAATAAGTATATCCCGTTTTGGCGCACCTATATTCTGGGATTGGAAACTTTAATAAATGCTATCTATTGCTTTTACTTACAAAATATAGTATAATATCTTGAAATTTGTTAAAGGAAAGAAAAAATGGACGTAAAATATAAAAAAGACAAACGCTATAACACAGCGAAAAAGCCTATTCGTCAACCCTTGTTTTTCACTTGGCTTATCTGGGTGCTTTCGAAGATAATGCTTATGGGCAAGGAGCATAAGGTTGAAAAATTCAATATGGAGGGGCTCAAGCCTCCCTATATGATCCTCAGCAATCATATGTCCTTTGTTGATTTTGAGCTGACAGCTCTTGGAACTCATCCTGCAAAGGTTAATAACGTTGTTAATATAGATGGATATTATCTGCGTCCCTGGCTTATGGAATGGATCGGTTCTATCTGCACAAGAAAGTTCACAAACGATATGGGGCTTATTCGTTCTATCCGCCATGTGCTTAAAAGAGGAGATATTCTTTGCATGTATCCTGAGGCAAGATATTCCCCTTGTGGAACAACAGCATTTTTGCCTGATTCTCTCGGTATGCTTGTTAGGATGAATAAGGTGCCCGTTGTTGCAGTTGTTCATCACGGGAACTATCTTCACGCTCCTTTCTGGAACTTCAGAAATAAACGCAAGGTTCCTCTTTATACAACAATGACTCAGATCATCACAGCGGATGAGGCAAAAACTCTTTCCGTTGATGAGCTTAATGAAAGAATACAGAAGGCTCTTCAGTATGACGACTATCGTTATCAGAAGGAAAACGGCATTCTCATAACAGAGCCTTTCCGCGCAGAAGGAATGCATAAGATTCTCTATCAGTGTCCCTGCTGCAAGGAAGAATCAAAAATGGCGTCAAAGGGAACAGAGCTTTTCTGTACAGCATGTGGAAAGCGCTGGAATCTGAATGAGGACGGAACTCTTTCTGCTCTTGAGGGCGAAACAGAATTTTCTCACGTGCCCGATTGGTTTGAATGGGAAAGAGCGCAGGTTAAGGAGCAGATCGAAAAGGGAACCTATTATTTTGAGGATGAGGTTGATGTTCACTCAATGCCCGGATGCTGGAAGTTTGAGCCCCTTGGGAAAGCCACTCTCACTCATGATATGGAAAACGGCTTTGTGTTGAAAGGACATTATAACGGAAGCGATTATGTTATCCAGCGCAAGCCTCTCCAGACAAACAGCCTTCACGTCGAATATGATTTCCCCCATATCAAGCCTTTTGATTGCGTTGATATTTCAACAGAAAACGATTCTTTCTATTGCTTCCCCACAAAAACAGATGTGGTAACAAAGCTTGCATTTGCAACAGAGGAAATCTACAAGCTGAAATATGAGCAGACAAGAGGAAAAAAGGTTTTTGAAGCAAAATAAGAACGCTTTATGAGAGGTGGTATTTATGCATAACTCAACAAATCCGGAATTTATTATTCTCACGCTTGTTATCGGAGCTGTTATCATTGCCATAGGAATATTTGTGATGGCAATGCTTCGCAATGCGGCAGACCCTTCAAAATATCAGAAGGATCAATATGAGGCTCTTGAAAATGAGGTTGAAGAAACTGAATCCGATGTTATCGGCGCAATTGTTCTTTCAAAGAATATGACAGGATATTGGTCGGGCAGCGCACAAACACCTCATTATAACGATTGCTATCTTGTTACGTTTCAAACCGATGACGGCGACAAAAGAGAATATAGCGTGTCAAAGGAAACCTTTGATAAGTTATATGAAGGTCAGGCTTCCACTCTTGTAACAGTTGATGGTAAGTTCTTCGCCTTTGAAGATGGTGAAGAGATTCCCGAAGAATAAACAAAAAGGCATTGCAATTGCAATGCCTTTTTGTGTTACATAAAGCTCCACTAAAACTTGCTTCGCAAGTGCCAGGGAGGCTTTCCTTTATATCAAAACCCGCATTCCTCTTGGAATTCTCTAAGAGAAGAAAGGTACAATTCTTTATCAACGGGGAAGGCAAGACCATGTCCTGCGCCCTTAACTGTAACAAGCTTTTTCTTTTCAGATGCGCAGGCCTCATAAAGTCTGCGGCTCATATCACAAGGCACAAAAGCGTCGTCGTCGCCGTGGATGAAGATAACCGGAACTTTGCTTTTTTTCATTGCTTCAAGGGGAGAGTTTTCGTCGGGATCAAAATTTCCGAATAATTTTGCTCCCAGCTTAACGAAGGGATAAAGAATATTTGAGGGCAGTCCCATTTCGTCTATAACCTTTTTGATTATCTCCTCTGCGGAGGTATATCCACAATCCGCAAGAACGCAGACCACGTTTTCGGGCAGCTTTTTTCCTGCTGCAAGCATAACAGTGGCGGCACCCATAGAAACGCCTGTGATAATAAGCTTTGAGTCCTCACCAAATCTCTTGACGGCGTAGTCTATCCAGGCAAGGCAGTCCTTTGCTTCGTTTATTCCGAATGTTATTGTCATTCCGTCGCTTTCGCCGTGAGCTCTCTGATCTATAATCAGCGCATTTCTTCCAAGCGCAAAGCAACGATGAACTCCGCCGCTCAGGTCTCTTTCGGCATATCCCTGATAGCCGTGAAAAAGCAGTTCAGTTATAGCGCCCTTTTCATATTCGTAATACATTCCGCTTAAGATAAGTCCGTCAAAGGATTTTATTGATATGTGTTCGCCGTTCATTGAGCGAACTTCTTTCACCCAGCCAACCATTTCATCACGGAAAACCTCGTATATTTCCCCCTCGGGAATTTCGTATTCATCCTCTGCCGGCTTTTTAAACGGAGGTGCGTAAAAAACCTTCATATAGCATATAAATGCTGTCAGCAAAACAAGAAAAGCAGCTATTGCAGCTATCCAAACAAACAAAACCATAAAAAGACCTTCTTTTCCTAAATCAATGAGAGCTGTGAAACTACACAGCTCTCATTTGTTATTATTCTTCAAGCATAAGACGGACAATTTCCTTGTCTGTCTGCTTCATACCAATCTTGCCTATGTAGCCAACACAGCTGATAGTTTCTCCTGCATCCTCTTTGAGAATGCCTGTGAACGCCTCGTATGTTTTGCCACGCATGGCAAGAGAGTGAGCAAGCATAGCAGCATCAAGCGCAGATGCTATCTTTGCTGCGCAGGAGGTTTTTGCTCCGTCGCAGATAATTCCGGGAATATCAGCCAAGGTGTTGTCAATAGTATCTTTTATCTGCTTAACAGTTCCGCCGTCAATATATGTAATAGCGGCGCCTGCAGCACATGTTGCGGAAACAGCTCCGCAGAAAGCAGAAAGCTTTCCGATAAATTCTTTCTGGTAGATTGTGAGAAGTCCTGAGAAAACAAGCGCACGATAAAGCTTTTCCTTGGGTATAGCCTTTTCTCTTGCGTATACAATAACAGGAACAGATGAAGCAATTCCCTGATTTCCGCTGCCCGAGTTAATAATAACGGGCATATCGCATCCGTCCATTCTTGCTTCGGAAGCAGCTGCTGCATAAGCCTTCATTCTTGTAACAACGCTTTCAGGATAAGCTTCACGGATAACCTGACCAATGCCAAGACCATAGCCGCCGCTCATACCCTCATAAGCAATATCCATATTGCATTGGATCTGGCGATCAAACATAGATTTTATAAGGGAAATATCAACCGTGTCAGCAAATTCCTTTATATTTTCAACGCTCAGCTGAGAGCGGTCTGCCATAAGAGCCTCTTCAATAACAACATCGCTTCTGAAAACATCCTCTCCGTTGCGGATGATGTGAACGATGTTGATGTGGCTATATCGCACCTCAACAAGAACAGAATTTGCTCCAGCGTGCAGTTCAATAATAAAGTGGAGAGGTATCTCAGAATCAAGATATTCAACTCCGCATTTGCCTGCCTTGATAAAATTCTTTGCGGCATCTCTTGTTTCGGGAGTGACAGCCTCAAGAACCTCCATGATTCTGTTTGCATCGCCGCCGAATGCGCCAAGAGCACAGGCTGTTTCAATTCCTGTCATTCCACCTGAATTGGGAATCGTAACGCAACGAACATTTTTTATTATATTACCACTGCAATAAGCTGTGATTCTTTCGGGAAGGCTGCCAAGAACCTCTCTTGCCTTAGCAGATGCATAAGCAAGTGAAATAGGCTCGGTGCATCCCATTGCAGGGATAAGCTCCTCGGTGAGAATTGCCAAGAAATCTGATGCAGTTTTTGTGTCAAGCATAGTCGGCTCCTTTAATGGAATATTTTATTCCGTTATAAAAATATAATATCACAAAATAACCCTGATTTCAACAATTTTGATATAATACATTTATTTAATAAATGGGCAATTTATTTAACAAAGATTTAAAGAAACTGTGATTTTATATTTAACTTAGCCTTGATAAAATCTGTGACAGTTGTTAAAAATATTAGCAAAGATTTTTTGAGGTGACAAAATGGATTTATTTGATATTCTATCTCTTATAAGTGGTCTGGCTCTGTTCCTTTTTGGTATGAACATTATGAGCTCTGCTCTTGAAAAGTGCGCAGGCAACAAGCTTAAAAGTATTCTTGCCAGCATGACATCCAGCCCTATCAAAGGATTTTTCCTTGGCCTTGTGGTAACAGCAGTTATCCAATCCTCTTCTGCAACAACAGTTATGGTTGTTGGATTTGTAAACTCCGCTATTATGACTCTCCATCAGGCAGTTGGCGTTATTTTTGGCGCAAATGTTGGCACATCTGTAACATCATGGATTCTTACACTTACTCAGGTTGATGGTGATAACATTTTCATTCAGCTTCTGAAGCCCTCATCATTTGTTCCGATCCTTGCCCTTGTAGGCGTTATTCTCTTTATGTTCCAGAGCAATTCTAAGAAAAAGGATGTTGGACTTATCCTTCTGGGATTTGCAGTACTTATGACAGGTATGGATATAATGTCTGATGCAGTTAAGGGCCTCAAGGATGTTCCCCAGTTTGCAGAGCTTTTCGTAATGTTCTCCAATCCTATTCTCGGCGTTCTGGTAGGCGCAATTGTAACAGCGATCATTCAGTCATCCTCCGCCTCCGTTGGTATTCTTCAGGCGCTTTCTTCAACGGGTGCAATTTCTGTTGGCGCTTGTGTTCCCATTATTATGGGTCAGAATATCGGAACTTGTGTAACTGCTATGATCTCCTCTGTTGGAACATCTAAAAATGCAAGACGAGCAGCACTTGTTCATCTTTGCTTCAACTCAGTTTCCACAATTATTATTCTCACAGTTTATACTATTATCAACAAGATATTCACTCTACCCTTTGACAATATGCAGGCCTCTGCCTTCACAATTGCTGTAACACATACAGTGTTCAACATTTTGGCAGTTTCCATTATGATGCCTTGCTCACGTCTTCTTGAAAAGCTTGCAGTGATTCTTATTCCTGACAGAGCTGAAGATAAGAAGGAAAAAACAGTTCTTCTTGATGAGCGTCTTATGGCAACACCTGCCGTTGCAATTGAGCGTTGCCGCAATGTAACAGTTGAAATGGCAAGCGAGGCTATCTCCTCTGTGAAGGATGCTATGAATATGGTTTTAACAGGATATGATTCTGCTAAGGCTCAGGAAATCAAGGATAGCGAAAAGATTGTTGATAAATATGAGGATAAGATAGGCTCTTATCTTGTTAAGCTTGTAAATCACGATATGTCTGAAGAGGACACAAACGAGTCCAGCAAGCTTCTCCATCTCATCAGCGATTTTGAGCGTATTTCCGACCATGCTCTTAATATTCTTGCAACATCAGAAGAGGTTAAGGATAAAAAGCTTGATTTCTCAGATGAGGCAAAAAAAGAGCTTACAACTCTTGTTAATGCTGTAAACGAAATTCTTGACATAACATTTGAAGTATTCTGTAATAACGATCTTGCTCGTGCGGTTATGGTAGAGCCTCTTGAGCAGGTTGTAGACGAGCTGAAGGAATATATGAGAAAGCAGCATATCCGTCGTCTCCGCAAAAGCGAGTGCACAGTGGAAATGGGCTTTATTCAGACAGACCTTCTTACAGATATTGAAAGAATTTCCGACCATTGCTCCAATATTGCAGCTTGCATTATTGAAATGGCTCACGAGGATATGGATATGCATAAATATCTCAATCGTGTTAAGGCGGGCAAGGTGCAGGAATATACTCAGTATTATGAGCACTACGTAAAGAAATACGCAATGAGCAAATAAGCAATATAAAAAAGCCCGACCTTTTAGTCGGGCTTTTTTCATATGATTGTAAAAAGCACAATTATTTAATGTCCATAACGATTCCGTCAGGCTCTTCATTTGCATAGCAAAGGAAGCATCTGATTCCGTAGTTTGTAAGATCATCGTTCATACCCATAACCTTAACCTCAATGGGCTTATCACAAAGATCCTCTGTGATGGGGAAATAGAATGAATAATGATGGTCAACAGCGCCGCCTGCGGCTGTGATATATTCCCAGGCGTTTGTTTTATATGAGGGAGCTCTGTCGGGAGCTCCGTAAAGCTTGCCATCGCATTCAATAACAGTATAGGCGCCTTCAGCTCCGTGATAGCCTTCAAGGCCAACTGTCAGATAGCAGCCCTCTGCCCAGTCCTTCTTATCTATGTGCAATGTTGTTCCCTTAGCGTGAGAAACCTTGCGTCCTGTGGGAAGAAGATTGTTTGCACGAGGATTGTCAAGCTTGATTTCCTTGCCATCTTTAATAAGAGCGATCTTATGGATATGGTCAAGGGGACAGGGCATACGGAAATAACGAATCTTATCGTTTATAGGATATGTAACGAATTTGCGGCTTCCGCTATAAACCTTGATATTATGGATAATTCCGAAAACTACCTCCTGATCCTGACGGCGAATGGTTTTAACCTCGTCGATGTAGGTATCCTTCCAGTTTTTAAGGTCTGTGGAGTAGTCGCAGATGGGAGTGAGGGTCTGCTTGGTGGAGCTTGCCCAATATCCGCTTTCAACTGCATCGGAATCAAAATATTCAAAATAGATGCTGTCAGCTTCGTATTCTGCGCCAAAGTCAATTCTCAGGCAGCCTCCGTCCATGCGGAAGCCATAGTCGCCGTGGAAAACCTTGGATGTTCCGTCAAAGAAAGTGTCTTCGTTTCCGTCAAATGCGAAGCGGCTTTCGCAGCCACGAAGCTTATATGTTTTCTGATCAAAGAAAACATCTCGTGCCGCCTTAACCTCAGGGATAGATGTTTCGCCGGAGCGGTTAAGTGAGCGGATCTCAAGAGAATCGTGATCCTGAGCAAACATAGCAACCTCGATCAGCTGATCTGCATTTTCAGGAACAGGAAGCATCTGATCTGCACCTTCGCTCTTAAGGAATTTGGGAGCACGAAGTGTATTGTCAAAGGCAGGAACATCAAGTTTTTCGCCTTTATATGTGGCATTTCCGTTTGAGGAAACGATCTTGATCTTGTCAACCTTGCCGTCTTCACTTTCGTGAAGAACTTCGTATTCGCATCCATCGGGCATGGCATCAGCAATTTTGCTGTCGCAGATCTCAACAAGAGATGCTCTGAAGCTTTCAAGAGGAATTTCAACAGTTTCGCCCCAGTCAAATTCTCCAACAAACTTTTCATAGGGATGGTGAATAATAACAGAAACTTTTTCACAAGGAGCAAGACCGATGGAAAGATTGAGGGAAACGCTCATGTTTTTTTCTTCCCAGTTCATATTTCCTGTAACGATAAAGCGTCTTGAAAGGTCTCCTCTCACAACTGTTCCATTGGGATAATTCTTTCCCTCGGGCATGATCATTCCGTCAATGAGAATGTCACGATAGCGGCGATGGAGATTGAATATTCGTGCAAGGCGAGCCTGCTCAAAATCTCTCATAAGCCAAGGATTGCCATATATTTCGGGAGCGAGAATAAGGTTTCTTGAAAAAGCCTGAATTATCAGATCATCCTCAAAAAAATCTATAGCAGAGGAAATGCAAACTCCATGGTCCTCAGTCAGTCTTGCAAGGTCTGGAGTGTTTCCTCGGTCCATAATAAATGCTCTATGGTGGGGAGCAGTTATCTGGTTTGCCATATGAACATCAACATATGTTTCAGCGCCGCCGAAAAGAAATGTTGTTGCATATTTTTCAGCTTCGGGGCTGAGAGGAATACGATGGTTGAGCAGGATAAGATCGGGAGAATATTCTCTGCATCCCTGCATCATTTTAACGAAATATTTTTCGTGGGCGGGATCAAACTGGCTGCAAACTGTGTCAAACTTAAAGAGGGCAAAGTTGAAATCCTTGGCAAGAGAAACCATCTGATCAATTCTTGCCTGTGCGCTTTCCTCTGTGTCGCCAAAGCCGTCAGCTCCGCCCCAAACGCCCATGCGGCAGCCGATCTCCTTTGCCGCTTCAACAATGGGAGCATATCCGTTGGGATATTGAGCCTTGATTTTGGGAGAGTCAAAGGTCATATATGTGTCAGCTGCGCCATCAAGATTTCCTGCATCCCAGGCATATATATCAAGCTGCATATTATATTTTCTTTTAAGATATGCAAAATAAGCCAGATTGATAAGGGTCTGCTTTTCTGTTGAGCCCTCATTTGTGTTGTTTATCCATGAAAAATATTGCGCTCTTGAAGGAGTTCTTTCATCAGCGCCCGCAAATTTTTTATCTTTTTTCATTGGTGCTCCTCCTTGATTTTCATACATCTAGAATAACATATCAGATAATATTATGTCAACCAAAAGAGATATATGGTCAAAATTCTGATATTAATTGGCAGGATTGTTTTTGTATTGTGACATATAAAAAATCCCAAAGCTTTGAGGGCTTTGGGATTTTTGCTATTCTTCATCTTCGGGATAGATCAAAGCAACGTGAGAGTCAAATGCAGAGGGGCTCACAGTAACGTTTTTATGCAGCTCAACCTCCTCAAGAGCGATACATCCGGCAAAGGCTTCTGCATCTATCTGAGCAAGCTTTTCCGTAAAAGTCAGCTCCCTCAGAGAAGTGCAATTCTTAAAGGCGCCGTATCCTATGTGAGAAACGTATTCGCCTGTAACGCTTGAAAGATTTTTGCAGCCTTCAAATGCGCTCATTCCGATCATTTCAGCGTTGCAAAGATCAAGGTGAGTAAACTGAGCTCCCGTAAAAGCATAAGCCGCAACTGTTGTAACAGAGGAGGGTAATGTATAAGAGCCATGTTCGCTTGCGGCAGGGAATATTATAAGCTCAGCTTTATCTGTTGAAAGAAGCGCACCGCCAAAGGTTGTATATTTAGTGCTGAATGACGATGTTGAAATTGTTTTAAGAGAGGAGCATCCCTCAACAAGTCTGCCGCTGATACCATCAACATCGCAGTAAAGTCCAAGAGTTTCAAGAGAGGAGCAGTTTTTAAGGGCGCCGTCTCCCAGAACAGAAACAGATGCGGGCAGAACAACTGATTTTGCATTGCTGCAGCCTTCAAATGCATTTTCGCCTATTTCGATCACTCCTGCGGGAAGTGATATGGTTTCAAAAGCGGTGCACCCGTAGTATGCTTTGTTTCCGATAACGGTTATTCCGAAGGGGATGCCGGTGCTCTGCATATTTGCGCATCCGCTGAATGCCTCAGCTCCGATTTTTGTCATAGAATCAGGCAGAGTAACATAGCTGAGAGAGGAACAATCTTTAAATGTTTTTTCAGGAAGAGTTGTTATTTTTGATTTTATTTCAGGTGCGCCGAGGGAAGTGCATCCTTCAAAAATTCCTGTTCCGATTTTTGTTATGTTTTCATGGATTTCGGCTGTTGTGGCGCCTGTGCATCCTGCAAAGGCCCCGTCGCCAATGGTTGTAACACTTGAAGGCAGGGAAATTGCTGTGATGCCTGTGCATCCACTGAACATTTCCTTGGGGATTTCGGTTACATTGCTTGGAAGAGGGAGCTTTGTAAGCTGTGCGCAGTTTTTGAAAACACCGTTTGAGAGTGTTGCGTCTCCAAGGAAAACAACGTCCACCATAACGGAGCCTTCAAAGCATTCAGCGCCAAGCTTTGCTCCGCTTGTAATATAAACAGCAGGCAGGCTTGCGCAATTTGCCATAGCTCGTTTTCCGTATTTTGTTATTTTTGCTGTGTTGATGCCTGAAAGTGAGGAGCAATTTTCAAAAGCGCTTGCTCCGATTGAAACAAGGGAGTTGGAAACAAAATCGTCAAGGCTTTGGCAGCCATAGAAGCCCTTTGTATAAACAACCTTAACCTTGGGGGCTGTCACAACAGCAAGGGATGTGCAATTGGCAAAGGTTTCAGCTTCAATATCTTCTATTGAGGGGAGAGTGGCGCTTTCAAGAGATACGCAATCAGAGAAGGCTTTTTGGCCCATAGATTTTACGTTTTCTCCCAGCTTTAATGCTTTTATTTCAGTTTTGCCGCTGAATGATCCTTCTGCAATTGCAGTAACTGGGATGTCGTTAAAATAGTCGGGAACAACCAAGGTTTCGGGCAAAGCATCGGCGTATTGAGGATTAAGTGAAATAGTTCCGTTTTCAAAGCTGAACCAAGGGGCAGCATCGCTTGTGAGATATATTTTGCCCTCTGTGTCAGTTGAGGGCTTAAGTGATGGAGCGAAACTGATATAAGCGAAGGCGCAGGCAAGCAAGCAGAGAGAAACGCAAAGAGAGATAATGAGGATCAGCTTCAGGGGAGATTCTCTTTTTATATCTCTGCGCTCAGCGCTTTCTGCTGCGCTTTGAAGTTCGTTTTGAATATCGGCTGCGTCTATTATGTTTTTTAAAGTAGAGTTTTCGTTCATTTTTTCACCTGCTTTTATATTTTTATAACAAGGCTCAATACCATATTAACAGATAACTGTTAACAAAAACAGTTTAATCTATGAACAAAATATTGTTGGAGGAGCAGATTGTGATGCAAAAAATACTATGTATGGCGCATTGGCTTTATTTGATCGGCGCACATATAAACGCTCCCCAATCCGTTTTTTCGGCTTGGGGAGCGTGCTTTTATGCATTCATTTTTATTCTTCGGTTTTTCTTTGCTTCTTTAAATGCTGTATATTCTGTTGATTTCTTAAGCTTGATTGAGCCAAGGATCCAGAGCGCAAGCATTCCTGCGAAGATAACGCCTGAAGCAATTGCAATAATCTTTATTGTGACTAACAGCGCAATACTCTTTTTATGAACTATAGTGCTTTCACCAATACCGTTCATACCTGATGAATTTGCAAGAGCATATAAGTTATGGTGGCAAGCCTCACGCATTGCTGAAACAACAACCGGATCGTTTTCATATTCGGGAAGCTGCTTTGTTACATACCAGAGCATAGCATCAAAGGTTGTAACACCGCCTGCCATAATTCCGTCAACTCCGTTAGTGTAGGTTGTGAGCACGTTGTCTGTGATAGACATACCCATATTGCCCCATTCTTCACGCATAATGTTGGTCATAAGGTTATAGCTTCCGCCTGACCATGTGCAGCCCCAACGGGTGTAAGCTGTCATAACTCCGTTTGCGCCTGCTTCTTCAAGAGGCTTCTGGAATGCCTTCAGATAGATCTCTCTTGCAGCCTGCTCGCCCAGCCAAACGCCAAGTCCGATTCTTTGCTGCTCGCTGTCGTTGAGGGCGAAATGCTTCATAACAACGTCAACGCCCTTGCTTTGAATTGCTGCAATTTCAGCGCTGCCGATCTCTCCAGCAAGAAATCCGTCTTCTGAATAATATTCAAAGTTGCGTCCGCCGTAAGGAGTTCTGTGAGTGTTGCTTCCGGGTCCATAGAGGCAAACCACGTCTGCAAACAGGCAGTTGTTACCGATAACCTTACCAACCTCAGAAATAAGCTCAACATTGAATGTTGCTGCCATAACATCTTCAGAGGTGAAGGCTGTTGTTTCAACATCTCCAAGTCCTAAGCCGAATAAAGCAACAGTAAGTCCCTGAGGGCCGTTTTCGTCACGGGTTCCGGGAGCATTAACAGATTCTGCAGGCATTCTCCAATGGAAAGAGTCACCAATGAGAGAAACCATTTCTTCAAATGTGAGCTGATCAAGAATCTGTTCCCATTTGGGATCGTTATAGTCAAGTCCTATCATATCATAGAGATTGAGATCTCCCTCTGCACCAAGAGTGGGCATTTCAACCTCTTCATAGTCAGCAGGATCATATTGAATATCCTGAAGCGCCTTGATCATCATTTCTGTGAGAGTGAGCTTAGCGGCTTCTTTGGGGAAGGTTCCTTCCCAGTCGTCTCTTGTAAGATAGGTTATGCTGTTATCGCCCTTGCCCTCATAGAGATTGATATCTGCATCAAAGAGCTGATTTTTGATAGGTGTGCCGTTTAAGGAAACAGAGTAAGTTTCACTGTCAAATGCATCCTGAGTCCAGGCAAATGCAAGAGAGGCATTTCCATCATAATCCATTCTTTTATTGGTGTTTTCAACTGTGTATCCCTTAGCCGCAAGAGTGTTATTAACAGCGTTGTGAGCATCGGATGCAACTGTGAGATAATATGTGCCTGCGTCAAGAATATATGTGCCTGCGCCATATGCATCATAGGAGGCAAGATCTCGCTTGTCAACAGTGATCAGCACAGTTTGGCTTTCTCCGGGAGCGATAACATCAGTTTTTGTAAATCCGCAAAGTGAAACAGCAGCTTTTTCAACGCCGTTTTCCTTGTCATAGTCTGTATAGGGAGAACTGCTGTAAACTTGAACAGTGTCTTTTCCTTCAACGTGGCCATCGTTTGTCACGGTAACGCTTATTTCAAACTGATCTGTTTCAGGATTGTAAACAGTATTCATATCAGAATAGGTGAAGTATGTGTAGCTGAGGCCATAACCGAAGGGGTAGGCAACAGTTTTTTTGTAGGAGTAGTCACCAGCGTTGCCTGTGCCCATAACATAATCTTCGTAGCGGGTTTCGTAGTATTTATAGCCGACGTAAATACCTTCCTGATAGATCATATATTTGCTTGCATTTGCAGGAATGTTTTCTCCGTCATAGCCTTCATATGTGGAAAGAACAAAATTCACCATAGCGGGAGATGAGAAGTTATCATAGCAATAGGTGTCGGCAAGGCTTCCTGAGGGATTCACTTTGCCTGCAAGAATATCTGCAACAGCATTTGTTCCTGCGATACCAACGCCGCCTGTCCAGAGAACAGCATCAACATCATAGTCGTTTTCAAGGAGAAAATCCATCTGAAGCGCATTTGAAGAGTTGATCAGCACAATGATCTTTCTGATCTTTCCTTCTAATTTCAGATTGCTTGCATATTCCATCATTGCCTTTTCTGTTTCATCAAGGGCAAGATAGTTATATTCTGCAAATTCAAGGTCAGAGCCTTCGCCGCCAACACGGGAGATCGTTATGATAACTGCATCTCCGTAAGCTGCAATAGATTCCTTAACCTCGTCTGTATAAACCTCAAGGGGAACCTCAGCAATAGAGAATTTACCTGAAAGCGCTGCAGATTCGCCTGCCGCTGCTCCACGGCGATAATCTGAGCCCTTGCCTGTGAGATAGAAATCCCAGAGAGTTGGGTTAACCTCAAGTCCGGATTTTTCAAGAGCAGCCTTTAAACTGTCTGCCTTTGAAGCGTCAACATTTCCTGATCCTGTTCCGCCGTATACAAGGTCCACAGAGCTGGAGGAAAGTGTGCTGACCTTATCTCCATCTGAAAGAGGGAGAGCATTGTTTTCGTTCATAAGAAGAACAGCGCCCTCAGCCTCAACCTGCTGACAAATGTCGTTTCCGTAAGCAATCATTTCTTCTTCAGTTTCAAAGTCCATTTGGAAATATTGAGCATTTTCATCCTCATTTTCCAGTTCCCAGAAAGAGTCGCCTATTATTGCAACTATTGTGTTGTCAAACAGATTAAGCACAACAGAAACTGTTGATGCGATAATGCACAAAACAAGGGCAATGATTGAAAGTGTTTTCCAAAGTGTTACAAGCTTTTTTTTAGCTTTTTTGAAAGCTGCTTTAACTTGCTTGTAGCTGTTTTCCATAAAAATCTCCTTGTATAACGTAAAATGAAATCGGGCAAGAGATATCGTTCCTCTGAACACCTGTAATATACAGGTATTATAACAATAATTTGTGTTAAAGTAAAGCGTTTTGTACTAAATTGAATTGACAGGGTGTGTCATTTTTGTGTTTGTTGTTGAAAAGCGCAGAAAAAGATGATACAATATCACTATCAGAATTTTTGAGGTTACTATGAAAATAAAGCTTAATAAACTATTTCTATTTTTTAGCGAGGCATATCGTCGCCAGTTTGCAGTTTCTCACGGACTTTTTTTCTTTATTCCCATAGCTCTTCTTTTTATAATTGATGAGCTTGTATGGTGGATCGTTGCCATTATGGTTGCTATAAATATAGCAGTTTTTTTCCTTATCCGTCGAGACTATCCGTCCTCCATTGAAGCGGATGAGGGTGCTATTGTTTTCACGGAATATAATCAGCTTGGGCGAGCAGGCTATGGAGTTAAGGCAAAGATAACTCTCAAAAATGTTCGCCGTGTTAAATACGAGCAAAGCAAAATTGAAAAGCTGTTTGATATTGGAAGGATTTCTGTTGTGGCAGATGCATCTGCAGAGGTTGTTATGGGCAATCTGAAAAACGAGAAATATCCCCTCCCACGAACTTATTATTTCTATGGATTGCGTAAATATTCCGAAGTGAAGGAGTATTTGCAGAAAATTTATTCTGAATAATTGCATAATAAAAAACTTGCGCTATATGGCGCAAGTTTTTTAGTGCGACAAATTATCAAGCCGCAGTCTTAGGGTGTCACATCTTTATTTAATGGGCAAGCCGTAATTTTCCATAAGGGCAATCAGCTTTTTCTTTGATTTTTCGTTAAGGGGAGAAAGGGGCAAACGCATTTCGTCGGAGCATATCCCCATAATATTCATTGCTGTTTTGACAGGAATTGGATTAACCTCGCAAAAAAGCGCTTCTATCATAGGGCATAGATATTCCTGAAGCTTTGATGCCTTTGCCATATTTCCTTCCTCGCAATAGCGGCAGAGAAGCGCAGTTTCCTTGGGCATTATGTTTGAAATAACCGAAACAACGCCATTTCCTCCAACAGCGTAAAGGGGAGCGATCAGATCATCATTTCCGCTGTAGATGGCAAATCTGTTTCCGAAATGCGCCTTGATTCTTTCAGCCTTTGAAACGCTTCCCGAAGCTTCCTTTATTCCTGTCAGATTTTTTATTTCTGCTAATTTTTCATAAGCTTCCATTGATATATCAACTCCCGTGCGAGAGGGAACATTATAAGCTATAAGCGGTATGGAAATGCTGTCGGCTATAGTTTTGTAGTGCAGAAACAATCCCTCTGTCGAGCATTTGTTGTAATAGGGGGTAACGGTCAGTATTGCATTGGCGCCAAGTTCTTCAGCTTGTCTTGCCAGAGAGGCGGTAAAAGCGGTGGAAGGAGAGCCGCATCCCGCAATGATCTTTGTTTTTCCTTTAGTAATATTAACAGCAAATTTAAACAATTCCAGCTTTTCGGCTTCTGTGAGAGTGGGCGCTTCTCCTGTTGTTCCGCAAACAACTATGGCAGATATGCCTGAGCTGATTTGCATTTCAATTATACGCTCAAATGCTTCAAAATCAATTTCTCCGTTTTTCATGGGAGTAACCACGGCGCTTGCGGCGCTCCTGAAGGGGAGAAGAGTCATAATAATCAGTCCTTTCCTCTAACAGTATATGCAGCGCAGATATGTGCGCGGCATGCTGTGGTAAATTTTATTATTTGACAACATATGCCATATACGATATACTAATAGTGCTAAAAAATGAAAGGACAGGTATGCTGTTTATGATAAATAAAAGAATCGTTTGTCTGCTTCTGCTTTTGTGTATGCTGGTTTCAAGTGTCAGCTTTTCTTCTGCAGGCAGCACAATCGGCGCTGTATCGGGAGAAGCCTCCAGAACAACCAGAGAGCTTACTTTGGCAGACGGAACAAAAACAGGTGTTACACATACGAATATCCAGCTCAGCGGATATTATGGAAGCAACCGTGAGATAAATATAGCCGAAGGAAATCTTTCCAACACAAATCTCAGCCTTGAATTTATTAATTCAGGAACATATATGGTTAAAGCGCAGACTATAAATACGTCGGCTTCTGTATACAATTCCAATCATAAGGGGCAAACAGTTCTTGCTGCAGTTAACGGCGATCTGTATATGACCAGCATTCATAGCGGATCATCTGTAACTAAAAAGGTGCTTGGTGTTCCCAGAGGAGTTCTTATCATTGATGGCGAGATTTGGGCAAGCGCACAGGTGGACCAGGAAAATATCGGTGCCACCAATTCTGAGCAAGGAACTCCTGCAGGTCTCCGTCCTGCATTTGGAATAACTGACCTTAATCAGCCCATTATAGGACAGCCTGTTATAACAACCACTCTTGACATAAGCGGAACAAAAATTAAAACTGATGGTATAAACCGTATTCCTGCGATGGATGCTATCATGGTTTATAATCATCGTGTTAATTCAAGCAACTATGCGCTTAACGATTCTTATGAGGTTGAGCTGTTGGTGCAGAATAGCTCTGCATTTAAGGCAGGCGGAACCATAAAGGGTACGATAGTTAATATTTATGAGCCCGGCTCAACAGAGCGTCCTTCTCTTGCCAATGAAAAAACAGTTGTTATCACAGCAAGAGGTAGCAGAATAGAAGAGCTGAAGGCGCTTTGTTCACAGGGGAAAACCATAACCCTTTCAACAGAGCTTGTTGATAACTATGGCAACACAGATATATGGCAGAACGTTCAGGATGCATTGGGCGGACATATGCAGGTTCTCTATCACGATAACGGAGCTCCCATAAATCAAAGCACATATTATCCCACAACTCTTATAGGATATAAGGACGACGGAACAGTTGCTCTTGTAACTGTAACATCAACAAAGGATAAAAACAGATCGGCGCTTAAAATATCCCAAAGCTATGAGCTTTGCAAGGAGCTTGGCTATAATTCTGTTTTTTATCTTGACGGAGGCGGTTCAACCACATTTGTAACTCTTGAGGAGGGTAGTTATACTATCCGAAATAAATGCTCAGATGGATCCGCCAGAGCAGTTATGGGCGGCATAGGATTTGTGTGGCATGAAGAGCCTGTTGCTTTGCGTCAGGGCAGTTTAAATCATATTGAGGTTGCGCCTGAGGTAAGCGAAATTTCGTGTGTTCATCTTGATGGCGCAATGCTGGAGTATTTTGCCCACACTCCCAATGATGTGGATTTATCTTATAATAAAGCAGAAAAGGCGTTCAGCGTTCAAACCACAGATAATGCGATGGATCCGTTTGTAGTGATTGATTATTCACATCTTAAAAAAGTAGATGTGAAGGAATATCCGTATATCGTTCTCAAACTTCGAACTAATGCTAAACAAACCAAGAGCTTAGCTGTTTATTATTCTTGCGGAAGCGATTTGGGCGCAAGCGAAGCCAAAAAGATGGCCACTAATGTTTCACCGTCAAATAGCTGGCAATATGTTTCACTATATATGGGTGACCACAGCGCCTGGAGCGAAAATCTGAATTATCTTCGTCTTGATGTGATCAATGATATAGTGGACCGTGGCGATAAAATGGACATAGCTTCTGTAACTTTATGTAAAACATATCAGGAGGTCTCCCAGTTGCGTAAGGGTATCCTTCCTGAGGGAGCTTGTGAAGATTTTGAGGAGCTTCTTGAAAGCCTGAAGCCAACTCCTTATTTTGTAGCAGGTGATATTACAGGTGATGGGCTTGTTAACTCAGTTGATATGTTCAGAATCAAGCTGTATATAAAGCTGGGCATTTCTCTCTCAAATCAGGAGGAATACGCAGCCGACACTAATGGAGACCATAAGATCAACGCAGTTGATTCATTTGAAATGCGCTATAGACTCACAAAGGGTAAATGGAGATATTGAACAAAAGGAGACGTAAGTCTCCTTTTTTATTTGGCATCTATTGACAATTTTTGTAGCGGTGATAGAATAAACGTAGAACAAAACAATCAAGTTTTGCCATCAAATAAGAAAACACAGGGGACGGTTCTATGTGTTTTGATTAAAAGTTAGCTTGGTCATTATAAGGGAACATAACACACAGAACCGTCCCCTGTGTTCCTTTGGATATCGATAGTAAAGAAGTTGCTGATGCTATGTATGAAATATGGAAGGAACTTGGATGTCCATTCCCAAAATAGTGAGGTATTATACAATGAGATATAACGAGAGTAAAGATGCTTTTGAACAATCAATTGAAAAATTACCAATGACAGAGGACATGATACCTTTTTACTTGAGTGTTATTGCTACTACAGATAGTGTATTCATACGAAATGAACTGTCATATAGGTTAAGTGAAATGTATCCTAAAAATGCAAAGCTTAAAAAACTATTGATCGAATTAATAAATTCGCATAAAACTGATGGATATAAAGGTAGCTTGTTATACGCATTAATGTCTATGGATTATAGTGATGACGATGGTATAGATATGCTGTGTCGTCAGTTGTATGAAGGGAATTATGAATGTATGCATAAGGCTTTTCATATGCTCTTTGATATAGCAGATACTATTAGTGTAGAAAAGAGAGAGCGTATAATAAAGTACTTTGACAAAACCGGAGAAATATTAGGTGAAAGATTAGATTTAATAGAAGAATTATATAACTATCTCGATGGAGAAAATAAAAAGTCAACAAGCAAGAACACAGACTAACTATTAAAAGTCAATAGAAAATCGAAACACAGGGGACGTTCTATGTGTTTTGGTTAAAAGTTAGCTTGGTCATTATAATAAGGGAACATAACACACAGAACCGTCCCCTGTGTTCTAAATAATAAAAGCTCCCTGCATTATTCCCAAAAGGATAGTGCAAGGAGCTTTTCTATTATTTTTTCAAAATTTCGCTATTTTAATCAAAATACAGCATTACCTATGTGCGCATATATTTTATGTGAGTAATATTTACTATCGTTATTCTTCTCGCTCTAAGCAGAACTATGTTCATAAATATATATTTCTGCTAGAGAATTTATCGAAAGGAGAAGAATATGAAATATTGTGTTATAGAAAGCCGTGTTGAAAAAGACAGCATAATCTATACATCTTATGGTATTGGATGCAAACATGCAGGTAGTCACTTGTTTGAAAAGAATGACCTTTGCATTGACAAAGAACGCGTTGAAGAATTATTTTATCTTTGCAACCGCTTTAAGCTTGATCCCATGAATATCGATGATACGATAGCAGATTTCATTGAATAATTAATTCAAAATAGTGTTGTTTAGTTTTTCAGTAACACTATGTTGAAAAATATATAGGAGGTTTAGCTATTTTACAGTTATTTCGACATTACTATATAGAGATGATGTAACGTAAGGGGGAGAAACCAATGGACAACTTTTGATAAGATATAACAAACAGATCTGTTAAATTTATCAAAAGGAGAACTAAAAATGAAAAAGGTAATAGCAATCATATCCCTGTTGCTTTGCATGATAGTGGTTGTGCAGAGCTTGCCTATGAGCGCTTATGCAGAAGCGTTAGCGGGCGAGGCAGACGCGGTTGATTCCGAGCAAACTTCAGATACGGAAGTTGCTGTTGAAGAAAAAGAAAAAATAGTGTACATAATCGGTGAGGACGAAACTCAGCGAGACGAAACCACCAAGGTATTTAGAATGAGTGATGGTTCTTACACAGCGGCGGTTTATCCTATTCAGGTGCACTATGAAGAAGACGGCGAAATGAAGGAGATAGACAACACACTTCAGAGTGTTGAAGGGGATCGTTTTGAAACAAAGGCGGGTCCTGTTAAGATAAGTGTTCCTTCAAGCCTCAGCGATGAGGATGCCGTTGAATATTCCGATGGTGAGCACAGCGTTATGTTCAGACTTGACACGGAAAAGGCAGCCAAAGGAACAAGAAAGGCAAAAGATAAAAAGAATAAGAAGATCAACGAGCTCAGCGAGGCAATTGCTCTTCAGGATATGACTGATGAAGATTTTGAGCAGGCATACGGCAAAGCAAAGGATGAATCGGCATATCTCAATAACATTGACGGTGCAATCGAAGAGCATAATCAGCTTATGATGACTTCGGAAAAGATAGGTTCACAGATAACCTACGGTTCTGTTTTTAATGATACTGATTTGAGATATACCGTGACAGGTACAACTCTCAAGGAAGAGATCATTCTCAAAACATCAGCAGGGATTCAGAAAAAGTATGAGTTTGTAATCGGCTCAGAAACACTGACTCCGGTTCTTATGGATGACAATTCCGTTCAGCTTTGTGATAGCGACGGGAATAAGATTTTTGAGATCAACTCACCGTATATGTACGACGCCACAGGTGAGATCAGCGAAGAAATCAAGGTGAATCTAGAAAATAATTCTGATGGTACATATACATATACCCTTAAACCCGATAAAAAGTGGCTTGAGAATGAGAACAGAGCGTATCCTGTCATTATAGATCCACCTATAAGTGAAAGTAATACTTATACAGTAAAAGATACCACCGGATATTTTGCTTCTAGTGCAACACACGATCCCTCTTACATATATATCGGACAAAAAAATGGTACAGTGGAAGCGCAAGGCATGCTTTATTCTCCGTTACCGTCAGTATTAAGTGCCGGAACAACTAAAATTATTAATGCAAGACTTGCTTTAGTAGGTGCTGGTGGTACATTATCTGGTGGAATGCAAATTAACGCATATCGTATTACCACAGATTGGAATACATCAAATATTGACGAAAACAGCACATTGTTTTTAGGGTCAAACGGCTTATCAGATTATAGTGACATCCTTGATTATGTGGATATTTCAACCCCTGTTGAAGGAACTTACACGTGGGATATAACTGAAGTAGCTGAAGAATGGCTTAACGGTGAAACGAACAATTATGGCATAGCGTTGAGAGCAAACAGTGTTACAGCGAATGTTAATAGTTGTGCATGTTTTATAGACAGTACCACTTCGTATAACAATACTAATAGTATATATGTTAACGCTTGCCCTCAGTTCATCTATACCTATCGTGACCTTAGAGGCATTGAGGATTATTGGACGTTTACATCAATGAGTGCGGGTCGTTTTGGTACCATTGGTGTGAACAACTATAATGGTAATCCCGTTATAACTCAGCCTCTTGTTTCTTCATCGGGTAACAATATGCCCGTTTCTGTTTCTCTGATTTACAGCTATAACAGCCGAGATAACGGCAAGTGTGGTTTTGGTGATTGGAGAACCAATTATCATATGAGCATAGAAAGCTGCAATCATATTTTCAAAATCGGAGATAATGTTATAGCTACCTATAAATATTGCTTTGTTGACAGCGACGGAACAAAGCATTATCTAAGGGAAGAAGGCTCTGAACACAAAGACGAAGATGGTCTTGGCTTAACAATGACTGTTGTTAATGAGTATTATCATCTATATCTCATAGAAACAAAAGATAAAACAAAATATAAGTTTGACTATCATGGACGCCTTAACTACATAGAGGATTCCAATGGCAACTGGAACTTCATATATTATGTTGACATAAATGATCCAAACAACCATGCAATTGACTATATCGTAGAAGGTAGCGATATGTCAGAAGTTCGCCGAACAACAGATATAGTATATCGAGAGTGGGATACAGATATAATATCTGCTGATGGAGAAAAGGCGACAGTGGCTTTTACAAGTCCTACTAAAAATGTAGTTTTTGGCTTTTATTATACTGATTCTAACTGGACTACAAGAGTAGGTGCAACACAGATTAGATGGGATGAAAGTAATTTCCCTATCGCTATATATGACGGATACGGGCACAGAACATATATAGAAAGCAGTGATGTAAACGGTGTAAAACGTGTTACAGGTATGTCTTACGGAACAAGTGGCGAATATCTTGATTTTTATTCCACCGAAGCTGCTCTTAATATGAACAATGTTTTGCAGCGTTATACTTTTGCATATAATACAAACTATACAACTGTAACTGACATAGATGGCAGAGCTGCATCTTATCAGTTTAATAATTATGGTCTGACTGTCAGCGTGGTAGACCATACAACATCATGGGCGCAGAACTATGAATACGGAGTTGCCAATAATCAAAACAAGGGATATGAAAACAAACTGACATTGGCATCTAAAACAATTACGCCTGCTGAAAATAGGGCTGTTGATCCCGGATTTGATGAGGCAGCGTCTATAAACCATTATAACATTTATCCAACCTCTACAGGCATAACTAAAACATATGTAGAAGATAGAGGTAATTCGGATAATGGTGCAATGAAGATCAAAAAAACTTCGGAAAACCATAATGATACGTTCATCTTTCAAGAGTTATCCGGACTTGAAATAGGCAATTATACAATTTCAATGTATGTGAGCACTTATGGAAATACTCTTGATGGAAAAGGTGTTTCATCACAGATTAATATATTTAATTCATCAGGATATCGTTCAGGGGGGGCATCAACTGCCATTACATATACTGAAACAGGAAAGTGGACAAGAATTCAAACAACTGTTGAGATAAAAGCCGGAGATACGAGGGTAAATATTGGCATTTATTTCCCTGCAGATACATGTGGAACCGTATATGTTGATGATATACAATTTGAGTGCAATCGAAGCGGAGGCGCTCAGTATGAATATCTCAGTGGAGCAGGAAGTTTTAATTTGCTTGAAAATACAACATTTGATCCATATGCAGCAATTTATGGCTGGAATTACTATGGAGAGAACTTCACTTCTTCAGAAAGACCTTCAGATGCGCCAGCTGCAGTAAGAAGAGTGGCTAATATAAATGGAAAAATTGGTGCTACAAGAACAATTCAACAGACTGTTATGATAGGCGGAGATGATGAAGAAGGCGACATATATATTGCAGGTTGTTGGGTAAAGGTAGATTCTCTTCCTCTGTATAACAACGAAAATAAGGGTCTTGCGCCAAAAGCAACATTATATGTTACCTTCTATAGTGATTACGGTAGTATTGAGAAAATATCTTACATTAAGTGTAATCCCTCAATCGAAGGCTGGCAGTTTTTGATGATGAAGGTTACAGCGCCTGAAAGCTTTGATAAAGTGGTCTATAGCTTTGACTATTCAGATAATACAGGCACAGCTCAGGTAGCAACTCCGTTTCTTTATAAAGAAACATACGGACAGAGCTATACGTATGATTCTAACGGAAACCTGGTTTCCAGCACAGATGCTGCTGAAAAGATGGCAACTTTTGCTTATCAGGATGATGCGTTGACATCGAGCCTCAGCCCTACAGGCAGTAAATATATTTACACGAGAGATGATGCTACAAACAATGTTAGCCATGCGTTTTCCATCAGTGGACAGAAGGTTGAAATAGGATATAATCAGTCGGGCGATGGAACAAGCATGTCTATAATTGACTTGCCTTTG
>JAZQUP010000016.1:0-30774 GCA_045631345.1 Candidatus Avispirillum sp.
CCGTAAACGGACACTTCTTCATCACTACTAGTATGTATTAAATTGTTAGATTGCTTATTAACAGCTCGCTTCGCTCGATACTTGAAGCTAAAGCTTTTTACGGGGTGCCTCCACCGGCATAGCCGGTGGTTTCCATAGCAACAAAAATCTTGCACAAGCCCATAGGCTGTGCAAGATTTTTTTATTATAAATTATTTTCCAACACAGAATCTTGCGAACACCTGACCCACAATGTCCTCGCAAACGCCACGGCCGTCAAGCTCACCCATTGAAGAAAGCGCACTTTCAACCATGGTGCAAGCCGCATCAGCAGGAGCACCGAGTCGGAGCGCATCTGCTGCCGCTGTAAGCAAGTCAAGAGAAGATTCAAGAGAAGCCTTCTGACGGGCATTCCATATGATCGCATCATTTGTCAGAGAGATTTTTTCGCTGCCCCAAAGCTCTGCAATTGCATCTGTAAGCGCTTCTGTTCCTTCTCCTGTCATAGCAGACATATGAACTGTTTTGTCAAAAACATTTTCAGGGATAACGCTCTCTGTACCAAGGTCCTTTTTATTAACAACTGCTATCTTTGCCGCATCAAGCTCCTTAATCTCATCAATAAGCTCTTTTTCCTCATCTGTAAGCTCACGGCTTCCATCGCAAACAAAGATAATAAGCTCAGCTTCAGCCATTTTTCCTCTTGCTCGGTCAATACCAACTTTTTCAACCTCATCGTCCGCCTCACGAAGACCTGCTGTGTCAGCAAGGCGAAGAGTTATGCCACCGGCATCAACTGTTTCCTCAAGAGTGTCTCTTGTAGTTCCTGCGATGCTTGTAACAATAGCTCTTTCAGCTCCGCAAAGACGATTATAAAGAGAGCTTTTACCGCTGTTGGGAGCGCCGCAGATAACTGTTTTAACACCATCTGCAACAGCATGACCTGTTTTATATGTTGCAAGCAAGGCGCTAACCTCAGCTGCGCCCTTTTCAATTGTGGGAAGAAGAGTTCTTTCACCCTCATCGCCTATATCTTCATCGGGATAGTCAATTGCTGCATAAAGAGCTGCAAGAACGCCCACGAGAGAATCTCTGATCTCGCCTGTTTTTCTGGCAAGGCTTCCTCCTGCAGCGGAAGCTGCAAGGCGTCTTCTGCTTTCTGTATCCGCATCAATAAGTCGGCCAACTGCTTCAGCCTCTGTAAGAGTGAGTCTGCCGTTTACAAAAGCGCGACGAGTAAATTCGCCTGCCTCAGCAAGTCTTGCTCCCGCAAAAAGAGCCGCTTCAAGAACAGCCGCTGTTACTGCGATACCACCATGGCAGGTAATTTCTGCTGTAGGCTCACCTGTATATGAATGACCCTCTGCAAAAAATGTTGCAAGACCTGTGTCCACAACCTCATCTCGCATAATGATCTTTCCATACACAGCCTTTCTTTCGGGAAAGCCTGCGCCGTACATAGGCTGGAATATTTTCTCAAGGCAGGAGAGAGCTTCGTCTCCGCTGATTCTGATAAGTGCAACGCCGCCCTTACCTCTGGGGGTGGAAACGGCCGCTATTGTTTCTCCAAACATAAAAGCTCCTTTCGGAGAGATAAAAGAAATTCTTCAAATCTGTTTTGATTTATTCCTTTTCTCTTCACTTAAAAACAAGGCAGGCACGCTGTGCCTGCCTTGATCAATTAATGATTTCTGGATCTGTTGCGACGGGGAGCCTTATCAGCGCCTTCGTAGCAAACAACAATCTTTCTGTTTTCATCGCTTCCAACAGAATGTGTTGAAACATTTTCCATGCCCTGAATTTCAGAATGAATAATTCTTCTTTCAAAGGGATTCATAGGCTCAAGCACAACATTTCTCTTATACTTCTGAGCCTTGGCCGCCATTCTTCTTGCGAGAGAACGGAGAGTTTCCTCTCTCTTACGGCGATAGTCTTCAATGTCAACAACGATCTTAACGAAGTCCTTGGAATTTCCGTCGCCCTTTCTGTGAGCGCAGAGATTTACAAGATACTGAATAGCGTCAAGAGTTTCACCATGATGGCCGATGAGAATGCCTGCGCCCTCGCCGGAGATCACGATCTTAGGATATGTGTTACCGCCAACACCGGATGTTTCGCTTCCACAGAATTCTGCCTTAGCATCTACACCCATATTGCGAAGCAGAGTGTTTGCAAAATCAAGAGCGCACTGCTTTTCAAGGTCTGTAACCTCGATAACTCTGGGCTCCTTAACCTTAACCTCAGCCTTAACGGGAGCTTTAGCAGGAGCCTCTTCCTTTGCGGGAGCAGCTTCCTTCTTTTCAGCAACCTTTTCAGCCTTCTGGGGCTTGGGCTCTGCCTTCTTTTCTTTCTTTTCATTGTGAGGCTTTGCTTCTGCCTTGGGCTTTGCCTCAGCTTTGGGCTTTTCCTCAACCTTTTCGCCGTCTCCGCCCTTGTTTGTGGAAACCTTCAGACCCTTGATAGAAGCAACGATGCTGGAAAGATCTGCATCATCCTCTTCAGGATCAGAAATGATAACCTTGATTTTTGCAGGGGAAGCGCCGATTCCGAAAATACCGCGCTTGGGCATTTCCAGAATTTCATACTGTACATTTTCTCCGGAGTATTTACTCTGAGCTTCTGCCATTGCAGCCTCAAAGGTTTTGCCGGATATGATGATTTCTTCTGCCATTACCGGATTTTCTCCTTGTTTAGTTTACTTCTTCTTAAACTTGGATCCCTTATCATCCTTCATAACAGGAGCTTCCTTAACGATAGAATCAGGCTCCTTCTCATCGGACACCGCTGCCTCAAGTTCTTCTTCAGTTCTTGCTGCAGGTGCTGCAACCGCGGGAGCTTCATCTTCATCATCTATATGATGGAGAGAACGCTTCTTGGGCGCATTGGGATCACGGGGAGTTGTAGTTTTCTTATTTTTCTTGTTCTTATCCTTGCCTGAAAGCTCTCTTTCAGCAGCCTTATAGTCCTCTTCGGTAAACTTTGGAGGGGGAATAAGGAAATAAAGAATGATCTGCTGAACTGTTGAAACTACAGAACGATAGATCCAATATACACCTACTGCTGCAGGCATAGAGAATGAGATCGCCGCAGAAAGAAGAGGCATTGAATATGTCATAAACTTCATTGTGCCGTTATTCTGCTGTTCCTTCATCATAGGATCCTGATAAGTGAACTTTCTCATAATGTTCTGGCTCAAAATCATTGTTATAACAATGAACACAGGAACAAGAATGAGGGGCCAGATCTGACCGAAATCACTTGCATTGGGATAGGGAGGATTTACGGAGAAATCCAGACCAAAGGTGTTGTAGTTGGGGAGAAGTGTGTCAGCTGTAAGATTTTCGGAAACGCTGTAAGCAATTTCTTCAAGCTTATCAGTTGCGCCGCTTTCTCTCCATTTATTGATGATGTTAATAACCTCTGTCTGTGCAACTCGGGCATTAGCCACGTTCTTCTCTGTGAACTCTGTAACCTTATCTGTAATAATATTCTTTGTTGCAGCATCGGAAAGAAGACCTGCATTAAGGAATTTGTTAAGAAGAGTTGCAACTTCTTCCTTTGTGAGCATGATCATATGCTGGAGAGGTGCTACGATAACGTTATAGAGAGCCATAATGATAGGAAGCTGGATAAGCATAGGAAGGCATCCGCCCAGCTGGTTGTAACCATGCGCTCTGTAGAGCTCCTGTGTTTCTTCCTGCATCTTCATCATGGTCTGCTGGTCGTTACGGCCTGCATACTTTTTACGGATAGCCGCAACCTTAGGCGCAAGAGACGCCTGCTTTACAGAATTTTTCTGCTGTTTGATACCAAAAAGCAGACAGAGAAAGAGCTGGATGATAATTGTGAAGATGATCAGCGCAACAAGATAGTTATTGTTAGGGCTGATTCTCAGGCAAAACTCCATCAGATAACCGAAGGGTTTTGCGATCAATTCAAACAAAGCTTTCATTTTCGATCTGTTTTCTTTCGTTTATTTGTTTTTTTCGGCGGATAATCAACTCCGCCTCGGCTCCATGGATTGCAACGGAGAATTCTCCATATTCCAAGGAAAATGCCGATGATACCCCATTCCTCCACTGCTAATATGAAATACTCCGAGCAACTCGGGGTAAACCGACAGCAAGGTGGCTTCAGGGGTGAGATGAAACGGCGATAAAAATACACCGGTGCGCACAAAATGTGCTTCATCATGCTTTTCATTTTTCGTTTCGTGTTTCAAGAAGGTCAAGCTTGGATAGGCAATACTGCATGTCACGTTTAACGTCCTGCATTTTACAAACTGTGCTTTCCTCTCTTGCGCTGATGACCACAAGATAGCCTTTTTTAACACCTATTTCTGCGTCTGTTAGTCTGTATGCCTCACGTATAACTCGCTTGGCACGATTTCTTTGCACAGCGCCTCCGATCTTCTTTGAGGCTGCAATTCCTACTCGGTTGACCTTTTCTTTTTTAGGGTTTGCCTTTTGTAAATAAGCGCTTTTACGGTCACGCAATACATAAACTGCCACCGTTTTCGTGACAGCACGTTTCCCGCCCGCATACGCTTTGCGGTATAAATGGTTTTCGCAGATAGCAAGCTGTTTCAAGCCGATCTCCTCCTTATAATCTAAATGAGGATTCAAATTAAAAACCTCCGTATAGATCCAAACGGAGCCACGCGGAGGTATATGGTCTAAAATTTATTAAAGACCTAAACGGCTGGTTTTAGTGCAAATAAGCACAAACTTAGTGAGTCAGTCTTGCTCTGCCCTTTGCGCGACGTCTCTTGAGTACTTTTCTGCCGTCAGCTGTTCTCATTCTCTTTCTGAAGCCGTGCTCCTTCTTTCTCTGGCGCTTTTTGGGCTGATATGTTCTAAGCATATTCGCACCTCCTTACAGTTTTATAGGTAATAATTATTATCAGTTTTCTGTTGCACAGACGCTATTTCTATGCATAGGCATCGTTAATTATACAGTATACATACCGATTTTGTCAATACTTTTTTTGCAATATTTTCAGCGCAAAACTGCGATTTATCCTTTCTCCACGATATATTGTGAATTTCAATTTTTTATAACAATCTATTGTGTAAAAAGCATATAATTTTTTTGAAAAAATATTAAAAAAAGAATGGCTGAAGCCATATAACTCAGCCATTCTTTTGATTTTTTTGATTATTTGAGCATTCCACGAAGAATGTTTTCTGCCTCAGCAAGAGCATCAGCGATCTTAGTGAGATCCTTACCACCGCTCATTGCAGAATCGGGACGTCCGCCGCCCTTACCACCACAAACTGCAGCAACTGCGCCCATAAGCTTACCTGCGTGCGCACCTGCCTTAACTGCCTCGGGAGCAGCCATACCAACGAAGTTAAGCTTTTCGCCATCGTGGATAGCAAGAACTGCAACTGCATTTGCATGCTTATCCTTGATCTTATCACAAAGATCACGAGCGGCATCTGCTGTTACTGCGCCCATATCAGCGCGAACGAGAATAACGTTGCCAACCTCTGTTGCGCCTGCAAGAATATCATCAAGCTTGCCTGCAGCCATCTTGGAGTTAAGTGCATCAAGCTCCTTCTTGAGTCTTGCGATTTCTGCCTGAGAATGAGCCGCCTTTGTAGCTATATCATTAACATTTGCACTCTTAAGAGCAGATGCTGTTTCGGAAATAAGCTTATCCTTTTCGCCCATAAGAGCAAGAACGCCCATACCGCAAACTGCTTCAATTCTACGAACACCCGCAGCAACAGATGTTTCGGAAATGATCTTAAAGAGACCGAGATTACCTGTGCTCTGCGCATGTGTTCCGCCGCAAAGCTCTGTGGAATAATCACCCATCTTAACAACACGAACTGTTTTGCCGTATTTCTCGCCAAAGAGAGCCATTGCGCCCATCTTTCTTGCTGTTTCAATATCAGTTTCAACAGTTTCAATAGCAACAGCTGACATAATTTCCTCGTTAACCATTGCTTCAACCTTAGCAAGCTCTTCTGCAGTTACTGCTGCAAAATGAGAGAAGTCAAAACGGAGACGTGAAGCATCAACATAAGAACCTGCCTGCTCAACGTGAGTGCCGAGCACTGCACGAAGCGCACCCTGGAGAAGATGCACGCCGGAGTGGTTACGCATAATAGCACGTCTGTTATCAGCGTCAACCTTTGCAACAACAGGATCGCCAACAAAGATAGCGCCGTCGCCAAGCTCACAAACGTGGATATAAACGCCGTCAACCTTCTTTGTGTCAACAACCTTGATTGTTGTGTCGCCGCAGCAGATAACACCGATGTCGCCAACCTGACCGCCGCCTTCACCATAGAAGGGAGTTTTGTCAAGAACGATGCTTACTGTGCTGTCGTTATTTTCATCAGCAAGAATAGCAAGAACTGTTGCCTCACTTTCAAGCTCGCTGTACCCTGTAAATTCTGTTTTAGCGATGTCCTCAAGAGCATCATCGCCTGCGCTTTCCCAGCTGGAAAGATCTGCTCTTGCATTTCTTGCTCTTTCCTTCTGAGCCTTCATAAGAGCTGTAAAGCCCTCTTCGTCAATTGCGATGCCCTTTTCCTCTGCGATCTCACGAGTGAGATCGATGGGGAAGCCAAATGTATCGTAAAGCTTAAATACGTCTTCGCCGGAAAGAACCTTATCAGCATTTTCAAGCATACCTGAAAGGATGTTCAGACCTGCGTCAATTGTTGCTTCAAAACGGTCCTCTTCCATAGAGATAACCTTCTTGATGTAGTCATGCTTTTCGGAAAGTTCGGGATATGCTCCGCAGCTTTCGCCAACAACAACATCGCAAAGCTTGCCAAGGAATGCGCCCTCAATACCGAGAAGCTTACCATGACGAGCCGCACGGCGAAGGAGACGACGAAGAACGTAGCCTCTGCCCTCATTTGAGGGAATAACGCCATCGGAGATCATAAATGTTGCGCTTCTGATATGGTCTGTAATAACTCTGATGGAAACATCGTTCTGAGCATCAGCGCCATATGTTTTGCCGGAAAGAGCACAAACTGTGTCAAGGATCTTTCTGATAGTGTCAACCTCAAAAAGGTTGCCAACGCCCTGCATTACGCAAGCAAGACGCTCAAGACCCATACCTGTATCGATATTCTTTGTTTCAAGCTCTGTGTAGTTCCCCTCTCCGTCGTTGGAGAACTGGCTGAATACGTTGTTCCAGATTTCAATAAATCTGTCGCACTCACAGCCGGGATAGCAATCAGGGCTGCCGCAACCGTTTTCTTCGCCACGGTCAAAATAGATCTCGGAGCAAGGACCGCAGGGACCGCTGCCGTGCTCCCAGAAGTTATCAGCCTTACCCATACGAACGATACGCTCTGCGGGAATGCCGATCATCTTGTTCCAAAGCTCAAAAGCCTCGTCATCCTGCTCATAAACAGAAGGATAGAGAAGGTTTTCGGGAATTTCAAGAACCTTTGTGAGATATTCCCAGCTCCATGTGATAGCTTCTGTCTTAAAGTAGTCACCAAAAGAGAAGTTACCGAGCATTTCAAAGAATGTGCCGTGACGAGCTGTTTTACCAACGTTGTCAATATCACCTGTACGGATGCACTTCTGGCATGTGCAAACACGGTCACGAGGAGGCTCTTCCTCACGTGTGAAATACTTCTTCATAGGCGCCATTCCGGAGTTGATGAGAAGCAAGGATTTATCGTTTATAGGAATAAGTGAGAAACTGGGGAGACGAAGATGCTCCTTAGACTCAAAGAAAGCGAGAAAAGATTCACGCAGATCGTTGAGAGATGTCCATTTCATAATAATTTACCTCATATTAATAAAAATACCTAATAAAAGAATTATATCACTCCAAAAAGCGCAAGTCAATAACAATTTCTTTAGCATTACAGAATTTGAAGCTGCCGAAATACCCCATATTATCCCTGTAATGCCGCAGGATAGCATAAAACAAAAACTTTCCCCATAACTGTTGTAAATAAGCGTTATAACTGTTATAATTAATCTAACTAAAATATTGCGAGGTTTTATTATGGACGCAAGATTACAGAGAAAGATCGATTTTCTTGATTGGGAACTTGGAGTTTTCTTCCATTTCGGCATCAGAACATATTATGAAGGCCATATCGACTGGGATATGAAGCCTATGGATGCTTCTGCATTCAACCCCACAGAGCTTGACTGCGAGCAGTGGATCTCAACAATTGCAGCAGCAGGCGCAAAGTATGCTATTCTTGTTTGCAAGCATCACGACGGATTTGCAAACTGGCCCTCTGCATACACAGACTACAGCGTTGCCAACACACCCTGGAAGGATGGCAAGGGCGACATCGTTCGTGAATTTACAGATGCTTGCCGTAAGTATGACCTTAAGGTTGGTCTCTACTATTCTCCCGCACAGTTCGGCTCCTCCAATCAGGATTCAACCGACTATGATACATATTTTATCAACCAGATCAGCGAGCTTCTCACAAACTATGGCAAGATCGACTATCTCTGGTTTGACGGATGCGGAAGCGAAGAGCACGAATATGATCAGAAGAGAATCATCGGCGCTATCAGAAGCATGCAGCCTGAAATCCTCATCTTCAATATGTGGGATCCCGACACTCGCTGGATCGGCAACGAGGACGGAATTGCAGGACTCACAGACGGCCCCGAAACAAACTCTCTTGACTTCTCCGTTCAGACAGACAGAAAAGATCTTCTTGAAGAAGAGATCTTTATGCCTGCCGAGTGCGACTGCAAGATCCGCCGCAACTGGTTCTATGGCGACGCAGATCTGCCCACATTAAAGAGCCTTGATGAGCTTTGGGGAATGTATCTCTATTCCGTTGGCCACGGAGCAAACCTTCTTCTCAATATCGGACCTGACAGACGAGGCCTCCTTATGGATGAAGATGTTAAGAGATTCACAGAGCTTGGCGATAAGATCAAAAAGGAATTCTCCAACCCCGTTTGCACATTTGATCAGTTCAGACGTGAGGACGACAAGATGGTTGTTGATGTTCCCCGTGACACTCCCGTAAGATGGCTTGTTATTGAAGAGGATCTCACAGAGGGCTCCGCTGTTACAGAATATGACATTGAAATGGCACCCACACAGTTCGGCGAATTCAAAACTGTTTTCCGTGGATATAAGATCGGTCATAAGGCTATCATTCCTATGTATAACCTCCCCACACGTTGCGTTGTTATCAAGGTGACAGGAAAGCGCAAGGACTTCAAATTCAAGAATATTACAATTTATTGATTTTGTTTTCGGTGGGAGAATTTAATGAAAAATAAGAAGATTTTTATAATAATTGCGGCAGTTGTTTTGCTTGCAGCAATTGTGTGTGCCGCTTTGTTTATAATGAGGGACGAAGGCAAAGAGGAGGCTCGTGAGGGCATTAATCTTATTGACAAATATGTAAGCGAGCAGATGCGAGCAAATATTATTGTTCCCGAGAGAGTGGCAAACGAAGGCGAAAGCTTTGACAAAACTGAAGTTAACCCCAAGGTTTATGAAAAATTCACTCTCAGCAACGAAGAAGCAGCAGCGCTTGACCAGCTTGTTGCAGGCAATGTTTGGCGACTTGCTTCTGAAATAGCTTTTGAGGATATAGGCGCAAAGGAATATTGGAACGATGTTATCGCAAGCGTTCCTTTTGCCCTTGAATATGATCCTTCAACCACATACTATCTTCTTTGCACAAAACAAAACGGATTTATCAGAGCTGAAGATCTTGCTCCCGCAGCAAGCTGCGAGATCGTTTTCTACGATATTAAAGATAATTCTTTTTACTATATCCGATTTGATGTTTGATACAAATAAAAAATCTTGCAAAGGCCTATGGCCAATGCAAGATTTTTTATTTATTTGGAGGTTATTAAAATCTCATTATTTTTTATAAGCTATGGAGGAAATGATCTGCTCCATCTGCTCATATTTATCCCACATATCCTCGGCGAGCTTCAGCTGGCATCTTGCACGAACAAGATTGTGTCCCTCATAATTTGTTTTGAAATATTTATCTCCTGTGATATAGTCATCAAGGAATCGGGATGCAAGCTCGATTGTGATCGTGAGCGCACCAAGCGCCATTGTTCCGATTTCAAGATCGGTGAGCGTGCCTGCTGTTTGTGAAATAAAGCCCTCAGAGAACGCTTTGAACTTATTCAGATCAAGTGAAACCTTGGTGAGATCAGGTTCATCCTCAGCTGCTGTGTTTGCGGCAAAACGGATAGCATCGCCGAAATCGTGCATCGCAAGACCGGGCATAACCGTGTCAAGGTCAATAACAACCAGGGGCTCGCCTGTTTTCTTATCAAAAAGAACATTGTTGATCTTTGTGTCGTTATGAGTAACTCTCAGCGGAACCTTACCTGCTTCCTGAAGCTCTGTGAGCTTTGAAGCAAAGCGACGCATTGAACGGATAGAATCAATTTCTGGCATAACCTCTTTAACTCTGCCGCAAGGATCAGCTTCAACATCCTCAAAGAACTTTTCAAGGCGCTTTTTGGTGTTATGGAAATCGGGAATAGTTACATAAAGCTTTTCTGCATCATAGTCGGAAAGCTGCATCTGAAATTCACCGAACGCCTTACCTGCATTGCGAAGAATATCAAGATCGTTACAAACATTGAATGTTACGGAATCTACATCGTTCATAACTCTCCAATAATGTCCATCTTCATCCTGACAATAGTTTTTGCCATCCTCTGTATGATGGAACCTGAGAGTAACCTTTCCCTTGGGAACCTTATTTCTGATATGCTCTGTTACACCCTCAATATTAGACATTATTTCAACGGGATTCTTAAAAACATATCCGTTGATACGCTGAATAACATATGACTTAACTGTTCCGTCAAATCTTCTGTATTTAACAGAATAGGTTGTGTTTATATTTCCGTTTGCAAGTACATTATAGGCATAAAATTTTCCCTTAAGACGGAAAATCTCGCCTATTTTAGTCAGTTTAGCCTGGATTTCATTCATTTTCGGGATCTCCAATCAGCATGTATTTTGACTATTGTACCACAAAATATCTAAAAATACAATGGTAAATTTACTAACTGTTATACAAAATACAAAAACAAAGGGTGCCCGCCAGGGCAAATCAATCTATTCCAAGCGGAATTATGACAGTTGTATCCTTGATACAGTCGTTTCTTGAAAGCGAATTTATCTCCTCTGCTTTCCCAATGGAAACCCTGTATTTTTTTGAAATATCCCATAGAGTTTCCTCTCCCGTTCCATACAATATCTTTATCTGCGGACATTGAACATCATTTTCATCGGCTGCCTCAAGCTTTATTTTTGAAACAGGAAACATCTTGCTTTCTCTCTTGGCAAGAAGGCTAAGGCAAAGCTCCGCACTGGCAACAATCGAATCCCCCTCAAGTCTTCCGTTTATATCCGTACAAACAGCATCGGCAAAATAGATTATCCTTCCCTCTCCGTTTGGCGATTGAGCCGCTGTTTCATATTTCAATGGCAACGTCATTTCCTCACAAACGATCTCACCGTTTGAAACTATATATGCCTTTATCCTGCAGATTCCTGTCAATATTATACGATTGTCCTTTTGCTCAACCCGTTCAACTATAGGCTCGCAGGTCATATCCGCAAGATATTCGTTTGCAATAGGCTTTGTTGTTCTTTTGCCGTTTCCATTGACTGACAAAGAAGAATAAGCGCAACAAAGCAGACTGTGCGAATTTATTTCTGTTCGTTCCGCTTCAGCTCCCCTGCCTGATGCATAAGCATCAAGAGCAATTGATATTTCTCCCTTTCTGCGCCATTCTACATCAAGATCATATTCCACCTCTGCATCCAGAATTCCGCCCTCTCCTTCAGAAACAGAAACAGACGCAACTCGCCCCCAAGCACGACAGAAATCTCCTTCCATCGCCCCCTCTGCTGTGACCACTTCTTCAAACGGGAATCTGGCACGAGCAGAAGCATAATATCCGTCATGGGTAAAAACCATACATTTAACGCAAGCTTCACCCTTTACAATAATAGCATCTCTTCGGCATTTAACCTCAGTTATATTAATGCTTCCTCCGCAGGAAACAGGCTTTGATCCCTGCTTTTCTCTTATTTCTCCCGAGGTTTTACCTGTTGCAGTTACTCTTCCACCGCTCATAACCGGTATTTTTCGACTGAGGCTTTGTATCATTGCACGCTCAGAAGGAGAAACCTCCTCATCGTCGCAGTTCAGCATACGCATCTGGCAAGGAACTCGTTCATCTGCAGAGATCCTTGTTTTTATTCTTGACCTGAGAGATATTTTTCTCGGAGCAAGAACTCTGCATTGAATATCCTCGGCTTTTGTATCTACTGCAATCTCTGCAGTTCCTCTCACCTCGGACAAAAGAGGCTGCGCTCCGCTATATTCCGTTGCATATGGTAAAGAAACCAGAGCACCATCCTCACCAATATACAAAACTGTGTATGCCACAGTTCCTCCATATTCAAGAGTGTTTCCCGAAATAAATTTTGAATCGGGAAGCGACTCCGCCACGCAGCTGACTATCTTTCTTATCTGAGGATAATAATCAGGCATTGTATATTCGCATGAGCTTTCACAATAATTGACTATATCAAATTTTGCGGTTGTTATGGCAGGACTTTCTGCTATGACATATTTTGCTTTTTCCATTGTAGCACCTCCGTGTTTTTGTTTTAATAAGATTTTATTCACGTGCCACTCCTTATATGTTTGCATTTCGGAAATGCTTTGTTTGAAAACCTCTTGATTTGACCTTTCAGTTTTGCTATTATATAGTAGTAATATTGTATATAATCCGAATTTTATATAGTAAGGAAAGAAAAATGAGCCAAAATTCATCTGAAAGACAGAAGAAAATAAGAAACTTTTCTATCATAGCGCATATTGACCACGGAAAATCCACTCTGGCAGACAGAATTCTGGAATATTCCAACACAGTTGCTAAGCGTGATATGGAAGAGCAGCTTCTTGATAATATGGATCTGGAAAAGGAGCGCGGCATCACCATCAAAGCAAGAGCCGTTAGAATCGACTATACCGCTCCCAACGGAGAAGAATATATTTTCAACCTTATTGACACCCCCGGTCACGTTGACTTTAACTACGAGGTTTCCCGCTCTCTTAACGCTTGCGAAGGAGCTCTCCTTGTTGTTGACGCAACTCAGGGTATTGAAGCGCAAACTCTTGCAAACGCATATCTTGCAGTTGATTCCGACCTTGAAATTGTTCCAGTTATCAACAAAATAGACCTTCCTTCTGCAATGATTGACCGTTGCAGAGAGGAAATTGAAGACGTTATCGGTATTCCTGCTGAGGACTGCCCTGCAGTTTCCGCAAAAACAGGCCTTAACATCGGCGACGTTATCGATGCTGTTATCAAAGATATTCCTGCTCCCGAGGGAGACGAAAACGGCCCCCTCAAATGTCTTATTTTTGACTCTGTTTATAATTCATACCTTGGCGTTGTAGTTTATATCAGAGTTATGAGCGGAACAGTTCGTCCCGGCGATAAGATCCGTCTTATGAGCACAGGCGCAGAATATGAAATAGTTGAGCTTGGATGTATGGATCCCTTCGGTCTTCGCAAGCTTGACAGCCTCAGTGCAGGAGATGTTGGATACATCACAGCTTCTATTAAAACTGTTTCCGAAACAAAGGTTGGTGACACAGTTACAAGCGCTGCCGATCCTGCAGACGAGCCCCTCCCCGGCTTTAAAGAAGTTAACCCCATGGTTTACGCAGGTATCTATCCCGCAGACGGCGCAAAATATAACGAAATGAAGGATGCTCTTGAAAAGCTCCGCCTTAATGATGCGGCGCTCACATTCGAGCCTGAAACATCTGCTGCCCTTGGCTTCGGCTTCCGCTGCGGATTCCTCGGTCTTCTTCATATGGAAATCATTGAAGAGCGCCTTGAAAGAGAATTCAACCTTGATATTATCACAACTGCGCCCAGCGTTATTTATGAGATTTACAAAACAGACGGCGAAAAGCTTCTCATTGATAACCCCTCCAACTATCCTCCTCAGGATCAGATACAGAGCTCAGCCGAGCCTATCGTTGCTGCAAATATCATCACCCCCACAGAATATGTTGGCGGCATTATGGATCTTTGCCAGGACAGACGAGGCACATTCCTTGATATGAAATATATCGACACAGAGCGTGTTGAGCTTCACTATGATCTACCCCTTAACGAAATCATCTATGACTTCTTTGATGCGCTGAAATCCCGCTCAAGAGGATACGCTTCTCTTGACTATGAGATCAAAGGCTACGAAACAAGCGATCTGGTTAAGCTTGATATTATGCTTAACGGCGATGTTGTGGACGCGCTCACATTTATCGTGCATCGTGAAAAGGCATATACAAGAGCAAGAAAGATAGCAGAAAAGCTGAAAGATAATATTCCCCGTCAGCTCTTCGAGGTTCCGATTCAGGCGGCTATCGGCTCAAAGATCATCGCCCGTGAAACTGTTAAAGCGCTCCGCAAGGACGTTCTTGCAAAATGCTACGGCGGTGACATCACCCGAAAGAAGAAGCTGCTTGAAAAGCAGAAAGAGGGTAAAAAGAAGATGCGCCAGCTTGGTAGCGTTCAGGTTTCTCCCGAAGCGTTTATGGCTGTGCTTAAGCTTGATGAAGAATAATTTGAAAAAGGCGGGAAACCGCCTTTTTCAGAGTGAATATGAATTTTACTATTCAGAAATCGCTCTCTTATTATTCATTTTTTAATATGGTGAATTATGTTATCAAAACTTTTTAATAATACAAATTCCATCCCCACATTCCTTGCGCCTATGGCAGGATTTACAGATGCGCCATTCCGCCTTCTTTGCACAAAATTAGGATGCAGAATGTCCGTTTCCGAAATGATAAGCGCAAAGGCTATGGTTTACAGGGATAAAAAAACTGCAACCCTTGCTAAAATCGCAGAGGGCGAAGCTCCTGTTTCCATTCAGCTTTTCGGCCACGAAAGCGACGTTATGGCTGAAGCGGCATGTATGGTTGCAGAAGGCAGCTTTGAGGGCTGTGCTTTTGCAGCTCCCCCTGTTGCAATTGATATAAATATGGGTTGTCCCGTTAAAAAAATATACTCCTCCGGTGACGGAAGCGCACTTATGCGTGATCCCGACCTTTGCGGATGTCTTGTTGAGGGCGCAAAGAAATGCGGCTTGCCCGTAACCGTAAAGATAAGAGCAGGAATCACAGCAAACACAAAAAACGCTGTTGAGGTTGCAACAGCTTGCGCTGATGCAGGAGCCGCCGCAGTTTGCGTTCACGGAAGAACAAGAGAGCAAATGTACGCCCCCGGAGTTGACCTTGATATAATCGCCGCTGTGCGTGATGCTCTGCCCCGCCACATTTATGTTATCGGCAACGGCGATGTGAAAGACCTTAAAACAGCAAAGCATATGACAAGCTATACAGGATGCGACGCTGTTATGATAGGCAGAGAAGCTCTTGGAAATCCTTGGGCGTTTGCTGAGATCGCATCAAACGGAGAAAATTACTTTCCTCCCACCACTGAAGACAGAATTGAAACTGCAGCCGCGCTTATCCGAGCAGTTTGCGAAGAAAAGGGTGAGTTTTCAGGAGTTCGTGAAAGCAGAGGCCGTGCCGCCCATTTCATAAAGGGACTCAGAGGCGCCGCTGAAATGCGCGCCGCCATAAATCAAGCAGAAACTCTTCAGGAAATAATGGATATCTTGAATATATAAAAACAGACGGATGTTGCTTAAATCAACATCCGTCTGTTTTTATTGTGTGAATAAAATATACTGTCAACAATAGTTAAGCCGCAAGAATTTTCTTAATAGCCAACATATCTTTTGCATTGATGGCTCCATCATCGTTCATATCTGCAATCAGCTCATTAACATTGTCGTTAAATTCCGCTGCTGCAAGATGGCGCCTCATAATAAGCGCATCAGCTGATGTGATCTCATAATCTCCGTCTATATCACCATAGATACCTTTAAAGATAACCTCTTTATTCAAAACAGTTGAATAAGGATCTTCCAGGGCATTCCATTGCTTTTCTGTGCCGTTGAATATAACATGTTCAAGATCTTCGCAATCATCTACAAAGCTTTTATAAAGATATTTTATATTTCGGGGAACAATTATCTCTGCAAGTCCCGTTTGAGCGAACGCATAAGATTCTATTCTTTTCAATGTGTCGGGCAGATCAATATGAGAAAGGGATAAACACTCTTTAAATGCCATTCCATCGATCCTTACAAGACTCTGAGGAAGCTTAACCTCTGCAAGAGATTCACAACCTCTGAACATTGAACTATATATAACAGTGATATTATCAGGCAACTCCACCTTAACAAGAGATTTGCAGAAGCTAAAGGCTGAATCTCTTATGCTTGCAACACTTTCGGGAAGTATTACTTCTACAAGACCTGTTCTCTCAAAAGCTCCCTGTTCTATAGTTTTAAGATTATCCGGCCATACAACGCTTGCAAGACTGCCGCATCCGCTAAATGCCCATGTGTCTATTTCCTCCATTGCGGAAGGAAGAATTATTTTTTCTAATTTTGCGCAAAATTGAAATGTGGCAAATTCAATTTTTTTAACATTGGATGGAATATTGATGGTTGTCAGCTGAGAACAGCTGTAAAATGCTTCTGACCCAATTTCCGAGAGCTTATAAGGCAGAACAACGGACACTACATAATCGTTATTATAAAATGCCTTATCATCGATCTTTATAACAGGATAGCCTTCAATATTTACAGGAACGCTGACCGATTTTGCTGTACCTGTATAAGCTACAATAACAACACCTTCCCTTGCTCGGTCCAGAACATATGTGAACCCTGTATCGGTTGTTTTCTGTTCCTCGGGAATATATGTTACATCAAAGTATATATCAACAAGAGCATCGTTGTTTTCTTCTATAGTGATAGCTTTCCATTGCTCCTTCCAGCCCTTGAACTTCAGGCCCTCAAGAGAATCACATCCAATAAAGGCGCCCTCCTCAATGCGGGTTACGCTGCTTGAAAGAGTGAAATCGCTCAGGGATTCACAAAAGGCAAACATACGGGCGGGGATATATTTCATTTTATCGGGGATAACCACATTATCAAGAGATCTACAATCGGCAAAAACATGGGTTCCAACTTCAACAAGGCTATTGGGGAGAGTTACACTCTCAAGATAATAGCATCCGTAAAAAGCATCATCACCGATCTTTGTTATTCCCTCGGGAATACTGATGCTTATAAGTCCCTCTGAGCCAATAATCGCTTTAGGCGCAGCAAGATAAGCAAAAGCTTCCTTTCCAATGGAGGTTACGCTGCCATCTGCAGGAATCTCGCTATTGCATGAGCCAAGCACAAGAGTTTTTGTTTCGGTTTCTATAATACAGTTTCCTGCGCTATGATAAACGGGGTTGCCGCTTTCAATTGTTATTGCTTCAAAATTGTTGCAGTTTTTAAAGCATCTTTCGCCGATATAAGTTGTGTCATCGGGAATTGTGATCCCTGTCAAATACGTGCATCCGTAAAATGCTTCGCCTGCGATAACTCTGGTGCCATCCTTAACTACACAGTGACCGCTGACGCTTTCATTTGCTTCAAGCAAATAATCACCATAATAGAAAACTCCGTTGACATAGGGTTTGCCGCTTTCTGTATATCCGATTTTACTGAAAGGAGCTATACCCATTGCTTCAATAGAATCGGGCAGTTCAAGTATCATAAGGTTTCTGCAGCAATAAAAAGCATGATCGCCGATATAGGTGACACTATCGGGCACATTCAAAATGCTTATATCACTATTGTATGAAAATGCATTGCTGCCAATGCTTGTTACAGGATAGCCTTCGATTTCTGCGGGAATATAGATAACATCTGAATTTCCCTCATATCCTGTGATCTCCACAGTGCAAGACTCTACATTGATGGCATATTCAAATCCTTCGGCTGTTACATTATCTGTAGCTGCGCTTGAAAACGGAATGGAACAAGCAACCATGATCAACGCCATTACTGATGCTAAATATCTTCTGAATTTCATAATAACCCACCCTTTCTTTTTATAACAATACGGATTGTTATATATCAGGTCTTTGAGCATGCCACCCTATTTTAATAATATCACAAACACCTAATATATACAAGATATTGATAAGATTTTCAAAGATTTACTCCTTATAACCAAACAGTTATATACCACATATATTTTATAAAAAATATGATAGTATGTCAATACCAAATGGTTATAAAAGGAGGCTGCAATGGATAATTATTATCCTCGTTTGAGAGATTTGCGTGAAGATCACGATTTTTCGCAGCAATATGTTGCCGATTATCTGAAAATGAAGCAGCCGCAATATAATCGCTATGAGCGCGGACTGCGCGACATTCCCACAGACGTTCTTATCCGACTCGCTCAGCTTTATAAAACATCAACAGACTATATTCTGGGAATCACCGACCAGATCGCACCCTACAAAAAAAGATAAACACCGCAATGTGGACATAAGTCCATAATGCGGTGTTTTTTGTTTTTATATTAAATTAGTCGCAGAGGTAATAGCGTCCGTAAGCATCTGCTGCCTTGATTGCTGCAAATACCTTTTCTGCTGTAACCTCAAAGGGCATATTATGGATTGTTTCGCCCTCAACAGAAGCTGCCTTTGCAACCTCCATAAGCTGCTCGTCTGTTACATTGCCTGCGCCAAGCTCAGCAAGAGTTACAGGGAGACCAAGCTCAATGCACCATGTGATAACATCAACAAGCTCTTCTTCAGAAACATTTTCAAGAACGAGCTGTGTGATTACACCGAATGCAACCTTTTCGCCATGATACATATGGTGGCATTCTTCAAGAACTGTGAATCCGTTATGGATAGCGTGAGCTCCTGCAAGACCACCGCTCTCAAAGCCGATACCGCTGAGAAGTGTGTTTGCTTCAATAACCTTTTCAACTGCAGTTGTGCAAACGCCTGCTTCAAGAGCAAGCTTTGCCTTAACGCCCTCTTCCATAAGAGTGTTGAAGCAGAGCTCAGCCAATGCCATAGCAGCTGTTGTTATCTTACCGCCGGCGCATGTGCTGCCGTCGCTGTTTTTTGTTGCTCTTGCTTCAAAATATGTAGCAAGCGCATCACCCATACCTGCAACTGTAAGACGAACGGGAGACTTTGTGATAACCTCTGTGTCCATAAGAACCATATTGGGGTTAGCAGGAAGGAAGAGATACTCTTCAAAAACGCCTTCATCTGTGTAGATAACGGAAAGAGCGCTGCAGGGAGCATCTGTGGATGCGATTGTGGGGCAGATGAGAACAGGAAGAGCCTTGTAATAAGCAACAGCCTTACATGTGTCAAGGATCTTACCACCGCCAACGCCGATAACCATATCACAGCCATTAGCCTCAACAACTGCGATAAGACGGTTGATCTCGTTCTTGGAGCATTCGCCGTTGAAATAATCAAAAACGATCTCGCATTCTGCTGCCTTGAAGCTTTCCTCGATCACAGCGCCAACTCTCTTGTAGCCGGAAGCAGTGATAACAATGAGAGCTTTCTTGCCATATTTAACTGCATATTCGCCGAGCTTCTTAAGCTCGCCTGCGCCCTGTACATACTTAGAAGGGCTGATAAGAATATTTGCCATTGGTTTATACCATCCTATATTTTTATTTTGATTTTAGTTTTCTGAATTTGAGTTATCACCAAGACGCCACTTTGTATAAAGAACGCTTGTCCACCATTCGCCGGGCCACTTCTGATAATAAACTGTCATAATAGAGCCATCGGAAAGCTCAACTGAACAGGGATAACCCATATCGCAGAAGAAGTCAAGCTTATCGTTAAGCATATAATCCTCTGTCCATGTTTCACCGTTATCATAGCTTACAAGAGCTCTTTCTGCTCTCTTACCGTTTACTCGGCAGCCATAGGAAAGAATAACAGCGCCGCTGCTATGCACCATAAGATGAGGGGGGAGACCTTCAACTCCTGTAGGAACAGGATCAGACCAAGTTTTACCCTTGTCATCAGAGAATGTTGTGTAAATAGTTTCAGCGCATTCTGTGCTGTCGCCAATAAGTCCGTGAACACGGATAGCGCCAAGAAGTCTTCCACTCGGAAGCTCTATAACGTGGGGCTCGTGCATATTTTCATTTGTGATGTCTGCAGAAGGCTGAACTGTTCCTGTATATTCCCAGTTGTATCCGCCGTCCTTACTGGAATAAACAAGAATGGGATTGGGAGCAAGATAATCGGGATCCATTTCCTTACCCATATAAACAAGTGTGCCATCAGCGCAGAGAGAAGGACCGTGAGGCGCTGTTAAAGGAACTCTGATAGGATCTGTCCATGTAACGCCATAGTCCTCAGAAACCTTAACAAATGCTGCATTGCAGGATTTATAAACATCAGCGGGAAGCGCCTTCCATGCATTTGTAAATCCGCCTGCAATAGCCTTATCCACCGGATCAAACCAATCATAGCCCTGGATCTGCTCCATATAATCCTCAGGAGCTTCTGTGAACCAGCTGATAACCATTTTTCCGTCGCCGAGATAAACGATACCCATATCACGGTCATCTGCATAAGAATCGTTTACAACAATGGGAGGAGTCCATGTTTTACCCTCGTTAAAGCTGACATACATACAGTTTTTACCTGTGGGGTCAACGTGAGACATACGCATGGATGAAGCAACAGCATAAAGCACACCTCTGTCATCACGGCAAACGCTGGGCCAGCCGTTATACTTAAAGCAAGTATCCTTCAGGTTATTTACTCTGCCATCTGTTGTTTTAGGGAACATATATTTCATAAAAATCAAACCTTTCCTTTCGGTTGAGTTTTCTATATAAGCTTATTTTAAAGCATAAGGATAAATTTTACAATAGTTTTATGCAAATTAAGCTATTTATAAAATAATCTACACATTAAAATTATATATTGACACCAAATATAAGGTGTGCTATACTTGTGCTACACGGTAGAGGTGCATTTTGCAAAGAGTAGCTCAGATGTTAAAGGGGTGACCACCCGTTGCCTGAGTGAAAGGTGCAGGTGCCGAGGGCAGCCCGAGGTGCAGGGCTGAACCGGTTTGAGTGAATAATATCACTCCGACTGTCGCTTTTGCGGAGAGCTATCCGGGTCAAAATGCCCATTTTGTTGATACAACAAAAGCTTTTTTGCAAAGTCGACCGTGGTCGACTTTTTATATTTATAGGAGTTTTTATTTATGAAGAAAACAATTTTCCGCGGCATCGCAACCGCACTTATCACTCCCTTCAACGAGGAAGGAATTGATTACGAACAGTTTGGCGCAATGATCGACTGGCAGATCGATTCCGGCATTGATGCTCTCGTTATCTGCGGAACAACAGGCGAAGCATCCACTCTTACAGACGACGAGCACAGAGACGCCATTGCATATGCCGCAAAGAGAGCTGCAGGCAGAGTTCCGATAATTGCAGGCACAGGCTCTAACGATACAGGCTATGCAAAGGACCTTACAAGATGCGCATGCGAAGCAGGCGCTGACGCTGTTCTCGTTGTTACTCCCTATTACAACAAGGCAACTCAGAAGGGCCTTATCAATATGTTTACAGATATTGCCGACTCAAGCACAGCGCCCGTTATTCTTTATAACGTTCCTTCCAGAACAGGCGTTAACATTGAGCCCACAACATATAAGGTTCTTGCTGATCACGAAAACATCGTTGGTATCAAGGAAGCAAACGGAAATCTTTCTAAGATAGTTGAAACAATGAGCTATGTTCACGGCAAGTTGGACCTCTATTCCGGTAACGACGACCAGATCGTTCCCCTTATGTCTCTGGGCGGCATCGGATCCATTTCCGTTCTTTCCAATATCATGCCCCGTGAAACATGCGAGATCACAAGAAAATACTTTGCAGGCGATATTGAAGGCGCAGCAAAGCTTCAGTATAAATATCATTCTCTTATTGACGCTCTGTTCTCAGAGGTTAACCCTATTCCCGTTAAGGCGGCAATGGCTAAGATGGGCTTCTGTCAGAACAAGCTCCGTCTCCCTCTCACAGAAATGGACGAAGCTAAGGCGGAAAAGATGTTTGAAATTATGCGCGGCCACGGCCTTATCAAATAAGAGGTGGCAATATGATAAAGGTTATTCTTAACGGCGCAGGCGGCAGAATGGGCCGTGAAGTTGAGGAAATCCTTCTCAACGGAGAGGGCGATGCAATTCTTGCAGCAGCTGTTGATAAAAACGTTGAATCCATCCCCTATCAGAAGCTTTCCGCTTACACAGGCGATGCTGACGTTATTGTTGACTTTTCTCACCACAGCGCAACAAACGAAATAATCTCCTACGCAGTTGCAAGAAGACTTCCCGTTGTTATTGCCCCCACAGGCCATACTGACGAGGAAAAGGCACTTATTGCAGAGGCAGCTAAGTCTATTCCAGTTTTCTTCACAGCAAATCTTTCTCTCGGCGTTGCTGTTCTTGTAAACCTGGCAAAAAAAGCAGTTGCTCTTTTCCCCGATGCCGATGTTGAAATAGTTGAAGCTCACCATAACAGAAAGGCCGACGCTCCCAGCGGAACTGCTAAAATGATAGCTGAAGCGCTTTGCGATGTGCGCCCTGAGGCAGAACTCGTTTACGGCAGATGCGGTATGCAGAAGAGAGAAAAGAACGAAATCGGAATACATGCTCTTCGCCTTGGCAATAATCCCGGTATGCACCAGGTTATTATTGCAACTGATTCACAGACCATAACTCTTCAGCATCAGGCTGAGTCCCGCTCTGTTTTTGCTGATGGCGCTATTACTGCAGCAAAATACATTGTTGGACGCGAGCCCGGTCTCTATAACATGGAAACAATGCTTTCCGATGTTCTTAAATAAAACCGATTGGAAACTTTTAATATGCTCCACGAAAACCTTTCAGTAAACGAAAAAAATCATCTGGAAATTGCAGGCGTTGACACTGTGGACCTTGCAAAAAAATACGGAACTCCCCTCTACGTTATGGATGAGGAAAGAATCCGCCACAATGCAAGAGTTTATATCAACGCTATGAAAAAATATATGGGAGATGGATCCCGCCCTCTCTTTGCAAGCAAGGCTTGCTGCTTCAAGCGTCTTTATTCCATCATTGCAGAAGAAGGAATGGCAACTGACCTTGTTTCCCCCGGCGAGCTTTATACAGCAAAAATGGCTGGTTTCCCCCTTGAAAACTCTTATTTCCACGGAAATAATAAAACAGACGCTGATATTGCATTTGCAATAGACTCTGGCGTTGGCCATTTCATCGCAGACAATAAAGAAGAACTTGACGCTATCTCCCGCATAGCAGGCGAAAAGGAAATCATGCAGAAGGTTATCCTTCGTCTCACTCCCGGAATTGACCCTCACACTCAGGCAAAGATCTCCACAGGCAAGGTTGATTCCAAGTTTGGCACAGCGATCGAAACAGGACAGGCTATGGAGATCGTTCGCTACACACTTTCTCTCCCCAACGTTGAGCTTGAAGGCTTCCATTGCCACATCGGCTCTCAGATTTTTGAATACGAATCCTTCTCCGATGCAGCAGATATTATGCTCCGATTCATCAAAGCAGTTAAGGACGAATGCGGGTATGAGGTTTCCGTGCTTAATCTGGGCGGTGGCTTTGGCGTTCGCTATGTTGAAAGCGATCCTCAGATCGACTACGAAGCAAATATCAAAGGCCTTGCAGGCGAAATTAAGAAAATGTGCGCTGAGCTTCAGATAAACCAGCCTAAAATCCTTATGGAGCCCGGACGCAGTATCGTTGCAGACAGCGGACTTACTCTCTATACAGTTGGATCTCTCAAGACCATCACAGGATATAAGAGCTATGTTTCTATTGACGGCGGTATGCCTGATAACCCCAGATATGCTCTTTATGAATCCGACTATTCTGTTCTCCTTGCAAACAAAGCTGCAGATAAGGCTGAAATATGCGCAACTATTGCAGGAAGATGCTGCGAAAGCGGCGACCTTATTCAGGAAGACGTTATGCTTCCCAAGGCCCAGCGAGGAGATACAATGGCAGTTCTTGTAACTGGAGCTTATAACTACTCTATGGCTTCAAATTACAACCGACTTCCCCGACCTGCAGTTGTTATGGTTCGTGATGGCGACAGCTATGTTGCAGTCAGACGCGAAACCTACGAAGATCTTTGCAGAAACGATATGTAAATAACATAAAAATCCGTTTCGGCGGATTTTTATGTTATTTATTACAAGCAAGCTGTTCACATTTTGACATATATCACAAAAAATCTTTTTTACACTCGATTTATTGTTTTAGTGATACAAAACCAGTATAATAGACGCATATTTATCTGCAGGCCCCCCGGCAAATAAAGTAAAAGTCCACACGAAAGGTATGGTCATATCCCTATGAAAAATATGAACTTTAAAAGAAAGCTTCCCGTTCCAAAGGAAATCAAGGAACAATACCCTGTTACAGAGGAGCTTGCAAAAATAAAAGCAGCACGTGATGAAGAGATCGCCAAGGTTTTCAAGAGCGAAACAGACAAAATGGTTCTCGTTATCGGTCCCTGCTCTGCTGACAGAGAAGACGCCGTTCTTGACTACAGCTGCCGACTTGCAAAGCTTCAGGAAAAGGTTAGCGATAAGCTGATTCTCATTCCTCGAGTTTATACAAACAAACCCAGAACAACAGGCGATGGCTATAAAGGAATGGTTCATCAGCCCAACCCCGAAGCTGAACCTGATATCTTTGAAGGTATCCTGGCTATCCGCCGCCTTCACACAACTGTGCTGAAGGAAACAGGCCTGTCCACAGCAGATGAAATGCTTTATCCCGATAACTACAGATATATTTCCGACCTGCTTTCATATGTTGCCATCGGCGCACGTAGTGTTGAAAATCAGGAGCACAGACTTACATCCAGCGGTATAGAAATACCTGTTGGTATGAAGAATCCACCTTGCGGTGATATTTCTGTTATGCTCAACTCAATTATGGCTGCTCAGCATAAGCACACATTTATCTACAGAGGCTGGGAAGTTGAAACAGAAGGCAATCCCCTTGCTCACGCTATCCTCAGAGGATATGTTGATAACTACGGACATTCGCTCCCCAATTATCATTACGAGGATCTTGCAAACCTCTACACAGCGTATAAGTCCAAGGGCCTTGAAAATATGGCGCTCATTGTTGACTCCAACCATGCAAACTCCGGCAAGAAATATAACGAGCAGGAAAGAATCTGCAAAGAGGTTCTCCATGCTTGTCGCCACAGCGCAGACATCAAGAGCTATGTTAAGGGCTTTATGATTGAATCTTATATAGAAGACGGCAACCAGAAGATCGGCGAAGGTGTTTATGGTAAATCCATCACAGACCCCTGCATCGGCTGGAACAAAACAGAACGCCTAGTTCTTGATATTGCAGATCTTATTTAAATTCAAATAAAAAAAGAGCTATCAAATGCATCGTACCCTTAAGGACAATAACTTAATGGTACGGGCATTGCGAAGGGCAAGAGAATTGAGAGAAGTTTGGCTTCTCTCTTTTTTCTTGCCCGTTTTCTTTTATATCCGTACATTCGACTATAACCCTTTCTTTAAGTACAATTATTGTAGAAACTTAAAGGAGGCAATTTTTATGGGAAAATTTATTAAAGAATTTTATTATGGCAATCTCGATCCACAAGCACGAAGTACCAAAGAAAACAAGGCTGTGCAGAAACAAATGGAAATCTTGATGTTAAATGAAGATTTCTTGACTGAGAATCTTTCGGGTGAAAGCAAAAAGAAATTTCATGAATTTTCTAATGCTTGGAGTGTTGTAAACGGCGAATCAAATCTCGATAGCTTTATTATGGGTTTTCGTTTAGGTGCACAATTCACCTACGACACATTCGTAAACGATGAAACTCCATTCAAGGACTTGTTAAAGGAGTGCTAATATGAAGGAAAAGAAATATTATATCGCATTAGATGATTTTGAACTGCGGGTCGTTGTGAACTGTATGAACGAAATGCGAAATAAACTCATTGCTGACGGAAAGTATACTGATGCTTTGGATGAAGTTTTGCTATGCCCCAAATCGGTACTCATTCTATATTCAGAAACGTTCTTTTTTGTTCTTAGAACTGAAATGCGATCTCTAATAAATCGGAAATCCATCGTTTACACCTCGCTTTATATTATCGTAATTGCAGCAATGCTTGCTGCGCTAACCTGTGTAGCCACAATGATTATTAAGATTCCTTCTCCGCTTAAAGGTTGTCTGAATATGGGCGACTGTGTGATACTGCTTGCAGGCTGGATGTTAAATCCTGTATACGGTTTCCTTGCTGCAGGACTCGGTTCTGCTTTGACTGATCTCTTTTCCGGCTACGTTGTGTATGCACCTGCAACCTTTGTAATCAAAGGCTTGATGGCATTGGTTACTTTCTATGGCTTTAAACTCTTACATAACAAGATTGGCAATCTTCCTTCTCGTATCATTACCGGTGTTCTTGCTGAGGTAGTAATGATCTTGGGTTACTTCTTATTTGAAGGTGTCTTATATGGATTTGGCCTTCTGTTGTGAACATTCCTGCAAACGGTGTTCTGGGTGTTGTGGAAACAAGCCACGAGAAGCACATCCCTGTTGTAACTGTTAAAGACAATATTGTAACGGTTACAATCGGTTCGGTTGAACATCCTATGGTTGAAGAGCATCATATCCTTTGGGTATATCTCCAGACCGACAGAGGCGGCCAGCGTAAATGCCTTGAAGTTGGTAAAGCACCCGCAATAACCTTTGCTTTGGCAGATGAGAAACCTATTGCTGCATATGCATACTGCAATATCCACGGTCTTTGGAAGACTGAAATCTAATTCATAAGTCAAATGAAGAGGCGTCGCAGAAATGCGGCGCCTTTTATCGTTATTTTTTTAGCATCATATTTAGAAATACCTTAGCCGGTAAAGGAAGTGTTTGTTTGCTTTTCTCGATAAGGAGAATTTCTCGAATAGGCAAAGGATTGGCTAATTTAATTTCACTAACTTCAGATTCAAGATTGATAAACTGTTTAGGTACAAATCCTATTCCCAAACCATGCTTTACTAAGGGAATGATCTGATCGGCAGTTGCTGCTTCAATTTCGGGTTTAAAGTGAAGCCCCTCTTTTAAGAATTCTTCAAAATAAAAATCAAATGTGGATGTACCACTGCCGAGTGATATTATTGGATAATTAGCTAATTCGCTCAAAGTTGTTTGATCTTCTATCTCAAGATTTTTACTGCATACAGGCACTTCTTGTAAGAATGATAGTTTTGTGGCTTTTAGTTTTGAATTGATTTCTACCGGAGAAGTAACTATTGCAATGTCAATAAGATTATTGTTTATCATTTTAATTGCTTGTGGCGTAGAAATATTTAAAATTTTTATTCTTACACCGGGATACAAGGTGTGAAAACGCCCTAAAATAGGAAGAAGATAACAGTGTAATGCTATTTCAGTAGCACCTATTGATATGATACCGTTCTCTAAACTATGTCGTGTTGATAATGCTTCTTCCCCTAACTGGATGTGTTCAAAAGCAATTGAAATGTGTTCATACAATTCTTTTCCATCGTCGGTCAATTTAACTCCCTTATTTGTTCTTTGAAATAAGGTACATCCGAGTTGATTTTCAAGGTTTTTAATCGCACGTGTTAAATTTGGTTGATTGCTATACATAGCTTCTGCAGCTCGAGTAAAGCTTTTGTATTTTGCAATATTATAGAAAATGCGATAATGGTCGTAACTTATATTCATAACATCCTCCATATCATAATGATATAAACCATATAGTAAATATACATTTTACATATACTGCGTGCTGTATTATAATACAAATAAAATCAGATGTCAACACGGGAGGAATTTATGGATATTTTATTTATTACTGAATTGTTTGAAGCTTTTACTATACTTTGCTTTGGTTTGTCGTGGCCTATTTCAATACGAAAATCACTAATATCTAAGACAGCTAAGGGAAAGAGTCTGTTTTTTGAGGTGTTTTTACTTGTTGGATACGCGTTTGGTATTTTCCGTAAAATAATACAGCTTACGGTTCTTGGATGCGCAGGCGGAATATTCTTCCTTAGTTTCTTCTTTTATGTACTCAATTTTATTGAAATATCAATTGATGTTGCGCTTTACTTTCGTAACTGCAAGTATGACAGAGTGGTAGAAAAAGCTGCGTAACTGTTAATATGAAAACTTGATTTTAAGGTGATATGCATTCTTCAAAAGTGTAAATCTTTTGGAGTGTATATCACTTTTTTGCTATTATTTTTTGATATTATCAAACGGAAATCAGCGGTTTTATTTATCGTATTTAAGTGCCATAAAACAAACTATATAAAATGTGCATAAAAACACAGTTGTAGGCGTGCTCGAATCACACTTTGTGCATAAAACAGAGTATTGTGTTTATTGTCAATAAACTGATGAGATGCTAAAATAAACACGAAAACAGATCACGAACGGCATAAATCTTTAAATAAAATAATGGAGGCGTAATATGAAAATAACCGAACTTTTTGATCTGACAAAAAGTATAGCCGGGATTTTTCTCGGCAGATTCATTTATCCGGAAGGTACTCTAAGTGAGATTTCGGACTTTATTGTAGAGTTGGGTAGTAAACTTGATAAAAACAGATATATTGAAACTCAAAAAAACATATGGATCGCAAAAACTGCTAAAGTAGCAAACAATGCTACTATTATGCCGCCTTGCATAATAGATGAAGATGCAGAGATTCGTCAATGTGCTTTTATCAGAGGCTCGGTAATTGTTGGTAAGGCTTGTGTTGTTGGTAATTCTTCAGAAATTAAAAACAGCATACTCTTTGACCGTGTTCAGGTTCCTCATTTTAATTATGTTGGTGATTCAATTCTCGGATATGCTTCACATTTGGGTGCAGGTGCTGTTACATCAAATGTAAAAAGTGATAAATCAAACGTTAGTATAGTAAAAGATGGCGTGAAAACGATCACTAATAGAAAAAAATTGGGTTCTATGATTGGAGATCACGTTGAAGTCGGATGCGGAGCGGTTTTGTGTCCGGGAACAATAATCGGTAAGGGCAGCACCATATATCCGCTGTCTCTCGTAAGAGGCACGGTTCCGGAGAACTCCATTTTCAAAAATAAAGACAACGTTATCACAAAAAAATAATTAAATTCGGAGGTAGTTATGTGCGGTATTATTGGTTTTACCGGAAGAGATATGGCGGTCCCGAAGCTGCTTGAAGGACTGTCTGCCCTTGAATATCGCGGATACGATTCCGCGGGAATTGCGTATTTTGCAGACGGAGCTTTGAAAGTCACAAAGGCCGGCGGAAGGCTTTCCGTGCTGGAGGAGAAACTATCCTGTGCGGCTATCAAAAACGCCACGTCAGGTATAGGACACACCAGATGGGCGACCCACGGAGAACCCTCCGAGAGAAATTCACACCCACACGGCAACGGCAGAATTTACGGTGTTCACAACGGAATTATCGAAAATTACAGCGAGCTTACAGCTTATCTCGAAGACAAGGGATATACCTTTGCCTCAGACACCGATACCGAGCGAGGAGTGCTTTTGATCGACTACCTATATAGAAAAACATCTGACCCCGTGAAGGCTATGCACCGAGCCGCAGAAATAATGAAGGGTTCTTTTGCTATGGCTGTGATGTTCCATGACCACCTCGACACCATCTATGCGATGCGTCAGGGCAGTCCGCTCCTGGCGTGCCCGGCGGACGTTGGAATGTTCGTGTCATCCGATATTTCAGCAGTCCTTCGTTATACAAGTCAGTTTTTGAGAATTGACGAGGGCGAGGTAGCCGTGCTTACCCGTGACTCCATTGAGCTTTTCTCGCGCGACGGCAAGAGGATATATAAGGAGCTTGAAAAGGTCACATGGGACGTAGAAGCGGCTGAGCGAGGCGGTTATCCTCACTTTATGATCAAGGAAATCCACGAGGAGCCCGATGCAGTCTCACGTACCCTGAGACCCCGAATCAAGGATGGGTTGCCTCACCCGGAGCTTAAAAAGCTGACGGCTGATTTTATAAAAAATATAGGTCAGATCCATATAGTAGCCTGCGGAACCGCAATGCACGCAGGTCTCATTGGAAAATATGCCATCGAAAAGCTCGCTCGTATTCCCGTGAATGTGGAGGTAGCCTCCGAGTTCAGATACAGAGATCCTATCTTAAATAGGAATGATCTCGTAATCGTCATTTCTCAGTCCGGTGAAACAGCAGATTCTCTTGCGGCTCTCCGTCTTGCCAAGGAGAGAGGAGTTCACACGTTAGCTGTAGTCAACGTGCCGGGCTCCACAATAGCAAGAGAGGCTGACTTTGTGATCTACACCTGGGCGGGACCCGAGATCGCGGTAGCCAGCACCAAGGCGTACTCAGTACAGATCGCACTGCTTTACCTTTTGGCAGTAGATCTCGGAAAAGAGAGCGGTAGATTGCCTGAAGCAGAAGTTAAGAGGCTTTGCAGCGAGCTTGAGGCTATCAGCGAATACATCGAAAAATCGCTGAAGCTGAGTGACAAATGCCAAAGCTTAGCAGAAAAATATAAAAGTCATAAAAACATTTTCTTCATTGGCAGAGGTCATGACTATGCTCTCAGCATGGAGGCGGCGCTGAAGATGAAGGAGATCTCCTACATCCACTGCGAGGCGTATGCGGCGGGAGAGCTTAAGCACGGAACCATATCCCTTATAGAGGACGGAACACCTGTGTTTGCTTATGCTACAGATCCTTCTTTGTTTGAGAAGACCATCAGTAATATTAAAGAGGTCAAGGCGAGAGGAGCTGTCGTACTTCTTGTCACA